>JBARFX010000079.1:0-45691 GCA_049797655.1 Candidatus Acidiferrales bacterium | reverse complement strand
GTCTCGAGCGCGTCGAACTCATGCTGCGCCTCGGCAATACCTGCGGCGTGCGCCTTCCAGATCGCGTCGTCGCCGAAGCCGACACGGTTCAGGACTTGATAGACGCCATCTTGCGCGAGAACCCTGCCGGGCACGCAAGCGGCTCGACCGCAGTCGCGTCCGCCGGAGTGAACGCGGCAGCAACGGCCGCGCCAATTCCAGCGTCGCCGGCGCTTCAGCACGCAACACCTCCGGACCTCGAAGATCAAATCCGAAAAGCTGAAACGCTCACCGAAATCATCCGGCTCCGAGGGCGCGCCGAGCCAGGCCGCGCGCACATCGTGATATACGAAGAGAACGGCACGCCCCGCACGATAACCTTCGGCGAACTCTACGAACGCTCGTCCGCCGTCGCTGGCGAACTCCGCCGCCGCGGCCTCGAGCCCGGCCAGACCGTCGCGATCATGCTCCCCACTTGCGCCGAATTTTTCTCCACCTTCACGGGCATCCTCCTCGCAGGCGGGATTCCCGTCCCAATCTACCCGCCGTTTCGCGCCGACCGCATCGCCGAATACGCCGCGCGACAATCGAATATCCTGCGCAACGCTGAAGCGCAATTTCTGGTCACCTGGCGCCAGGCCGAATCCCTTGCTCGCATCCTTCAGCCCCGCGTGCCGTCGCTTCGCGAAGTCTTAAATGCGCAAAAACTCGCGAGTGAACCGGCGCCGCCGACATCGCCGACTGCCGAATGGCGCCCCGTCGAACACCTCTCGCACCGCGCTCGCGGCGAAGACATCGCCTTCCTCCAGTACACCTCCGGCTCAACGGGCGATCCCAAAGGCGTCATCCTCACGCACGCAAACCTCCTCGCGAATATTCGATCCATCGTCGGCGGCATCAACATTCAGCCGGACGACGTGGCCGTCAGCTGGCTGCCGCTCTATCACGATATGGGATTGATCGGCGCATGGTTCGTACCAATATTCACGGGCATTCCGCTCGTCGTGATGTCGCCGCTGGCGTTCCTCAGCCGCCCCGACCGCTGGCTCTGGGCCATTCATAATCATCGCGGAACGATCAGCCCTGCCCCCAATTTCGCGTACGAGCTGTGCGTGCGAAAAATCGCGGACAAAGACATCGAGGGGCTCGATCTTAGTTGCTGGCGCGCTGCGACGAACGGCGCGGAGCCTGTCGCCGCTGCCACTCTCGAACGATTCGCCGCACGTTTCACAAAATACGGCTTTCGCCGCGAATCCCTGATGCCCGTCTACGGCCTAGCGGAAGCGTGCCTCGGCGTTTCCGCGCCACCGCTCGGCTCCGGATTCAAAGTGGACCGCATCGAGCGCGCCACCCTGGAATCCGATGGCCGCGCGATTCCGGCGAAGGCGCACATGGCGGCAAACGATCCGGCCCCGCTCGAATTCGTCGGCGCCGGCAAGCCGATGCCGGGCGTCGAAGTTCGCATCGTGAGCAACGACGAAAACGAGCGCGTACTCGAAGAGCGCGCCGAGGGCCAGCTCCAATTCCGCGGTCCTTCCTCGACCAGCGGCTACTTCCGGAATCCCGCCGCCACGCGCGAGTTGATCCACGAAGACGGCTGGCTCGATTCGGGCGACCTGGCCTACTGGGCCGACGGCGAGATCTACATCACTGGACGCGCGAAAGACGTCATCATCAAAGCCGGACGCAATATATATCCCCACGAGGTCGAGGATATTGCGGGACGAGTGGCGGGAGTGCGCACGGGTTGCGTGGTGGCGTTCGGCGCTCCCGATGCGCGCACGGGAACCGAGCGTCTAATCATCACGGCCGAAGTTCGTGACATGGCGAACGAGAAACGCATCGCCAGCGAAATCGTGCGGGCCGTGGACGAAGCGATGGGCATGCCGCCGGACACGGTTGAGCTGCTTCGGCCGCAATCGATTCCGAAAACCTCCAGCGGAAAACTACGCCGCAGCGAAACGCGCCGCCTGTATCTCGAAGGCAAGCTCGGCAAAAAACAACAAGCCGTATGGCTGCAGGTGGGTAAACTCGCGGCTCGCAGCGCCGTTCCGAGGGCGTGGGCGTTGTCGAAAAGCGGAGCGAAGCGCGGCCTCGAATGCGTCTATGGAGTCTACGCGCTCGCGACGTTTGCGCTCATTGTCGCCGGACTCTGGATCGGCGTTTCGCTCACGTGGAATCGCGACCGGGCCGCGCGAATTGCGCGCTCGGGATCGCGGCTCATCCTTCTGGCCGCGGCAATCCCGGTAAAAATCGAGGGCGGCGAAATTCTCAGCGGCCTCGCGAAATCCGGCCCGTGGATTTTTGCGCCGAACCATTCGAGCTACGTCGACATCTTCGTGACTCTCGCGTCGCTTCCAGCCGGCGTTCGCTTTGTCGCGAAAGGTGACGCGCTCAACATGCCGCTGATCGGCAAAATTATTCGACGTTCCGGCCAACTCGCTTTCGACCGCAGCGATCCGCAGGCCCGCATTCGACAGGCGGAGGACGTGGAAGACGCGCTGGGACGCGGAGAATCCGTCGCGGTGTATCCCGAAGGAACTTTCACCTCAATCGCCGGCATCCGTCCGTTTCAGCTCGGAGCGTTCAAAGCAGCCGTCGACATGATGCGCCCGATTTGTCCCGTGGCCGTCCGCGGCGCGCGGCAGATTTTGCGCGACAAGACGCGTCTGCCCCGCCCCGGCCGCGTCACTGTCACCTTCGGCCCGCTCATCACCCCCGATCCATCCGCCGGAAATGACTGGCAAGAAATCGTTCGCCTCCGCGACGCTACCCGCGAAATCATCGCGCGTGGTACAGGAGAATCCCTTCTGTAAATACAGGCTTGTCCGTAACCCTTTCGCGCGAACTTGCATCCAATAATTCTGCAGCTAAAGTGAGCTGCTCGAGCCTCTCTCCCGGGGAGGCAAGAGCGAATCAGCAGTAGGTGGTAAAGAATACGACCTCGTCGCCGCATGGCGCGCGGCGGGGCTCAATCCAAATACTCCCAGGAGGAGATTCTTCATGGTGCGAAAACTGTCGTTATTGCTGGGCCTGCTATTCTTCGTTTCTTTCACGGCGCACGCGCAGGACAAGGCAGAGGTATTCGGCGGGTACTCCTACATGCACAACGACAACAGTCCCGGCGGCAACCTGAACGGATGGGAATTGTCGGGACAATATAAATTCACTGGCTGGCTTGGCGCAGTCGCGGACTTCGACGGGCACTACGGCTCGCCCAGCGGCTTCGACACTCAATTTCACACCTTCATGTTTGGCCCGCAGGTTTCATTTCCAGCGCGGGTCTCGCCATTCGCCCACGTTCTTTTCGGCGGCGCGCATGAGCATGTGAACGGTGTGGGCGGCGACACATCATTCGCGGCTGCGGTTGGCGGCGGCATCGACGCAAAACTCACCGGGCCGATCTATTGGCGCGTAATTCAAGGCGATTGGATTCGCACCAGCCTCTTCGGCCGCGATCAAAACAACGGGCGGCTCTCGACGGGTATTGTGATCCAGTTCTAGCTCCCTTTGGAATGTGAGGGCGCTGCGAGATTTTCGTGGCGCCCTTGCGTTCTTTTTCGTTCCGCGGATGTGAATCCTCAGTTCAGCACGAAATTCACAGTGATGTACGTCTCCACTTCCACTGCTTCTCCACTCAGCATCGTCGGCCGGTAGCGCCAATTCTGCACCGCCGCCTTTGCAGCGTTCGCCAGAATCGGGTTCCCGTCGACGGCCGCGAGCTCCCGCACTGCACCGTCTTTCCCGATGATCGCGTGCAAATGCACCACGCCCGATAGATGCATCGCTCTTGCAACCCGCGGATACGAGGGGTCAACGCGATGGACGAGCAACGCGGCCATCACGCCTTCGCTCAACCGCGTTGGCCGCGCTTGCGGCTCTTCCGCGTGCGGCGGCTCGGGGACAACGGTCCGATCGCCAAGGCCACCTGGAACACCGGGCCCCACGCCCAGATTTCCAGGACCGCCGCCGTTCCCGGCGCTCTCACTTTCATTCAGGTCAATGTCGGGCGGCTCCGAATTGCTCAGCGGCGCGGACGGGTGAATCACGGGGGCGCAGACGGCGCGGCAGACTTGAAGTAGGGCTGATGCCGGTGAATGATGCCGCATAGCGTGCGAGTGATTTGCAGCACCCCCGCCCCCCGAGTAAGGCGGCGTCGGCGTGACGATGTACTGCGTGGCAAGCACGCCTGGGGAAAACAGCGGCCACAGGATGATTGCGGCAAGGAGCGCAGCCTCGAAAACAATCGACAACACGAGTGCCTTGCCGCGAAGCCGCCGCGACCGCGACCGCGCGTCCGAATCGCTATCCACTAAACATTGAGACAAACCTCCAAGCTCGCTCATAGACACACCTCCACGCTCAATTCGAAACAGCGCTTTCAAATCAGGGAGCCGAAACAAAATTGCGGCCCGTACCAGATGAGCGGGTGGACGGCGCCCACCTCCGCAACGATCCGGTTGAGCTACTTTCAGGTGCTGCGGGAGTTCGCGCGACCTCTTATAGAGATAGACACCGAGCGGGGAGCGCAGTTCCAGAAATTCGCTCCGACGGGCGTCTGCACACGGGGGAGAATTCTTGGTTTTCTTCTAAGTTGTTCAATCGCTGCCTGTTACGACTTTTGTCGTAAGCGGTGCATCGAATTCAAGCCGTCGAACGTCTAATTTGATGTTCCTAGCCCCGATTGGGGATGAAAGAGGTAGCCATTATGAAGAATTCCCTGGAAACGATTGGAGTCCGCTACACGGGATGGGCCGCGCTGAACCGCGATCCGCTCGAAGATCATGTTGAATACACGTGTCCGCACTGCGGCATCCACGGCGTAAAGAACGCCCGCCGGCCGCGATCCGCTTATCACTTCACGGATGGATTCGTTCAGGATCTGCAGGGCGAAGCGACCACGTGCCGCGAGTGCAAGCAGTCGGTGCGCGTGTCGCCAGTCGTTATGGTCCATGACAAGGACGAAAAGCGGCGATTCGAAGCGATGTTTGGGACAACGTTCGAGGCCGACCTTGCCGTTTCGAAGAACTAAGAATCGCGCAGCACATTTCCTCGATTCGTTCGCCGCGCGAGCAGTGGTGTGTTCGGTTTTTTCTCTCTCCAAACGATAAAGGGGAAGGGGCGTCCGCTCCTTCCCTGCTCCGCAAGAATCTGCTGCCGCTAACTCTCTTCGTCGAGCGACAGGTGGTGTTCCTCCATTTGCTTTCGGACGCGATCGAACGCGTCATCCACGTCGTCGGAAAATTCCAGGAGCTTGTACTCGCGCTCGCTGATTGTTCCGGTGCGGACCATGTGGCGCCAGTTGAGAACCTTGTCCCAGTATTTTCTGCCGTAGATCAGGATCATGTGGTGCGAGGAGAGCTTGTTGGTCTGCAGCAGTGTGAGCATTTCCCACAGCTCGTCCATCGTTCCGAATCCACCGGGAAACACGATCAGGGCTTTCGCCATCTGCGCGAACCATAGTTTGCGCATGAAAAAATAATGGAAACAGAAATTCAGTTCGTCGGTGATGTAGGGATTGGGGCGCTGCTCGTGCGGCAGCTGGATGCTGAGCCCGATCGACGAACCCCCTGCATCGGCTGCACCGCGGTTTGCGGCCTCCATGATGCCCGGCCCGCCGCCGGAGCAGATGACGAATCGCTTCGGATGCAGGCCAAGAGTCATCGACCAGCTTGTGATGCGGCGGGAAAGTTCGCGCGCTTCCTCGTAGTAGCGCGACATCTCTACGTGCGACTTCGCGAGGCGAATTCGGTCTTTCCATTCCGCGGTACGGCGGCCGCGCGCCCGGTGTAGGAGTTCCTTTAGTTCCTCTGTCGTGCGCTCGCGCGAATGGATGCGCGCGGAGCCGAACATCACGATCGTGTCGCCCACTTTCTCGCGCCGCAGGCGGGCGAGAGGATCGAGATACTCCGCCAGAATGCGCAGTGGCCTCGCTCCCAGGCTTTCCATGAATTTGGGATCTTGATAGGCGAGCTTCGCCAACCGCAGGTGACCGGAATGCTTCATCTATTTCCCCCTCAGTACCGGCTAGAACTTGCTCGCGAGAATTCGCAAATGGCTATTTTAATACTGTTTGCGAGGTCGCGCTGCAATGCGAAGTGCGTGATTTCCATCAGGCGGGCCGGAAGCAATGCAACGCGACGGTCGGAATCGTGAATCAGATAAGATACGTTTATGAGCTTGCCGAGAACCGCGGGGATAGCTGCTTTCGTCGTGATGTTCGCTGCGATGCTGGGGTCCGCACCCGCGGTGCGCTCGCAGGAAGCTCCGCCCGGGCCGATCCACGCGAGACCTGGCATTTCCCCCGAGAAACCTCCTACGCCAGAAGAAGCGAAGCGCATGATCCGCGTGCGCGTGAACGAAGTGACGGCTCCGGTGACCGTGCGCAACGCGAGCGGCGAAATGATTCTCGATCTGCCGAAAGAGAGCTTTCATATCTTCGATAATGGCGTCGAGCAGAAAATCGAGCACTTCGATCTCGGCGCGAATTCGCTTTCCATCGTGCTTGCGGTGGAGACCAGCTCGCACATCGAGCCGATGTTTCCGGCGGTGAAGCAGACGGGGCTCGTCTTCACGGAAACGGTTATGGCGCAGACGTCCGAAGTCGCCATCGTGGGCTACGACGACGACGTGAGCCTGCTCAAGACATTCACGACCGATCCGGACAATATCGAAGACGCGATCAAGAATCTCACGATGGGAACTTCCGGGACGCGTTTGTACGACGCGATGTCGCGCGGCATTTCGCTGCTCGAAAAAAGGCCGCAGGCGCAGCGACGGATTCTCGTGGTGATCGGGGAAGCGCAGGATAGCGGCAGCGAAAACAGGCTCGGCGAAGTGTTGAGGCAAGCGCAGCTCGCGAATGTGACGATCTATTCGATCGGGCTCAGCACTGCAATGGCGGACTTGCGCAAGAAACAGGATCCCGTTGACCATTCGCTTGGCCCGCCGGGAACGTATCCGATTCCGACGCCGAACGGACAGCCACCCACGCCCGGGCTCGAACGGCAGATGGCAAATCCTCCGATCGATTATCTGGCGCTCGCGATCTGGCTGATCAAGACTGGCAGGAACGCGGTGGGGCCGAACTCACTGGCGATTGCGAGCAAGGCGACGGGCGGGATGTTCTTGAATGCAAAGAAAGACAGCACGATTCAGAAAGCGGTGGACGCAATCGGCGGTGAAATTCACGCTCAATATTCGCTGGGTTACCGGCCGCCGCCGGACGTCGAGTCCGGCTACCACGAACTCAAAGTGACGGTGGACCGGGCGGGAGTGAGTGTGCGCACCCGGCCTGGTTACTACCTTCCGCCACCGCCTGCTGATTGAAGCGGCGACGTTATGAGTGCGCGCCTTCTGCCTCTGACGGCCAGCTGCCACTCACGCTGTACTGAGCGCCCTCTGAGTCCACAAATTGCGCCAGGTAAGCGCCAAACTCCTGTTTCGCGGGCGGCATCGAAAAATTTACTCCCTGTGCGGTCATGTCCCGGTAAAATTCTTGAAGATTGCCCACTTGGAAACCCAGCTCCACCTTACCGGCGGGGTTTTTCTCAGAAGCCGGATGCAGAGCCAAAGTTGTTTCACCAGTTACGAACTCGCTCCAGCCGGGCGATTCAAATTTCAACGGCAAGCCGAGCGTATCGCGGTGAAACCGAACGGCGCGGTCCATATCCGCAACAAACTTAATTGCATACGTGAGTTTTGAGGGCATGAGTCCTCCGGTGGGGGATAGGGTAGCGCGATTGCATCGCGGGCGCGATGGAGTTTCACGCGGCGCGGCGGGGCGGACGCGATTGATGGATTAATTTGCGATCCGAGGCGAGTGGGCCGATCGCGCACCGGTGAGAGAGTAAAGAACCGTCGCGCGATTGGAGCAAGCATCAGCGTGCTGCGCTGTTTGTTCGCGCTGGCACAGGCAGGATTGCCTGTGCTACTGAACGGCTATTTTTTCTCGGGCTCTGGCGGCGCCGCTGCAGCTGCTTCTTCCTCTTCGAGGATGGCGGCAGCGGCGGCGATGCGGTCGCCTTCTTCGAGGCGAAGCAAGCGGACGCCCTGGGTTGAACGGCCGGCTTCGCGGATTTCGCCGGAGTGGACGCGGATTACTTTGCCCTGGCCGGTGATGATCATTACGTCGGAATCTTCGCGGACTTGCAAAGCCGCGACGACGGGGCCGTTGCGATCGGTAGATTTGAGGTTGATGACGCCTTTGCCGCCGCGGGAGGTGACACGGTATTCGGCGAGCGGGGTGCGCTTGCCGTAGCCCTTTTCAGCGACGGTGAGCATGAGGGATGTGAGCGATTCACGGATCTCATCGCTTTCGAGTTCGTCGAGATTCTGCGTGGACTTCTTGTATTCCTTGGCGATGATTTCGAAATCGGGCTGCGCGGCATCCATGCTGACCACGTAGTCGTCCTTCGCGAGATCCATGCCGTTGACGCCGCCTGCGCCGCGGCCCATGGAGCGAACTTCGGTTTCGCGGAAGAGGATGGCCTGGCCGTCGCGGCTGGCGAGGAAAATCATCTGCTTGCCGTCGGTGAGTTTTGCGCCGATCAGCTCGTCCTTGGGATCGAGACTGATGGCGATGATGCCGGAGGGGCGCGGATTGGAGAATTCGGCGAGTTCGGTTTTCTTCACCGTGCCGTTTTTGGTGGCGAGGAAAACGTAGCGACCGGTTTCTTCGAGATTCCGGGTGGGAACGACGGCGGTGAGAGTTTCGCCTTCCTGCAAACGAACGAGATTGGTGATGGCTTTGCCGCGCGTGGCAGCGGCAGCTTCGGGAATTTCGTAGACCTTGAGCCAGTAGATGCGGCCCTTCGAGGTGAAGAGCAGGATGTAACTGTGCGCCGATGCGGTGAAGAAATGCTCGACGAAGTCGTCTTCACGGGTCTTGGCGCCGATGCGGCCCTTGCCGCCGCGGGATTGATGGCGATAGACGTCGACCGAGGTGCGCTTGATGTAGCCAGCGTGGCTGACGGTGATGGCCATCTCTTCGTCTTTGATCAGGTCTTCGAGCTTGATTTCTTCGACGCGATCGACGATCTGGGTGCGGCGGTCGTCACCGTAGGATTTCAGGACTTCGCGCAACTCGGCGACGATGACGGCTTTCAGTTTTTTCTCGCTGGCGAGGATTTCTTCGAGCTCCTCGATGCGCTTGCGAATCTCGGCGAGTTCTTTGAGGATTTCGTCGACCGAGAGCTGCGTGAGGCGGTGCAACTGCAGCTCGAGAATGGAGTCGATCTGGGTATAGGTGAGGCCTTCGCCTTCGGCGGGACCAATCACGGCGGCGGTGAGCGCAACGATGCCGTACTTCCTGCGGTCGACCTTGATGCCTTCGAGGGTGCGTTCCTTTCCGGCGACCAACACGCGGACGTTCTTACTGGAGAAGAAGTCGTGCAAATTTTCGCGGGCGTTGGCGCGGCTGGATGATCCGCGGATGATCTTGATCACATCGTCGATATTGTCGAGTGCGATGCGGTAGCCGAGCAGGATGTGCTCGCGTTCGCGGGCTTTGCGCAGATCGTATTGCGTGCGGCGACGGACGACGTCAACGCGGTGGCCGATGAAAAGATTGAGGAGCGCGATCAGGCCCAGCTCGCGCGGCTGGCCGCCGACGATGGCGAGCAGAATCATGCCGAACGACTCCTGCATCTGGGTCATCTTGAAAAGTTTGTTCAGGATGATTTGCGGTTCTTCGTCGCGCTTCACTTCGATGACGATGCGCATGCCGTCGCGATCGCTTTCGTCGCGGATGTCGGCGATGCCCTCGATTTTTTTATTCTGGATCAGCTCGGCGATGTGCTCGATGAGCCGGGCTTTGTTTACCTGGTAGGGAAGCTCGGTGATGACGATGTCCTGGCGGTCTTTGGCGCGCTGTTCGATCGCCGCCTTGGCGCGAACCTGGAAACTGCCGCGACCGGTTTTGTAGGCTTGCTCGATTCCTTCGCGGCCGTAGATGTAGCCGCCGGTGGGAAAATCGGGGCCGGGGACAAGCTTCATCACCTTTTTCAGGTTGGCTTCGGGATCCTCGATGAGCAGGATCGCTGCTTCGACGGTTTCTTTCAGGTTGTGCGGCGGAATGTTGGTGGCCATGCCGACGGCGATGCCCGTGGAACCGTTCACGAGAAGGCTGGGAATGCGCGTGGGGAGAACGACGGGTTCCTGTTCGCTTTCATCGAAGTTGGGAACGAAATCGACGGTCTCCTTCTCGATGTCCGCGAGCATTTCTTCGGCGATTTTCGAGAGGCGTGCTTCGGTGTACCGCATTGCGGCCGGGGGATCGCCGTCGACCGAGCCGAAGTTTCCCTGACCGTCGATGAGCGGGTAGCGCATGTTGAAATCCTGAGCCATGCGGACGAGCGCGTCATAAACAGGCGAATCGCCGTGCGGGTGAAATTTACCAAGGACTTCGCCGACGATCTTGGCGCATTTGCGGTAGGGCTTGGTTGAGGTAAGACCGAGCTCGTACATGCCGAAAAGGATGCGGCGATGGACGGGTTTCAGGCCGTCGCGCCCGTCGGGCAGAGCGCGCCCAATGATTACGCTCATTGCGTAATCGAGGTACGACTTCTTCATTTCCGATTCGATATCAACCGGAGTGAGGATTGATTGATTTGTTTCGTCAGCCACAGTTCGCTCCGCGTATAGAAATTAGAAAAATGAAAATCGAAAATGGTGCGTTCGTTCGGATGATTGCGATCATTCGGCGGCACCCATCCGTTGAGTGTTGCGTGCCGTTTTTTCGAGTACGTACGACTTAACCGTTTCGAAGGCCGAGGCGCTATTGGAAAAGCGCTGCGGGCCAAAATGCTCTTCGAGCTCGCAGAGCAATGCGTCGCGGTCGGCGTCGTTCGCGCATTCGATGGCGACGCCTTGTTCGGTGTTCGGCGCCGTGGTGGCGGTGGCGTGGAAATCCGAGCAGGAAAGGCCGCGAAGGCTCGGGAGAATTTTGAATGTGAGTTGGTAGATCATCTTCTATGTTCCGCCTCGAACTCTTTTGGCCGCAGCCGGCCACCAGCTAATGCGACGCGGCGGATTATGTGAGGCATCTGCTGAACCCGCGTACTTCAGGGGCTGAAGCCCCTTTTCGGAACGGTTAGTTTTCCCGTGGTTGAAACCACGGGCTACAAAGACGGCGCTCGTCGAATGCTCGGTCGCGATCGACGCACGAGACTCTCGGTAGTTGGGAACAATGCTCTCGCGGCTTGCGTCAAGCTGCGGTTTGCGTCAAGCTTCGGAACGGACATTCCTTCCGGGGCTAAAGTCCTATTCGGTAGGGTCATGCTTACTCGTGGTTGATACCACGGGCTACAAACCCTACATATTTCTTGTGCTCGGTTCATTTCGAACTCACTCATCTAAATGTCCAGGTTGACTACATCGAGGGCGTTTTCCTCGATGAATTTGCGGCGCTCTTCTACGTTTTCGCCCATTAGCGTCGAGAAAATGTCTTCGGCGGCGACGGCGTCTTCGAGGCGGACTTGCAGCAATGTTCGCGTTTCAGCGTTCATTGTTGTGGCCCAGAGTTGCTCGGGGTTCATTTCACCGAGACCTTTGAAGCGGGTGATCGTGAATTCTTTTTTGGCGTCTTCGAGGACGTAGCCGAGGAGCGCGGAAGAATTATCTTTTGTGACTTTGTCGCCGTTGTGCTGGATGGTGAAGGGCGGACGGTCGTTTTCTGCGATGGCCTGACGCAAGGTGCGGAGTCGCTTGTATTCGGCGGTGGCTGCGAGGGCCCAATTGACGCGGCGTTCGCCCCCATTTGTAAGCAGCAGCTCGTAGAGGCTGTGCTCTTCGTCGTAGACGATTTTAGTTTCAAGCTCGAGCTTAGCTTTCTCGATCTGTTTCACAAGCTCCTGCAATTTCTTTTTGTCTGCGAAATCGGCTTTCTTCTCGAGATCGCTCTCGGCGAGGATATCGATTAGCTTGGGGTCGCGGAGGCGGCGGCCGAGCTTGGCAGCTACCTGGTCATACTCCTGGATATTCAGGAGGAACTGCGTGAGTTCACCGCCTTCGAGCGATTTGCCGGTCTTGCCTTTCACGACGTGTTCTTCGGTGGCGCGTTTCATCAGCTCGCGGGCGAATTCACGCTCGTCGCGGATGTAGCGGTCCATCTTGCCGCGCTTGACGCGGTAGAGAGGCGGCTGGGCGATGAAAATGTTGCCCTTCTCGATCAGCTCGCGCATGTGGCGGAAGAAAAACGTGAGAAGCAGAGTGCGAATGTGGCTGCCGTCTACGTCCGCGTCGGTCATGAGTATTACTTTGTGATAGCGGAGCTTCGAGGCGTCGAAATCATCCTTGCCGATGCCTGTGCCGAGCGCGGTGATAATGCAGCGAATTTCCTCGTGGCCCAGCATCTTGTCGTAACGCGCTTTTTCGACGTTGAGAATCTTGCCCTTGAGCGGGAGGATCGCCTGATAGCGGCGATCGCGGCCGCCTTTGGCGGAGCCGCCGGCGGATTCACCCTCGACGAGGAAGAGCTCGCAGCGCGAGGGATCGCGTTCCTGGCAATCGGCGAGTTTTCCGGGCAGGCCGCTGGAATCGAGCGCGGACTTGCGGCGGGTGAGTTCGCGAGCCTTGCGCGCGGCTTCGCGAGCGCGGGCTGCGTCGATGCACTTGCCGATAATTTTGCGGGCGATGGATGAGTGCTTGTCGAAATATTCGCCGAGCTTTTCGTTGACGAGCTGCTCGACGAGGCCCTTGATGTCGCTATTCAGCTTGCCTTTGGTCTGGCCTTCGAACTGTGGCTGAGGAAGTTTCACGGAGACGACGGCAACGAGGCCTTCGCGAACGTCGTCACCATTGATGGAGACTTCGTCTTTCTGCTCTTTGAGCATGCCAGTGGAGCTGGCGTAGTAGTTGAGGGTGCGAGTGAGAGCGGAGCGGAAGCCTGCGAGGTGCGAGCCGCCGTCAACTGTATTGATCGTGTTGGCGAAGGAGAAAATATTTTCTGTGTAGCTGTCGTTGTACTGCAGCGCGATTTCCATGTCGACCTGTGCGCGCTTGCCTTCCATATAAATTGGGGAATCGTGCAGCGTTGTCTTGCCGCGATTGAGATGCTTGACGAATTCAGCGATGCCGCCGGTGAAGCGGAACTCGGCCTTTTTTCCGTTGCGTTCGTCGTCGAGCGTGATTTTCAGGCCTTTGTTGAGAAAGGCAAGCTCGCGGAGGCGCTGCGAAAGCGTGTCAAAGCTGTAGACCGTCTTGTCGAAAATCGAAGGGTCGGCGTGGAACGTTATTTTTGTGCCGGTCTTGCGCGTCTTGCCGGAAGCTTTCAGCTTCGATGTGGGGACACCTTTTTCGTAGGACTGCTCCCAGACTTCACCGTCGCGCCAGATTTCGAGATCGAGCCAGTCGGAGAGCGCGTTGACGACGGAGACGCCGACGCCGTGCAAGCCGCCGGATACTTTGTAGGTGTCGCTATCGAATTTTCCGCCGGCGTGGAGAACGGTCATAACGACTTCGGCGGCGGGCTTTTTTTCGGTGGCGTGCATGTCGACGGGGATGCCGCGGCCGTTGTCGACGACGGTGACGCTGTTATCGTCGTGCACACTCACGTTGATTTCATCGCAGAATCCGGCCATCGCCTCGTCGACGGAATTGTCGACGACTTCCCAGACGAGGTGATGCAGGCCGAGCTCGCCCGTGGACCCGATGTACATGGCGGGACGTTTGCGGACGGCTTCAATGCCACCGAGAACTTTGATGGAAGTTGCGTCGTACTTGTGGCCTTTGGGGGCCGAGGATTCCTTGTCAGGCATGAAGTCTGCGTCTCCTCAGAAAAGCTGTGACCGGTACTTCAGGGGCTAAAGCCCCGATTTGTTTCGGATCGCTTTTCCCGTGGTTAAAACCACGGGCTACAAAACGGCGATGTGTTGCGCGAAGCAAAAACATTCAACGGGCTCAGGTCAATTCCGGCTGACTGCGGCCGGAATGGGACCTGAGCTACATGAAACATGAGCGGCGCGAAAGAACGCGCGCTCGAAAAAATACGTGAAGAAGCGAAATTAAAGTTGCTGCACAAAATTGCGACTTGCTCGGGAAGGCGGCGGTCGGCGGAAGGGCGCGACACTTGCCTTGCCCATTGGCCCCAGACTCTCCGATCAAGGTCGAGCTGGGACTCGAAGGGTCGCTGCTCCATCCCGTCCCATTCCGAAAACTCGGTGGGACACGGCGAAGCGCTGATTTTCCCCGCGGAGGGGGACAACCGGATTTGCCGGCTTCATGTGCTCTGGCGCGAGCACGTAATTCTGAGGCGAGCTGGGTCCGGATGAAGTGCCGTTGCTAGACTGATTATTTTACCGAAATGGAGGTGATTTCACAAGTCGAATGTGGCCGGCCTGGATACGGTTAGCTCAGTGTTTTCAGTAGATTACAAGTATTTGTGTGGATTTGTCCGGAAGCTAATTTCGAACGTTGGGAAGATGAAATTGTCCGCTCAATCTGCGGCATTTTCCCCGCGGCGCGCACGAAAATACCGCCTCGAGATCAGATGCGCATGGGCATTACGACGTAGCGGTAGCGGATGGATTCGTCAGCGATGGGACGGAGCTGGCCGGCGGACTGTTCGTCTTTCAACTCGAAGCTGATGGGGCCGTCGGCGGAGGCCGCGAGAAAATCGAGAAGATATTGGGCGTTGAAGCCGATCGAGATGGGGTCGCCTTTGAATTCTTTTTCGATGATTTCCTTGGCTTCGCCGTATTCGGGGCTGGAGGCGGAAATTTCCAGGCCTTCCTTCGCGAGCATGAATTTCACGGCGTGGGAGCGGGAGTCGGCGAGTTGCGAGACGCGGCGGAGGGCGTCCTGGAGCTCGGCGCGCTCGATGATGACGGTTTTGGTGACGTCGCGAGGCAGCACGGCTTCGTAATTGGGGAACTGGCCAGTGAGCTTGCGCGAAGTGAGGAGGCGTCGGCCGAACTGGAAGAAGAGGTGGCTTTCGTCCTGCGCGAATTCGACCTGGCCTTCGTCGCCAGATTCGGCAGCGAGGCGCTGGACTTCGGTCATCGCCTTCTTGGGAACAAGCACACGCGTTTCAGCGGAGAAGCCTTCGAATTTAAAGTCGCGCTCGACCATGGCAAGCCGGTGGCCGTCGGTGGCGACCATGGTGATTGAGTTCGGCTTGAGAACCATGAGCGCGCCGTTCAGGGTGTAGCGCGATTCTTCCAGCGAGATGGCGAATGTGGTTTTGGCGATCACGTCGGCGAGAAGCTTCGCCGGGATTTTCACAAGCGCGTGTGGAAAGACGGGCAGCGCAGGGAAGTTTTCTTTCGACATGCCGACGAGTTTGTAGTTCTTGCGGTCGCAAGTGATGTGCACCCAATGATTTTCGAGGAGCTTGAAGCGAATCTCTTCTTCGGGGAGCAGGCGGACGAGCTCGAGAAGTTTTTTAGCCGGGATGGTGCCGGCGCCGTCTTTTTTGACTTTGGCTTCGCAGGACGTGCGGATGCTGAGCTCGAGATCGGTGGCGGTGATCGTGAGGCGATTGCCCTTTGCTTCGAAGAGAAGATTCGAAAGAATGGGGATGGTCGTCTTGCGTTCGACGACGCCCTGGGTGAGTTGGAGCTCTTCGAGCAGGTCAAACTTTTTTACGCTGAATTCCATCGGGCCAGTTCCTTTTTCTTCGTGAGTGGCGCGGGCAGACGCTGTGGCTTCCGTCATGCGGTTGATCCCCTTTGCTTGCTGCGGCTACTGTACTGCTTTTCTTTATTTGAATAAATATATAAGAAAACCCGTCGCCGTCGCCGCAGCTGTGGATAGTGCGGAAAACGTTCTAAGTGCTAATACGAGCGGCGGTTGGTAGCGCAAGTGTCTTGTGGAATGCCGCGCGCCCATTGGGAAACGCTTCCGGTGTGCGCGCCTCCCTGAGCTATCTCAGAACCATCCACAGCGCGTCCACAGCCCGAAAGGGGGCGCTGGGGACCAGAGACAGCTAAGTCTAGCCGAACGAGTCGAGTAGCCTGTTGATCGTTTTGTTTAATTCTTTGTCGGTCTGGCGCTGGTTCGCAATCTTGTGGATCGAGTGGAGCACGGTGGTGTGGTGCTTGCCGCCGAATTGCCGGCCGATTTCCGGGAGCGAAGCTGACGTAAGCTGTTTCACAAGGAACATCGCAACCTGTCGGGGAAAGGCAATTACCCTTGAGTTGCTCCGCATCTTTAGATCCTGCGCGCGAAGGCCAAAAACCTCGCCGACGCGTTTCTGGATCTGCTCGATCGTGACTTTCTTTTCCGCCGTGTCGATGAGGTTCTTGAGCACCTGCTGGGCGGTGGGAAGATCGATGCGAGCACCGGTGAGCGAGGCGAAAGCCATCAGGCGGATGAGAGCGCCTTCGAGCTCGCGGATATTGGATTTTATGGCGCGAGCGATGTATTCGGCGACATCGTCGGGAATCTGAACGTGCTCGTTATCGCCTTTCTTTTGCAAAATGGCGATTTTGGTTTCGAGATCGGGCGGCTGGATGTCCGCAATCAGGCCCCATTCGAAACGCGAGCGGAGACGTTCTTCGATGGAGGAGATCTCTTTTGGCGGGCAGTCGGAGGAGATCACGATCTGCTTTTGCTGGTCGTAGAGCGCATTGAACGTATGAAAGAATTCTTCCTGGGTGCGTTCGCGGGTGGCGATGAACTGGATGTCGTCGATCATCAGGACGTCCATATTGCGGAAGCGATCGCGAAACGCAGCCATGCGCTCGAAGCGAATCGAGGATATGACTTCGTTGGTAAATTTTTCCGCGCTCACGTAAGTGATGCGAAGCGCAGGATCGCGGCGCTTGAGCGAGTGGCCGATCGCCTGCATCAGGTGAGTCTTGCCGAGGCCGACTCCGCCGTAGAGGAACAGCGGGTTGTAGGACTTCGATGGCTGCTCGGCGACAGCCACGGCCGCAGCGTGCGCGAACTGATTCGAGGCGCCGACGATAAATGTATCGAAAGTGTAGCGTGGGTTTAGCTGAGGAATGGTGGAATCAAAATCGAGCTTGGCTTGCGCCTGCGGCGGAACCGGGTTGCTCGCCGCCGGCGGATCCACTTCCGGGCACATGAACTCGAGCGCAAGCTGCGGCTTCCCAATTTCGGTGAGGACCGCCTGTAACAGCTCCCCGTATGTCTCGGTGAGGCGCTTGCAAAACAAGCGGGTGGGGACACGAACGACGAGACGATCGTTTTCGGCCGACTCCTGACGAGTAGGACGAAACCATGTAGCAAAGCTGTGAGGATTGACGCGACGCTCAGTGTGTTGAAGAATCTTGTCCCACAGGTTCATAGTGAAAAACAGCCCCCGAGCAATTTCCACCGGTGTGGAAATGCTGTGGAAAACCAATTCCCGACTGGGTGAGGCTTTTAGTCTGGCCTTTCAGAATCGAATCGCACCCCGCGCCCGCGTGTGCGACATTCGATGAGTGCCCGCGTTGCCCGCGTCAAGAGAATCGCGAGTCGGGATTCTGCCTAAACGGAACGCAGACAGCAAGAGAAAATTGAGCGAAGTGGATTCACAAGCTCCACACAATACTCACAGGTTTTCCACAGCGGTAAAAATGACGACGTAATTATTCAACAGCAATTTTCTTGTTGCAATTTGAAAAACAAACTGGCGCCGCCTCAGATTTCGAAGTCCGCTTACAAGTCAGTGTGAAGATGTGGCGGCGGGAGCCTTCGCTGGCTTGGCGAAATCGAATACACCGAAGGGATCGGTGCCAAGCAGAATTCGATCGGGCTCGACAAGAATGGTTTTTGGGACGAGGCGCGCGCCTGCGGGCGAGAAAGCGCGGTAGGAGCCCAGGCGAGCGCCCAGATTATTGAAGCGCAGCAGTTCGTTACCCACCGCGATCCAAATTTCCTGCGTTGTGGGATCGATGCCGAGCGCGTCGATCTGAAGTTTGGTTGCGGCAAGATTCCCATGGCGTTCGAGCGAGAGCAATTCGCGACGATGAGCCTCCGGCGCAAATTCATCGAGAGAAATTTCATTGCCCGCGTAGCCGAAGCGATCGAATCTTCGGATCGTCGGCACCGGAAGAAACGAGAACACAAAATAGATGTTGCCGGCGGAGTCTGCGGAAACACGGCCGAGATCCGGAGTGCGGCTGAGATCGACGCGCGGGGCGAAGTCTTCCGGGTTGCCGATCGCGCGGACGAGAGTGCCAGTATCACCATAGATCATCATGAGACGCCGGTAACGAAGGGAAGTGACCGCAAACTCGTCTCCGGGAAGAGCGGCGATGGAAGTAGGGGCTGGAATCGAAATCGAGCTCGTGAGTGAACCATCGGGAGCAAAAATTTTTACGGCGTTGGCGCCGCGATCGGCGACGAGGACGCGCCCGGCGGAGTCGATATCGAAATCCGCGACGAAGACGATTTTCGAGTTCTTGGCGGCATCGGGCGCAGCGGCGGAAGCGGCAGGGGGATTCGCGCCGGGAATCTGGCCGAGGCGTTTGCCGTCAGCGCCGAAAATCAGGATCGTGTTTCCCGGCGAGGCGGCGACGTAGTAGCGACCGGAGGCGTCGCGCTGCAGGGCGATGAGGCCGGGACCAACGTCGGGAAAGACGCGTGCGCGGGCGAGAATTTCAGGTTCTGCGTCCTGGGCGGCCGCCGGCGTGAAAAAGAAGGCTGCCATCAGGCACGGAAGCAGGGCGGCGCAGAGGGCGATCTGGATGCGGCGGGGCATTTTTTGAGGAGTCCGGTTTTTGGAGTCCAGCTAAGAGACGCGCGGCGCGCGCGGGGAGTTGCATGGAGGAGAGTACTTAGGTGCGAGAAATGAGACGGCGGCCGGTTTTTGTGCGTCCTGCGCGGATTTTTCTGCCGTGACGTGCGCCGGAACGGGACACGCGATATGGTTTCAGGAGAGTGTCGAGATCGGCGGCGAGCCAGGCATCGGCTTTTCCTTCGCGATAGACGGCCCAATTCAGCAGCGAGCCGCCGAGAAGGGACTGAATGGTGCGGGCGAGCCGAGCGACGGGGCACTTGCGAAGTTCGCCGGCGCGGACCGCGTCTTCCAAGAGGGCGCGAAGTTCTGCGCCGAACTGGCGAGCATGAGCCAGGGCGAGACGGTGAAAATCGGGATCGGCGAGATCGATTTCGAGGAAAGCGAGGTGGTTGGCGAGCGCCTCGGGAGATTTGGCCATCTGCGCCATACAGCGAGCCACGGCTTCGACGGCGCGCAGCGGCGAACGCGAACCGGCGCGAATGCGGGCAAACTCCTCGCGCAGGCCGGAAGCTCCCTGGCCGGCAATGGCAAGCAAGAGGCCGCGCTTGGAACCGAAGCGCTGGAGCAAGGTGGCCGGGGCGATGCTGGCCTCTTTGCCGACGTCGGCGAGGGTGAGGCGGGAAGGGCCGAGGCGTTCGATCACGCGGACGGCGGCCAGGAGGAGCTGGGAGTCGGGTATGAGGCGGGTGCGGGGCGACATGCGCGGCGACTATAACCAAACCGCCATTCACAAACAAGCCTTGACAATAAATAAACGTCCATTTATAAATGGCGCAAACCGGCCCGATTCAACTGGATCGACGCATTTTGCGCCAGGAGGTGGAGATGACGCCTTCCAGAAAAAATACCCCAAAGCAATCCGCAGAAGTCCAACCCCACGATGAGAAACGGCCGCTTGCCGGAAGCGTGGCTCTCGTCGCTGGAGCGACGCGCGGTGTGGGCCGCGGGATTGCGCTGGCGCTTGGCGAAGCAGGCGCAACGGTGTATTGCACGGGAAGAAGCAGCCGGGCGGGCAGGCGCAGCGGCGTGGCGCGAAAAAGGGACCGCGGGGCACACAGTGGCGAGGCACGCACGAAGATGTGGCCGTCGGAGTATTACGCGGGCCGCCCGGAAACAATCGACGAGACGGCGGAGTTGGTGACGGCGCGGGGCGGCCGAGGCATCGCCGTCGTGACGGACCATCTGGAAATCGAGCAGGTGAAAAAACTAATCGCGCGAATCAGCAAAGAGCAGGGCCGGCTGAACATTCTCGTGAACGATATCTCGGAGAGCGCCGAGTATAAATTTGGAGAGACCTTCTGGAACATTGACCTGGAACGGGGATTCGCGATGTTCCGGAACGCGATTCACACGCACGTGATCACCAGCCGCTTTGCGGCGCCGGTGCTGATTGAAACGGCAAAGGACGGGGGCGCGAGCGGTTTGATCGTGGAAATCGGAGACGGCGATTCTTACGTTTACCGCGGGAACTTGATTTTCGACACGGTGAAGACCACGGTAATCCGGCTGGCGTTTGCGATGGCGCGCGAGCTGCGGCGCAAGAACGTGGCGGCTGTCGCGCTGACGCCGGGATTTCTGCGCTCGGAAGTGATGCTTGAGCGCTTCGGCGTGAAAGAAGCGAACTGGCGCGAAGCGGTGAAGAAAAATCCGGACTACGCCGCGTCGGAAACGCCTCTCTATGCGGGACGGGCGGTGGCAGCGCTGGCGGCGGACCCGGAGATCATGAAGAAATCGGGGCGAGTGTTCAGCAGTTGGGGATTGTCAGACGAGTACGAGTTCGTCGATGCGGATGGAAGTCGCCCGCTCTGGGGCCGGCACTTCGAGGGAAAGTACGGCAAGATGATGAAGAATTGCGACGAAGAATTCTATTCCTACTGGGCCGGAGGGCCGGTGGATACGATGTTTGCAAACTGGCCGTGATTTCCGAGCGGCACGAATTTCAGCGCAGGGCGTAGAGGTTGCCGTCGGCGCTGCCGAAATAGATTGCGGTGCGATCGACGACCGGTGAGGAGAGGATGGCGCCGACGGAGAACGTGCGGTAGAGGTAGAGGGTCATGTCCATGAAGTTATGAAATGTTTGCTGGGCTTTTGTGGTGCTTCCGTCCGGATTCAAAACCTTCAGGGGATCGGCTTTCGAGCTCTCGGTTTGAAATTCCCAGGAAAGCTGGCCCGACTTCGTGTCCACGGCGTACAGGCGTCCGTTGAACGAGCCGAAGTAGGCGAGATTCCCGGCGAGCGCGGCGGAGCCGAAGATGAGCGCTTTGGAGTCGAAGACCCAGAGCAGGCGGCCCGTTTTTGCGTCGAGGGCGTGGAAGCGGTGCGTGTCCGAGGTGCCCACGTACACGACGCCGTCGCGGACGGCCGGCGTGCCATTGACCCAGGACTGGCTGGTGGAGTAATCCCACTTTTTCGCGCCGGTCATGGCATCGACGGCGTAGACGTGTCCGTCGCGGCAGCCGACGTAAACGGTGCCATCGGAGACGGCGGGCGAGGATTGGAATCCCTGCTGATTGTGAATGATGGGATCTTCGCCGGTCTTGAAGCGCCATTTTTCCGCGCCGGTTTCGGCGTCGAGGGCGTAGAGATAACTGTCCCAGCTTCCGATGTAAACGGTGTTGTTGACGACGGCAGGAGAGGCGTGGACGACGTCTTTGGTGAGGAAGGACCAGGAGAGCACGCCGGATTTTGCGTCGACGGCGTAAACGTGGCCATCGCTGCTGCCGAAATAGACGCGGCCGTTCGAGACGGCGGGCGAGGAGAGGAAGGTGTCCATGGGATCGGCGATGTTCTGATCGGTGGGGGCGAGGCCGTGAAGTCCCTTGGCTTCGAATCTGCGTTCACCGCTGGTGGCGAAAAGCCATTTCACGGCGCCGGTATCGGCTGCCATGGCGTAGAGGGCGCGGTCGTAGCTGAGGTAATAGACGACGCCGTCGGCGACGGCGGGCGAGGACGCGATGCTGTCGGTGGGGTCGGTCTTCCACTTCTGCTGGCCGGTTTCCTGATCGATGGCGTAGAGCGAGCCGTCGAGGCTGCCGATGAAGACGACGCCGTTGGCGACGGCGGGCGAGCTGACGATCGGGCCGTTGGTCTTGAACGTCCATTTCACGGCGGTGAATTTCGCGGGGCCGGGGGAATCGTAAACGCCGGTGCGGGCGTTATTGGCGTGGAAGGTGGATTGCGCGTGCGCGTGCGGCGCGAAGGTGAGCACGAAGATGAATATTGGGACTAGTTTTTTCGCGCGATTCATTTGAGGACCCCGGGTGCTGGGGATGAGACGGGGGGCGGGGGGATTGGTTAGCGGGGCTTGTGAATCCTTAATCGAGGCGGAAGTTCAGGCGCTGGATTGTGCGGGCACGGCCCGTGGTTTCGTCGATGTCGAGCAGGACTGTGTTCATCTGCACATCGCCTTCGGCGACGGTGAAGCGGGCGGGCATGGCGTCGAGAAAGCGCTGCAGTACGCCCTGCTTTTCCATGCCGATCACGGAATCGTGCGGCCCTGTCATGCCGACGTCGGTGATGTAGGCGGTGCCGCCGGGGAGGACGTGCTCGTCGGCAGTGGGTACATGTGTGTGCGTTCCAAGGACTGCGGAGACTTTGCCGTCGAGGTACCAACCCATTGCCTGCTTCTCGGACGTGGCTTCGGCGTGCATGTCGACGATGATCACTTTCACGTCGGCGGGAATTTTGGCGCGCTCGCGGTCCGCGGTGCGGAAAGGATCGTCGAGCGAAGCCATAAACGTGCGCCCCTGTAAATTCATCACGGCGTAGCCGGCGCCCGCTTTAGTTTTGCCGACATAGAGGCCAGAACCTGGCAAACCATTCGGAAAATTCGCGGGGCGCAACAGGCGTGGCTCGTGCGGAAAGAAATCGAGAATTTCCTTGCGGTCCCAGATGTGATTGCCGCCGCTGATGACTTCGATTCCGCACGAGAAGAGTTCCTCGGCGAGGCGCGGCGTGATGCCAAAGCCTGACGCGGAATTTTCGCCGTTGGCGATGCAGAGATCGATGCGACGCTGCGTGAGGATGTCTGCGAGGCGGTCGTGAACGATTTTGCGGCCCGGCGATCCGACGATGTCTCCAACGAATAGAATCAGCACGTTTCGCTTTCTGAAAATTAGATTCGCAGTGGCGGACGGGACGGCTGAAAATTTAGGAGCGGTCCACTCCGCCGTGCATTGCTAGGCCCTGAACCCCACGAATAGGTGGGTGCCCTGCGCCTGCTTTAAGGCTGTCGCGAGCCGGCAAGCCGGCCCAGGACTGCACAAGGGCAGGACGACGCGGGCTCCCGGGGATCCAGTGTTGGTTCAAATAGGCTTTCGCAACGACACCTGCGTTGCAGGCCAACTCCGAGGGTCATTGTAACAGGAAAGCTCGACGAGGCGATTCGCGGTGGTTCCACAACCGCAGTGGGACGAGGCAGGTATCGTTGCGATCGCATGCATCTGACGGATTGACGCCCGGATTCTTCGCCGCGCTCAGGATGACTACGCTTCGTTTGTGTTAATCCGGGTTGAGTGTGCGGTAAGCAGGCGCTCTCAGCGAAGAGATTTGAGGTAGGTGACGATTTGCCAGCGCCGCTGCTCGGGCAAGCCGGACCAAGATGGCATGCCGTGGAAGAGATTGCCGTTACGCAAGAACCAGACTAGCTCGCCCGGGGTGGCGTTCTGCACCTGGGGCGAACGGAGGTTGACGGCATTGCGCATGCCGCGCGCGTGCTCGCCGTGGCATTCCGCGCAATGCTGGAGGTAGAGTTTTTTGCCTGCGAGAACCGCGTCCGAGTTGCCCTCGTAAGGGTTTTTCCAGTCGCGCGTTTTCGCAGGGGCTTGGGCGATGGCGAGCAGCACGCCCCGATCATCGGTAGTTTCGTGTTCGTGAGCGGCACCCGCGACGGCAGCCGTGAGTGCAGCAACGAGCAATAGTGCGGGAATCAGCCAGCGCGACTGCGTCATCGGAACAGTCTCCTCACCTTGCGGCCGAAGCCTGGGATTTCATAAGAGATTCCCCAACGCAACAGGAAGCGGTGCGAGTTGTCGTTGAGGCCGAAGCCGGGCGAGAGCGAAAGGGAGACGCCATTCGGAAGTTCCCAAGCGACCAGCGGCGCGACGTAGTGGGACGTGCCCGAGAGCGTGAGGCTCGCTGCCGTTCCCAATCCGCCGTACATCTCGGTGCCGACGACGAAATTCTCGCGGCAGAATCTACAAAAGTTCGGCGTGGCGGCGAGGCGGAGCGGCCGGCTCACGCCTAGCGCGTAGCCGAATTCCCAAGCTTCATGGCCTAGATTCTTCTCGCCTATGAAATTCTCCGAAATATTCCAACCCTTGTAATCACTCGAAAGAATCAGCTTGGTCTCGATCTCGTGCTCGTGTTCCTTGCGCAATTCGGAGTTGGGCTCGGCAAAATCGAATTGATTGTCGAAGCCCACTACTTCCTTGAGCGTCTTGTCGGCTCCGCTGGTGTTTTCGTACTCGACGTACAGCACCGGATTGATCCAGCGCTCGCGCATCAACGGGCGGAAGCGATTCTCCCACCGGAAGCCGGTGAAGAGAGTGCTGTCGCCGAATGTGGATTGGGTATCGAGATAAAACTCAGTGGTCCACCATGCAGTGGTGCCGTATTCGAGCTCGACCCAGGGGGCAATGAAATCTTTGCCAGCTTTCTGCATGCCGTAGTTGGTGTAGAACTCCACATCGAGACTGCCCGGTTCCTCAAGGTGATGGGAGTAAGCGACGAAATAGTGAGTGTCCTGGGCGCGAGAGGGAGTGGGCAAAATCGTGCAGGCAGCCACGAGAAACGCCAAGCTCAAGAGCAGCCGGAGCCGGGTCAAATTCTTTCCTTTCTGGCGACGTGCGAATAAGGCTCGGATTTCAGTTGCAACTAATTTACAACTGCGAACGATACTCCAGTTGACATCTTGTTACAACTAGAAATCAGGCAAACGGTCGTAGTTCGCCCTGAACGGGTGCGAGTCGCAACTTAACAGCGGTTTTCGAAATTAGACCGTCTTGGCGTTTCTGACGAGGATTCCGGTATGCGAATGGCGAGGCGGCAGGTAGACCACCGCCTCACCCATCTCGCTTTCAGCTAGAAGTGGAAGCCGATCTCTGCCGTCAGCGCGCGCGGGGTTACGTAGTGCGTGCCGCTAAAGGTTGAGAGGAAGTTGTACACGGCATCCTTGTTACCCAGGTTGATGGCAGTCAGCCGGGCGCTCCACTTGTAGCGGTCGCCGTGGAAGAGGTTGTCGTGTCCGATGGCCAGATCAAACAAGTTGCGTCCGGCTACGCGCGGCGGATTGCGATCATCGTCCTCGGTGCCCGGACGCGGTATCTGCAGTTTGGTGGAGCCGTACAGCGCTGCCGGGCAGATGGAATCGGGGCTGATCGGAGTGGTGGGCGTTGCCTGAACCGACCCGCAGAAGAGGCCGGCCTGAAATTGCTGGTCGGGCGTCAGGATCGACGCGTCGACCACCGTGTCGCTGCCATCCGGGCCGTTGGCGCAATTGCCTCCCGCGCACGGCACAGGGCCGGCCACCAGGCCGCTGTCATATCGCCAATTGAAACCTACCCACGGCCCATGCTTGAAGAATTGATACTGCAAGTGCGCGGTTAAATTGAACCTCTCGTCATGGTCGATGCGGAACGGCGAGAAACTTCCCGGCGTGATGGGAACGGCGCCGACGCCGCCGATTTGAGGATTGAAGAATCGCGCCGCAACGCCGGACATCACGACAAGCGCGGTCAGGCCGTGATAGTTGGGAACATTGGCGCGGATGGCGTAGCCCGGGATCTTCGAATTGTTCCACGCAATCGGGAAGGTGATCGGCGTGGCGCCGAGGATGCTGAAGTCATAAGAGTTGTGCGTGTACTTCCAGATGTACTCGCCGTCCACGACGAGGTACTTCCCGAACGCTTGTTGCAACCCGGCGTGAAACTCGTTGCGGAAGCCGGGGGGCAGCGTCGTGGAAGAGATATTCAGCGCTCCGGTGGTTGCATCGGTGCAGCCTTCGCCGGTGGCTGCGAAAAGGTTTGCAACAACTGGATCCAAGCACCCTCTGCTTGAAAGCACCAAGTTCTCGTTGAACGGAGATTCGAGGGTTCGGGCATAGGATGCGCGAAGGACCGTATTACTCGGCTTGATGTTGTAGGCAACGCCGAGGCGGGGTTCTGGCTGCGTGGCTTTCGATAAGCCGTTGTAGATGTCTCCGCGAATGCCGAGGTTGAACGACCAATTTCTCACCGTGATTGTGTCCTGGACGTAGAGCGCAAGCTGCTTCACGTCGGTATGACCTTGAAAAAAGTGAGTGGCGCTCGATGCACCCCCGCAGCCATCCGCGGGCGACGGCGTAGGCCGGGCGAGGTCAGTGCAACCGAGGAGCGGGACGAAACTGGCGTTTGCAGTGAATGGCGTTGGATAGAGAGCAGGGTTGGTCGACGAAGCCGCAGCGCATTGGCTGGGATCGTTGAGGCCCGGGTTGCCGACAAACACTGGGACGCCGCCGGCGTCGAGGCACGGCGCGTTGAGAGTTGGATCGACGATTCCGAAGTGATCGTTTTCCGTAAGGTACGTTTGCTCGTAGACCACTCCGGCTTTCACGTTGTGAATGCCCTTCACATAGGAGAGGCTCGCGCGAGCGCCGGCGTTTGTCAGTGTCCGATCCTGCGTGACCGTTTCCTGCTGAAGATTCGAAGGGCCAAGATCGGCAAACGGATTGCCGCTGGGGTAGTAGTTGTAACCGTCACGCCGTACGAAGAAACCGGCGGTAAAGACGGCGGAGGAGCTGATCAGGTGATTCCAAGTGGGCGCGATGTTAAACGTTCCGATTTTCGAACGCTGGTCAGTGGGGCCTACGACATTCCCGTTGGGATCGAGGCCGCCATTCGCGACTACGATGCCATTCCACGGGGTCGCGTTCTGAGCATCAAACGAATTGGGCGTCTGGAACCAGGAACGCGTATAGCCGACATTCAAGTGAAGCGAGTCCGCGGTTGACAATTGGTAGTCGACGCGGTCGAAGATGTTTTCTTCGTTGCCTTTGTCGTGCATCACGCTGAATTCCGGTGGATCGAGGAACCGTCCGCTGTTGAGCCCGCCCACAGCGATGAAGTTTCCCCACTTCTCGCCGCCGTAACCGAGATCGAAGCCGGTAGCGGCGGACCCAAACGAGCCGTACGAAGCGGTGACGCTGCCATGAGGCGTGGTCTCGCCCTGACCCGAGCGAGTCGTCACGTTAATCACCAGGCTCGTCTTGTCGCCGTATTCGGCTGGAGGCGCGCCGGAAATTACTTCGAGCGACTGGATCGAATCGAGCGGTATCTGATTCGAAAAAACCTTGCTTTGTTGGTCGGTGATAGGTTGCCCGTCCACCGAGAAAGAGTTTTCGGCGTGATCGCCGAGCCCGTGGAACAGGCCGTTGGAATCCGCTGCGACTCCGGGCGTCGAAAGCGTCACGAGCGAGCTCACCGAGGAGGACTGGCTTTCGAGCGGAAGTTTGTCGAACAGCGCTCGATCGACGTCCGTGTGAAACGTCGAATCGTTCTCGATCAAGTCTCCACCGCCTTCTACAGTAACGCTCGAGGCGGTTCCTGCTACCGTCAAATCGACGGTGACAGCGAGCGGAACCGATGAACGCACGTCAACGTCCTGAGCGTAGGAACCGAATCCCTTCGCGGTGACGGCAAGGTGATACGGGTTGAGCGGGATATTCGAAAAGCTGAAATTCCCCTCAGCATCGGTGGCCGTCGAGCGCTCGTACCCGCTGACCGGATTGTGAATGGAAACGGCCGCATTGGAAACAACGCCGCCGGAAGGATCCTTCACCACACCAGTGATCGTTCCCGAATTGCCAGACTGCGCGAAGCTGCACGCGCTATTCAGATAAAAGCTCACGCTCACGAGTAAGAGTGTCCGGAGTGCAAAATTCTTAAACATTGTTCCTCCATCGCATAAACGGGCCCGTCGAATGGGCCGATATGTAGCTCTGTGGGATCGAACCGCGATGAAAAGCGGCAGCGCTGACGCCGATTGGCTTGCAAGCGAACGCTGCCAGGCCAACGGAATCAAACCAAAAAGCGATCGATTCAGTTTTGTAGTTTTTGAATTACGCCGAGGGAGGTCCGCGAGAGGAAAGCTGATGGACGACGACGTCGAGGGTGGGATCGACGGAAGGATTTACGGCGAGCCGCGTCACAACTTCCGGTAAAGGCAGCGCATCGCCGTGCGAGAAATCGACCGTAACCGAGTGCGCGAAATGGCACACGCGGCAGTGCTGGTCTTCGAATGTCCGGGTGTGCCAGTGTCCCGCAGCCTGGAGGCCGAAAGACAACACCGCAACAGCCACGAGAACGGCCAATAGCCCGTGAGCTGTACGGCGGGAGATGTGCACCCCTAAGCTCCTTTCATTCGCATCGTGCTTGGACCCATGAGAGGCCGCAATTGTCGCGCCGATTTAAGTAGTTGTTTCACCAGTGCAGTTTCGCATGATGGCACGGCACATCCTCAGACCTGCAAGACGTCGCCTTCGCGGGCGACCATTTCGTACAGCACCGGGTTCACGAAAAATCCGAGAAACAGGCGCGAGAGCAGGCCAGCGACGATGACGATCGCGAACGGTTTCTGCGTGTCCGAGCCGATGCCTGTGGAAAGCGCGGCTGGCAGGAGGCCCAGGCAGGCGACGAGCGCCGTCATCATGATAGGGCGCAGCCGCAGGAGCGATGCCTCGCGCGTGGCTGTGCGTATGTCTTTGTTCTCGAGGCGCAGCTTGTTGATGTAGGAGACGAGAATGACTGCCGTCTCAACCGATACGCCCATCAGCGCGAGAAGTCCGAGCACGGAGGAAACGCTGAATGGAGTGTGCGTGAGTTTCAACGCGATCAGGGCGCCGACTGGCTCCGTCATCACGACGCCGAGCGCGATCGTGACTGGGAATTTGAAATTGCCGTAGAGCGCGAACAGGATCAGGAAAATCAGGAGCACGGCGAGCGGACCGACAATTTCGAGCTGCTGCTTAGCTTCCAGAAATTCGCTGTACTCGCCGCCCCAAGCGACCCGGTAGCCGGCGGGAAGAGATTTTTCGATGCTCGCAACGGCGCGCTGTCCGTCTCGCACGGCGCGCTCGAGGTCGCGGCCTTCGATGCTGTACTGCACGCCGATGTAGCGCGAATTGTTTTCCCGGTAGATGAACGAGGCGCCGGTGCCTTCTTGAATATCGCTCAGGGATGATAGAGGGATTTGCTGGCCGCTGGGCGTGCCGACGAGCAGATTGCCGATCTGCTGCGCGTTTTCGCGGAATTCGGGCTTCATGCGCACGACGAGATCGAAAAGTTTTTCGCCCTGAATTACCTGCGTTGCTGCCTGCCCTCCGACAGCCGCTTGCACCACACCCTCAACGTCCGCGACATTGACACCGTATCGCGCGATTTTTTCCCGATTCACATTGATGAGAAGGCTTGGCTGGCCCAACTCGCGGACAACGGTTAATTCCGTGAAGCCCGGAACCTGCGAAAGGCGCCGCTTCATCGCGAGCGCTTTTTCCTGGAGAACGTTCAAATCGGGCCCATAGATTTTCACAGCCAGAGCGCTCTTGAGTCCGGTAAGCGCTTCGTCCACCGCATCTTCGGCCGGCTGCGTGTAGTTGAAGATCACACCCGGATACGCCGAAAGCTGCTTCTGCAGATCTTCAATCAACGCCGGCTTGTCGTGGATCGCGCTTTTCTCCCAAGCTGGATCCTTATAAGGCTTAAGTCCCACGTAGAATTCGCAATTGAAGAAGCCGGTGGGATCTGTGCCATCGTCCGGACGGCCGAGCTCGGAACCAACTTCGGTGACTTGCGGGTATTTCGCGATCAGAGCGCGGATCTGCGGCGCGAACTTGCTCGCTTCCTCGTAGGAAATTGTGTAGGGCAGCGTGGCGCGGACCCATAAAGCTCCTTCATCGAGGTGCGGCATGAACTCTCCGCCGATGAAGGGAACGAGAAGGAGCGTGGCGCCGAAAATCACGGTGGCGACAATCATGGTGGTCTTCGGGTGATCGAGGCACCACGTCAGCTCCTCCGTGTATTTATCCTTGATCCATTCGAACGGCTTGTTGCGGACCTCCCGCACTCCCTTCTTGAACCAGTACGAGCACATCACGGGCACGAACGTGAGAGTAAGGATCAGCGCGCCGACAAGCGCGACCGACATCGTGTCTGCCATGGGATGAAAGAGCTTTCCCGAAGGCCCGCTGAGTGCGTAGATCGGAATATAACCGGCGATGATCACGGCGACGGAATAAAAAATTGGCCGGTCGACGTCCTTCGCCGCGGCAAGAATCACATCATGAAGATCGTACTCTTGGCCTTGTCGCTCGCCGAGCTCACGGAAAATATTTTCGACCATGACGAGCGTGCCGTCGATCACGATTCCGAAATCGATTGCACCGATCGACAGCAAATTCGCAGCCACGTCGTGCGCGTGCAAGAAAATAAACGCGAAGAGCAGCGCAAGCGGGATCGTCAGGGCCACAATCAGAGCGGCGCGGAAGCTCACCAGAAAAAAAATCAGCACGATCAGCACCAGCACCATGCCGCGCAGCAAATTCGCTTCCACAGTGTCGGTGGTGAGCCTCACGAGGTCGCTGCGGTCGTAGAACGGCCGCACTTTGATGTCGGGCGGCAGAATACGCTCATTGATTTCCTTGGTTTTCGCTTCGACGCCCTTAAGCACCGTCTGCGTCTGCTCGCCGCGCCGCATCAGGATCACGCCTTCGACGGCGTCGTCCGTCTTGTTGAAGCCGAATTCGCCGAGCCGTGGGGCGTGCCCGATCGCGACCTCGCCAATATCGCGCACGCGCACCGGCACGCCATTCTGATTGCCAACGATCACGCTTGCGATGTCCGCCTGATCCCGAATCAGGCCGAGGCCGCGGACGTAATAAAATTGGCCTCCTTGAGAATAGAAGCCCCCGCCTGTGTTCGCGTTGTTGATGCCGAGCTGCGCGATCACCTGCGGCACGGTGACGTGGTAGCCGTAAAGGCGCGCGGGATCGAGCAGCACCTGGTACTGCATCACGGTGCCGCCGAATCCTGAATCATCCGCCACACCCGGCACTTGCTTGTACTGGCGTTCAATCACCCAGTCTTCGTAGGTCTTCAATTCCTGCGGCGAGCGATCGGGGCTCTCGAGGACGTAGCGGTAAACGAGGCCGGACGGGCTGAAGAGCGGCGCCATCGACGGCTGCACGCCGGCGGGCAAATTCGCTTGCACGTCGCTCAACCGCTCGAAAACAACTTGGCGCGCGAAGTAATCGTCAGTGCCTTCGTCAAAAGTGAGCCGCACATCGGAGAGACCGTAGAGCGAAATCGACCGCATGACGACCATTTTCGGCGCGCCGTTCATCTCGACTTCGATCGGCAGCGTGACGAGCCGCTCGATTTCTTCCGCAGCGTGGCCGGGCCATTGTGTAACCAGCTCGACTTGCGGAGGTGCGAGGTCCGGATACGCATCAACGGGCATTCGTTTAAACGAAACTGCGCCACCGACCGTGATGAAGGCCGTCAGCATCAGGATCAGGAATCGCTGCCTGAGAGAAAATTGGACGATGCGATGGATCATTTTTCGCTTTTGGGCGTTGCTAAATCCGCAGACGCGTTTTCACGCGCGCCCGAACAGGCTAATGCTGAAACGAATTCGCGAACTGCAAAAACAGGCTGCCGTCGCCGACAACCTTTTCGCCCGGCGAAAGCCCCTTCGTCACTTGGGTCTTTCCACTCTGGCTCAGGCCAATTGCCACGTGACGCCGGCCGAACTGATTCGATCCGCTAAGCACGTAGACGAACGGCTCGTTCTCGTCGTCGCGCAGGATTGCAGCATCGGGCACCGCGATCGCATTTTGAATCTCGCCGGCCGTCACCGATACGGTGCAATACATGTCCTTCTTCAGCTTTTCGCCTTTGTTGTCGACGACAATGCGCGCTTGCAGCGTGCGCGTGGTCGGGTCCAGCGCCGGCGAGACGAATGAAATTTCCCCGTGGAACACATCGGGATATGCGTCGGTGGTCACTTCGACCGAATTACCGACTTTCACGTTAGCGAGATCGGCCTGGTACACATTGGCGAGCACCCAGACCGTGCTCATATTGGAAATCGTGAACGCTTGCGTCGCGCCGGCTTGTAGCACTTGTCCCGGCGATACGAGTCGCTCGACGACCTGCCCAGCAATCGGCGCCAGCAAGCGGATTTCCGCGGAGCTCGGCGACTTCTCCAATTCCTCCGGCTTCGGGATGCCGAGAATTTTCATATTCTGCTCGGCTGCATTCATGTCCGCCTGCGCTTGATTGCGATCGGATTCGGCTTGCAGTAAGTCGCGCTCGGCGATCGCGTGGTGTTTATAGAGGTCCTGCGCGCGATCCCAATTCTTGGAAGCGACGCGAAACGTATCACGCGCTTTCAAATACACCGCAAGCATCTGCGAATAATCCGGGCTGCTTACCTCGAGAAGGGTCTGGCCCCGCTTCACGAATTCGCCGGGCACCACGAGGATTCGGCTCACCGGGCCGCCGACCTGCGTGATCACCGGTGTCGTCGCGAACGCGTTGTACGCCACTGCGCCGGTCAACCGCAGCTTACGGGTCAGCTTTGCGGGCGCGATCGTGACAACCTGTACGTGCGACATTTGCTCTTGTGGGATCGTGAATAATTCAGGCGCTCCGCCTTTCGCTTCTTTCGAGGAGTACGACGTCATTTCGCTCGCGCGCTCGGCTTTTTCCGAGCCACAACCGGCGAGCGCCGCAACGCAAACGAGAGCTGCGGCGGCCGCTCCGAGTCGCATCGGCAATCCGGCCGAACTCGAGACGCGTACTATGTAGTGCTGTTTCATGGCAAATTCCTCGTTCCCACCGCTTCGCGCAGTTGCTCGACGGCCGTAAGGTACGACGCGAGCGATTGTCGGTAGGCAAGTTCCGTTGCGCGATAGCTGCGTTCGGCGTCGAGATAGTCGAGCAGGCTCGCGGCCCCGCGCTTGTACGCATACTCGCTGATGTCGCGCGAATCCTGCGCCTCTTTCAGATAGCCGGAACGGTAGAGCGTCACGACCTGATCGTTCGTGCGCAGGCCCTCGTACGCGTCCAGCACGTCGGTCATCACCTGATCGCTTGCTGCGTGAGCAAGTTCCTGTGCTTGCGTAATCGCGTACTGGGCGCGCGCGATTTCACCCTGGTTGCGATTGAAGATCGGAATTTGAACATTGGCGAAAAGCGACGCGCTGCTCGTGTCGCTCACGTGCGAGTAGTTGAAGGTTCCGGTAGGGTCCACTTTGCTATTCGCTTTCTGCAGCTCGTACTGGCTGTTCGCAGCGGTCACGCCCTGCCGCGCCGCTCGCAAGTCCGGCCTCTCGGCCAGCGCTCTTGCCTGAAGATCTTCGAGCTTCAGCTTGATCGGCTGGTAATCGAACGCTCCCGCCACATCGTAGTCGGCGGGGACAGATTCGTATCCGAGAAGCTGCCTCAAGCCGGCGAGTGCCTGCACTTTCGCGAGCTGCGCCTGCGACATGTCGGTTTGAAATTGCAGCAGTTGGATCTTGATTTTCAGAAAATCCACTTCGCTGATATCGCCCGCTTTGTAGCGGCTATCGCTGATGTCTACGGTGTTTTGAAAGCTCTTCAAATCTGCGGCGGCAAGGTCGATTGTGGACTCCGCAAGCTGCACGTCGATAAATTGGTTGGCGACAAGAAATGTGAGGCTGCGTTCGTTATCCGCCACTGTCGACCGCGTTTGCTCCGTCACGTCCCGCGCTGCTTGCAAGCGGTGTTGGCGCTTGCGCCCGCGCTCGAATAGGTAGCCGATGCCGACGTCGAACTGCGCGGTGGTGTTCATGTAATCCCCACTGAACTTGTTCGGCTGAAAAATCGGCAAAAACTGCGCATCGCCAGAGAGCACGGGGTTCGGACGCAGGTTTGCCGTGATCTCTTCCGCTTCGCTCTGCTGAATGGTGGTGCGAGCAGCGAGCAGATTGTGATTGTGCTGGAGAGCCATCTGAATGGCCTCGTCGAGCGTGATCCGCACCGGTCCCTTCGTGGGGCCGCCCGTCTGGGCGAACGCCGCGGTAGAAACACACGCCGCAATTGCAAATGTCACAAGTCGTAGATATCGAGCACGCATACGCACTAAACCTTTTCTGGTGAGACGTACGTGAATCGAAATGCCCGGAAAGGGCACCCGGTCGGACGGATTTCTTACGCGGTAGGTGGAGCGCGTGCAGGGATACGGAGGATTGCAGGGCCGGAATTGAACTCAGGCTCTTGTGGATCAGGCCGGGCGCCCAACTGAGCGAGAACCGGCGCGCGGTCCAATGCAGCAGGACGTTCCATCGCCTGATGATTCAGATGGCAGATGGAGCAGTTCGTCTCCGATGAGTTTGCGTGATGGTGCCAGACGCATCCGAGCGTCGCCAACACGAGCAGCGACAGAAGCGCCACTGGCACTACCACCCGTCGAACTGTCTTTTTATCGAGCATTTTTCAGAGACTGCGAAGGGCCCTGAAAACAATCATACAATAGACGCCGCCCAATTCGAATAGGTTGCAGCCTGCCGTATCGGGAAAGATACTTCGAAATCACGGGACTTCAATTCGACTGCTCGAGCGCCTTTTCAACCATCGCAACGCACTTCTCGACGCGTTTGCGCAGTGGCCCTTCCATCTCCTGCTGCTTCTGGCGCACGGTGAACATTTCGTCGGCGATATTTAGAGCCGCTAGAACAGCAACCTTCAGCGAATCCACCATGTGCGTCGACTCGGCTATCGTCCGCATCTTGCCGTCAACGTAAGCTGCCAGTTCCTGAAGATACTCTTCGTCCTGATCGCCGTTCACGTTGTACATCTGATCATAAATTTCGATTTTCACGTCAGCGCCCCCTGCCAGGCGTACGCATTGTCGTTCATTGCCAGAGCGGGCGCAACGCCGTTGTGGTGCGTGGTCATTTTCGAAGCATGCACGCAGATGGACCTTGGCCGTACTTCAAGCTCCGGCTGCACTTCGGTAACGCCGGCATCTCCGGTTTCGGGAGTCCGATGGACTCCACCGGAGTCCTGCAATCGGACCTGCCGACGCTTTTGAATTTGAGCCGACTTTGTGGAGTAATTGAGGCTGGCGAAGTCCTAACTAATTCGCAGCGAAGCACCCAGCTTCTGCTGGAGCGCCCCGACGATTCTCGCCGAAAAATCGGCAAGCTGCGCCTCCGTCAACGTTGCTTGCGCGCTTTGAAACTTCACGCGGATCATCAGCGAGAATTTGCCCGGCGCTATCTGCCCGCCGCGGAAAAGATCGGCGGCTTCCACGCTTTCGACCTCCGGAATCTGCAGTGCGCGAATCGCGTCGGCCACTTGCGCGAACGTCACGCCGTCGCCGAGCACGAGCGAATAATCCCGCTCGACTGCGGGATACCGCGGGAGCGGCTTAAAGCGCAGCGCTGCGTGCGCGCGTTCTACCGCTTCGAGCAATGGCTCGAAGCGCAATTCGGCAACGTACACTTCCTGGCGCAGCTTGAATTCGTTGGCAATACGCCGAGAGACTTGCCCCGCGACGCCGATGGGACCTGCATGCCCATGTCCATGCGCCAGCGAAATTTTTGCGGCGCGCGCGCCCGCAAGCCACGCCGGGCCTCCCGGCTGCCATCCAAAGCCGCCGGCGAGTTCGCCGATCCGGTCGAGATCTCCTTTCAGATCGGCGAACGAAAATTCCCGCGCGGCTTCGTATATTGTTTTTTCGCTCGCCAGGCCCGTCGCCCCAATTGTCAGCACGAGTGATTCCACCGGATCACCGTTCCGCAGTTCGTATGCTTTGCCGATTTCGAACAGTCGCAGGTTGCGCTGCCCGTGATTCAAATTCCATTCGAGCGCGCTCACCATGCTCACGATTCCCGTCGACCGCATCGTCGAAGCGTCTTCCGCGAGTGGATTGCCGATCACGGCTGGCACCACGCTTTCAGGGCGGAACATCGCATCGCGCCTGGAATCGACGATGGGAATCGCCACAATTTCGTGGTAGCCGAGCGCTACCAGCCGCTCGATGATCTGCTCCTGCGCTTCGGAATGCGGCAGTGGGTGCGCAGGCTGCTTCGCGGGAGGCAGTCGCGGCGGAAACTTGTCGTAGCCGTAGTGGCGAGCCACTTCTTCCACCAGGTCGATGCCGCGAGTCACATCGCGCCGCCACGACGGCTGCTGGCATTCCCACTCCGCGACGAGCGAGCCGGAACTGCCGCGATTGGCATCCACGCGCACCGGGTGAAAGCCGAGAGCGCCGAGAATATCTTCGATGTCGCGGTCGGGAATGTCCGCGCCCATCACTCGCAACAACTCTTTACGAGCGAACCTTATCTTCCGCTGTGGCTCGGGACGCGGATACGCATCGACAACACCCGAAAGAATTTCGCCGCCTCCCAGTTGCTGAATCAGCTCCGCCGTGCGCCGCGACGCCAGTTCTGCCATTTGCGGATCGGCGCCGCGCTCGAAGCGGTAGGAGGCTTCCGTGCGCAGGCCGAGAGCCTTCGCCGCGCGCCGCACCGCGATCGGATCGAACCAGGCGCACTCGATCAGAATATTTCGCGTGCTGAAACTTATTTCGGTGTCCGCGCCGCCCATCACGCCACTAATTCCGATGGCGCGGCTTGCATCCGCGATCACGCACATCTCTTTCGCAAGCGTGCGCTCCGCACCGTCGAGCGTGCGAATCTTTTCGCCGGGCTTCGCGCGCCGCACGACGATCCGGCGCTCGTTCAATTTGTCCAGGTCGTACGCGTGCAGCGGATGGCCCAGTTCGAACATGACGTAATTCGAGATATCCACGACGTTGTTGATCGAGTTTTGGCCGATTGCTTCGAGGCGCTGGCGAAGCCAATCCGGCGAGGGCTGCACTTTCACGCCGCGCATCACCCGCGCCGTAAACCGGCCGCACAGGTCAGGAGCTTCGATATCGACGCGAGCCGCGTCCGCAGCTCTCTCTGCAGTTTCCTTCAGCTTCGGCTGAACGGATTTGAGCGGGAGGCGGTAAATCGCCGCCACTTCGCGCGCGATTCCGTAATGCCCAAGGCAGTCGGGGCGATTCGACGTGATCTCTGCGTCAAGCACCGGCCCGGCGGGCGTCTCGTCGATCGAATCGATCGCGATGCCGCAGAGTGAAAGCCGCGCGCGCAAATCGACCGCGGGCGCTTTCGCGTCGACGAATTCTTTCAGCCAGTTGTAGACGACTTTCATTCTGGAATCGTGCCCTTTGTGGCTTGGGGCACAGGCAAGAGTGCCTGTGCTACCTAAGGAAACTGCCGCAAGAACCGCACATCGTTTTGAAACAGCAGTGGCAGCTCGCTCACCCCGTACTTCATCATCGCAAAACGATCGACGCCCATCCCGAACGCGAAGCCCGAGAGCCGCTCCGGATCGTAGTTCACGAAGCCATAGACCGCAGGATTCACCATTCCCGCGCCGAACAATTCGATCCAGCCGGATTGCTTGCAGATGCGGCAGCCGCTCCCTCCGCACACATGGCAGCTCGCGTCCACCTCCGCCGAAGGTTCGGTGAACGGGAAATAGCTGGGGCGCAGACGAATTTTCACTTTTGGCCCGAGAAACGCGCGCACGAAATATTCCACGGTCCCTTTGAAATCGCAGAACGTGATGTCCGTGTCGACCGCGAGCCCTTCGATCTGGTGGAACATGTAGCCGTGCGTCGCGTCAGGATTGTCGCGGCGATACACTTTGCCCGGGACCACGATTCGCACCGGTGGAGGCTGCTTTTCCATCGTGCGGATCTGCATCGGCGAAGTGTGCGTCCGCAGAAGCTGATGGCCGGTCGCGCCTTCGATGTAGAAGGTGTCCATATCGTCGCGCGCGGGATGGTGCTCGGGAATGTTCAGGGCTTCGAAATTGTAGTAGGGAGTCTCGATTTCCGGCCCTTGCACCACGCTGAAGCCGATCGAAAGAAAAATGCGTTGGAGTTCTTCGGAGGTTTGGCGGATCAGATGCCGCGTGCCAATAGCACGTTCGATTCCGGGGAGCGAAAGATCAATGCGCTCGCGGGATTGCACCGCATCTTCTGCCGCAGCCTCAATCGCCGCCTGGCGATCGGCGAGGACGGATTCCACATGTGCTTTGAGCTGATTTAATTCCTGCCCAACGATACGTTTCAATTCCGGCGGCGCAGGTTTTAGCCAGTTGTCGGTGATTTGCGACAGCACGCCGGACTTGCGGCCCAGCCATCCGTCGCGCACGGACTTCCAGGCAGCCTCGTCCACCGCAGCGGAGAGCTCGCGATCGAACTCCGCGCAGAGATCGGCGAACATCGCAGGAATCTTCTCCGGCGAATTCACGCCAAGTTGCGCGAGGGTTTGTTTCGTCGGATCGGAATGTGTCATCGAGGTTTTCCAACAGTACGGGCAGGTCTAAGACCCGCCCGCGCTAAATGCTTGGCGCGCTGTGTGCCGGCGCAACGCCAGCGTTGTCGCGGCTAGCCTTCGTCGCGATGCCGAACGTGCTCGGTCTTCGGGGCTTTCGCTCCCGCCGGGGCTTTCGCAATATGCTGTTTCGCGGATTCGACCAGCGCCGTGAAACCGGCCGCATCGCGCACGGCCATGTCCGCCAGAATTTTGCGGTCGAGATCGATGCCGCCCACTTTCAGGCCGTGAATCAACTGGCTGTAAGTGACGCCGTTATTGCGGGCGGCGGCGCCGATACGCTGGATCCACAGCGTGCGGTAGTCGCGCTTGCGTGTGCGCCGGTCGCGATAGGTGTAGCGCAGCGAACGGTTCACCGCTTCCTTCGCCGAGCGGAAGAGCTTTCCCTTTGTGAGGAAAAACCCCTTCGCGTGTTTCAGCAGCTTCTTGCGTCGCGCGCGGCGTTTTGTTCCACGTTTAACTCGAGGCATCGCTTTGTCTCCTGGTGCGCGCCAAAATGGCGCTCCGAATTCGGTCTTCTATCTAGCCGGCACCACGCCGGTTTTCTTCCTGCGACAAAAATTCAAACGGGGGGAGACAAACAGGGCCCCGCTGCTTGCGCAAAATACACAAAATGCCGCGCGAGCAGCAGGACGGGTTTGTCTCGTAGGATTGCTGCTTCCCTATCCCGATTGAAATCGAAGCATCTTCGGGATATCCGGCCGGCAGGCACCCGTTACGCTCTGCCCAGCGCGGAAAAAATCTAAATCGAAATCTAGACGCCGTACGGCAGCGCGAGCCGCACGTTCGGCACGTCGGCTGGATTTACGACGGCCGACTTGCCCAGCTTGCGCATCCGGCGCGGTTTCTTGGTGCCGAGCAAATGGCGCATGCCGGAATGCCGGCGGATAAATTTTCCAGTCGAAGTCTGCTTGAATCGCTTGGCAGCCCCGCGGTGCGTCTTCAATTTCATTTTCTTGTTCTTCTTCACAATTTCCTCTTCGAATTGCTTTTTTGTATAGCCCCGAATTCGAGCGCGGCGTCTGCTGGGCTGAAGCCCGGCGCAACAGAAACTCTACGCCTCGCCGCCCGCGGCAGATTGCGCGGGACGCGTGGGCGGCGCAGCCGTCGCGCCTTTCTTTGGAGCGAGTAACGCGAGCAATATATTTGCTTCCATGCGCGGCCCGAACTCCACTTGCGCGTGATCCAGAATATCCATCAGCAGGCGATTCATCTTGGCGCGTCCCACGTCCTGGTGCGCCATTTCGCGACCGCGATGAAAAATCATGGCCTTTACTTTGTAGCCCTCGCCGAGGAACCGAATGATCTGGTTTTTTCGCACCTGGTAATCGTGCTCGGCAGTGGAAGGGCGAAACTTCACTTCCTTGATGTGCGAGCTTTTTTGGTGCTTCTTCGCCTCGTGCGCTTTCTTGCTTTGTTCGTAGAGAAATTTTCCGTAGTCCACCAGTTTGCAGACCGGGGGCACGGCGTTGGGCGAAATCTCGACCACGTCGAGACCGGACTCTCGCGCCGTTTTCATGGCGTCGAACAGGGTCATCACGCCCAGCTGATTCCCTGCGTCGTCAATCACGCGAACTTCACGAGCGCGGATGCGCTCGTTCACTCGAAGACCACCACTGCCGCCGCGTTCTGCGATAAACCCACCTCCGGGGCCAGCGAAGTAAGATTCGATGCCCCAATTATCTGCTTCCCCGCGCACAGAAAATCGCAACGGGAGAGACAGGGCAAGAAGTATAGCACGCACTTGCGCTTCGGCTGCAAGAACGGTTTTAGCCCCGAAATGACTGAGGAATCGAGGGCTGCGGGAGGCTTGTGACGCTCTCACAGCGGATTTCGCGAGCCCGCGAAAACCGGTTCCGCGCCGTCGGCGCTCCGGTGCTAGTCCGAAATCATCAGCCGATCGCTCTGGAATCGATTTCCTTTTTCAAGTCCGCCACAAATTCATCGAGAGGGCGCGGGCCGAGGTCGCCTTTGCTGCGGTGGCGGACGGCGACAGTGCCTGCTTCCGCTTCCTTGCCGCCAATCACCAGCATGTAGGGAATCTTTTGCATTTGCGCGTCGCGGATTTTTGCTTGCAGCTTTTCGTTGCGATCGTCGAGGTGAATGCGGAAGCCAGCGGACTTTAGGCGCGCCTCAACTTGCTTCGCGTAGTCGATTGTTTTTTCGCTGAGCGGCAGCACCGTGGCTTGCACGGGCGCGAGCCAGACCGGAAAAGCGCCGGTGTAATGCTCGATGAGAACGCCGAAGAAGCGCTCGACTGAGCCAAAGAGCGCGCGGTGAACCATGAGCGGCTGGTGACGCGCACCGTCTTCACCTACGTATTCGAGCTTGAAGCGCTTCGGCAGATTGAAATCGAATTGGACGGTGGTGAGCTGCCACGGGCGGCCGATTGCGTCGACGAGTTTCACGTCGATTTTCGGGCCGTAAAACGCGGCTTCTCCGGGAATATATTTGTAGGGGACGTTCATGCGCTTGAGCGTATTGGTTAGCGCGTCTTCGGCGTGTTTCCAATCTTCGGGACTTCCGGCATAGTCCTGCGGGCGAGACGGGTCGCCGCCAGAGAGTTCCACCTCGTAGCGGTCGAAGCCAAAAACGCGCAGCACCTCCCACGCAAATTCGACGCAGTCCTGAATCTCTTTTTCGATCTGCTCCGGCATGCAGAAGATGTGTGCGTCGTCCTGCGTGAATCCGCGGACGCGCAGCAGTCCATGCAGGACGCCGGAGCGTTCGTAGCGATAGACGGTGCCGAGTTCGGCGAGGCGATAGGGGAGCTCGCGATAACTCCTCAAGCGCGATCTGTAAATCAGAATGTGGCCGGGACAGTTCATCGGCTTGAGCTGGTAGTCGTCTTTCTCGACTTCCATCGTGCCAAACATGCTGTCTTTGTAAAAGCCGGTATGGCCGCTGATTTCCCACAGGTGCTTGCGCATGATGTGCGGGGTGAAAACAAGCTCGTAGCCGCGGCGGATGAGTTCATCGCGCAGCCAGTCTTCCATCTGACGGCGGATGATGCCGCCCTTGGGATGCCAGAAAATCAGGCCGGGGCCGGCGTCTTCCTCGATGCTGAAGAGGTCGAGCTCGGTGCCGAGCTTGCGGTGATCGCGTTTCTTGGCTTCTTCGAGTTTGTGGAGATATTCGTCGAGATCCTTTTGATCGACGAAGCAGGCGCCGTAGATCCGCTGCATCTGCGGATTGCCTTCCTGACCTTTCCAGTAGGCGCCGGCGACGTTCATTAATTTGAAGGCTTTGATCCGGCCGGTGGAAGGAATGTGAGGGCCACGGCAGAAATCGATGAATTTTCCAGTGGTGTAGAAGGAGACGATCGGCTCGCTGGCTTTTTCCTCGACGAGCTCGCATTTGAATTCCTGATTCTGTTTGCGGTAAAGCTCGAGCGCCTCGGGCTTGGGAATCATTTTGCGTTCGTTGGGGATATCTTTCGAGGCGAGTTCGTGCATCTTAGCTTCAATTTTCCCGAGATCGTCGGGAGTGAACGGTTCCTCGCGGACAAATTCGTAGAAGAAGCCGGTGTCAATGGGAGGGCCGATGCCGAGCTTGACGTTGGGGTATAGCTCCATCACGGCGGCAGCAAGAAGATGCGCGGCGGAGTGGCGGAACACCTGGACTGCGTCGGGATCCTTGGCGGTGAGAATGGCGAGCTTAGTGTCGTGGTCGAGCGGGCGCGAGAGATCGATCAAGTCGCCGTTGGTACGGGCGACGAGAGCCTCTTTGGCGAGGCGCGGCGAAATCTGTTTTGCGATTTCAGCAGCGGTGGTGCCCTTCGGGACTTCGCGGGTAGCGCCGTCCGGCAATGTGATTTGAATGGTGTCCATGGGTTGGTAGCGGTGTTCGCCGGCGAGCTCGCTGACGAAACCAGAAGCAGCTAGATTACTGTCAGGTTCGGGTGGGGTCAAGGAGGTGGCCGCATTTAGCGACAGAGATATTGAGGCACCGAGAAAGTCCATGCTCGAAGTGGAGGCGCCGGAATCATGGATTTTGTCGCGATTAGAATTTGCGTAAGACGCAGGCTTTGAGGGAGTTAAGGCAAATTTTGACCGTTTGAACTTCCCAAGCCGCTCTTCGATTTGTTCCTTGAACAGATAGATTTAGGTATGCGGGCGCGTCGGACACGACGCTCAAGTAACTGTGATATCTGCACGAAGGGGTTTTCTTGAAGTATTGGACTCCCGAAGTGGCAGCACGCGAGGCGCTCAAGAGGCGGGCTGCACTCCGTTCCACGCCGGCGGAGGACTCGGCGGCTTTCTGGAATTTCGCGCAGGACATGCAAACGGTCGCTGTGCAGCCATAACCTCGCGCGGGCAGTTTTTATGGAGGGATAATAACGCCGGGGAGATTGGCGAAGTCGGGATCGGCGGTGACGAGTTGGGCGTTGTAGGCGCGGGCCGTCGCGTAGATGATCGCGTCCGCCATGGCAAGGTGATGTTCGATGCTTGCGCGCGAAGCGGCTGCGGCGAGCTCTGCGTCGAAGGCCACCTGCCGGGACCGAAATGCATGAGATACAAAGCGCTTGAGCGCTGTGTCGCTCCGGGTAAGGGTGAGCTTCTTGAGAACTTCATAGACGACGATCGACGGAACGAGGAGAGAATCCTCGCGGACAAGAAACTCTCCGAAGGCATCGGCCTTGGGGCCGTCGCCGATGAATTCGATCCAACCGGAAGAATCCACCAGATAAAGTTCAGAGCCGGTCGCTATGGTCACGATCGCTCTGCTCCCAGCGGATTCCCTTGGCGCTCCCTCGCAACTCCGAAATCGGACGGGGGAGTTCGAGGCGCAGGGTTCCGTCAAACGCGTAGACAAGAAGCTGCTGCCCCGGACGAATGTCCAGTCGCTCGCGAACCTCTTTCGGAATCACGATCTGGAATTTTGGCGAAACCGTGACTGTGGCCTCGTTAGTCTTCGCCCGCCGTTTCCGACTGTGCGCTGTCATTGTAGGTGCCTCGAAGTCACATTTGCTTCAATTGTACTCTCGTCGCCAGTATAACGGAATTACAATCGATATATATCGATTGTGATCGATCTTAATACTAAACTCCCGCACACGCAACAAGGACTAGGGAATAGTGACTCCAGGGAGGCCGCGCAGTTTTGTGTTTGTGGTGACGAATTGGGCCTGATGGGCGCGGGCGGTGGCGTAGAGGATGGCGTCGGTCATGGCGAGGCGGTGGTTGAGGCTGGCGTCGGCGGCGGCGAGGGCGGTGATTTCGTCGAGGGGGACGACGCGGCAGTGGAGCGCCTGAGAGAGGAAGCGGTCGGCGAGAGGTTTGCCTCGATGGCGGGCAAGCTGGCGGTAGACCTCGTAGATCACGAGCGAGGGAACGATGACCGCCGCCTCGTTCTCGAGATAGTGGCCGAAGGCAGCGGCCTTTGAATCTTCGGTGAGGTATTCGAGCCAGCCCGAGGAGTCGACGAGGTAGAGTTCAGAAGTGGTCCGAGTGGTCACGGTAGTCCTCTTTCCATCTCATGCCTTTGGCGGAACCGCGGAGTTCTTTGACGGAGCGGCGAGGGAGAAGGCGAATGGTTCCGTCGAGCGAAAACATGACGAGATCCTGTCCGGGCTCGATGCGCAGCTCTTCGCGGATCGCCTTGGGGATGACGATCTGAAATTTGGGGGAGACGCGGACGCGGGCTCTCTCCATGAGTGGAAACCTCCGAACGACAAATCGATAATGGCATCGTATGACAATCTGAATATCGATTGCAATATGTAATACCAAGTGAGCCGTACGGAGGTGAAGGTGTTGAGTCTTAACGGGTTGAGCGTTTGAATTGCAATGGAAGATTCGTGGGATTGATTGAATTTGCGGAATCGTGAATCGCTCACGGAAATTTTTGCGAGACTGCAGGGAATTATTTTGCCAGTCGACGCGCCGACAATCGCACAGAAAATTTCAGGAATTCTGCATGAGAAACTTGGTGTGGAAGAAGTTTTTCCACGACGCGCGAGTCGATCGTACGAAAGAAAAATGCGGAGACGTGCTTGCAGCAGTTTTGGTGAGTTGTGCGGGCTGGGCGCGATTGGTGGTTGGCACAGGCAAGAGTGCCTGTGCTACCGGGGCTAGTGTTTGCGGGCGGATTCGAGCATGTCCCAGGCGGCGTCCGGGAGGTCGACGAAGTCGTTGAACTCGCCGGCGCCGCGGAGCCAGAGGGCGCCATCGATGATGACGCATTCGCCGTTGACGTAATCGGCCTGGTGGCTGAGGAGGTAGACGGCGAGATTGGCGAGTTCTTCGTGGCGACCGAAGCGCTTCATGGGGTGATAGCTCTTGGCGCGCTCTTCGAGATCTTTGGAGGGGAGAAGGCGCGAGAAGGCACCTTCGGTGGGAAACGGGCCGGGAGCGATGGCGTTGAGGCGGATGTGATGCTTGGCCCATTCGACGGCGAGCGAGCGGGTCATGGCGAGGACGCCTGCTTTGGCGCAGGCGGAGGGCATGACAAAGCCGGAGCCGGAATTGACGGCGGCGTAGGTGGTGACGATGTTGAGGACGTTGCCGGGGGTTTTCGAGGCGATCCATTTGCGGCCGAGAGCGAGGGTGAAGTGGAAAGTTCCTGTGAGGACGATGCCGATGACGGCATTGAAGGCGTTGGGGGAGAGTTTTTCGCTGCGGGCGATGAAATTGCCGGCGGCGTTGTTGACGAGGGTATCGATCGAGCCGAATTCTTTTTCGGCTGCGGCTACGGCAGATTCGACGGCGGCGAAATCCCGGACGTCGGCGGAGAAGTAGGCGGCGCGGGTGCCTTTGGCGCGGACGTCGGTGGTGGTTTGTTTCAGGGGGTCTTCGCGGCGTCCGACGAGAAAAATATTGGCGCCGAGTTCTGCGAAGCGGAGGGCCATGGAGCGGCCGAGTCCAGTGCCGCCGCCGGTGATCAGGATTGTGCGGGATTTTAGTAAATCTGTTTGGAACATCGGGTGCCTCTCTTTCGGTTTTGCGGAGTCATTCTTTACGTTTCGCTACGCTGAGTGCAAGGCAAATTCGAATGAGTGATACGCGCAGCCGTAAGGGCGTGCCGCTACTGCGGGAAACTCTTTAGCGCCGATGCTCCTGGCGTGGGTGGGCGTTTGCAGCGCGGGCGGGTCCCGTTGAAGCATCCGGGACGCAAACGGCGCGTCTGAGACCCGCCCTACTGATCTTCAGAGCTACTTGGATGGCGGGAGGAATTCTTTTGGCAGCGGATTGTCGGGCGATTCTTCCTGCCACAGGATTGTGACGACCCACCAGCGTGAGCCATCGAAGTAGAGCTGGAAGCTATTGATCCCGCGAGCAAAGGGAGTGGCGTCCTTGGCGTCGTGGCGCGATTCGTACGTGCTGAAGACCTGCATGATGTTGCCGTAGCGCTCGGATTTGCGGGAGGCTTCGCGCTCGGCGAAACCGTTCTTGAGGAAGTAGGAGCCGGCGCGTTCGGCGTAGTCTTGCGGAGACATGACGAATACGCCGAAAACGCTGCTGTCTTTTTTGGGCGAGACGGGGATGAGGCGCGCACCGGAGGCGAAAAGAGAGTTAAAGCGATCCCAGTCGCGCGGGCCTGGAGGGCCGGAGATGACGTCGTAGACGGCGGCGAGAATTGCGTCGGGGGATGCGACGTCTGCGGGC
>JBARFX010000078.1:0-8628 GCA_049797655.1 Candidatus Acidiferrales bacterium | reverse complement strand
AAGCGCGCGCGGCGGCGGGAGACAAGGCGAGCGCACCGAGTCTGAAGGATTTCGAGCGCTTCGTCTTGCAGAAGACGAAGGACCTCAAGAATAAAGGCGGGCACGAGATCGAGTACACGGTCAGCGTGGAAGCAGGCCGCGTGAAATTGAAAGCGCGCATTTCGAGCTGACGCTGTTTTTCTTTTCCCTCGCGCTACTTTTCGCAGGGAAATTCCTCCCCACCACCGCACGCGTCCTCTTCCGTAATTTTCCTCAAACGCTTACACTGGACGGCCGTTTCCTCCCGGGAGGCTGTGCGTGGCCGTCGAATCAAAATTGCAGCGCGCGCTTATCAGCGTGTTCGACAAGACGGGAGTAGTCGAATTTGCGCGCGAGCTTTCCGCGCTCGGAATTGAAATCGTGTCCACGGGCGGGACGGCGCGATTGCTGCGCGAAGCGGGCCTCGCTGTGCGCGACGTGGCGGAGCTGACGGGCTGGCCGGAAATGCTGGGTGGGCGCGTGAAAACCTTGCATCCGAAAGTGCACGGCGGGATTTTGTTCCAGCGCGGCAAAGCGGAAGACTGCAAGCAAATGGACGAGCACGGCATCGGGCCGATCGATCTGGTGATCGTGAATCTCTATCCGTTTTCAGAGACGGCGGCAAAACCCGGAGTGACGGCCGATGAACTGATCGAGAACATAGATATCGGCGGCCCGGCGATGGTGCGTTCGGCGGCGAAAAATTTCCAAAGCGTAGGCGTCGTCACCGATCCCGCCGACTATGCGGCCGTTGCCGCGGAGCTGCGCGAGAAGCGCGGACTCAGCCTCGCGACGCGCCTCGCACTTGCTAGAAAGGCGTACGCGAGGACGGCGCGTTACGACGGCGAGATCGCGACCGAACTCGAGCGCTTGTCGATTGAGAACGGCGCCGTTTCGATCGGCATGCTCGCGAAGCTGCCGGAGCGAATTCACATCGCGCTCGAGCGGCGCCAGCCGATGCGCTACGGCGAGAACCCGCACCAGTCTGCCGCGCTGTACGTTCCGGCGGGAAAGCCGGCCGCGGGGCTTGCGGGCGCGAAGCAGCTTCAGGGCAAGGAGCTTTCCTACAACAATCTCGTCGATCTCGATGCGGCGTGGGCGCTTGCGCGTGAGTTGCATCGCGCAGGCGTCGCCATCATCAAGCACAACAATCCATGCGGCGCGGCGGAGCAGGAATCGCTGCGCGACGCCTACCTGAAGGCGCTCGAGTGCGACCCTGTCTCCGCATTTGGCGGAGTGATGGCGTTCAATCGCGCGATCGACGCTGCAACAGCCGGCGAAGTCGCAAAACTGTTCGTCGAATGCATCGTCGCGCCGGGCTACGAACCGGCAGCGCTCGAAAAATTGGCGGCGAAGAAAAATCTGCGCCTGCTCGAGATGCCGCGCGAAGCAGCAGATCCCAGCGAAGCCCAAGAACTCGATATCAAGCGCATCTCCGGCGGCGTTCTGCTGCAGGAGCCAGACCGCCATGAGCTGAAGGAATCAGACCTGAAGGTGGTTACGGAGCGCGCGCCCACCGCCGCCGAAATCCGCGCTCTTCTATTTGGCTGGAAAGTGTGCAAGCACGTGAAGTCAAACGCCATTGTGTTCGCTCGCGAGGGACAAACGGTCGGGGTAGGCGCCGGCCAAATGAGCCGCGTGGACTCTGTGAAAATCGCGGTGATCAAAGCCGCCTCGAACGGACTTTCGCTACAAGGCAGCGTGGTCGCGTCCGATGCATTCTTTCCATTTCCCGATGGAGTGGAGGAAGCAGGCAAGGCCGGCGCGGTCGCCGTGATTCAGCCGGGCGGCTCGATGCGCGACGCCGACGTAATCGCCGCAGCAAACAAGCTGGGAATGGCTATGGTTTTTTCTGGTGTCCGCCACTTCCGCCACTAGGCGCAGCAGCAGGCGGCTTCTCGCGATGGAACGTGATTTCGATCGTCTGCGGCTCGCCTTGTTCCGGCTCGATTTCAGAGCGCGTCGTGTAGGTATCGGCGTCCACTCGCACCAGGCTCGTCCGTTTCGGCTCACCGTTCACCGGATTCACAAACACGGCTTTCGCGGCGTCGAGGCTCTCGAGTTTCAGCAGCGTCGCGTCGGCTGTTTCCCACGGCAGAAGCTCCGGCGTGAAATGGCGGACGTAGAAACTGATTCCTTCCTGTTTTTCTACCAGCGAAAATAATTCAAGGACGAGCACTTTCTCGCCTTCCACGAGCCGAAACACCCCCGTCATCTCGCCCGCTTTCGGGCTCAGCCAAATTTGTTGGGCGACGCGTGAACCCCATTCGCCGCGCCATCGTCCTTCGAGCCAGGAGAAATCAGCTAGCGCTGGCGGATGTGCGGCCGGAGCATGCGCCTGTTGCTGCGCCGCGGGCTGAACGGCTTCCTGGGGTTGAGCCACTTTTGCGGCCGCACCTGCCTGTGTTCCGTTGCCAGCCGCCTGCTGGGCGATAGCCGGCCATGCAAACAGCGGCGACAGTAGCAGGATCCATGCCGCCCCTCGCAAACCGCTGAATCGAATGCGCTTCACCCAGCCTCCTGGTTCCTGCGGCGCAAAAACGTCTCGCGCGAAATGCTGATGCTCCCTCAACCATCTCCTAAACACAACCATTAAATCCCTTTTCCGAGTATCCCAGCAGGCCCGGCGAGCGTCTTACTTAAGTCATCATATTAATGGAGACCGCCAGGAACCCCCGCCGGGGAATATTTTGACGCCCTTCCTGCTGCTGGCCCATAATGGAGTTTTGGGACGAGCGAATGAAAACTATCGTAGGCATTGCTGTTTTGGCTATTTTTGGAACGCCTGCTCTTCGAGCCCAGGCCCCGCAAACTCCGGGCGCGAAGTCCGCACAAGCTTCCGCTCCGGCAGGTAACTCCTCCCCTACAAGCCAGGTGAACGAGACCGCTCGTTCGGATATGTACTACTACTTCGCGATGGGCCACCTGGATGAGCAACAGTACGAGCTCACAGGCCGGTCCGAACAAGCCGCCGAATCGATCGACTTTTACAAGAAGGCGCTCGCCCTCCAGCCCGGCTCGCCAGTGATCATGGAGCGGCTCGCGGAGATTTACGCCAAGTCGCAACGCATCCGCGATGCGGTGGCGCAGGCGCAGGAAGTTCTGAAACTCGATTCCAACAGCCTCGCCGCGCACCGTCTGCTCGCGCGCATCTACGTGCGCACGCTTGGTGACGTGAACGCGGGAGAGGTGCAGAAGGAAAATCTCGGCAAGGCCGTCGAACAGTTCAACGCGATTCTGAAACTCGATCCGAAAGACACGAGCTCCGCTTTGTGGCTCGCGCGTCTTTACCGCTTCGAGAACCAGCACGCGGAAGCGGAAAAACTCCTGCGCGAAGTGTTGCGGCGCGATCCGGACAATGGTCCAGCGCTCGAGCAATTGAGCCAGCTTCTGCTCGATGCGGGCCGTTCACAAGATGCCATCGACTTGCTGAACCAGGCGGCAGGTACTTCCTCTTCGCCCGATGCTTACGATCTTCTCGGCGACGCCTATTCGCAGAACAAAGAGTTCGCGAAGGCGGAAGACGCCTACCGGCACGCCGTCGAACTCGATCCGGATGACCCGGGCCATCATCACGGCCTCGCGCAAGCGCTCCTCTCTCAGGATAAATATGCGCCGGCTCTCGAAGAGTACAAGCGGCTTTCGGAGCTCGAGCCTGGTACCTCGGAGAACTATTTGCGCATGGCGCAGCTTTACCGCCGCCTGGGTAAATTCGACCAGTCCGAATCGAGCCTTTTGCGAGCGAAGCAGCTTTCGCCCGGCAGCCTCGAAGTTCTCTACAACGAAGCGCTTCTTTACGAAGACCAGGGCCGCTACGACGATGCTGTCAAGATACTCACCGACGCAATCGCCGGCATGAAGAACCAATCGGGCAGCGAGGGAAACCCGAGCGCGCTCGCGATTCTCTACGAGCAGCTCGGCCGCGTCTATCGCGAGCAGGAGAAGTATCCGGCTGCGATTCAAACGTTCGAAGAAATGGGCAAGCTCAATCCCGAATCGCACAAGCGCGCCCAAATGCTTCTGATCGATACCTACCGCGAGAGCCACGACATCGACCGCGCGATCACGGAAACCAAGAAGGCGCTCGCGGACGCTCCGAAAGACCAAAGCCTGGTCGTTACGCTCGCCATGCTCTACGGCGAAAAAGCAGACGCCGCCTCGGCTACCAAGCTTCTCAACGGTTTGCTGAAAGGGAATGACGGCGACCAGGAAATTTATCTCGACCTCGCGCAAGTGCAAGAGCGCAGCAGGAAGTATGCCGACGCTGAACGCTCCGCTCAAAAAGCCGAGCAGATGGTGAAGGATTCTTCCGACAAAGAAACCATCTGGTTCATGCTGGGCGCCATCTACGAGCGCCAAAAGGAGTTCGATCGGGCCGAGCAGGAGTTCCGCAAAGTTCTCGACGTGAATCCGAACAACGCCTCCGTTCTGAATTACTACGGCTACATGCTCGCGGACCGCGGCGTCCGCCTCGACGAAGCCTTCTCTCTCATTCAGCGCGCCGTCACGCAGGAACCGAATAATGGCGCGTATCTCGACAGCCTCGGCTGGGCCTATTTCAAACAGGGCAAGCTCGCCGAAGCGGAAGAAACCCTCCGAAAGGCGTCGGACCGTTCCGCTCACGATCCCACCGTCCTTGGGCACCTTGCTGAGGTGTATCTGAAGCTCGGTCAAACGGAACGCTCCGCCGCGCTCATGGAGCGGGCGCTGTCCGAATGGCAGCGGGCTCTTCCGGCGGATTACGAAGCTGACAAAGTGACGGAGCTCGACGCCCAGCTCAAGACACTCAAGCGCGCTCTCGCTCAAAAATCGGCGCCGGAAACGTCCAAACCGCAGTAAGCTCTTCCGCATGAAAAAATCTGTGAGGTTGCCCGCGTTTGCGAAGGTCAACCTCTGCCTCCGCGTGCTGGGACGGCGGCCGGATGGCTATCACGAACTCCGCACGATCTTTCAGACGATTTCGTTGCGGGACACGCTCGAACTCTCGCTGGCGAAGACCGGCGAGATTTCGCTCGAAGTGGATGACGCGAGTGTCCCTGCCGGCCCGGAGAATCTGGTGTGGCGCGCGATCGACGCGATGCGTAAAGAGCTCGCGTTTAGCAATGGAGTTCACGCGCGGCTCGGGAAACGCATTCCCGTGGCCCGCGGGCTGGGTGGGGGGTCAAGCGATGCGGCGGCGGCGCTCATCGGAATGATGCGCCTCGCGCGGAAAAATCTCCCGCTCGAGCGTCTGATGGAAATTGCCGCAAGCCTCGGCGCCGACGTGCCATTTTTTCTCTTTGGTGGGCGGGCGCTGGCGGTGAATCGCGGCGACGAAATCTACCCGCTCCCCAATGCGCCGAAGCAAACGATCCTCGTCGTCTCGCCAAAAGACATCGGCGTGAGCACCAAGGACGCCTACCAGTGGCTTTCTGCGGAATTGACAAAAGGCCCGGAACCCCCTAAAATTTGGGGGTTCTGCGCTCTGTGCTGGAGCCGTCAGAAATCGGTCTCGAACGATTTCGAGGGACCTGTTTTCGGGCGTCATCCGCGCCTCGGAGAAATCCGGGACGGATTGCTCAAGCGAGGAGCTGCAGATGCCGCGCTGGCGGGTAGCGGGTCGGCGGTGTTCGGAATCTTCCGAAACCCAGCGCGTGCGCGCCGAGCCGCTCGTGCATTTCCGGAAGATTCGGTTTTCGTCGTCGAAACTGTCTCCAGGGAAAACTATGGCCGCGCCCTCGGTTGGCGTGTGACCGTTTGAAGGACTGACTTTGGCCGACGAAAAGTTCAAAGTTTTTTGCGGCACTGCGAACCCGGTCTTGTGCGACGCGATCTGCGGCTATCTGGGCGTCACCCGCGGCCGCGCCGAGCATGGCCAGTTCAGCGACGGCGAGACGCGCTATCAGATCTTGGAGAATGTGCGCGGCGCGGATGTGTTCGTCGTGCAGCCTTGCAGCCATCCGGTGGATTTCAACCTGATGCAGTTGCTGCTGATGATCGACGCTTTCAAGCGCGCGTCGGCCTGGCGGATTACGCCGGTGATTCCGTATTACCCGTATGCGCGCCAGGACCGGAAGGACAGACCGCGCGTCGCGATCTCGGCCAAACTCGTGGCGGATTTGCTCGAAACCGCCGGGTCGAGCCGGGTGCTTTCGCTCGATCTGCACGCGCCGCAGATTCAGGGATATTTTAATATTCCGGTGGACCACTTGTTCGCGGCGCCCGTTCTGGTCGAGTACTTCCAGAAGAAGAAGCTGGGGCCGATCACGGTGGTTTCGCCCGATGCAGGCGGAGTGGAGCGGTCGCGCTACTTCGCGAAAAAGATCGACGCGCCATTGGCGATCGTCGATAAGCGCCGCATCGACGTGAACGTGAGCGAAGTGATGCATCTGATCGGCGATGTGTCCGGACGCCCGGCTCTCGTCGTGGACGACATTATCGACACGGCCGGCACGCTCGTGAAGACGGCGGAAGCTTTGCTCGAGCATGGCGCGACGAAAGTGTTTGCGGCCTGCACGCATCCGGTGCTTTCCGGGCCGGCGGTCGAGCGTCTTACGAAGTCGCAGATTGAGGAAGTGGTGGTGACGGACTCGGTGCCGCTAAATGAAGCGGCGCAAAAGCTGTCGAAGATCAAAGTGCTCAGCGTGGCGCCGTTGCTGGCCCGCGGCATTCAGTCGATTCACGAAGAGACTTCGATCAGCGAACTTTTTATTTAGAAGCTCGGACAGGGGAAGGTACTCATGGAAACATTTACACTCGAAGGAAAAGCCCGCGAAGGGCGCGGCAAAGGCCCGGCGCGGCGCATGCGCTTGACCGGCATGGTGCCCGCCACTCTCTACGGCGGAAAGAAAGAAGCGATTTCGCTCGCCGTGAACGCCAAGCAGGTTGCCAAGATTCTCCGCTCGGAATCCGGGCACAACACGATTTTCTCCGTGCAGCTCGATAGCAATCAAGAGCGCGCCATGATGAAGGATTGGCAGGTCGATCCCGTCAGCGGCAAGCTTTTGCATGTGGACTTGCTGCGTATCGCAATGGACGTTCGCATGCGTGTGAAAGTTCCCGTGCATACGTTCGGCGAGCCACAGGGCGTGAAGATGCAGGGTGGCGTTTTCGAAATGGTCACCCGCGAAGTCGAACTCGAATGCTTGCCGGGAGACATCCCCGAAGAATTCAGGGTCGACGTGAGCGAAATGCTCATTGGCAAACAGCTTCGCGCCGCCGACCTCCCGTTTGATCCGACGAAGGTAAAGCTCGTCACCGATCCCACCCGCGTGCTCGCGCACGTCGTTGTGCTCAAGAAGGAAGAAGAGCCCGCGCCGGAAGCGGCAGTGGCTGCGGAAACAGCGCCGGCCGAGCCCGAAGTGATCAAGAAGGGCAAGAAGGAAGAGGAAGGCGAAGCCGAAGGCGGCGCAGAAGCCCCGGCACCGAAGGCCGAGAAAACCGAGAAGAAGAAGTAACCGTCGCCGGTCGTTTCTTGCCTGTCATCCTGAGGCCATCCGATCAGGATGGACGAAGGATCTCGGCGTTGGCGCCGGGAAAAGCGTCACCGGTAGGTACTGCCGCAAGCGTTCAGGGACGTCGCGCCGCTTTGTTCGCGGCTGAGAACAGATGCGATTAATCGTCGGCCTCGGCAACCCTGGCCCCGAATACGAATGGACGCCGCACAACATGGGTTTCCTCGCCGTTGACGGGGTCGCCGGACGCGCGGGAATCCGAATCACGCGGCCGGAGGCAAAGTCGTACATCGGGCGCGGCAAGCTCGCAGGCGAGGACGTGATTCTCGCGAAGCCGCAGACGATGATGAATTTGAGCGGTGTTGCGGTCCGAATGCTGCTCGAGAAGTATGAGTGCGATCCGGCGGAAATGATCGTGCTCACCGACGACGTGGATTTGCCCTGGGGCATGTTGCGAATTCGCGAACGGGGCAGCGCCGGGACGCACAACGGTCTGAAGTCGATTGTCGCGTCGCTCGGCTCGGGTGAATTCATCCGCGTGCGGATCGGTATCCGGCCCGAAAAGATTTGGGGCGATCTCAGCGATTACGTCTTGAGCAAACTCAGACGCGCCGACCGCGAATTCGCAGCCCAGATGGTGGCGGATGCAGCGGACGCGGTCGACATAATTTTGACTGAGGGCGTCCACAAGGCGATGACGAAATTCAATCGTCGCGTGCAACCGCCGGCGCAATCTGAAATTTAGTTTTTTTAGAGCACGAAGAAACGAAGCAGTCACAAACCGAGGACACATGGAAGAGCGCCAGTACGACCTGATTTTCATCTGCCGGCCGGACACGCCGGAAGCAGACGTCGATAAAGTTATCGCCACGATCGAGCACACCGCCACGGAAAAAGGCGGCAAGATCGAATCCGTGAACAAGTGGGGCCGCAAGCGCATGGCTTATCGCGTTCAAAAACTTCGCGAGGGCTACTACGTTTACATGGTCTTGAAGTCCACTCACGGCGAAGTGATCAAGGAACTCGAGCGCCGGCTCAAAGTCGCGGACGCGGTGATGAAATATCTCACCGTACGCGTTGACGAAGAATTGAAGCGCCAGGAAAAACTCAAGCGCCACCGCGAGCGTCGCGCAGCACGCCGCCCGCGCAAAGCAGCGCCCGTGCCGGCCTCCACGCC
>JBARFX010000077.1:0-177308 GCA_049797655.1 Candidatus Acidiferrales bacterium | reverse complement strand
GGTCATCGGCAAGTCACGTCTCCGCGCCAGCCGCCTCGCGCGAAGCAACCGGCTCCGGCTCCGTCGCAGTCCAGGCCGTTCGCGAGAACAAAGGAAAACTCATCATCGGCGCAGTGGTTGCGCTCATCGTGATCGCCGCCGCAGGCTACGGCGTCTTCTCGCTCGTCCGTGGCAAAGCCGCGTTGCCGTTCCAGAATTTCACCATCACGCAAATCACCAATACCGGCAAATCGGTTGACGCCGCCATCTCGCCCGACGGCAAATACGTCGTCAGCGGGATTGTTGACAACGGTCTCGCGAGCGTCTGGCTCCGCAATATCCCGACTTCCAGCGACACGCAAGTGTTGCCGCCCGCGGCGCGGAGCTACGCCGGCTTTGTTTTTTCTCCCGACGGAAACTACATCTATTTCAACCGGTCGGAGAACACGGTGGAAACCGTCCGATTCATTTACCGGATTCCGGTGCTGGGCGGCTCACCGCAAGTGGTGGCGAAGGATGTGGACTCGAACGTCTCGTTTTCGCCGGACGGCCGCCAGATCACCTACGTCCGGCAGAACGATCCCGACATCGGCAAGTATCTGCTACTCGTCGCGAACGCGGACGGTTCGAGCGAGCGAATCTTGATCGCCGGGTCCACCGACGACGCGCCCACATCGGTGGATTGGTCGCCTGACGGAAAATTGATCGCCGGGTCGGTGTTTCACAACGATCGGGGCCTTACTTCGCTCGAATCGGTGGAGGTTTCGTCGAGCGGCAGTAACGCGCGGTGGCAACCGCTGGCGTCGGTGAAATCGAGCGTGGTGACGAGTCTTGCGTGGCTTCCGGATATGCGCGGATTGCTAATTTCCCAACTGGGCCGCGAGTCTGGTTACAGCCGCAATCAGATCGCGTTTGTGGCGCTACCTTCGGGCGAAACCAGCGCCATCACGAAGGACACGAACAACTATTCCGGCGTCAGCCGTTCCGCCGACGGCAAGACCATCGCTACGGCGCAGCAAAAAGCGTCACGCACGTTCTACCTACTTCCCGCTGACGGCGGCGCCAATGCTTCTCCTCGCCCGATTTTTGAGCAGGAGCGCGACATCGGCAATTTCGCCTGGGCCGGCAACGATCAGCTGGTCGTCTCCGAGGCGGATAAGCTCGTGCGGTTCTCGCTCGACGGAAAATCCCGGGCCGTGCTTGCGAGCGATCCGAACGCGTTCCTCAACGCGCCCGAAGGGTGCACCACTCCCGCAGCCGCTGGCGCCGGATCGAACGCCCCTGAATCCCGTCGCATCGTTTTCGCGTGGGCTGGTCATGGCGAGAACTCCACCGGACGCAGTATCTACCGCGTGGATCTCGATGGCTCGAACCTCACGCAGCTCACGACCGGGCACGGAGACCAGGACCCGAGTTGCTCGCCCGACGGCAAATGGGTCTATTTCATCAACAACAATCCGGACCGGATTCGCCGCGTCTCGATTGATGGCGGCCCGGTGGAAGACGTTCCCGGTACCACGATTCCCAATACGATTTACGGCGGCTTTGCGGCGCACATTTCGCCCGACGGCTCCAAGCTGGCTTTTGTGCTCACCGAAGCTTCGACCGCGATGGTGAGCCCTGGAACCCCGAGCGACGAGAAAATCGCGCTCGTGAACCTAGATCCCGCCGCCAAGGGCTCGCACCAGTTCCTCAGCCCCAATCTGCACATCACCGGCAGCGTGCACTTCACCCCCGACGGAAAATCGGTGGCATACGCCGTGCGCGAAAACGGCGTTGACAACGTGTGGGTCCAGCCCATCGCCGGCGGGCCCGGCCACTACATCACCAAGTTCCCCTCCGAACAAAGCCGGGGCGGGTTCGCGTGGTCGCCGGATGGCAAAACCCTCGCGATCCTGCGCGGCCGGCTGGATTCCGACGTGGTGCTACTGCGCGACAACGGCCCCGCACGCTAGATTTTCCATTCGATTTTTCATTTTCCAAACCGCAATCTATTTGCGATTAGAAATGTGGTCGGGCGATTGTTTTCAGGGAGTTGCGGAATTTTCTAATCCCGTATTTGCGATTAGAAATTCCGCTGATTTCGGATCGTTGTTGGAGGCAGGAGCCGGGGCGGAGTGTTCTTTCGCAGAGGCCGATTCCTGATCTGGGACTCGGCAGCTTTCGTAGATCACGCGCTTGGGGAGGCCGGTCCACTGGCCGTCGCCGGAGAGGCACCCGTAGGCGCGGATGGCGCGAATGACGGTGTTGCCGGTGACGGGCATAGATTCCGCGTTTTGGATGAGGATTCCGAGAACGGTGCGGACATTCTCGTTGCGGCGGGCGGAGAGGCCGAGGGCGCGGGCGTGGCGATAGATTATGGCGTAGTGCGGGAGGTTATAGGCGCTGGCGATTTCGTGGGGGTTGCGCCAGAGAAGGAAGTCCTGCTCGATTTCGGCGCGCTGTGCGTGCTGACAAATGAAGCATCTACAGTTGTGGCGGAGCTTCTCCGGCTCTGGGCGCTTGATGCGGCGCCTGACTACTTTGTCGAGGTTCATATTTCGTATTCAGGGGCTCGTTACGTCTGCCCAAGCCGTTTTTTACCGAAGTCTGCTTGTGGAATTCAATTGTGGAAACTACGGAGTTGACGGACCAGCGCACAAGTTTCAGGTTGGGAACGGACGCGCGAATTCGAGAGACTGCGTCACAATAGACGAAGCGCTGGAAGGATGCTGACGGTAGGAAAACCAGGTGCAATAATTGGACACACATACGCGAATTACCCGATTTACGGGCCGCTTCGCTTTGGTATAGTCGCAGCGTCACTCGCGTTCCTCGTCTCGCGACGAGGGCTTCTGGGTTTCCGCGCGACAGCGCCCGCGCCGCCCAGGTTCGAGCGAGATGCCTTCCCCTTTGCTTTCCCTTCGGATACTGGAGTACGCGTATTTGGGGGTATTCTTGTGTGGTTTAGAGTTGGAGGCGGAATTTGTCTCCGCGCTCCTGGGACGAAAAAAGGAAATGCAGATCCTTCGACTGCGAGCCGGCCGGGCCGATAAATCGGCCCGAATTGCAGAGGCAGCCGGCTCCCCGCGCAGGATGACAAGCAGCAGAGGGCAAGAAGGCCAAAGGAGAAGTAAGTGCGGATCCTGACACCGACCGAAAATAAACGCATTAACGAGATGATCGGCTTCGTCGGGCTGAGCCTGGCGGTGCTGCTGGCGCTCAGTTTGCTTTCCTATTCGCCGCAGGATGCGTCGTTCAACGTGGCGGCGCGAGCGCCCGCATCGGGGCCGGCGCGAAACTGGATTGGGCCAGTGGGCGCGCACACGGCGGATTTATTCTTTCAGTTGTGCGGGTTCAGCGCGTTCCTGTTTCCCGTGGGAATGTTTCTGGTGGCGATGAAATGGTTTCGCAGCCAGCTGCTGGAAGCGCCGGTGGCGAAAATCGTGGGTTCGACAATGCTGCTCGCGTCCGTCTCCGCGGAGATGGTGCTGCTGCACTTCCCGGACGTGCGCGGGGCGCTGCCATCGGGCGGGCTGCTGGGAACGGTTCTCGCGCAGGGCTTGCGCGCCGCATTTAATCCCGCCGGCGCAATTTTAATCACGAGCGCCACGCTTTGCACCGCGCTGTTTTTGACCACCAGTTTTTCGCTGCGCGCCGCCGGCGCCTGGATGAAGAAGCCGATGCATCCGGAAGGAGTTTTCGGGAAGCTTTCGGTGCGGATGAAGGAGTGGCGGGAAGAGCGCGAATCCGAGCGGCTGAAAAAGCGCGTGGAGGAGATCAAGATCGCCGGACGGCCGGCTTTCCCGCAGCAGCGAATTTCGGCGCGTGAAGCACTGGCGACGCCGGAAGACGAGGAAATCGAAGACGAGGAAATGGAAGCGTCCGAAGAATCGCGCCGCGGGCCTGCGGTGATCAAGTTCCACGAGCAGGAACGAGTGGCGCCGCCATCGCCGAAAAAATCTTCGCCCGAGCCGAAGATCGCGCGAGGCAAGACGGCTTACCGACTTCCCTCCCCCGGTTTGCTGCAGCTCGCCGAGCGCGGGCAAAAGATGGACGAGAGCGAGTTGAAGGAATACGCGCGCGCCATCGAATTGAAGTGCCAGGAATTCGAAGTGAACGGGCAGGTGACGCAGATCAATCCGGGGCCGGTGGTAACTACTTTCGAATTCAAGCCCGAAGCAGGAATCAAATACAGCCGCATCACCGGCCTGGGCGAAGACTTGTGCCTTGCGCTGCGGGCCGAATCCATTCTGATCGAGCGCATCCCCGGGAAATCTACCGTTGGCATCGAAGTTCCGAACCCGCATCGCGAGACGATTGCGCTGCGCGATATCGTCGAGGCGCCGGAGTTCAGCCATTCGCCTTCGAAACTCACCATGCCGCTGGGGAAAGATTTGATCGGCCGGATTCGCGCCGCCGATTTGACGCAGATGCCTCACCTGCTGATCGCCGGCTCGACGGGCACGGGGAAAAGCGTGTTTATCAATTCCCTTCTGATGGGCATGCTCTTCAAATCAACGCCCGAAGAATTGAAGCTGGTACTCGTGGATCCAAAACAAGTGGAACTCGGGATTTATGCGGACATTCCGCACTTGCTGACGCCGGTGGTGACCGATCCGAAAGTGGCGGCGAACGTGCTGCGCAATGCGACGCGCGAAATGGAGCGCCGGTTGAAGCTGCTTGCGGGACGCAGCGTGCGGAACATCGCGCAATACAACCAGACGTTCGAGAAGGGCCATTCGCTATCGCTCTTCGACAACGTGGAGGAAGAAGAGGCGAAGCCGCTTCCGTACGTGGTGATCGTGATCGACGAGCTGGCGGACTTGATGATGGTGGATACGAACGGCGTGGAGGAATCGATCACGCGGCTCGCGCAGATGGCGCGCGCCGTGGGCATTCACCTGATTCTGGCGACGCAGCGGCCGTCGGTGGACGTGATCACGGGGTTGATCAAGGCGAATTTCCCCGCGCGCATTTCATTCCGCGTGGCGAGCAAGATCGACTCGCGCACGATTCTGGACGCGAACGGATCGGAGTCGCTACTCGGCAAAGGCGACATGCTGTATCTGCCGGCAGGCTCGTCGCGGCTGCATCGTATTCACGGGCCGTACGTGCACGAATCGGAAGTGACGGCGGTGTGCGAATTCTGGCGCGAGCAGGCCAGAGCGATCTACAACGAGGAATTGCTGAAGCCGCCGCGCGACGAGAATGCGGTGGGCGAGGCGGGAGCAGAGAGCGGCGAAGAAGTGGACGACGATCTCTACCAGGACGCGGTGCGCGTGGTTTGCGAAATGGGCCGGGCTTCGACTTCGACTTTGCAGCGCAGGCTGCGCGTGGGGTATGGCCGCGCCGCCCGTCTGATTGACCTGATGGAAAAAGATGGTATTGTAGGGCCCCCTGACGGCTCGAAGCCCCGCGAAGTGTTGAAAACGAAGGGCTGGATGAAAGAGTTCGACGACTCGATGAAATAGCCGTTGAGCCGATGACCAAATCGCTGTGAAAGAAATTCGCGACCCGAGGTATTCCATTTCCCCGGTTCGTTTCCTCTGAGGTTCGTATGCCGCGATCACCGATTGATATTTTTCTTCGCCAGCAACGTGAGAACCGGCAAGCTTTGGACCAGCAAGCCAGGAAGCGAGCCCGCCGTCAGCCAAAAGGAGCGCAAGGAAAAAGCCCCGAGACCGGCACGGGCACGGGCACCGGCGGAAATGAACACACGCGGCTGGCGGCCGAGATTGAAATGGCCGTGAGCCGGAACCGGCGAAAAGGCAGCCGTGAGAATCTCCCCCCAAAGCCCGATTCTGGCGGCTCCGCCCTCGATCACCGGACGAGCCAGGCCGCGGCCCATCGGGCGACAGCGGACTTGAACTGTTTGGCGTGGCAGCAGACGCAAGGCCTGAAGACGGCCGTCGAAGAAATTATGAAGCAGCGAAAGAACAGCGAGAATACCCAAGCCAATCCTGGCGACGGAGCAGCCCGGCCGCCGGAGTAAGGGTTCTATTATTCGGTGCGGAGCGCGCGAATTGGATCAAGCGTGGCTGCGCGGCGCGCCGGGATCACGGCTGCGAGGAACGCGGCGAGAATGAGCGCGGCGGTAGTCAGCAACAGGATGCGCGGGTCATAGGGCTTCACACCGAAGAGTTGCGCGGCCATCGCGCGGCCGGCGGCGATCGTTACTGGAATTCCAATCGCCAGCGCGATTCCCATCTGCAGGAGAGCTCCCCGAAGGACAAGCTTCAGAACGCTCAGGCGTCCGGCTCCGAGAGCCATGCGAATGCCGATTTCGTTTGTGCGGCGCTCGACGGAATACGCGGTGACGCCGTAGAGACCGACCGAGGCAAGAATGAGCGCGAGCAATCCGAACAGCGAAGTGAGCTTCGCGATCATAACTTGCTGAGAGAAGTTGTTATCCACCTGATCACCGAAACTCTTGAAGTCAATCAGGGCGAGGTCGGGATTCACGTCGGCGAGCGCGCGGCGGACCTGCGCTTCGAGTGCGGGCACTTTGCCGAGGGTCCTCATTTCGACGGCGTTCAGATAGTGCGTGCGGTCTTCGAAGGCGATGAAACGCGGATTGTCGAAGACGATCGTTTGCGTGGCGGGTAGAAAGAACATGGGCGGAATCTTGTGGGTGGGCTCGCGGTATTGAGTGTCCTCCGTGACGCCGACAATTTCGAAAGAATCTGAATGCTGGACATCGATATAGCCGAAATGCTTTCCGATGGGGCTGTCGTCCTTGAAGAAATGTTTGGCAAACGTCTGGTTGACGACGGCGACGCGCTGGGACGTGGGCGAGTCCTGCTCGCTGAACGAGCGGCCTTGAATGATTCTGGTGCCGAGCGTTTCAAAGTAGCCGGCGCTGACGCGCAGCCAGGAGGCGTTGTTCTGATTGGAGTCGGGAGGCGGAGGCGCCTGACCCTCGATGTAAACGGTTTCGCCCCAGTTGTCGCCTTCCATCGGAGAGTAGAGGGAAAAGCTGACCTGGGCGATGCCGGGAATCGCTGCGAGTGAGTCGTGAAGCTGGCGGAAGAGAGCCTGAATTTGCGCGGGCTTGTAGCCGGCCATTTGCGGATCGATGTGGACGATGTAGCGGTTGGGAGTCTCGAATCCGAATTTCTGGCCCTGCATATTGCGGAGGCTTTGCGTGAGCAGTCCTGCAGCGGAAAGCAAAACGAGCGAGAGCGCGGCCTGTGCGATGACGAGAGACTTTTGCGTCCAGCCGCCGCCGCGGCCCGTGGAACGGCCCGCACCGCGGAGCGCATCGGCAGGAGCGGCGTTGGCGGTAATCCAAGCGGGCGCGACGCCGAACAAGATTCCGGTGAGGAGCGAGACGGTGAATGTGAACGCGAGCACGGGCAGGGATGGCGAGGCGTGAATGGCGACGTATGTATCTTGAAACGCGAGACGCAAAATGAGGTGGGTTCCGGCGTAGGCGATGGCGACTCCGACGACGCCTCCGAGAAGCGCAAGCACCGCGCTTTCGGTAAGGACCTGGCGGATCTGGCGCGAGGGTGGCGCCCCGAGTGCGGATCGGATGGAGGTTTGAAGTTTGCGGGTGGTGGAGCGGACGAGCATGAGGTTGGCGACGTTGGCGCAGGCGATCGTCAAGACGAGCGCGGAAATCCACATCAAAAGGTGCAAGCTGGAAAGGTACTCGTCGCGCAGCATCTGAACTCCGGCACCGCCGGGCGAGAGATGAAGCGTCTGCTTCGAGACGGAATCGCGTTCCCCGGGCTGAAGCTGGGCGATGGGACTCAGCAGCCACTGCTGCAATTCGACCTGCAGGTGCGCTTCGATTTGTTTTGCATCGGCGCCCGGAGCGATGCGGCCGATAATGTCGAGCCAATCCTGCTGCGGGAAATCGACAATGGCGCCCGGGCCGTCGATGAGCGGTTCGTCCGCGATCGGAATCCAGAATGCGGCGGGATTTTCGAGGCGATCTCCAAAGAAACGGGGCGGCGCGATACCGACGACGGTAAAAGGCTGGCCGTTCAGTGTGAAGCCGGCTCCGACGATAGAAGGATCGCTGCCGAATTTCTGTTGCCAGGCGCGATAGCTGATTACGGCCACCGGAGCAGATCCCTTGCGGTCGTCCTCTGGGGTGATCATGCGGCCGGCATAGGGACCGATTCCGAACAGAGAAAAATAATTTCCGGATACGAACTCGCTCCTCATAGATTGGGCTGGCTGGCTGGTTCCGCTGCGACGCGCGCCGACAAGACTGCCTCCTGCCTGGAAGGCGGCAAGCTCAACGAAGCCGGGCGTATTGTCGCGGAAAGTTTTGTATTTGTCGTAGGAGAAGAGCGCCCAATTGTCCTGGAGGCCTCCATTGACGCAGCAATTCTCGACGTCGCCCACGCGGTAGAGCTCGGCGGGCTTGGCGACGGGGAGCGAGTTCAGCAAAACGGCATGGACGAGAGTAAAGATGGCCGTGGTAGCGCCGATTCCGAGTGCCAGGGTGAGCACGGCCGTCGCGGTAAAGACAGGGGCATTGACGAACTGGCGAAGAGCGTAGCGGATGTCTTTCATCGGCAGGATGGCCTCCGCTCGTTTATACGAAAGCACGGAGGAATTTGTTCAGCGTGTTTTCAGCGGGAGGGAGATTGGGAATACGGATTCTTAGCGGGGGGCGGGGCCGGCTAAATGGAGATGGCCGGTAGAGCAGGCCCGTGGCGGAGCGATTTTACCGCGGAATTTGAATTCACAGATCGCCAACGGCAACGCGATCGCGGCCTTGCGACTTCGCTTCATAAAGATTCTCGTCCGCCACCTTGAGGAGGTCTTCCGGCGTGGAACCATCTTCCGGGTACGCTGAGACACCGATTGAAACCGTAACCCGGTCCAAGACTTTTCCCTGATGGCGAAGACGCAGTTTTTTGACGGCGGCACGCAAGTCGTTCGCGCGTATCCCGGCATCCTTTGCGGATGACTCGGGAAGAATCACGGCAAATTCTTCGCCGCCGTACCGGCAAATTACGTCGTCTGCGCGGAAGTGCTGCCGGAAAATATCAGCCAGGGAGCGCAGAACCAAATCCCCTGCGTCATGCCCAAACGCGTCGTTAAACTTCTTAAAATGGTCGAGGTCAAGAAAAGCGACGGCAAGGGGGCGCTTCTTGCGCTTCGCGCGCTGCAATTCGCGATCCAATGATTCCTGCATGAAGCGGCGATTATAAAGCCCGGTGAGCGGGTCGCGAATTGACTGCTCTCGAAGTGTTTCTCGCAATTGTAAGCTCGCGAGCGACAGACCAACCTGCCCCGCTACCGTGCTTGCGAGATTCTGGAGGGAGGTCTGCAAATTCTCACTCCAATCCGGTCTCGATGCCGGATCGCCGGCAAACTGCAGATGGAGAATGCCAAGCGTGTCGCCTTGTGCAACCATGGGGACACACAGGTATCGCCCCGGGGGAGCCCCCTTCAAATGAGCGCACGAAACGCCGACGGCGGGAAAAACATTCCATTGCGGCTGCCCGCGTCGAAGCGCCCAACAAGCCTCGGGTTCGAACGTGAGGTCGGACCGGTGAGAAGCGCCCCAGGCGGTCATCGCTTCGAGCACGTTTCTCGAAGACCTGAATACGAAAAGAGTGCCGGAGCTTGCGGAGGGAAACAGTTTCTGGCTGGATTGGCCGACGACGGCGTGCGCTTCGTCGAGAGACGCGCAGCACTGCAATAAATCGCTCATCTGGTTGAGCAGGGTCATTTGAGTGGTCCGCAACTGCAACTCTTCGACCCAATGGTTCAGCAGTTCGGCATGCTGTTTTGCTTCCTCAGCCGCCTGTATTTGCACAGAAATGTTATTGTAAATTGCGTAGGCGCCACGGACATGGCCATCGATCATAAGAGGAACGGCATTCAACTCGACATCAATCAGCGAACCGTCCTTGCGCATTTTTCGTTCGGCTCGCCGGATCTGCTGGCCGGATCCAATGCGACTCATCAGCTCGACTGCCTCATCCACTTCGGCAGGCTGGGAGATCAGAGGCGCGAGCTTCTTGCCCATCAGTTCATCCCGCTTGTAAAGAAACAAGTCCTCGAACGCGTCGTTGCATAACTCGACGCGGCTGCCCCGATCCAGCACCACGATTCCGACCGGACTATTCTCGATGAGAGAGTTCAGGTAGAGAGTGCGCTCGTGGAGTTCTTTCGCCATCCGGTGGCGTTCACTGACAGCGGAACCGACAAACAAGCCTGTTGCGGAAACGACCAGCATCAGGAGGCCAACCTTGGGAAGCGCATTGGGCGCGTCGTTAAAGAAATGGAGCGCGGCCACAATTCCGAAATCGAGCACTAGGATTGCGGTAACAACGCGCTTCACTCCGTGCCGCATTGCCACCCAAAGGATTGGAACAAAACTCAAATAGAAAAGGTGCAACGAGCCCAGCGTCGGTCCGAATAAGATCCAGAGGACCAGGAGAATACTTCCGGCTTGTGCGATCGCCTCGAGCAGAAAACCGAATCGGGGTCGTTGATTGGGGAGTGCCGTCTGCTGAGTTGCCTTTAGTGCTTCCGAGCGGTCTGATGAGAATTGCTTTCGGACCCAGGGAAGCACGTGGATCAGAAGGAAGGGCGCGAATCCGAGCAGCCCAATCGCGTCGCCCACATACCAAGCAAAAGCAGACGACCAAAACTGGTCCCAGCGAACGGTGTGATCGGCAGTCACACTCAGGACGCCGACGGCTGTAGAACCGATCGCGGCAAGCAGTGTGAGGAAGACGTAGCGCATCACGTCCCGGCGTCGCCGCAGACCGACATCGATGCGAAGAGGCCCGCGCAGCAGGATTGCTGCGGCAGCGTAGAAGGAAATGCCGGCGAGAGGCGCGACCGTTTCACTCCAGGAATTGAGCGGCTGGTGGTAGATCAAGTGCCCTGCGAGCGCATCGGCAAAACACGCAAGAAATAAGTACCAGGGGCTGACGCCCAGCATCAGCGCGAACACGAGACCCGTAGCGGGATACCAAGCGGTGAATCCAAGCTGCGAAACAAGAATTACTTCCGGGCGATTTAGAAGGAGGTATACCACAACAAATCCGACGGAGAGAACAACATGTCGAAGGATCAGGCTCTTCTTGGTCACAACAAACCTTTACAGCTCCGCGCGTAAATCGTCTTCCACCCCAGTCCACTATTCAGTGGCAAAATCGCGCAGCCGCCTAGCGCGAGGACTGCAACTTTTCCGAGTGTTCCAACCATCGCTTCAGTTGTTCGCTGAGCGATCCGAATTCAATCGGCTTCGAGATACAAGCGTTGCAACCAGCTTGAATCACCCGTTCCTGATCGGTGACCATCGCGTGCGCGGTAACGGCGATGATGGGAAGGTGCCGGAAACCTGGTTCCCGTCGAACCCAAGCCGCGAGCGCCAGTCCGTCTTCGGCGCCGAGTTGGACGTCAAGCAAGACGGCGTGCGGCAAGCCGGCCTTCAGCGAGGCGAACGCATCTTGCAAACTCTGTGCTGTCTGGACATCGAAACCTTCGGATTCCAGCCAATCGCGAATCAGCTCGAGGTTCGGCAGATTATCTTCGACTACGAGAATTCGGCGCCTCACGATCTCACCGTCACGATCGGGAATACCGCCCGCTTCAAATCCCGGAGCAAAGCTTCCTGCCAGCGCTCCCGCTTGTGGAACAAGGCGCCGGCGTTCTTCCGGATGTAGTCCTTCTCCGAGATCGTCAAGTCCATGCTGGTGAGGACGAAGATGGGAAGGTCAGAAGTGCGCGGGTTGATCCGCCATTCCGTCAACAACTGGAAGCCGCTCATTCCCGGGAGAATCAGATCAAGGATCACGAGGTCGGGCATGGAATCGGCAACTTTCGCGCGGGCCTCTTCTCCGTTGCGTGCGGTGCCTACGACGTAGCCTTGTTTACAGAGCAACTCGGCAATGAACTCGCGAGTGGCGCTATCGTCCTCGACGACCAGGATCGGCCGCGTTTGCCCGAGCTTCCCGGAGCGATTCATGCAGCGTTCGACGGAATTCAGCAGCGTCTCCTTCTGCACCGGCTTCATGATGTACTCGTCCGCGCCGAGGAGGGCTCCGGTTTGCGGCTGGTCGACGATTGAGATCACAATCACGGGAATGCGCGCCGTACGCGGATCGCTTTTCAAATTTCCCAGCAACTCCCAGCCGTTGAGCGGCTTCATGATGATGTCTACCGTGATAGCGGCGGGTTGAAGCTTGGCTGCGAGGTCCACGGCACCGGCGGGGCGATCGCAGAGCGTCACATCGTAGCCGGCGGAAACAAGGTGGGATTCGATCAGGTGCGCGGCTGCCGGATCATCTTCAACGACGAGAACACGCGCGGATTCGCCTGACTTGAAGGTCGGCAGAGGCTTTGCAGCGGTGTCCGCTGCGAAGGTAGGGACGCTTGGGAGAGTAAAGTAAAAGGTGCTGCCGGATCCCACCTGGCTTTCGATGCGCAGCTCGCCTCCGTGCAATTCGACAAGTCGCCTGGTGATGGCCAGGCCCAAACCGGTACCTTCGGGCGTCTTCCCTGCCTGACCGAGCCGGTAAAAGGCTTCAAAGATGCGGGTTTGTTCTTCCTGCGGAATGCCGGGGCCCGAGTCTTGCACACCCACACGGACACGATTCCCGATTTTCTCTGCGGAGAGCTCGATTCTTCCCCCATCGGGAGTGAACTTGATTGCGTTCCCGAGCAGGTTCATCAGGATCTGCTTGAAACGCGTGCCATCGGCTCGAACGCTGAGCTCGGGGGAAAGCGACTGCACCAATGTTTGCGACTTCTTGTCGGCGAGGGGGCGCAGGGTATCGATCGCTTCGGCGATGCAAGTGTTGACCGGCACATTCTCAATCGCCAATTGAAGGCGTCCCGCCTCGATTTTTGAGAGGTCGAGGATGTCGTTGATCAAGCGGAGGAGGTGCTTTCCGCCCGTGTGGATGTGAGCGACGTAGCGTTGCTGGCGTTCATTCAGGGGGCCGTAGCGCTCTTCGGCCAATAAATCCGAAAAGCCAAGCACGGCGTTCAAAGGCGTTCGCAGTTCGTGACTCATGGTCGAAAGGAACTGATCTTTGAACTTGCTGGCGCGCTCTACTTCCTCTTTGGCGCGGAGAACGGAATGAGAAAAGGCTTCGAGCTCTTTCTTGGCCGCTTCCAGTTCCGCGGTGCGGTCCTTGACGCGCTGCTCGAGCCCGTCGTGGGCTTTTCGCAGAGCTGTCTCGCTCTGCTGGATCTGCGTCAGCATTTCGTTGAACGCGTCAATCAGGATGGCCAATTCGCCCTGGGTCCCGACCGGAGTTGCGCGGACGGAAAAGTTCTTATCGCGCGAAACGACTTTCGCCACTTCCGCCAGGCTCACGATCGGATCGGCAACGGCTTTGCGGAAGATAGACGAAATGAGCAGCGCCGCGCCCAAACACGCCGACAGGACAAGGGCCGCGATACCGGCATATCGCCGCAAGCGCCGATACAACTCCTCGACATCCGAGCGAATGTAAACGGTGCCAGTTTTTTTGCCCTCGAACATGATCGAGCGGACGAGCACGATTTCATGGTTTTCGAACCGGTGGAATTCCGTTTGCCCGGCGGGGATGGAGGGAAGCGCGGGGACGAGAGTGTCGCGATCGCGGGAATAGGAAGCGAAAAGGCGGCCGTCGGGGGTGTAAATACCCGCCGAAACGATGTTGTGAGCCGCTTTGAAGGCAGACAGCGTATTCTCCGCCGACTGAGAGTCGTTGAACAGCATTGCCGAGACGGTGTTCGACCCGATCATCTGAGACTGCGTGGAGAGGTTTCGCACCATGGCCTCGCGGAAGGTGACCATGTCGTAGGCCATAAAGGCGGCACAGGCCAGCAGAAGCGCCGCGCCGCTCACCAGCATGTTCATCCAGGTGAGCTTTTGTGCGATGGAATGATCGTGGACTTTGAGCATGGATCTCAATCGCCGGGAGGCGAGTTGCGTCTCACGGCAGCGGCCACTTTGAGAAGTTCGGAGCTCAGAGTCAGCTTCGCATTCTCGGCGCTCGTCAAATTAATTTCGAAGCGAACCTTGTTGCCTTCGACGACGAATTGAATCATTCCGCCGCGGCGGGAGAATCCGGGGATATCGCTTACCGTCAGCACACCGGAATCATCGATCACCGTCAGAATCTCTTTCAGACGGCTTTCCTCCGTGGAACTGATGAACAGGATGCGGCAAGGCCCCGAGTCCTGCGGTTTCGCAATCCGACGAACCGTCACCGGCTTTCCGGCCAAATCTTCTCCCGCGAGAATCGAATCGAGAGACGGGCCGAAGGGATCCTGGCCGAGCACGCAGAACGTGAAGGAAGCGTCCTTCTCAGCGGGAATTGGCGCCGGCCATTTCACAAATTTCCCAAAGTTGAAGAGGTAAGCCGCCTTCACCTGATACTCGCCGGGCCTGGATTCCTGGGCGGGCAAACCGGTGGCAGCGATCAAGGCCAAGGCGATAGCGAGTGCGCGTGGCGGGAGGAATCCACGGCGCGTACGAGAGCGCGAGGAATTGTGAGCGCCCAGACCGTGACCGAAGGATCGCATTCGAGGAATCATGGATGCGCTTCCGATGACATCGTCCACGTGACTCTGCCGTAGACGCTTCGCCTGATCCCGACAATCGTGTCGATATCGCTGCCGAACTCGGCGTGGTCCGGTTGCAGGAGGTTTTGGCCCACGAGCGAGAATTCCCAACTGGCAGCTGGGTGCCAGCCGAAACGGAGGTCGGCGGTTTCGTAGGCGTCCACAGCTTGCGCCGGCAATGCGCTCACGTAACGAACCGTGGCATCGAGCTCGAATCTCTTGGGGAGATTCAAGAGCGATTGGAACGTCACCTGGTGGTGAGGGCTCGAACCGTTGTCAGCGACGGTATTCAACGCGTCGGTGAAACCCGGACGATCCCGAACCGTCAGGCTCAAGTAGGAATACGAGGCCTTGAGTTCCAGCCATTGCACTGGCTTCCAATCAGGGGCAATTTCGACTCCCGTGGTGTTGCCGTCCAAAGCGTTGGCGAGCGGCAACTGAAGAATGATATGAGGCGGCGCCGGCGTGGGTTCGACGAAACCCGTTCCAGGCCCATATCCGTAGAGGCCCGTATAGCGGTTGTGGAATACGGCGAGATCGATGAACACTTTTTTCGCGACCAACGTGCGGTAGCCGAATTCAATGCCGAGAAGTTGTTCCGACTTAAAATCCTTGCTTCCCACGACGCGCAAGTAAGTGGGCGGAGGAGTGACCAAGAAATCCGTGAGCTGCAAATCCTGGTCCAGCCGCGAGGGGGTGCGTACCGCTCGAGTCACAGCCGTCCAGAATGTCTGGTGCGTCGCAGGCGTCCAGAGCAGCCGAGCATTGGGCTGGATTTCGAAGCCGGTGTAATTGTTGTGTTCGAACTTCGATCCGATGGTTAACCACAGGTGTTTGGGGACGATCGGAATCTGGTCCTGTGCAAACCAGCTATAGATGCTGTCGGTTTCCTGATGCGGAAGGAAGTCGAGCGTTTGGAATTTCGGCGTGATGCTGTCAGGACTCCAGCGCGCGCCGGCGCCGAGAAGCACGTCCTGATCGCCCTTCAACGTTACGTGATAGAGGAAATCTACGTCGAAAGTGTCGCGCATTTCATCCAGTTGCGGGCTGTAACGCGAAGTTCGGTCGTAATAGCCCTGGACTTGGAAGTCGGAACCGTCGTTGAGCTGGCGCTTCCATCGCCCCAGCATATTCCCGCCGCCCACATCGTGAGGGCCGTCGATTACCAGTGTTGACGGCGGCGAATACAAGCCGACAGCAACTCTTTCGCCGTCAAGCCCCGTGTACATGTCGCCCTGCCAGGTGAGCGAGTCCCGGCTGGTCGGATTCCAATCTGTCCGGAAGCCGAGCTGCCCCGTTCTCCATTCATCGAAGTGCTGCGCATCGGGATGAAACTCAGCTCCTCTGAGAAAGCCCTTGCCATAGACGCGGTAGTTGAAATCCTTGCCTGTAGTACCGCCGAAGCGAATCTCGCCTACGCCTTGATCCACGCTGCCCGCGGACCAGGACGACAGCATGCCGTGGGTATCTCTCGCGCTCTTGGTAATGATATTGATGACGCCATTCACAGCGTTCGCGCCCCAGATCGTTCCGCCGGGGCCGCGAATCACTTCGATTCGCTCGATGTCTTCGAGCACCGTGTCCTGCACGTTCCAGTAGACGCCGGCAAAGAGCGGAGAATACACGCTGCGGCCATCGATCATGACCAGCAGAGATTTCGAGAACTCGCCACCAAACCCGCGGATGCCGACCGCCCAGTGATCGGAATCAATGCGGGCAACCTCCACTCCGGGAGCGAGCCGAAGGACTTCCGGCAAACTGGTCGCACCGGACCGGCGTATGTCTTCCTGCGTGATCACGTAGATGGCTGCGGGAGTGCGCCAGACCTGCTCAGGCTCTTTCGATGCGGTAGTTACCTCAACAGAGCCCAGTTCCTCGAGGCTCAGCTGCTTCAATTTTCCGGTCGTGGCCTGATCGTCTGGCGAAGGCTTCGCCCAGGTCGTTTGGACCGGCCAAACGATGGTCAGCGCGAGGATCGCGGAAGTTGCCGCCGCGAGCGAACGCAGTGTTTTGGATGGAGAGGGATTCGACATCGATTATCCCGAGCGACGGCTCTTCGTTTGAATCGCCTAACGAAGAAGCCCACCGATCCGCGCCTCCTTGGCAGCGATGGCGAAATTCAGAAATCTCAGCGACGGCAATTACACGGCACTGGGAACTTGAGCAACAAGCGTTTCGAGTTGGTCAACGAGCGCGCCGTCCCACCAGCCCCGCTTCACCTCTTCCCGCATTGTGGCGATTGCCTGCTCCGGCCTCAGCGCATTCCGGTAGGGCCGGTTTGTCGTCAAGGCATCGTAGATATCGACGGTTTGGAGAATCCGGGCGGTGAGCGGGATTTGGTCTCCCTTCAGCCCGTCGGGATAGCCGGAACCATCCAGCTTTTCGTGGTGATGGCGAATGATCGGCAACACGAGGCGGAAAGATTTCAGAGGCGCACAGATCCGCTCGCCAACGACCGGATGTTCCTTCACGGTTTTCCACTCGTCCGGTGTCAGCGGGCCTGGCTTCTGAAGAATGTGTTCGGGTACGGCTATCTTGCCGATGTCGTGCAGAATTCCGCCGCGACGGAGCGCCACTCGAAGATCTTCCGAGAGCGCCATACCTTTCGCCATGGCCGTCGAGTACTTCGAAAGCCGATCGCAGTGCCCTTCCGTGTAGCGATCTTTGGCTTCAATACTCAATGCCAGGGTGAACAGAACCGTTTCGGCGTTCTCGAGTTCGTCGGTGAATTGCTTCAGCCGGAGGAGAGAGCTTACGCGCGCGAGCAGCTCGTGCTTATTGACCGGCTTACTGAGAAAATCGTCAGCGCCGCACATGATTCCCTGGATTCGATCATCCGTACTCGTCAATCCTGTGACGAGGATCACGGGCAGCAGGCGCGTCTCTGGCCGGGATTTGATCGCAAGACAAGCCGAGAAGCCTGTCTTGCCGGGCATCATCACGTCGAGCACCGCCAAGTCTACGGTTCCCCGCTCGACAGCCCGCAAAGCGCCGTCACCATTATCAGCGGAGAGAACGTTGTAGCCAACCCCCACAAGAATCCCCGTAAGGAGGTCACGATTCACTTCCTCGTCATCGGCGATCAAAATGGTGGCTTTAGATTCGCCTGTTTCGGACATGAAATCCTCCAACAAGGTTCGGGTCTCGACCAGGAGCTGGGAACGATTCGAGACGGACAGCTGTAGATCTGTAAGAACCCACCCACTTTGATTCTAATGAGTGAGCAGGCCCATCCAGATTCTTTGTCCCCGGTCATATCCCAATGCGTCAATACCCTTCCGGAAGACCGCCGCCGTCTATTCGCCACGGCCAATCGGGGGACAGTTCCCCGCCGCCGTAGCAAAGGACTTGGGTCGAAGGCGCTGTCAGGCGTGTGCTTCCCGAGCGCAATCGGGATACGTTTATGTCATATAGGCGAGAAAGCTTTGTGATGAGCAAACTAACTCGACGTGACGGCGTTCTGCTTGAGGAGCCTGGAATTGGTTAGAGGTGGGGATGGTGCCGAGGGGCAGAATCGAACTGCCTACGCCGGCCTTTTCAGGGCCGCGCTCTACCGGTGAGCTACCTCGGCACCGGGACAATGAAAGATTCTACGGAAAAGCCGGCGGAGTGGGAAGGAAAAACGGTCGGGCATCGAGAGAGGCAGGTCAGATGCTGAGGCGTTTCGGGCCGCTCACGTAAGGGTTGCCGGGCTCGTAGAAGCGCAGGACGCGGTGTGCGTCTTTCGTGATGCCGATGCGGATGCTTTCACCGATTGCACCAGTGGGACCGGCGGCTGCGCCGAGCCAAAGCGATCCTTGGCCGCAGAGGTTCACGCCGTCGAAGCGCCGCGCAATTCGAAAGGCCGAGGCCACACGGCCCGGCCCTCGAGCGAGGTCGAGCAGGCGGGAGGTGTGGCGGGTGCGCTTCATTAACGCGATACCCTCGAGAGGTTGGACGGCGCGAATCAGCACGCCCGTGCCGATGCCCGCTGCGCCGCCTGAAACATTGAGCATGTAGTGATTTCCGTAGCAGAAATAGACGTAGGCGTGGCCGCGTTCGAGGAACAGCGATCGGTTCCGCGGCGTCATACCGCGAAACGAGTGCGCGGCGGCGTCGCCAACGAGGTAGGCCTCGGTTTCGACGATGCGTCCGCTGAGGCGGCCTTGCGGGATTTCGTGAACCAGCGTCTTGCCGATGAGGAATTGCGCGAGTTCAACCGTGTCCACGGGCAGATCGCGAAGGCGTAGGCGGCGCACGCGTATAGCGCGGGTGAAAGATTGCGGGCGTGAGAGTGGCCGGGTTGACTGGAATTGTTTCATAGTTTATTTTTTTGACCGCTCTATCATAGCGGAATGAACGCGCAATTCTTTCAATTGTGCGTTGCCCACAAATGCGGGAAACTCGAAGCCGGAGTCCGCGCGCGGCGGATTCGATTGTCAGCGGAGATCCAGAGTCGCCAAGGAGTTGTCCATGCCGACGCAATCTTTTCCCCCAACTAATACGGCTTGGCCGGCGCTGCCATACGCCGAGTGGAAGGATACCTGCCAGACGCTGCACATGTGGACGCAGATAGTGGGAAAAGTGCGGCTCGCGTTGAGCGCGCCGATGAATCATTGGTGGGAAGTGCCGCTGTACGTGAGCGCGCGAGGATTGACGACATCTCCCATTCCCTACGGCGCGGGAATTTTCGAAGTGGAATTTGATTTCATCGAGCATGTGCTGCGAATCGAAACGAGCGCGGGTGAAACCGAAGTGCTCGACCTTGCGCCTCGCACCGTCGCCGACTTCTATCGTGAATTTATGGCCTCGCTGAAATCGCTTGGCATCCAAGTGAAGATTTGGCCGATGCCGGTGGAGATTCCGAACCCGATTCGATTCGATGAGGACACTGTTCACGCGTCGTACGACCCGAAGTATGCCGAGCGGTTCTGGCGCATTCTCGTGACGCTCGATCCCATTTTCAAGGAATTTCGCGGGCGATTTATCGGCAAGGACAGTCCGGTGCATTTTTTCTGGGGAAGCTTCGATTTGGCGGTCACGCGATTCTCCGGCAGGCGCGCGCCGGAGAGGCCCGGCGCAGACACGATTACCAAGGAAGCGTACTCACATGAAGTGAGCAGCGTGGGTTGGTGGCCGGGCGGCGGCGAAATGGCGAGTCCTGCATTTTACGCATACGCGGCGCCGGAGCCCGCCGGATACAAGGATAGTGTCGTAAGACCTGCGAAAGCTGCGTACAGCGAGCAACTCAAGGAGTTCGTGCTGTCGTACGAGGATGTGCGCGCGTCGGCCGATCCTCGTGCTGATTTACTCGATTTCTGCCAGTCCACCTACGAAGGAGCCGCAAAGCTCGCGAATTGGGACCGCGCGGCGCTCGAGAAAAGCGAAATCGCCGACTCAGCCGCGCGATAGGATTCCTGATGCTCCTGGATGGCGTGCGCTCTGGTGCGAGCTCAGCCTCCCGATTTGTTCTTCGCGTTCGATTTCGCTTTCGCCCTCGCGCAACTCTCTACCAAAGAAACTTGATGCCGAGCTGGATGTGGCGAGAGCCGCCCGAACCCATCACGGGATTTGATTCGCCAACGTCCGGAGTGAAATTCACCAGACCGGGGTCGGAGCCGCCCAAATCGGTGCCCATCGTGAAAACGTCGAAATTCGGATGATTGAGGACGTTGAAGAACTCGGCGCGGAACTGCATCTTGAATCGATCACTGAGATTCCAAACCTTCGACACCGAGAAATCCCAGTTTCTAAAGCCCGGCCCGCGGAAGGCGTTACGATGCATATTCCCGAACGTTCCCAGGGCTGGGGGCGTCAGCACCGTGTTTCCCTCGACGTAACATCCGTAGTCACCGAGCATGTCGAGCGCAAGCTGGTCCGGCCCGGCGGCATCGATACATTGTTGATTGCCCCCGATCACGTGGCCGTCCGGATCGAGAGTGAAAGAGTCCGAAGGAATCCAGTTGAGCGAAGACGAATTCGACCAGTGGATATTGTGTTTAGGGCCCGTCATGTTCCAGCGATCTTCGAGTTCCCCGGTGGCGCTTACATCGTCAATAAAATCGCCGAGCGAGAAGGGCTCACCGCCCTCGAGAGTTGCCACGGTCTGGACTTGCCAGCCTTCGAGCATTTGCAGTTTTGACTTGATCGAGGGGATGTCATACGTGACCGCCAGCGTAAAGCGGTGGCGAATGTCGAAGTCGCCGTTGCCTCGCTCTGCGGAGTAGTCGTTGCTGTTTTGAGCAACGCCGGCACTTGCCGCGACGTTGTTTGTAGCCGTGTCGATGGCGTGCCCGTAGGTGTAGCCGGCGAGAAGATACAGTCCATGCGAGTAACGCTTCGTGAAGGTGACCTGCAAGGCGTTATAGCTGGAATTGGAATGGTTGGCCAGGAAAGTGAGAAATCCAACGTACGGGAAGCAAGGCCCCGTAGTCGTGCCCCCAGGGCAGTTCGTTGTGAACGGCCGGGCTGCCTGTTCGCAGCCGGAATAGTCGCCGTCGAATATGGCGTCCACTCCGGTCTCGCCCGATGAGGCCAGGATGCACGGCGCGCTCAGTGCGGGGTTCGCCTGGTTTGGGTCGGTGATGCTGTAAAGCTTGATTCCGCGATTCGCGACGTAGGCCACTTGCAAAACACTGGTCGAAGAAACGGCCTGCTGAACGTTGATATTCCAGTTCGCCACGTAAGGGGTGTGGAGATGCTGACTCACTCCAAAAACATCGCACGGGAAGTCAGAGTTGCACTGCTGTCCAGCGGAGGCGGGGAACACAGGGCCGGGGTCCCAGTTTAACTGGGTGCCATCAAAGGACTCGACCAGGAACGAGGTAATATTTCCGTTCCCGGGAGTGACGCCCGGGATTCCGCTCGGGTTCAGGTTGAGGCCACCGCCATTGAACATGAAATCACGGATCGAGGGTTGGTCGAATATGATTCCCCCACCTGCGCGAAGAACCGTCTTACCGGTTCCGAACACGTCCCACGCGACACCAAGGCGCGGAGAGACGTTGTTGTAGTTCGTTGGGTAGGGCTGGCTGATGCCGCGGCCCACCTGCACGATCCCTGCCGCAGGATCAAAATTGGCGAGTTGATCGTGCGAATCCTTGATGGGGTACGTGACGTCGTAGCGCAGGCCTGCGTTAATCGTGACTCGCGGAGTGACGCGGAATCCGTCTTGCACGAAAAGACCGAAGGATTTCTGGCTGATATTCCGGGCGGGATTCCCGTAGAGCAAGCGCCACTCATCGACGTCGGTTAAATCGCCGGCGGCAAAGCCTTCCAGGTCGGCAAAGTCAACACGGCCGCGGCCGTACGTGGCCCGATAATAGTCCACACCACCGTCGCGGAACACGCCGCCGAAGCGAATGGAATGCTTTCCGCGCTCCAGCGAGACAGTGTCGGAAATACTGTTCGTGCGGCTTGGAGCCGTCTGCAGCGGCCAACTCGAATTTCCGCCCATGTAGTTGAATTCGCTATCGCCCGGATTAATTCGCGGCAAGCCAAACAGCCGGGGATCGGTGACGCCGGTGGTAATTCCGTAGCTGGTCGGATTCACGGTGTGGTCGAGCGGCGCGATCGATTCGTTGAACCTGTTATAACTAAAGCGAAGCTCGTTCACCCATCGCGAATTGGGCGTCCAGGCCCACGACAATCCAAAGACCTGTGTGATGGGGCTTGTGGTAGACAGCCATTGAGGCGCGATCGGAGTGGTGTCTTCCTCAATTTCGGTTGTGTTCGCGTAAATGAAGCGTGCCGAAAAGGTGTGATGGGAGTTGAGGACGTAATCCGTTTTGGCGACGATATTGTCTTCGCGGTTGGTATTGTTGAAATCGAAATTGATCAGAGCTGGATCGTCCGCACTGACGGTAAGGCCGGAGTTCAGTTGGAATAGTTTCGAGAGGTTAATGCTCGTTTGGCTGCAATTCGGAGCGCACAAGGCCATCGCGTCTACGATGCTGTAGTCAGCCGGGTTCAAGGAAGGGTCGATACGGCCCACCAGCGAGCTCGTCACCGGAGAGTCGACAGTTCCCGGGTTTCCGACCTTGTCGCGTACGCCTTCATAATTCAGGAAATAGAACCACTTGCCCTTCTGGATGGGCCCTCCCACCGAACCACCGAAATCGTGGAGTATCAGCGCCGGAACAGTGTCGGGCGCCGGAGCAAACCAGTTACGGGCGTCGAGCGCGCTATTGCGTCCGAAATAGTAAGCGCTGCCGTGGATTTTGTCGGTTCCGGACTTGAGACCGATATTCATCACGACGCCCGGTTTTACGCCGAAATTTGCATCCGGACTTTCTTGCGTATTGAACTCTTGAATCGAATCGAGCGGCAGGTGGCTTGCCGGAGTACCCGAAATGCCGGCATCATTTAGCACAGTCTCGCCGTAATACGCATCGTTGTCATCGGCGCCGTCAATAAAGAAATTATTGTCATCCGGACGATTGCCGTTGGACACCACGGAATGAAACCCGCCGCCCGGGGAGCGTTGCACGCCCGGATGAAGATTCAGGAGATTCTGAAAATCCCGGCCCAGCACTGGGAGATCGTTGACGGCTTTATTCGACAACACACCGTTGAGCGTGTTGTCAGTCGTATCCGTAATCGTGGCGTCGGATTTCACCACGACCGTTTCGCTCATCGACCCGGTTACCAGGTCCAAATCCAGGCGGATCTCGCGGGCCACTTCCAGCAGGACTTCTTTGCTCTCCGTTTTCTTGAAGCCTTTGGCTTCCGCGGTCACCGTGTATCGACCTGGCGCAAGCGGCGCCGCGACGTATTCGCCGGACGAATTTGTCGTCAATGAGCGGGAGACATTCGTGGCCGTATTCGTGACCGTCACCGTGGCGCCGATGACGACGCCTCCCGTCGAATCCCGGATCGTGCCGAGAATGCGGCCCTCATTACTTTGCGCCCACATCGCACCCGCGAACGCCAAGACAGCGAGAATCGTTGCACTCCAGAAGCGGAAACGGCTCATCGGCTGCTCCTTTACATCGGGAATGATTCTGTTGCTGTGCTGTGCCTTGCTGGCGCTTCAAATGCAGGAATGCAATACGAACGTGAGAAGGTGCGAGAGAGCGTGCGGAACTACAGGCCTGCGGCTAGCTTCCCGAGATCGATGAGACAGTTGGGCAAGAGGTGAGCGGACCGCGCGGTCGCGCCCGCAATTCCCTTTTCGATTGAACCGCATCGCATAAGTGTGCGAATGATACGCGGAAATTAGAACACCTTTGAGAGGATGTCAACGGTAGTTCGCTTGCTGTGGTTCGCACGATGAAATTTATTATCGGTTGAACCTCGCCGGTTTGCTCTCCGCCGTCCGATATGGCATAAACTTTGCCACCATGAAAACGGCTAACGTGGGCCGCGTCACGATTGGAATTATGTGTTGCCTGGCAGTTCCCGCATTGGCGTGGTCGTTGCACGAAGGCGGGCTGAAATCCTATACCACCGCAGCGAAGGCGCCAAAACCCGTGCAGCCATCCACGTTCGGCGACGTCTTGCTCGGCGGTCACGGCAGTGTGGACGAGGCTACTCGCTTTCTCTGCGAGCATTCCGGTGGTGGCGACATCGTTGTTTTGAGCGCTTCTGGGCGCGGCGAATACAATGACGAGTTCCACAAGGCGTGCCCTGCGAACTCGGTCACCACATTCGTGATCACGTCGGAAAAAGGCGCGCGCAACCCTGCCGTCGCGGAAACGCTGCGGAACGCTCATGCAATCTTCTTTTCCGGCGGCGACCAGTCTAACTACCTGAGGTTTTGGTCCGGCACCCCAGTGCAGGAGGAGATCAACGGAGCGGTGGCGCGCGGAGTTCCGGTTGGCGGAATCAGCGCGGGGCTCGCCATCCAGGGCGAATTTGTCTTCGCGTCGTTCGTGGACACGGTCACGACTCCGGAAGCGCTGGCGAATCCTTATAACCCCCGCGTGACACTGGAGCGCGAATTCCTGCGAATCCCCGCACTCCGAGGCGTGATAACCGACAGCCACTTTTCACAGCGCGAGCGAATGGGCCGCAGCGTGGTGTTCATGTCGAGACTTGTGCAAGACGGTTGGGCAGAGATTGCGCACGGAATCGGCATCGACGAGACGACCGCTGTGTTGGTTGATGCGGACGGCAAAGCCACTGTGGCCGGCAAGAATGCTGCGTATTTCATGACGCTGAGCCATCGGCCCGAGAGATGCGCTCCGGGAAAGCCACTCACCGTCCGCGATCTGGACGTTTACAAACTCCCCGCGGGGCCCGCTTCGAGATTCGATCTGAAATCCTGGACGGGAACGAATGGATCCAGCTTCAAAGTGAACGTAATCGACGGTACGATGACGCGGAGCGACCAGTAGGTTACTGCGGGCGGCGGTAATTGTGAGCCGGGAGTACGCGCAGTGCTGGATGCAGCGCCGGCGCGAGCGTCCGGGCATCGCGATGGCGATCGAGAAAGTGTTTCTGCGCGCGGCGTCCCCAGGAACGGACGAAATAATAGTTCAGCGTGCCGCCTGCTCCCGCGCTCAACACCGGGATCACACGAGCCGACCATTTCTCGGCGACCTCCGTGCCTACCTTTACGGCGATCCGATCGATAATCCGCGGCACAATTCGCTCGATCGCCTGCTTCTCAATGAAATCGCGGCCTAGATCAAGGCCTGCAGCGCTTGCCGCAGCGATCCACAGCGCCGTCTCTTCGGTTTCGGTAGCGTACTCGAATCCGTAAATCAAGCTGAGCTTCTGCAGCATGCGGATGGTGATCGCCGAGAGAATGCCCATGTCCGGCAGGAGTGTGAGCATCCCGCCGAGCCCCATTCCCATTCCTTCCAGTGCGGCAGTTTTTGTGGAGGCGGAAATCACGCGCGCCGCGAGAGGATTCAGGGTGTGTTCGTCCACATGGAGCATGTCTTTCCACGACTCGACCGGAAGCCGATGGGCCCGTTGCAGGTGCTTCAGATAATTCTCCGGATTTACGCGCACATGGAAATACGCTCGGCGGAAGCCGGCACGCAAGGATGTCTCGAGGAGCCGCGCGGTCAGGCCAGGCTTTGATTTCTTTCGCATCACTGGCCGGAGGCGGTTACTTCATCCGAGAGAGTCCACTCAGACGGAAGCTCCTCACCAAATGCACAGTCGCCAAAGCCATCCTCGGCCGCAGCGACCCCACCGCGAGTGTTGTACTGATTTCTTTTGCGGTAGGCCGCGTAGAAGATCGCACCCATGATCAAAATCGGCGGGAAAAGCATGATCAGAATTCCATGCCGAAGCGCCTGTATGAATTGAGCGCCCGCGCCGGCGGCGCTCTGGTAGCACATCGCGCAGCCCTGAGCGGAAACCGCTGCTGGACTGAGGAGCCCCGCAATCGCCCCAATCACTACAAACGCACGCAGGAGATTGAACCTCATCATTCTTCGCATGGTATCACCGCGTCCGCGTTCTGGCTATCGTGCCGTACGAAGGGTGATTCCAAGACGGCTCCGGCAAAACGTTTGCGCTTTCATTGACTTGCTACGCCGCGCGTCCTAAGATTCGCTCGGTCGCTTTGTGATTAGGGTGCGAATTTCCCGCTCAGGAGCCCAACGGTGTCCGACTGGCAATACGCGCAGGCCGATCGCTCCGAACAGCTTGCGCAGCTCTCCTATTACTCGGTAAAGAAACTCGACAACGGCCGTGAAATCGAGTTCCACATCACCCTCAAGGAATTCGTTTCGCCTCCTCCCGGACAGCACACCCGCTTTTTCGCCGAAGCGGACAAAAAGGTGAATCAGAAAACCACCGCGCTTCTTCCCTTTGGCTGGGGCGACTCCGTCCTGAAAGCGCTTGCCGGCTGTTTGCGGATGATCCGTGACTTTCCTTATGAAGAGGAGTAGCCCCCAGCCATGCCGATGAAGCTTTCCACGCGGCCAATCAAGCCTGGGATCATCGTGTTCGAAATCGCGGGACGTGTCTCGATGGGCGACGATTGCGCCCTGCTCGATAGCGAGGTCGAACGGCACATCCAGAATAGCGAAAACCGCGTCATCTTCGACCTGGTTGCTGTGAACCACGTGGATAGCGCCGTCATCGGCCAGATTGTAAAATGCCTCACCCGTCTGAAGCGCTCGGGCGGCGGCTTGCGGCTTTGCGGCGTTCATGGAATGGTGGAAGGCGTTCTGAAAATGACGCAGCTATATCAGGTGCTCGCGATTTTTCCCACTGCGGCAGAAGCCGCCGAGAATTTTGCGCTCCAGGCGCAATCATAACGGCAGGCCGGCAGGCCGCTTCTTCAGGCGACGCTTAGAACGCCACGTCCCGGATGTGGGTCGCGATAAACCAGTGGTTCCCGAACGGATCGATCACGCCGGCGCTCCGATCTCCGTACGGCTGGTCCGCCGGGGGCATCAGCGAGCGAGCGCCTGCTTTCAACGCTCGCTCATAGAGCGCGTCGGTGTCTGGCACGTACAGGTGAATCGCGCACGGCTTGGGAAGATACGGCTCGTGCGCATCGCTCATCTCCAGGATGGAGTCGCCGATTCGGATTTTCGCGTGTTGCACCACGCCATCCGGCGACTGCACCAAAAGCCTTTCTTCCGCCCCGAAAGCTTCCTTCAGGAAATGAATGAACGAGCTCGCATTTTCCATTGCAAGATAGGGCGTAACCGCGCGCAGCCCTTCGGGAATGGTCTCCCCTTTTAACGGCGTCGCGATGTACCAGTGGTTTCCAAATTCATCCACGAGCGAGGCGCCGCGCTCGCCGTAAGGCTGGTCCGTCGGTCCCAGGATTGTCTTCGCTCCCGCAGAGACGGCTTTTTTGTAGACCGAATCGACATTATCCACGAACACGTGCAGCGCGGCAGGCGCCGCAGGAAATTGCTCCGAGGAATCCGCCAGCTCGATCATCGAATCCGCGATTCTTACTTCGGCGTGCATAATCGCACCGCCTCCGGGCCGTTGCGCCCGAAACGTTTCAACCGCACCGAAAACATTTTTCAGGAAGTCGATCATTCGCCCGGAATCCGGGACAATCAGATATTGTGTAATGGTATGAAAGCCTTCTCGAACTGGTTTTACGCCGGCAGTAGCCATCGCGATTCTCCTTTGTAGATCGGCCTTCAGTTGTTGCTTGAAATTCTCACGGGGCAATCCGCGCAAATCTGTCGCAATACGGGCGAGCGGCGCGAGTTTTGCGTCAGCCGCGGGCGCACCAGCGCTCGAGAGCGCGATGGCCGCTTCCACGATCCGGTCGAGTGATTCGCTCAAACCCGGCTTAGGCATTTCGTTCACCCATTCGCTCGCGCAGGTTCTGAATCGCGCGGAATTGCAACTGCTTCACCGCTCCTTCCGTGCGGCCCAGTTCCTGCGCGATGTCGCGAATTCCCTTCTCATCCGCGAATCGCATCTCGATCACCCGGCGTTGGTCCGTAGGCAAGCCCTTCACGAGACGGTAGAGCGCCGCGCGGTTTTCCACTTCGTCTATGCTGGCTGTTTTTGGTGCGGCCTTCTCTTCGAGATCGGGGCTGCCGGTTTCTCTCGCCGCTCGCTGCCGGTGGTCCGAAATTGCGTTCGTCGCGATCCGGAAAAGCCATGCCGCAAACGGCACTCCGCGCCACTCAAACCGGTCCAATCCTTCGAGCGCCTTCCGAAACACTTCCGAAGTCAAATCCTGCACTTCGGCGCGCTCGCGGACGCGGCGGCCGACGAACGCGTACACGCGCTCAAAGTGCAACTCGTAGAGCTCCGCAAAGCGCCCGCGATCCTTCTTGGCCGCATCAATGAGGAGCCGTTCGTCGGCTTCGTTGCTGACTGCGTTCAACTAGCTCTCCGGAATAAGGCCTTCTTCTAACATAAACCGCGAAGCGTCAAAAAGGTCACGCTCCCGATGCTGGCGAATCTTGAACTTTGGTCCAGTACCCGCTAGTACGCCCGTTCTATAGGCTATCTCCCACGTATTCAGTAGATTTATCGAGACGCGAGCAATCGCTGGAGGCAATGAAATGGCTACAGCCGTTCAAATCTCTGAAAATCCGGCCTCTCTACGGCAGCATAGTGGCAATGGCAGGCGTCGCGAGAGGCTGCGGATCTCATTGCCCGTCCAGATTCAGCCGTTCGACGCCCGGTTCATCGATATTATCGACGTGGGAGAAGTGAGCGATTTTACCCGCGATGGCCTCTACTTCAGCACCTGTATGCCGCACTATTTCATGGGGATGCGCCTTATCGTTACGTTTCCCTTCGGAGATCAAGCTTCAGCCCATAAGCGCTTTCTGGGCACCATTGTCCGAATGGAAGACCGAGCCGACGGAAATCGAGGCATTGCCGTCCGGTTCCTTCTTTAGCCTTTCTTGGTCGAATGTGCAGCATCGCCGTTTGCCTTTAGGCAAGCCAGGCGGGATTCTGGCTTGTCTCTAGCAACAGTCCCCAGCGACAATACAGCATAGTGCAAATCGCTTAGCCTACTTCTGTTCGAATCGAACTGAAGATTCGTTCGCGCGGGCAGCCAGGAAAAAAACGATGCAAGACCACCGGTACAAGAAGCAGGAGCCTAACCCGTCGCACGGCTCTAGAGCAGGCGTCAAGGAGTCCGAGCGCCGCGGAGGCAATCGCCATATTTTCACGGCGTCCGCCGATGTCGTGGAGATTTCCTCGGGGGCTCGATTTTCCACTCGCACCACGGATCTTGGCCCCGGTGGGTGCTTTGTCGATACCACGAATCCCTTCCCGGTCGGTTCCAAGCTTCATGTGAAATTGCACAAGGGCAAAACCGCGTTCGAGACTTCCGGGATCGTGGTCTATTCGCAGAACGGGCTCGGCATGGGGATCTCGTTTGACGACCTGGCTGAGGACCGCCGGCTAGCTCTCGAGGCCTGGCTGGCGAATCTGACGGGCGAGCGCCAATCGCACGAGGTTGTCACCTACGAGACCCGTTCGTCGCTGAGTTCGTCGCCGCAGCGCGGCAGCAGCACGAACACTTCGCTGGTTCGACTCGTCCAGCTGATGATTGGGAAAGGCATTCTGACGGAAGCAGAAGGCGCGTCAGTTCTGATTGATCCGGTGCTCTAATTCGCCTTGTGTGCGAATTTGGACCGATTCTCAAGCGCGAACCACACTAGCCCCAAGGCCTGATTGGGGTCGCGGCCACCCTTCTGGGACTGGTTCCCATTTTGAGACGCCAACTCGGTCTTGGGGGGCGAAGTCTAATTCCCACTATAGATTGCAGTGGTAGTCCTAGAACTATCTACCTACGTAAGGGTAGGCATCTATTTCCTTATTAGGGAAATTTTTACTGTCCTTCAGATTGCCGAGAACAGCTCTTTCCATGGCTAAACCACACGTTATCAGCCACGCGAAAAAGAGACGACCAACGGCGACACTATTGCATCTTATTAGTCGAGGTTGAGCATGGGAGAGCGAAGAAAAGCAAGGCGTTACGAGGTTTATCTGCCGGTACAGGTCTGCTTGGCACGGCACCGCCCCGCCGATTTCCACACCGGTCAGCTCCGCGACGTATCTCGCAGCGGCATCTTCTTCCATTCGCACGTTCCCTTGGAACCTGGAACGCACGTAGAACTCACCTTCTCTCTTCCGGGAGACCGGGACCGCGGCGGAGCGGTGCTTGTCCGCGCTAGCGCCAAGGCGTTGCGCGTAAATGCTCTGCCCGGCGAAATTGCGCCTCTCTACGGCGTGGCAGCGACAATCGATCGTCTCGATTTCGTCCGTCCCGTGGTTTCATCGGCTGCTTAGTTTCGCGAATCTTTTCCGGTTCTAATCAACGAAACACTTCGTCGCTTTTTTTTAAAATCGTTTCGATTCCGCCTGCGGGAATTCTCTGCCCTCGATACAATAATGCCTGGCGCATGTGCGCCGCTTTTCGATGGCGACTTCTTCTCCCAACCTGATAGCGCTTGAGTGTGAGCTCCTTGGCGGACTCTGCGCGAGCGTGCTCTCGATCGAAGAACGCGGCAAGACTCTCCGAGAGCTAGCGGGCTACGATTGGCGCAGCCCGGATCACCGTGTGATCTACGAGGCGCTGCGCCGCTCGCGCCAAAGCGATCGAACCGCGCTCCGCGAATTCATTGTCGCAGAAACCACGCGGCTGGGTTTCCCGGACATTGACTGCACACCGTATTTCACCCGGAGCGGTGTCGCCAGCGCCGAAATCCGGAAGCTTGTAGACGCCCTCCTCGCGTCGGGGCCTGACGCTGCGAGCGCCTGATGAAAGACCGCACGATTCGCTACTTCACTGTTGTGGACGTCTCTCTGCTGCCCGCGTTCATCCTTTGGTTCATTTGGAAATTGCAAACTACAGCCCGATGGACGTGGATAATTTTTGTGGCGTGGATGGTCTTGAGCTTTCTGCTGCATCGCGACACGCCACAAACACTAGGCTGGCGAGCGGATAATCTATGGCCCGCAACAAGACAGGCGTTGCTCTATTTCGGCGCCATGGCGGTCAGTCTTCTGGCAATCGGCTCCGCACTCGGTTCACCGCGCCAGCTTCCGCCAAACCTAATTTCCTGGCACCGGCTGTGGAGCTATTTCGCGTTTTGCGTTCTGCAGCAAGTGATTCTCAATTCGCTCGTGCACAACCGGATGCTTTCGCTCGTTCGCAAACATTTGACCGCGGCAATCCTTACGGGACTGATTTTTGCGGCCTGCCACTGGCCGAATCCCGTGCTCGTCCCGGTGACGCTGATCGGAGGCGTTGCAATGGCATGGATGTTTGGCCGTCAACGAAACATTATTCCGCTGGCGATCGGACAGGCAATCCTTGGCTCGCTGATTTTCTGGGCGTTTCCGGTCGCGTGGCATCACCATTTGCGCGTGGGGCCCGGATACTATTCGACGCCGCGCTAATTCCATGGCGGCTAGTGAACTGCGACGGCTTTGCCGGACTTCACTCGCTTCAGCGCAAACGCGATCGGAACCGTCACAAAACAGACCAGCGCGAGATACCGGAAATCGTCGATGTAGGACCAGAGCGCCGCCTGCATATCGATCGCTCCTTCGATGAGCTTGTACGCCCGATGAAGCGCGTCGACTGGATCGGCGCGCTGGTTCATCAGTTCGTGCAAGCCTTCCAACGCCCGCTGCAGCACAGGGTTCTGGGGCGACAGTGAGTGCGAGAGCTCAGTGCGGTGCAGTTGTTCGTGGCGCGAGACGATCGTATTCACGATCGATATTCCAATGCTGCCGCCGACGTTGCGAAACAAGTTGTAAAGGCCGCTGGCATTTCCGATTTGCTGGTCGGGCAGTGCTCCCATCGCCAGCGTCGCCAGCGGCACGAACACAAAGCCGATGAAGAATCCGCTCACCGTGACCGCCCAGAACATGGACCACTGCGAGACGTCCAGCGTCATGTGGCCGAGCCATAAATTTGAGACCGCCACGCCTCCGAAGCCGACGGCGATGAGTATTCGTCCGTCGAACTTCGTGAGCAGCAGCCCCACGAGGGGCATCGCGAATATTGCGCCGATTCCGCGCGGCGCTACAGCCATACCGGCGGCAAGCGCGGTGTAACCCATCAGAGTCTGATAGTAGAGCGGGAGAATCGTGATCATGCCGTAGACGACCGCTCCAAAAATCGCAATCTGAAGGCACCCCACCGCGAAGTTGCGATTCAGAAGGACTCGTAAATCTACGAGCGGTTTCTTGAGCTTCAATTCCCGCCACAGGAAAGCGATAAACGAGATGATCAGCACCACCGTCGCCCAGCGGATCCAGATTGCGCCAAACCAGTCGTCCTCCTGCCCTTTGTCGAGGATAATTTGCAGCGCGCCCAGCCACACTGCCAGCAGTCCGAGGCCGATCGCGTCAAGCTTTCCCGCCACCGCCTCGCGAATGTATTTCGGGTCGACAACCAGCCGCGAAATCAGAATCACGGCCAGGATGCCGATTGGAATATTGATGTAGAACGCCCAGCGCCAGCTGTAGTTGACGGTGATCCATCCGCCGAGCGTGGGCCCCAGCACCGGCGCGACCACCACGCCGAACCCGAATGCCGCCATTGCCTGTCCGCGTTTCTCCGGTGGAAAGCTTTCGAGCAAAATCGCCTGCGACAACGGCTGCAGCGCGCCTCCGCCGGCGCCCTGTATCGCGCGCGCGATTAGAATCATCGGCAGGCTCGTCGCAGCTCCGCAGGCAAACGACGACACCGTGAAAATCGCGATGCAAATCACCAGGAAGTTCCTGCGCCCGAACTTCTTCGCGAACCAGCCGCTGGCGGGCAGCACGATCGCATTCGCCACCAGATAACTCGTCAGCACCCACGTAGCTTCGTCGTTCGTGGCCGAAACGCTTCCGGCGATGTATGGAAGCGCGACCGCCGCAATCGACGTGTCGAGCACTTCCATAAACGTCGCGAGCATCACCGCGGCGGCGATGAACCATGGATTCGTTTCGACGAAGGATGGCGTCTTGGGTGCGCTGGCCATGAGCGGGTGCGATCAGTAATTGCGCTGCAAAATTATCGGGCCGGGATTCAATACTAGCTCTGGCGGTCGCCACTGCAAAGTTGAGAATTTCAGCGACATCCAATAGATGCACCAGCGCGGGCTTTCGACGCGTGAATGATTTGTGCGCCGCCGGCCGGAGGAGCGGTGCAGCGAAGTCGCAAGAATGTCGCACCGGCGATTGACGCGTAATGTATCTGTGAACTCGCGGAGAGAACTTCAGATGCCAGCCCGGTTAACGTTTTCGCGGGAGCCAGAAATCCGGGGCGGCGCCGGAGAATTCGACCGCGATCTGGGCTTTGCCGCGGGATCGCTGGCCTGCTTGTACGACCCGGCATTCGCGTTCGGCGTCGTTGAGCATATTCACCAGGAACAGCCGCTGGCCTTTGGCGACCGCGGTTACAATCGTGAACGAGCAGCCGTCGTCGTTGATGTCCGCCGTTTCGGTTTCTTCGTGGAACGGCTGCTTTTCGGAATCGGAACCGTAGATGAGCACCGGAACGGGCTGTTCCCAGCGTTTGCTGCGCCGGCGATCGGCTCCATCGGAATGCGGGTGATGCTGATGGTCCGCCTGCTTGCGCCCTTTCGAGCGCGAGCGTTCGCTTTCCGCCTGCTTCAGCGCATCCCAAATGCGGCTCACAGCAACTCCGGTACGGTTGAGAGGGTTCGCAACCTCCTTCCACAATAGACTGAGTCGCGGCCCGGCGCGCGGATGCGCAGCGCTCGATTTCGTATCGGTAACTGAGCCTCGCAGCGCGCGAACGCGAAGATTTTTCGCAGCGCCCCTGGCCCAGCGATTGCCAATCTATTTTGGCTCGAGGACGAGCGGGAGCCCATTCTTCGGATTGCCGATGATCACCACCTTTGCGTTGGTGCTCGCCGCCAATCGCTCCGTCGCTTCGATTCCCTTCCACTCGAGCAGTTGCTGGCTGATTCCTTGCGCCACGGTCGTCTGGAAATCGCGAATCCCCTGCGCTTCGATTCGCTTGCGGTCGGCCTCCTGTTTTTCTTTCTGCAAAATGAACGCCATCCGCAGCGAATCCTGCTCGGCTTGCTGCTTCGCTTCGATCGACCCTTTCAGCATCTGCGGCAGCTGAATGTCGCGCAGCAGGACGTTCTGGACTTCGACTCCCCGGTTTCCCAGCTGTTCGGAAAGCTGTTTGTAAATCTGTTGCGCTACCTCTTCGCGCGCGCCCGTGTAGAGAGCGTTGGCGCTGTGCTGCGAGGTAATTGCGCGAATCGTCGCGCGAAGGTTTGGCTCGACCACCACCTCCACGTAGTTCGGCCCAATCTTCTGAAATACCTCGGCTGCCTTCTCCGGGTTCAACCGGTACAGCAGCGAAGTGTCGAGCGTGATCACCAAACCTTCGTCCGACGGCACGCTTGCCGTTTCCTTCAGCTCCTGCGTGCGGATCGACATCGTGTTGTTCACCTTGAACGGATTCACGAAGTGCGTGCCTTCTGGCAGCACGTCGCTGGTCACCCGCCCGAACAGAGTGAGCACGCCGACGTGGCCCGACGGAACGTACGCAACCGACGAATACACGAGAATCAGAATCACAATCGCGATCACAAAAGCGCCTGCCTTCTGCGACAGCGAATTCCCTATCTTCGAACCGTAGTTGTGCAGCATGTCTTCAGCATCGCCCTGGCGGAACGCAGTCATGGTCACCTCCGGTGACGTTGCAACTCTCGCGCTGGTCAAGTCCAGCGCCGCGCCATTCTACATGCCTGGCGTTGCACTTTGTTGAGGACGCAACCGCGCCGTCGCCTCGCAGTAGCACAGGCAATCTTGATTACCCTGAGCTTCGAAGGGCCTGTGCCCACGTGCCAAAGAGCGCGAATCGCCAACTCTTGGCATCTGCACAAATACGTCGGCTTACAAATTCAAATCGGAATATTTCGAATCGGCGAGTTCTCGCGCGCGGGTGGCGACTTTCGGCGGGGTCTTGCCATGCGGATTGGTCCAGCGGCCGGGGATCGCGAGATTGCATTTCGGGCAGTGGCCGGAGTGAAGGCGATTTTTTTCGACGTCGTGCCAGGAGCGCTGAATGAGGAGCGTTTTGCAATTCGGACACGATGTGTGCGCGCCGTCGCTAAAAATATTGCCCTCGTAGACGTAGTGGAGTCCGGCTTCGAGCGCGATTTTGCGGGCGGCGTGCAGGGTTTCGGGCGGCGTGCGCGGCTTGTCCTGCAGCTTGAAGTCGGGATGAAACGCGGTGAAGTGCAGCGGGACGTCCGGGCCAAGGTTTTCGAGGATCCAATCGGCAATTTCGCGGAATTCGCCGGGCGCGTCATTCAGCGTGGGAATAATCAGGTTCGTAATCTCGAACCAGACGTTCGTCTCGTTCTTGAGCCATTTGAGCGTGTCGAGCACGGGCTGCAAGTGGGTGAGGGTGATTTTGCCGTAGAAGTTTTCGGTGAAAGCTTTCAGGTCAATGTTGGCCGCGTCCACGTGATCGTAAATATCGTGAAACGCGTCGTAGGTGATGTAGCCGTTCGAGACCATCACGGTGTTGATGCCGTGTTCTTTCGCGGCGGCGCAGATGTCGACTACGTATTCGCCCCAGATGGTCGGCTCGTTGTAGGTGAAGGCGATGGAGGGGCAGCCGTTGCGAATCGCCAGCAGGACGACGTCTTCCGGCGGGATGTAGGAGGAATTCACCTGGTCGGAGCGCGATTTGGAAATATCCCAGTTCTGGCAGAAGAAGCAGCCCATGTTGCAACCGGCCGTGCCCATCGAAAATACTTTCGTCCCGGGCATGAAATGATTCAGCGGCTTTTTTTCGATGGGATCGATTTGCAACGCCGCCGGATGCGCGTAGCCCAGGCTGTAAAGCTTCCCGCCTTCGTTCGCGCGGATGAAACAGAACCCGGCCTGCCCTTCCCCGATATGGCAATGGCGCGGGCAAAGGTAGCAATGCACTTTGCCGCCGGGCTCGGATTCCCACCAGCGCGCCTCGTGCAGCGCCTCGGATTTTTGCAGAATGTTGAGTTCGGACATGGCAGCGTCAGCCTATAGATGCATTATACGCCTCTCCGAAGAGCGCGACTTGCGAGCGAATTTTCATCTTGAAAAAGGGCCAAAGTGTCCCGATTAGAAATGGCGTCGAGCGTTTGTTTTGGATGAGATACGGCAAATTCTAATCGCGGTGTCCCGATTAGAAAATCAGCGGTAAGTGCTGTGGTATAAGAGGCGAGATGGTGCGTATTCGTCTGCCTCGGCAGACAGGTCCGCCACGGCGGGCAAGCCCCCCGATCCAACTCTGTATCCCACAGTGTCGTTTTTATCGTCATATGAAAACCGCCAATGGTAGCGCAAATTGAGGTGTTTGGATATCTGTAGAAGTACTTACAAACTGTGTAGATGTGGAAAAGCGAACATGACCGCCTAGTTTGGGATTAGTTCATGCTTCGCCTTGTATTCGCTAGGGGTTACATGATACTTTTTCTGCCAGCATGTTTAGCGCTTCCGGCTCGCTCATCGCGAAATCGGTTGAGCGAGCTGTAGCGGTTCCGCACCGGAGAAAGAGGCATGGCTGAGCGCCAACGCTCGAAAGAGTGAATGAGCACCCAGCAGTGCAAACATCCAGCACTTCAAGGCGCAGGATGCCGGAGCGAGTCTTAATCTCTTGATTCTTTTTAAGGGCGTGGCCCGTAACCTAAGTCTTCACGGGCCACGCACAGTCAATGCCCTCCACGTACGAAAGACTATGCAAACCTAGCACCCTTCGAAAAGCCTGGCGACGTCTCAATAAGTCCAATAAGTTGTCTCACGGGATTGATCTCGAGACGATTCAAGCATTCAGAGACCATCTCGATGAAAACATCGATAAAATCAGCAGGAAACTCAAGGCTCACGAATACGCTTTTGCTCCTTTGCGGGCAAAACAAATATCTAAAGAGGGTGGAGGAATTCGAATACTGCGCATCCCGGCCGTGCGAGATCGAGTTGTCTTGACGGCCCTGAAGATACTCATCGCTCATCGTTTTGCGCAATTTAATCGCCCCTGTAGCCACGGATACATTCGGAAGCGAAGCCGGTTCACGGCGATCGCAGCAATCAGAGAGCTTGTCGCTCACGGTCATTACTGGGTGCTCGAGGCGGATATCAAGAAATTCTTCGATGAAGTACCTCGGCCAATCCTCAAGGAAAAATTTGTCCGACAGATTCGCGTGCCAAGCATCACATCCTTCGTCGAACAGGCGATCGATATGGAAGTGGGTAATCGCGACGAGTTCCAGACATCCGAAATGGCTTTTCTATTTACCGATTCTGGAATCCCGCAAGGTGGAGTTCTCTCCCCGATGCTAGCTAATTTCTATCTCCATGAATTTGATTTGGCAATGGAGCGGGGAGGGTTCAATCTCGTGCGATACGCCGATGACTTCGTGGTCTTGTCCTCTTCAGAGGCGGAGGCACATCGAGCGTATAAGTTGTGTCTAGAAGTATTGGAAACGAGACTCGGTCTGAAGATTCACCATCTGGGAGAACCGAGCAAAAAAACGAGCATATTCCATTTCTCTAGGGGATTTACGTTTCTGGGAATCGAATTCCGAGGAGACAAACTCATTCCAGCGCCAAAGGCGGTGGAGCGGTTCAAGGCACGGATCAACGACATACTCCGCACTGAGGGCGACAATACGGTACTGCGTGCCCTTGTGGCACTCAGAAATACGGTCCTGGGGTGGGGAGACTCGTTTCGGCAGTACGATTCGACCGAAACGTTTCAAAAAATGGATGAATACATTCGAGAGGCACTCACACTATATCTTCGCGGAAGGAGTTTCGTCGGCTCCAATATCTCGTTGTCGAACAAAGACGTACGATTCATCGGCATCCCATCACTCCAACGGTTCAAGCAACGCCCCCAACGACCATCGCAATCTACTCAGGCCATAACTAGTGGTTGACGATTCGAGCGGGCTCTCGACTTTGCCGTTTCCAAGTATGGGATTTGACTCAGTCTCTGACTCGGCATGGTCTCGCCGGGGCAATTGAATCTGTGCGCCCGGCGAACCTCCGCACACTCGAGAAAGCGCTCCATGTGGGCGGATTCGCGCCACTTCAGGCTGAAGAACTTGCCTGCAGTAAGGTTCGAGGCTTCACTTCATGGCCGAAGAAGATTTCGAGGCAAGGCCCATTGATCATGAGGCTTTAGGCGTGGACGGGTTCGGAGCGCTTGAGCTCGGGAAGCGCGTTGATGGATTTGCCGGCCTTTTCGTGGGCGAGGCGGAGGTCGTAGAGGGTCTGCAAATTGAGCCAGAACTGGACGCTGGTGCCGAAGAAGTGAGCGAGACGCAGGGCCGTATCGCCGGTGATCGAGCGGGTGCCGTTCAGGATTTGGGTGACGCGGTTGGTCGGCACGCGGAGCTTGCGTGCAAGTTCAGCTGCGCTCATATCGAGAGCGTCCAATTCTTCGGCGAGGTGTTCGCCCGGGTGAATGGCGGCGGCTGGCATGGTGGTCTCCTTAATGGTAGGCCTTTCGTGCACAGGATAAAAGAGCCGGCAGGATGCCCTTCGTTCCTCAGGGCAGGCCGGCGCTTCGAGAGTCGAACGGCCCACGAGGAAGAAAGGCGCCCGCCGTGGCGGGAGTCACCGGATATGCTGGGCGCGGCGGCGGATTTTCACCCATTCGAGGAAGCGTTCCATGCGGGCGCGTTCGCGCCACATTAGGCGGAAGAATTTGCGGGCGTCGAGGTTCGCGGCTTCTTGGCCGAAGAAAGTTTCGAGGCGCCATTGGATGTAGGGGGAGGCCCAGGGACGGAGGCGGTAGCCTTTGGAGATGATCCAGTAGTAGCGGAGGGCGTTCGTCATTTTCAGGAGTGCGCCGGGAACCGGGAGTTGGAGAGGGCTACGTCCCGGTCGAGTGGTAGAATCGGCGCGGTGGCGACCTCAGGGGTTGAAACCCCTGCCGTCACCGAAGCTTTTGGCACGGTTGAAACCGTGTCCTGGCGCGAGGCGCGGGAGTTATTGCTGTACGGGAGAGCGGCGCGACGATGACAGAAGCTATGAGCGCGGAAGATCACTACTACGCCGGGATCGACCTCTTTGGCGAGGGGAAGCTGGACGAAGCGATTGCGGAGTATGGGCGCGCGATCGAGATGGATCCGAAGTTTGCGGATGCGCTGCATGGTCTGGCGCAAGCATACTACGCCCGGGAAGATTTTGACCGGACGATCGAGACGGCGAAACGGATCGTGGCGCTCGATGCGGAGGATATTTTGGCGTGGACGACGGTGTCGCGGGCGTATCAGCGCAAGGGGATGGTGCCGGAGGCGGAGGAGGCGGGGAACAAGGCGCGCGTGCTGGGTTGGAAGCAGCAGTTGCGCGAGCAGAAGGCGAAGCCGGGGGCGTGAACCTTGGGAACCACAGATGACCACTGATTAACACGGATGGAGGGCGACGGAGAAAGACATCGATGCTAAGGCGCGGGCAGGGATGCCAGCGGTACAAGAATCAAAGATGCACACAAAAAGGGCCGAGTCATCGCGACCCGGCCCTTTGATGCTTTCACAGTCGAAGCTCCTGGCGACTTGGGGCACAGGCAGGATTGCCTGTGCTACCAAACAGCTAGAGCGCGCTGCAGACGGATTTAACTTCTGTGTAGTTCTTCAGGACTTCGTGGCCCATTTCGCGGCCCCAGCCGGACTGTTTGTAGCCGCCGAAGGGGAGAGCGGCGTCGAACACGTTGTAGCAATTGATCCAGACGGTGCCGGCTTTGAGCTTGGCGGCGATGGAATGAGCTTTCTTCACATCGCGCGTCCAGACGCCAGCGGCGAGGCCGTAGATTGTGTCGTTGGCGCGAGCCACGATTTCGCTCGGGTCGCTGAACGGAATCGCAGTGACGACGGGGCCGAAGATTTCTTCCTGAACGACCTTCATTTTGTCGGTGGTATTCACGAGAACGGTGGGCTTGACGAAGTAGCCCTTGTCGCCTTCGCGCGAACCGCCGACGGTGGCCTTGGCGCCTTCCTTGATGCCCGATTCGAGGTAGCCGCAGACGCGATTGAGCTGCTCTTCGGAAACGAGCGGGCCGAGATCGCTTTCGGGATTCAGGCCGGGGAGAACGCGGATTTTCGAAGCGGCCTGGGAAATGCCGTCAACGACCTTGTCGAAAATTCCCTTCTCGACGAAGAGGCGCGAGCCGGCGCAGCAGCACTGGCCCTGGTTGAAGAAAATGGCCATGGACGCGCCGGGGATTGCGGATTCGAGGTCGGCGTCGTTCATGACGATGTTGGGAGACTTGCCGCCGAGCTCGAGCGAGACTTTCTTTAGGTTGCCGGCTGCGGCGTGGAGGATGAGTTTGCCGACTTCGGTGGAACCGGTGAAGGCGATCTTGTCGACATCCGGATGCGCGGAAAGGGCGGCGCCGGCTGTTTCGCCGTAGCCCGGAACGATATTGACGACGCCATCGGGGAATCCGGCTTCCTGGAGCAGTTCTCCGAGGCGCAGCGCGGTGAGGGGGGTTTGCTCGGCAGGCTTCAGGATCACCGTGCAACCGGTGGCGAGGGCGGGGCCGAGTTTCCATGCGGCCATCAGGAGCGGGAAATTCCAGGGGATGATTTGTCCGACGACGCCGACGGGTTCGCGCACGGTGTAAGCGTGATAGGTTCCCTGGCGCGCGAAGGACATCGGAATCGTGTTGCCTTCAATCTTGGTGGCCCAGCCGGCGTAGTAACGGAAATGGTCAATGGCGAGCGGGAGGTCGGCAATGCGGGCGATCTTGAGCGGCTTGCCGTTGTCGAGCGTCTCGAGCTGCGCGAATTCTTCGGCGTTCTTTTCGATGAGGTCTGCGAGGCGCCACATCATGCGTCCGCGTTCGGAGGGTGAAATTTTCGCCCATGGGCCGGATTCGAAAGCGGCGCGGGCCGCTTTTACGGCGCGGTCGATATCTTCGCGGTCGCCTTCGGCAACCATCGAGAGGACTTCGCCGGTGGCGGGATTGTAGGTGGGGAAAGTCTTGCCGGAAGCGGCTTCGACCCACTTGCCGTTGATGAGCATCTTCTGCTTCTTGCCTACGAAGGTTGTTACTTTGTCGTCGAGCTTCACTGCTTGCGTCGCTGTTGCCATGTCTCTATTCCTCCTTCAGAGGGTCATTTACGTTGGAAATTGGCGAGCCTGAAAAGCGGCTCGAAATAATTCTGGTGAAACTTGCGTCGGTGAGTGTGACAGGCGGATGCACTGTTTGCATTAAACCGGCTGCCCGTTTTCATGGGAGCTAATGGGAACGGGACAGCGCCTATGATAGGCGCGTCGGGAGGCGAGTTGCAATAGCCCGAAGGCGGAGATTGGAGGGGCGGAGCAGGGGCGGTTATGGTCCATGGCGGCGTTTGGGTCGTTTCGCTCCGGAATTTTTCTTGCGGGATTTCGAGCGCCTGGCGATTGGCGGCTTTTGAGTGCTTGTGGCCGCTGGCCAAGCAGGGGCGAGTGGGTGCTTTGGCTGGTACAGCCCGAGCTCGGATCCGCCTGGAAGCGCGATGGAAGTCATGAGGCCGAAACCGGCTTCGGTGATTGGGCGGCTGAACTTTACGCCTCTGGCTCCGAGGTCGGCGACTGTGGATTTGACGTCGTCGCACATCAGGTAGAGCTCGGCGTGAGTTCCCTTTTCGGCTGGATGGATGCCCAACTCGGCGGGCGGGAGGGCGAAGATGAGCCAGCCGTGGCCGGCGTCAACGGAGGGAAATTTGAGGACGTTGCGAAAGAAGGCGCGGACTTCTTCGGCGTGGTCGGAGTAGAGGAGGGCGTGCGTGCCGGTGATCATCGTTGCACCTTATTTGCGGCTTCAGATTGGGTAGTGGGTCGGTGTGCGGCGGATGGTGATCCAGCGCAGCTCGGTGAATTCTTCCAGAGCGGCTTTGCCTCCGAAGCGGCCGTAGCCGCTATCTTTCACGCCGCCGAAAGGCATTTGCGGCTCGTCGTGAACGGTTGAGCCGTTGATGTGGCAGATGCCGGTTTGCATGCGCTCGGCGAAGCGCATGGCTTTGTTGACGTCGCGGCTGAAGATGGCGCTGGAGAGGCCGTACTCGGTGTCGTTGGCGATGCGCAGGGCGTCTTCGTCGTTCTCCGCGATTACCACAGAGACCACGGGGCCGAAAGATTCTTCGCCGTAGATGCGCATTTTCGGGGTGACGCCGTACAGGACGGTAGGCGAGTAGCAATTGCCGTCGGCTTTGCCGCCGCAAAGAACTTTTGCGCCTTTCGAGACGGCGTCGTCGATCAATTCCTGGACGCGAGTGACGGCGGCTTTATTGATTACGGAGCCGATTTGAGTAGCCGGCTGCAGCGGATCGCCTACTTTCAGCGAACTGGCTTTGGCGGCCAGTTTTTGCGCGAAGGCTTCGGCGATTGGTTTTTCCGCGACGATGCGTTCGGTGGACATGCAGATCTGGCCTGCGTTCATGAAAGCGCCGAAATTTGCGGCGGCCACGGCGGCGTCAACATCTGCATCGCCGAGAACGATCATCGGGGCTTTGCCGCCGAGTTCGAGAAGAACGCGCTTCAGGTGCTTGCCCGCTTTCTCGGCGATGATGCGGCCGACTTTCGTGGAGCCCGTAAAGTTCACGCGACGGGTTTTGGGATGGGCGATGAGCTCGTCGACTACATCGGCGGCGTCGGCTGGGGCGTTCGTGATTACATTGAGCACGCCCTTGGGAAAGCCGGCTTCTTCGAATACTTTCGCGATTGCGAGGTGCGTGCCCGGAGATTCTTCCGATGCTTTCAGGACGACCGTATTGCCGTAAGCGATTGGGATCGCGACGGCGCGCATGCCGAGAATCATGGGAGCGTTCCAAGGCGCGATGCCGACTACGACGCCGACAGCCTGACGAATAGCCATGGCGACGGTGTCCGGCAAGTCCGAGGGGATGATTTCGCCGATGAGGCCATAGGCTTGAGCGGCGGCTTCGCGGAGTAGCCCTGCGGCGAAGATGCAATTGAACATGCCCCAGCCGAACGTCTCACCGGTTTCTTCCGCGGTGATGCGTGCGATATCGGCTTGATGAGCGTCGAGAACATCGGCGGCTTTTGAGAGGAGCTTGCGGCGAACGGCGGGCGGTGTGTTGCTCCATGCGGGGAAAGCGGCTGCGGCCGATTCGATGGCGCGGCGCGCGTCTTCCCTCTTCGCGGCGGCCACTGTGGAAGCGGGCTTGCCGTTGAATGGATTGATTTTGTCGTAGGTACTTTTTGCGGCCGCGGCCGTCCATTCCCCGTTGATGAAGAGCTGGTGGTTCGTCGTGGTGTGGTGGTCCATGAAAGCCTCCGCGCGGTGAGTGAGTATATTTCAGATGAGGGATATTTGGAGTGAGATGTTTGGAGTACGGGCGGAACCGAAAGGCGGTCCGGATCATCTGAAATGAGTGGGCTAATGCGAATGGAAGGAGATTGATCGGTGAACGGTGCAAATGGATTCCTGATGAATCAGATTGCGATCGTATCGTCTGCGATTGCGATCGTCCTGGCTGCGGCGCTGCTGACGCGAATGACAGGCGATATCGAGGACGTGAAAGCTCTGTATGCCATGGGAAAAGCGCCGGATGAATCGGGAAAGCTGTTGAAGGGTCAGGGTGCATATGGCGATTGGCGCGAGGACGCGCCGGGGGTGCGCCGGTTGATCACTCCAGCGGACATGCCGAAGCCGTACGCGACGAAATCCGCGGGGAACGATGCCGAAGTGATTAGCCGACCGAATAACGCGTGGCCGCAGGTGCTGCCGGGATTCAAAGTGGACCAGATTGCAACCGAACTGAGCGGGCCACGATTGATCCGGGCGGCGCCGAATGGGGATTTGTTTATTGCCGAGAGCCGGAAGGGGCAAATTCGCGTGCTGCGCGGGATTGGCGCGGATGGAAGAGCGCAAACAGTTCAAGTGTTCGCAACGGGCCTGCGGCAGCCTTTTGGGATTGCGTTTTACCCGCTCGGGGCGAGCCCACAATTTGTTTACGTGGCGAATACGGATTCGGTGGTGCGCTTTCCTTATCAGAATGGAGATTTGAAGGCGCGCAGCGGGTCGCAAACGGTGGTGGCTTCGCTGCCGGGAGGCGGACGGTTGCGAGGCGGGGGGCATTGGACGCGGGACATCACGTTCTCGCAGGACGGGCAAAAAATATACGTATCGGTGGGGTCGCACTCGAACGTGAGCGACGACAGCGCGGAGGATCACCGTGCGGATATACTGGAATTTAATCCGGATGGATCGGGAGAAAGAATTTACGCGTCCGGACTAAGGAATGCGGTGGGAATTGCGGTGAATCCCGCTACGGGCGAGTTGTGGGCTTCTGTAAATGAGCGCGACGAGCTGGGCGACGATCTGGTGCCCGACTACATCACCCATGTGACGGACGGCGGATTCTACGGCTGGCCGTGGTATTACATCGGCTCGAACCAGGACCCGCGACACGCGGGGAAGCATCCGGAACTGAAGGGCAAGGTTCTCGTGCCCGATGTGCTCTTGCAATCGCACTCGGCTTCGCTCGAAATGACTTTCTATGATGGCAAGATGTTTCCCGCGGAGTATTCCCGATACGTGTTCGCAGCGGAGCATGGATCCTGGAACCGCGCGAAGAGGACCGGCTACAAGATCATTTGCGTCCCAGTGCACAATGGAAAGGCTACCGGCGAGTATGAGGATTTTGTGACCGGATTTGTGACGGCGAACGGGGATGTGTGGGGCCGGCCAGTGGGAGTGACGGTGGCACAGGACGGCGCGTTGATATTTACGGATGACGGGTCGGACAGCGTGTGGCGGGTGACTTATACGGGGAGCAAATAGCTGAGAGGGTTGATGAGGCGAAGCTCGATTTGCTGCGCTGGCGCGCTTGTTGCGATTGTTTCGCTGTGCGTGCCGGTGCGAGCCTTTGGGCAGACGAGAGTTGCCTGGGCAGCAAGGGTAGACGATTGCGGCGGCGGTGTTTTCGTGCGCGTGGTTCCGGCATCGGTTGGGCAGGGCGGACTGATTCGACTCGAGGTGAGCGGTGCGGCCGCATTTGCGGGCGTAACGGGTGAGTGGACGCAGCACGAAGCGCCTCGCGCGATTCCCTTCTGGCGGGACTCGAAGTCCAACAAGAAATATTACGGACTGCTCGGGGTTGATTTGGAGAAGCCGGTTGGGAAATATGATTTGCGGCTGATGGTGCAGCCGGCGGCAGGCGAGGCGGTGATTTGCAAGGTTCCGGTTTCTGTGGCTGCGGGAAGATTCGCGGTCGAGAGATTGAAAGTCGCGCCGCAATTCGTGGAACCAAACGCGGAAGAGACGAAGCGGGCTAATGAAGAGCGCGACCGCTTGCGCGGAATTTTTGCGACTGTCACGCCCACGAAGCTGTGGGTCGGAACGTTTCGACTTCCGCTGCCAGGCATCCACACCGCGAGGAATTTCGGCCGGAGGCGCGTGTTGAACGGCACACCGAGCTCGCCGCACAGCGGTGTGGATATACCGGCGCCGGCAGGAACACCGATTCATGCTTCGCAGCGCGGGCGCGTGGTGTTGGCGGAGAATTTATATTTCTCCGGGAACACGGTGGTGATCGACCACGGATTGGGCGTATATACCTTTTACGGGCACATGAGGACGATCGGCGTTCAAGTGGGCGACATCGTGCCAGTTGGCGGCGTGCTGGGACGCGTCGGGTCAACTGGACGGGCGACCGGGCCGCATCTGCACTGGGGGCTCACGGTGGACGATTCGCGGGTGAATGCGCTGCAAATCGTGGGCCCGCTCGGAAGCTAGCACGTCACGCGTTGGCCGCGGCGCGAATCCTTGGCGGTCCTGACACCACTCCTTTCAAATCCTGCTCACCATTGACGACTTCGAGTACTCGCCGCGTTACCGCGTCATCAATCGAAGAGGCGTTCTGGATTACGACCGGGTAGCGCACGCGGAATTCGAGGCCGGTATCGGTGAAGCGCAATTGCGCCTCGGGGGCCGGCGCCTTCATGAAGATGTCAATGCGGCGCTCGACGTCGTCGTGCTGGCGCTCGATATCGGCGCGGTAGGTTTCATAGACGGCATTGACGGCGCTCAGCAATTTCTCCTGAACAGCTTTGTAATTGCTGGATGGTGCGAGGGCAACGGCGACTTCGTGCCAGGTGTAGTCGGTTCCGGGGATTTGCTTGTAGAAAGGCATTCCCGCCTGAAAAAAGACGGAGTTCGAAAAGACGACCACACGCCCGGTGGGGTAAAAATCGGCGCCACTCGACGCAAGCTCCATCATGTAGAGCCGCACCAGCCCGATATCGATCACGTCTCCGGTGACGCCAGCGACGCTGACGCGCTCGCCGACACGGATCCCGTAGCGGCCAATCAGAAAGAAATAAGCTGCGATCGAGAGAAGGACAGCCTGGAGACCTACGGCGATGCCGGCGGTAACGAATCCGGCGAAGGTGGCGAGCGAACTGAATTCGCTTACGAACCCGAGAATGATGACGATACCCATCAAGAAGCCGACAACGAAGCGGCGCATCGTCAAGAACTGCCGGCGGCGGCGCGCGTCGTGGACGTAGCGGAAGGTGGCGCGCCGCCAGACTTCCGAAAGCACCAGCAGGAGGCCGAGCGCGACGGCGATCGTGAGCACATGTAGCAAGAGGGAGCGCAAAGCGTAGCCGGATTGCCTGGAGATCGAACGGCGCCATTCGAGAAGGTTCGAGCGACTTTGATCGAGCACGAGGATTTCCTGGCTCAGGGGCAGGAGAGCCGCCGAGAGCAGTTTAAACTTCGCCGCGAGCGCGTCGAATTGCTGTTTTACGTCGGTCTTCTGGGAAGCGGCCGAACTGGAGGCCTGAGTTTGGTTTTCGAGTTCAGTGCTCTGCTGGATTGTGGCTTTGATCGCGTCGCGAAGCGGTTGGCGAAGTGAATCGGCGTTGTCGCGAACGTATTGCGTTTCGGCTGCAAGCTGATCGATATCGTGCATGCTGCGCATTTGGGCGTATAGGGCGGTGGCTTGGCCAACGAGACCGCCCGAACTGGAAGCAGGAGCCGTGGCAACGGCCGGAGTGGCGGACTTCACCTGTGACTTTTGATCGCCAGCCGTGCCGAAGACATCGGGAATAGACCGCGCCAGCTGGTCGATGTTTCCCTGCAGGCCTTCGCCGGTGGACTCGGCGCCGGATTCGATAAAGGTTGCCATTTTTCCTACGGAATCCAGAATCGCGGAGTTGAGGTCGGCTTGGCCTTGAAGGTTATTGCGTTGAATCAGGAGAGCTTTTTTCTTTCGCCCGGATGCGGTGGCGAGCTGTTTGTTCACAGCGTCGAGTTGTGCTTGCAGGTCAGCGAGATGCGCACTTGTTTTGGCGCGGAATTGGGCGAGATTCTGCCCTTGCACGGCATTCTGGGACGGTTGAGCCGGTGCGCCGGGCTGCTGATCCTGAGCGCTCAGAAGCGCCACCTCCGCCCTGGCGGAATCAAAGGCGAGGCGAACGGCCTGTGTGGCCAAGTTGCGAGCGTCGCCCTCGTAAATCGCGTCGGTGGCAAAGCCGACCGGCTGCACCTTGGTGGATGAATCGCGATACCAGGAGACGATGGCGCTCAGGTGGTGAATGACTGCATCGCTGCGCACCGGCGGGTCGTCAGCGCGAGCAAAGCCCCAAAAAATAATGAGACCCGCCGAAAGAAGCAATCCTGCCGAGAAAATCGAATGAATGCAATTCAATAGACGGCTTCGCATTTGGATTTTCATGGTCTGTGGGGTCCGAGAATGGAATTAAATTCGGCATTTCTGCGTGTACACAGGCGCGAGCTTCCGCGTGAACTTCCGGCTGAAAGCCTGGCTGTACTTCTGTCAGTACGTCCGTCTGGACTTCTGCGCGCGAGGGCTGGTGTACGTGAGGGCTGGGGGATGAGGAGGATCGGGGCTGCGATCAATCCTGCCTCAATTGCTATTCTACGGCTTTTGAGTCAACCGGTCGACCTCGGCCATTGCTTCGGACGCCCTTTTCCTACTCGCGTTCCAGGCAGATTCATCGCAGGCGAGGGCCGACGAGAGAAACCGGCAAGCCAGACTTGCTCAGAGTGCGTCTCTTCACTCGCACTTCAGGATCGAATTGCGACGCGCGGTGAGAATTCTAGCTGCCGCCGTTGACGCGCAGCAGGAGGCCACTGGCGCCGCGAATGTTGATTTCGCCGGAGGCAGATGCCAGAACGATGACGCCGGTAGGATCGGTTCGTCCGGAATGCACGATCGTGACGCGCGGGTAGCCGTAGATTCCGCAAGCGTCTGAGGAGAAAAGCCACAATGCTTGCGGCCTGGAGTTTTCGCCGAATCCTCCCCGACAACCGTGAGCTGGATCGGCAGCAACCTCCACCAATACTCCATCGGGAACCGGCTCGCCGACTTTCCGGTTGCCGTTCACAACGGGGCCACCGCCGCGATAGACGACCTCGCCGCCGACTTGGACCGTAGTCCACGCGCTTGAGGGAGTGCCGCGATCGCCGCCGTAGATTGAAAGCTGCGCGCTGTCGATTTCGAGGGGCGAGGCGAGAGCGCGAAGATTCGTCGTGATGGGGAGTCGCAGTCGCGGCAAAACGAGCGAATTGAAACGGAAAGACACGCGAGCACCGGCTCCACCGGCGGACGGGCCGACACTGACGATTTCGCCCACAACTCTGGCGCCTTCCCGGATCCTGTCTCCGCCGGGAAGCGGGACGTCCTGCGTAACCCGCGCGCTGATTTTCTCGCCGACATGGCTTTTGCGCGAGGAAATCGAACGCTCGAGGGAAACGGGGAGAATCGTTCCGGCCGGGATCTTCGACTGCGCGAGCAGATTCAGCGGCAGCAGCAAAACGAAGAGAAGGAACGCGGGTTTTGTGGCGGCAGCGTCCATTGATTCATTATTGGGAGCGGTGGGAAGTTTTGCAAGCGCGGAAAAGCACGATTCAGGAGAGCCGGCGAACCCAGATGCGTTCGGTGGCGGGCTTGCCGAGGTGAATACGAGGGGGGCGGTGACCGGTGACCGAGATCGTCATGGTTTGATCATATTCGCGTTGATGAACGCGGAGACGAGCGCCGGGACGCAGATTAAAATTCACAAGGAACTCGAGGAAGTGGGGATCTTTTTCGTAGACGCGCAAGACTTCGTAGTTGTGCGCGATGTCCGCTTCCGAAAGGCGGACCGCGCCGTGCTTGCGGCGAAGTTTGTGCATACCGCCGAAAAGCGGGACGCCATGGGGACAGCGAGCATCGCGTCCGAAACGCTCGAGAAGCAGAGCAACGACTTCGGGTGAGATGCCGTGTTCGAGGCGTTCGGCTTCTTCGTGAGCGCGCGTCCATTCGAGGCCGATTACGTCGGTGAGCAGCTTTTCCGCGAGGCGATGGCGAAGCACGAGGTGTTCGGCGATTTCCTGGCCTTTCGGAGAAAGTTCGATGTGACCGGTGCGGCGCACGCGGAGGTATCCGGTGCGCGTCATGCGTTTGAGAGCGGCGGTGACGGCGGGCGGGGTGACTCCCAGATCTTCGGCGAGGCGAGCGCTGATGGGCGCCTGCTCTTCCTGAACAAGCTCCCAGATGGCTTTGAGGTAGTCTTCCTGAGAGACGCTGGTTTTTTCGCGGCGCAAGGTAGCCGAGCCTCAGCGGCTAAAGCCGAATGCAATTTGCTGCGCGGGCGGCACGAATACATCCATGCGCTGGCGATTTTCTGCGTTTCGAATCCAACCGTGCGATTTGTTCAGGACTCGAGACGAGGCGTCAGCCCAAAGAGCGAAGACGCGCCGCCAAAGCTTTCACGCGAGCTTCGATATCATCGCAGATGCGGCGGTGCAGTTCCATACTCTCGCCAAAAGGATCCTCGACAGGCCAGTCTTCGAATCTGCGCAAGGGGAAGAGCGACGAGCTGGGAGCGCCGGACAAATTGATGATCAGGTCGGGCTGCGAAAGAGTGTGATCGCGCAGTCCTTTCGAATGCTGCCCGGCAACCGAAACCCCGCGCTCGGCGAGGACGGCGATGGCAGTCTTGTCAATGAAGCCGAGCGGGTGGAGACCAGCGCTTTCCGGAATGATGACGTCGGCGGCATCGCGGCGGGCGAGCGCCTCCGCCATCTGGCTGCGGACGCAATTTCCGATGCAGACGAAAAGGACTTTCCAGTGCTGGGCGTTTGGACCGGGCATGGATCAGGAACCGTTGCGAACGAGCTTCAAGAAATATTCGTGCACAGCGGTGTCGTCTGTCAACTCGGGATGGAACGTGGATGCCATGATGCGGCCTTCGCGAACGAGGACGGGATGGCCGGCGTCTTCGGCGAGTACTTCGACATTCTTGCCGACGGATTCGATGATGGGAGCGCGGATGAAAACCATTTCGAGCGGCTCTGTGCGAAGTTTCGTGGGAGCGGAGTGAACGTCGCTGGCGAGCTGGCGGCCGTATGCATTGCGCAGAACGGCGATATCGAGCAGGGCGAGAGAATTCTGCGCGGGACCGTGAACTTGATTGGCGAGGAGAATTGCTCCGGCGCAGGTGCCGAAGAATGCGCCGCCGTTGGCGGCGAACTTCTTCAGCGCGTCGAACAGGCCTTCTTCTTCCATCACTTTCAGATGGGTGCTGCTTTCGCCTCCGGGGAGGATCACGCCGGAGAGGCCGGCTAGATCTTCGGGCACGCGGACGTAGGTGTAGTTGATGCCGAGGCGATCGAGGACTTTAGCGTGGGCTTCATAATCGCCCTGGATAGCGAGAATTCCGATTTTTGTGGGTGTGGGCATTGAGATCGTCGCATCGGTTGTTGCAAGTATTTTACGTTGAGATCCTTCAGGCATCCTGATTGGATGCCTTCAGGATGACAGCGTTACGTGTGCGATGCACGAACGCTTGCGCAGAAACGATCGCGCTCGCCGGGCGGGTCTGAGGCCCGCCCCTACTGAGAAAATCACCAGCCGCGGGTCTGCAGCAGATCCTTTTCGTCCATCTGACGGATGTCGAGGCCCTTCATCGCTTCACCGAGTTCTTCGGAAGCTTCGAGGACGGCTTTCGGATCCTGGTAATGGGTGGTGGCTTTCACGATGGCGCGTGCGCGTTGAGCGGGGTCGTTGGATTTGAAAATGCCGGAGCCGACGAACACGGCTTCTGCGCCGAGCTGCATGACGAGCGCTGCGTCGGCGGGAGTAGCGATGCCGCCCGCGGAAAAATTGGGGACCGGGAGCTTGCCGTGCTTTGCGACCCAGGCGACGAGCTCGAAGGGAGCACCGAGTTCTTTCGCTTCGTGCACGAGTTCTTCTTCGCCCAGAGTGGTGAGCTTCTTCATCTGGCCAATGATCGCGCGGATGTGACGTACGGCTTCGACGATATTGCCGGAACCTGCTTCGCCCTTGGTGCGAATCATCGCCGCGCCTTCGGCGACGCGGCGGAGGGCTTCGCCGAGATTGCGCGCGCCACAGACGAACGGAACTTTGTAGCCGTGCTTCCAGACGTGGTGCTCTTCGTCGGCGGGAGTGAGGACTTCGCTTTCGTCAATGTAATCGACTTCGAGCGCTTCGAGAACCTGAGCTTCAGCGAAGTGGCCGATGCGGACCTTGGCCATCACGGGAATCGAGACCACATTCATGATCTCGCGAATGATTTTGGGAGCAGCCATGCGGGCAACGCCGCCTTCCTTGCGAATGTCGGCCGGGACGCGCTCGAGGGCCATAACGGCACAGGCGCCTGCGTCTTCCGCGATTTTGGCTTGCGCGGCGGTGGTGACGTCCATGATGACGCCGCCTTTGAGCATTTCGGCGAGGCCGACTTTTACGCGCCACAGATTGTTGTTCATCAGGTCCATTTCGTTTCTCCCTTTTTCAAACTTACGGATGCGGATTGCCGGTCGCGATGGCGGACGCGGCAGAATTTTCGGTTTTGAATCTCTCCGGATTCACTTCAACGAAGCGGCCCTTCCCGCGCGCTAACACTTTGCCGGCGCGATTACAGATCTGGCCGACGTGATGGTGGCTGCGGCCATTTTGTTCGACTTCGTGCGCTTCGATGACTAAATCTTCGTCAATCGGAATTGGGCGAATGTATTCGATGGCGAGTTCAGCAGTGACGGCGCGAACGTTCTTGAAGCGGTTGACCTTTCCCATGGCTTCGTCGAGAACAAGAGCAATGATGCCGCCGTGGATGAAGCCCCCTCCGCCCTGGTAATCGGCGCTCAGGCGGAAATTGCCGCGAATGCGCTGGGTGGCGTCGTCCTGTTCGAAGGTGAGCAGCATGCCGCGAGGATTTGCAGCTCCGCAACCGAAGCAGGAATTGGTCGGATTGGGGGTTAGGAGCATTTTGTGCGTTTGTACTTCAGGGGCTGAAGCCCCATGTCCTTTTTGCTGCATATTCCCGCGGTTAAAACCGCGGGCTACAAAAACGACGCGTCTAGACGAGTGCTACGCGCGGCAGCGATTCGCTGCGGACGCCTCGCTGGCGTTTGCGAAGCTCGATCTTCAGAAGTTCACTGAGCGTTTGCACGCCGCGGGCGATGCGTTTTTCGTCGAGGCCAGCAAAGCCGAGGCGGAGCGTGTTCATCTGCGGATTCTGCAGATAGAAATAGCGGCCGGGGACGAAGAGCACGCCGCGCTCGCGGACATGAATCAGCAGCTCGCCCGCGTCGAAACCCGGCGGCAGCGTGACCCAAATCGACATTCCGCCTTCGGGACGGGTCCAGGTAGTTTCTTCAGGCATGTACTTTTCGAGCGCGGCTTCGAGGGCTTCAAGGCGGCCGCGGTAGACCTTTTTCATTTTAGCGAGATGGCGCGCGAGATAGCCGCGACGAACGAATTCCGCGAGCGTCGCTTGTGCGAGCTGGTCGGTGTGCAGGTCAGTGGACTGCTTCACCAGGCGCAGGCGCTCGATCGCGCTTTCGGCCGCGATGCACCAGCCGACGCGCAGGCCCGGGAACGCGATTTTAGAGAAGCTGTCAATTTGGATGACATTGCCGGAACGGTCGAGCGATTTGAGCGACGGAACAGCGGCGCCGCGAAGGCGCAGGCGCGCGTAAATATAGTCTTCGATGATGGGAACCTGATAATGGGCGGCGAGTTCAAGCAGACGGCGGCGCGCGGCGATGGGAAGCGTGGTGCCGGTTGGGTTCTGAAAATCGGGCGTGATGAAGATAAATTTCACGCGGTTTTGCGTGAGGACGGATTCGAGCGCATCGAGATCGAGGCCGACGTGACCGGTGCGGCGCGAATCGGTTTCGACACCCACAGCGAGCGAGCGGATGCGGGCGCCGGCAAATATGGCAATCGCGCCGGGGTAGGCTGGATTTTCAAGCGCGACGGAATCGCCCGGGCGAAGGAAAGCTTTGCAGAGGAGGTCAATGGCCTGCTGACAGCCGTCGGTGATGAGAAGCTGCTCGGTCTTGACGGCCAGGCCTTCTGCGCGGAGCAGCTCGATAATTTCTTTTTTCAAAGGGTCATAACCGTCGGTGGAGCCGAGCTGCAGGATGTGGCGGCCCTCAGTCTTGAGTACGGAGTTACAGCAGCGGCGAAATTCCTCGACCGGAAAAAATTCTTCGGAGGGGCGCGCGGTGACGAACGCGATCGCATCCGGGGGAACTTCGGGCATCAAGCGGCTGAGGCCTTCTTCCCCGCGCTCGTCGGCGAAGAGCGATTCCCAGCGCATTCCGCCGCCATTGCCGTTGGTGCGCGGCGCCGGGGTGAACTGTCGGACGGCCGAGCCGCAGATATATGTGCCGCGTCCGACATGGCCCTGGATGAGGCCTTCGGATTCGAGTTCAGCGTAGGCATTTGCGACGGTGGTGCGGTGCACGCCGAGCTGGGTGGCGAGTTCGCGGCTTGCGGGGATGCGGTCGCCATCGCGGAGTTCGCCGCAGTGGACGAGGGCGCGGAGCTGGTCGCGAAGCTGGACGTAGAGCGGGATGTGGCTTTCGGGCTGTAAATGTAGTGGAAGCATTGGCTCAATCCTATAGGCCAATATACGGAGGTAATTTTAGCAGTAAAGAGCCAATTTGTCTTTGCTCTCGAATTGTGGCAGCAAGTCAGTTTCTGAGAACTGCGGTCGATAATCCGGGAGCGATCAAAGCGTCGCTCCAGAACCGAGGCACGAGGCTCCAGTTCTCCGCTGCGACTGTTGTTTTGAGCTTATTTCCTCTGAGCGATATACTCCCTGTCCACGCGAGGGCTCGTGCTGGCAGGGCCACGCCTGCGGCCAGGGAGAAGCGAATGAAAAAGTGGGGCGTGCTGGTGGTTGTCTTGTGCGCTTGGGGTGCCAACGCCCAGTCGCCACTGAAGTATGGTCTCACGTATCGTGCGGCAGGTATGGGCGCCGTTCAGGTGCGCATCGACCTGCCGTCACCGCTTGCGGGTCCCGCCGTATTGGTCATGCCGCGCAACTATCCCGGCGGGTATCAATTTGTCCCCTATGATTCCTTCATAGAAGATGTGCGAGCCTTCTCTGATCAGGGCAAGCCTATCGCCGTAAAGCAGGCGGCCATTGGCCCGCGCTGGTTGCTGGGTAACGCCGGCGAAAACGTGGTGCGCGTCGAATACTCGATTGACGTCGCGCGCATGGAGAAAGAAATTCTGTCCGCCGTTGATACCTCCAAGGTTCGCCCGCGTTACGTGGGCCTGCTTGGCTACTCGGTATTTGCTTATATCGACGGCCTGGAAGATACAAAGATCGCTCTGCACGTCGAAGGGCCGCCGGACTGGCCCGTTTTCACGACCATCGCTCCGGCAATTCCGGCGCCCTTGCAAACAGCAACTGCATCTGCAGAGAACTATTACGCTCTCGCGGACTCCGAGATCCTGATGGGACCGGATGTGCATCTAAGACGGTTCGATGGGGCGATCGCTTTGGCAATGGCCGTCTACGCGGAAGGCGAAGAGGATCTCTCCCAGGAGAGCCAACTGGCGCGCACTGCTCTGGATCGTGTGCAAGATTATTTCGGCGATGTGCCCTTTCCGACTTACACGGTGCAGCTTGAATTGCTGAAGCCCCTGCCCGGTCACGATTACAGCTTCAGCCAGGAGCATATCAACAGCGGAACCTTCAGCATATCAACGGAAGATGCGATTACTGCGGGCACTACGCCGCAACTGATGCAACGCCAGATGGTCAACTACGCCCACCATATGGCTCATTCCTGGATTCCCAAACGGGCCTACGGCGAAGGGTACATTCCTTTCTTGTGGGAGATGCCGCCCGTCATCGATACGATCTGGTTCAATGAAGGCTTCGGCCGCTATGCCGCCATCGCCGCGCTCGCCGATGGGATGCCCGCGAATGAAAGCCGGGAGTTCCGGCAAGGTCAACTGGAACGCCTGCGCAACATCGTGAGTGACGCGCCCTCCTTCATTCGCCGGATGCCCATCGTGGAGCTTTCACGCGAAGCGTCCTTTCTCTACTCCCTGGATTTTCGCACCGGCATGAACACCTTCGCGCGAGGCGCGCTGATGGCTGCACAGATGGACGATCGTATCCGCGAGCAGTCACAAGGTAAGAAAGATTTGCGCGACGCCCTCCGCGCCGTGTTGCTTCAAACCCAGACGGAGCGTCGGCCTTTCAAGATCGAGGAGCTGGCGCCCTTGTTTCAGCGGGCCACCGGGGTCGACGTGAGCGATATTTTCCAGCACTGGCTGCAGCCGCCGGAGCATTGAACGTGTGGGCGCTGATGCTTACGTGCGTGGGCTTCGGCTACCGGAGGCTCTGGTACACCAACTTCTCGAAGTCGCGCAGGGTTTGGAGGGCGCTGTCGTCGTAGAACGGCAGGACCTGCATCATCATGACGCCGCCAATGTGCTGCGCTGGATCGATCCAGAACTCGGTGTTGTAAATTCCGGCCCAACTCAGGCTGCCCGGGCTGCGAAAGGGTGCGTACTGCGGGTTGCGTGACGCAATCTGAAAACCGAGGCCGAATTTGTCGTAACCAGCGCCAACCGGAAAGGGTTTGGCGAGCGACTCGTCACTTGGAGTTTGCAACTCCACGAAGATCGACCCAATGTTGTTCTCGCCCATCATCTTCACGGAACTCTCACTCAGGATTTTCGTGGATCCCGAGCGCCCGCCGTTGAGAAACATCTGCATGAACTTGCCGTAATCCTGCCCAGTGGAGTAGAGGCCGCCATCGCCGTGAAATGGAGCCGTGGGCGTGGCGGGGATGGGACGACGAGGCTGTTCCTGCAATTTGTCATTTACGCGATCGTATTTCGTGGCCACGCGCGACTGCTTGGCGAGCGGCACGGCGTAGGACGTATCCGTCATGCCCAGCGGCTCGAAGATGTGTTGTTGGAAGTAAGATTCGAGCGACTCGCCAGTGATTTTCTCGACGATCATGCCGAGGACCACGGTGCTGGGGCCATAGTTCCATTTGTCGCCAGGATCGTTCACGAGAGGAAGCTCCCAATAGTTCTTTTTCGTCGCATCGGTGAGCCCTGACTCGATCGGGTTTGTAAATGCGTAGGCAATGCCGGAGGTGTGCGTCAGCAAATGGCGGATGGTCATCGGGCGCTTCGCGGGGCGCGATTCGTAGGTTGCGTCCTTTTCGTTGAACTTGGTGATGACCTGGAGGTTGTCAAAGCCGGGAAGATAATTCGACACGGGATCGTCGAGCTTGAGCTTGCCTGCTTCGAACAGCGTCATGATCGCCACCGATGTGACTGGCTTGGTCATGGACGCAATCGCAAAAATGGCGTTCGTGGGCATCGCGATATCGTGCGCAACGTCGAGCTTGCCGGCTGCGCCTTCGTAGAGCACTCCGTCGCGGCCGACGACGAGGGCGACGACTCCCGGCGTATCGCCGCGAGTGACCGCGCTACTGAGTTGGCGAGAGAGTGCGGCCTTGGCGGCGTCGGAGAATGCTGGTGCCTGATTGGCCGGGGCGACAGTCTGGGCGAGGCCTGTCGAGACCAGACAAGCGAGGAGGCCTACGAACGCAGCGAAGGTAATGAAGAATCTGTACAGTCTCATAGATTCGAAGGACCTTGGTTTCTGGCGCGGTTCGAGCGGCATGCATTGAATGGGCTGAGTGTAACCGATGGCGTTAACTTCGTCACGTTTGATCGAAAGGGCACGGTCCCGGAAAGCAGCCGGGATCTTCGACATGCCGTGCTCCGTTATCTAATCAACTGGGGAAAATTGAAAGCTATTGGGTGGCGGATTTTTCGCCGAGGCGGCGCATGCGCTCTTGTAGCTTTTTGCGCAGCGGGGCTGGGGCGTTGGGATTGAAGGCTACGAGATACCACAATGGTTGGGTGCGATCGCGGCTCAGTCGTGACAATGTGGAAGCGTCGCTATTCGGGTGACGCGCGATGTTTTCGCGGATGGCGGAGTATGGGTGGTGCGAAAGGCGGGCGAGAGTTTTGGCGGTGACTTTCGGGTGCTCGCTGATGAGGCGAAGCAGGTAGAAGTCTTCTTTTGGCGCCTGGCGCGAGAGCTGGTCGAGGAGCTCCGGCTTTACTTCGGCGCTGAGGACCGTGCCGACTTTTTCGTCCCAGCCCGGATTGATGCGATTGAGTTCCTGCGTGCGCGCGTGGATCAGTCCTTCAATCACGCGACGCTCTTGATCGAGGCGCGGCGCGGGGAGCGCGCTGCGTTCGACGGAATCGAGAACGCGAAGGAGATGCTGGCGTTCGCCGAAAACGATTTGCGAAGTGCGAACGGCTTTGCCCTTCCCGGGATTGCGAACCAGATCAGAACGTCTCATATTTCGATCACCCCATGAGCATCGTAAATTGCTCGAGGAAGTCGCAAGCTGATTTTGCGAGCGCCTTACCTCGTACCCAAGCAGCATGGCCGTCCACCACATTCTGGCACTGCGACAAGATAGCGACCGGCGAAATTATCCTTTGCAAGACGATGCGGAGTAAAGCGAAGTGGGTGGAGGTGTTCCATAGCGCGCAATAGATAGTCCTAGGACTAGGTCGTTCGGCATACAGTGCTGGGGTAGCGAAAGTTGCGATTTCACGGGCGACAGGCTAACTTCGAACGGATGGCGAATTGGAGGGACAGAACTGATGACGGCATTCGACGAGCACCGCGACGAGCTGGAGCATTACGAGACGATGATGGGCCCGCAGCGCGGGCGGTTGGCGGTGACCTTGGATTTGCTCACGAATGCGCTGGTGCTTGTGGGTCAGCATGGGGTGTATTGCCACAGCAATTGGGACGCGGAGAAGCCGGTAATGGACATCCGGATCGTTACGCAGGAGATTTCGAAGGCGAAAGAATTGATTCAGAGCGTGATGGAGAGCTTGCGGGCGGAGCGGGAAAGGTAGCACAGGGGCTCTTGCCTGTGCATACGTAGCCAGGTCGCATGAGTTCGCAATGCGAGGCTAGACTGGCTTGAGTATCCGGCGTCGGGATGGATCGCAATGGTCAGGCAGGAGAGCAAAAAACGATTACGGGCGCGGATACCAAGTATGAACGGTTTGCGATAGATGTTATGCGGGCACAGGCAAGAGTGCCTGTGCTACCAAAAAAAACTCCCGGAGGCTTTGGCCCCCGGGAGTCGAAGAGATTTCATGCATGTTGAGTGCGCTCCCGCGTTGCCGTCAGCGTGACATGCAGGCTGGCTTCGCGATTCAAGCCTTAGACGCTGAAGGAGCTGCCGCAGCCGCAGGTGCTCTTCACGTTGGGGTTGTTGAACTTGAAGCCGGAACCCTCGATGGTCTCGATGTAGTCGATGGAGATACCATCGAGATACATTTCGCTCATCTGGTCGACCAGGACTTTCAAGCCGTCGAATTCGTAGACGTTGTCGCTATTTTCATTGATCTGATTTTCGAAAGCCATGTGGTAGCTGAAGCCCGAGCATCCGCCACCGACAACGGCCACGCGCAACCCGGCCGGACTAGGGGTCTGCGATTGAATAATTTCTTTGACCTTCGTTACGGCCACCGGCGTTAGCTGAACCATTCTGTCACCCTCCCGATTTGCGCCCAACTCCGCGCTGGTACCAAACTAGTATAGCAGATTCGCGAGCGGTTGGAACCTTGTGTAACCACCGACGAACACTGATAGACACGGATAAAAGCCTGAATTCAAAAGAATTAGATGAACCGGCGGGCGATTCGATTCAGAGTGATGCGGCGGAGGGCAATCCACGCGAGCCGGTACCCGTTCACGTGCAGGCAGCGATTCACGTCAGAGGCGCCGATTCACGTACACGCGGCAATTCACGTACAGACAACAGCGGCGGGAGCGGGCGTGTACACGCGGCGGCAAATTCCTTAAAATGATTCTCTTACATGACACACACAATTACGCTAATTCCCGGTGACGGGATCGGACCGGAAGTTTCAAAGGCTGTGAAGGCAATCCTCGGGGCAGCCGGCGTGGATATCGTATGGGAAGAAATTCCGGCGCGCGCGGAGATTGAGCGGCGCGGAATGACGTTCCTGCAATCGGGCGTGCTCGAATCCATTCGGAAAAACCGCGTAGCTTTGAAAGGGCCGATGATGACGGCAGTAGCGGGCGGAGCACCGAGCATCAACGTGGGGTTGCGGCAGGCGCTCGACTTGTATGCGAATTTGCGGCCGGTGAAAAACCTGGAGGGAGTGCAGTCGCGATTCCAGGGCGTGGATATCGTTCTGATTCGCGAGAACACAGAGGATTTGTACGCGGGGCTCGAGCACACGGTGGTGCCGGGAGTCGTTGAGAGCCTGAAGATTATTACGGAGCGGGCTTCGACGAGGGTGGCGCATTTTGCCTTTGAATACGCGCGGAAGCACGGGCGCAAAAAGATTCACGCGATTCACAAAGCGAACATCATGAAGCTGTCGGACGGGCTTTTCCTGACGTCGGTGCGCAAAGTGGCCGCGGAATATCCGGAGATCGAATACAAGGAATTGATCATCGACAATGCTTGCATGCAGATCGTGCTCGATCCGGGGCAGTTTGACATGCTGCTGCTGACGAATCTTTACGGCGACATTATGAGCGATCTGGCGGCCGGCCTTGTGGGCGGACTGGGAGTGGTGCCGAGCGGAAATATCGGCGAGACGGTGGCGATATTCGAAGCCGTGCACGGAACGGCGCCGGACATTGCGGGGAAAGGCATCGCGAATCCGACGGCGCTGCTGATGAGCGGAATCATGATGCTCGACTACCTGGGAGAGCTGCCGGCGGCGCGGAGGGTGGAGAACGCGCTGCACCAGGTGTATCGCGAAGGGAAATCGCTGACGCGGGATGTGCGGGGAACGGCGACAACGGATGAGTTTACCTCGGCGGTGATTCGCGCTTTGAAGTGACGCTGCAAAAGCCGATGACACAGGTGAACACAGATAAGAACCCGATGAACAGAGGAAACCGCGGGAGACACAAGGCAAAGGCCAAACTACCTACCGGATTCCGGTTGCTTAAGTGGTCTTGAAGGCATCCGTTTAGCCGGTGTTTATCTGTGTTGATCTGTGTTTGTGCAGATCGGCGAAAACACTTTCAAGCGGCGCGACGGAGGGCATTGACTTCCCTGCTCTGGCTGTGAAGAATGAAGGGGAGCAGAAACAAGTACCCGGAGGGATCGGTGGCTGAAGCTACGCTGGACGTGGCGCGATTCGTAAACGGTGACATCGAGAAGAGCTATCCGATCTCCGGGGGGGATACGAAGAAACGGAAGCGCAAGCCGCACATCGTCGCCGTAATCAATGAGATGTGCACGGGCTGCTCGGGATCGCCGGCGTGTGTGGATTATTGCCCGGTGGCTGACTGCATGTTCTGGGTCCCGGACTCTGAGCACGCGCCGTTTGGCAGGATTATGGTGGATCCACTGCTTTGCATCGGCTGCAAGCTCTGCACGAGTAAGGGGCCAGACGGAGCGTTCCTCGAAGGTTGCCCGTGGGATGCGATTGACATGGTTCCGCTGGCGGAGTTTGAAGGCAAGTACGGCTCGATGCCGTTCTAGATTTTTCCGCGATATCTCCCGCAACGATAGTGCGTAATTTCAAGTTCGTGTTTCCGCGGCTTGATGCTTGGATACCTGTCCGTTCGCACAGTGGCCATTTGAGTACGCCTGGGCCTGCCGATTCCGGGCGGTGCAAGCGCCTCTGCTAACCTTGAAGCGTTGCGATGGAGGCGTTATGGCTGATCCGGGTCTATTCAAGAAGGCGTACCGAATTCTGAGCTGGGTGAGCCTTGCGGGGCTCATCGTGACGATTGCGCTTGTGCTGCGCAAGTCGCCGGCGCCGGATGTGCCCAACGATCCCAATGCAGCCGCCAGCGCGCAAAGGAAATTCGCAGCGGCGGACCAGGCGAAGGCGGCAGGTCAGCCAGCGGAAGTGGCGCTCGATCGCACGGAACTGAATTCGTATTTGGCGCAAAATCTGCAGATGGATGGCGGGCAGGGATCCGCTGGCGCGGCATCGCCCGCGGGTGGCGTTGCAGGCTCCGGGGTGGCCGGAGGCGCGGCGTCAAGTGGCGTTAGCGCCGGCATTCCGCCAGAAGATCAGCCGACACTCGACCGGGTGCAGTCGGCAGTGAAGGACGTGAAGGTGGACATGGTCGGAGACGTGGTGAAGGCGTTTGTGCTGTTCGATTTCCACGGGAAGGATATGACGCTCGAACTCGATGGACACTTGAGTACCGAGGACGGGTTCATCAAATTTGAGCCGATCAGCGGGATGCTCGGTTCGATGCCATTGCCGCAATCGGTGCTGAATTCGGCGGTGGACAAGCTGATGTCGTCGCCGGAGAATCGCGAGAAGTTGCGTCTGCCGCCCGACGTGGGCGATATCAAGATCGTGGATGGGCACGCGGTGATGACGTACAAGTGAAATTTCGCACGCGCGATGAAAGCAGCAAAAACGAAATGCTCCCCGTTTTACATCTGCGGTAAGACCTACCTACCGAATTTACGATGAAGAACGGTCGCGGATGGCGCGGGCTGTGGATTGAGCTTGCTGGCCGATTTGGGGCGATGCGCCGTAGACGGCGCGCGCGACCTGTTCAATATCCGGCAAATCTTCCGAGCGACCTACGATATACAGAGCGCGAAGCGCTTCCCACATCATGCCTTCGCTTGGCGCGAGCGAAACGAGGGGCTGACCGGAAGTAATACTCGCGTGGTCCGGCGCCAGCCAGCGCACCAGAGTGCCGGGAACAGCAGCGCGCACTTCCTTCTTTTTGCCGTCGGATTCGATGTGGGCGAGCATTGTGCCGGGATTGACGACGTCGCCCGGTTTGAGGCGGGTGTCGAGTGTGCCGGAAACAGGCGACGGCATTTCGTAGGGGCGAAGCATGGCGAGAATCTGGGCGTGGCCGGAATCGTCACGGAAGCGAACGAGGGAGAGCGCAGCGTTGCGCTGCACCATTACGTTCGGGTCGTTCAGCATTGCGATGAGCGCGCGATGAAAATCTTCGGATGTGTTGTCCTGGCCCATGACCCATGCATCTGTGACGCGGATTTCGTCGACGGGATCGGCGGAGAGCGCGACGATTTGCGGGTACCACTGCTTGACGCGCGCGTCGCGGGCTTCGATGCGGGTTTCGAGTTGAGCGAGAGCGTGCTGGATTTCGCGCGGCTTGGTGCGATCGGTGAAAGATTTTGAGATCTGCGCGTCCGTCATCGGGCGGCCGAACCACGTGGCATTCCAGAATAGGAACGGCATCAGAACGAAGAGGAGGGCGACGATCAAGATGCCGTAGGTCCAGCGTCCGCCGAAGGAGGCTCGCGGTTTGGAGTCTGCGTTCATGCGGGAAATAGATTACTACGGAACGGATGAATCGCTCGAATCAAGCCGGCGCGCCGATCGGAGTGTAGGCGATGTAGAGCAGCCAATAAATGATTACGCCGGTAATCGAGACGTAGAGCCAAAGCGGGAGTGTCCAGTGGGCGATTTTCATGTGGCTCGAGAACTTTTCGCGGAGCGCGTAGTCGAGCGTGACGACGGCGAGCGGGACGATCGTGATAGCAAGTATTGTGTGCGAAATGAGCAGCGTGAAATAGACGGGGCGAATCCAGCCCTGCCCTCCGAAATGGATGATACCGGCGTGGAAGTGGAAATAGAGGTAGCAGACCAGAAAGACCATCGAGCATGTGAACGCGCTCAACATGCAGATCTTGTGCTGCAGGATCTTGCGTCTTCGGATGAAGACGTATCCGAGAAGCAGGAACAGCGTGCAAGCGGCGTTCAATGACGCATTGATCGCCGGGAAGTCCGATAGTGGGATACGAGCCATGGGCGTGATTTTGCAGGTAAGGAATCGAGCGGCTAGTTCTCCGGCGCCTTGGGCGGAGCGGCGGGCGGAGGCGTAGTTGGTTTTGCGGGAGCAGCGGCGGGCGCCGTTGCAGCAGGCTCTGCGGGCGCGGCAGGTGAACCGGAACCAGCTGGGGCTGAGGACGCCGTAGCGGTTGCCGGCTTGGCAGCTGCGGCGGCGGCAGCCGGGGCTTTTGCCGCAGCTTTGGGCTCCGCCCGAAGAAACGCGGGCGTCGGGAGTATGCCTGACTGGTTCAGCTGAACGACCATAATCAGGAAAAAGATTCCGGCCATCATCGCGCAGACGAAAAGCAGCATGATGCCGTCAATGCCGCTGGTGAGCAGCCCGCTCGAGATGTCCCACACGACGCCCCAAAGCGCGAGCAAAATGAAAAAGCCGCAAAACGCGCTGATTTCGATCGCAGTGCTCTTAGGCGCCATCCCCAGTTCCCTCCCCGCTGCAGCCGCGGTCATCGAGTGACCTTGTCAAAAATCATCCAGGCCAAAAGAATCGGAATGTGGGCGACGGTGGCGTGCATCAGCCACTTCGCGCGAACGTTGGTGCGGTGGCGATTGGCCCAGAGCGACACCTGCAACAAGATCATTCCCAACACCAGCGCGCCGAAGAAATAGTGGATTCCGGCCATGCCGATCACGGCCGGCAGAAGGCTGATGGGGACGAGGATTGCGGCAGTCCCGACAATTTGAGCGAACGTGGCGTCGCCGGCGGGATCAACAACGGGAAGCATCTTGATGCCTGCGCGCGCGTAGTCTTCGCGGTACATCCACGCAATGGCCATGAAATGCGGAAACTGCCAGAAAAACAAAATGCCAAACAGGATCCACGCGCCCGCGGAAAGCGAGCCACGAGCCGCCGCCCAGCCGATCAGCGGCGGAATCGCACCCGGGAACGCACCGACGGCGGTGGCGAGCGTGGTGCGAGTTTTTAGCGGCGTGTAGAGGCCGAGGTACAGCACGGTGGTGGCAAGCGCGAGCAAGGACGAAAGCAGGTTGACGGCCAGCGCGAGCCACGCGGCGCCGACAACGATCGTGATGAAGCCGAAGATCAGCACGTCGCGCGGCTGAAGCAGGCCCGTCGGGAGGGGACGCGCTGCGGTGCGGCGCATCATGGCGTCCATATCGCGCTCGACATACTGATTGAGGGCGGCAGTGCCGGCGCCGACGAGGGAGGTGCCGAAAAGCGTGTGCATGAGAAGCGCCCAATCGAGATGCCCGGGCGAGGCGAGATAAAACCCGGCGACGGTGGTAATGACGACGAGAAAAGTAACGTCCGGTTTCGTGAGAACAACGTAGGCCCAGGGTTTGTCGAAGGAACTGTACGCGGCGGCGCGTGTGGTGTTCATCGCGCTACGCCCCTGATCCCTGCGTCTGCGAGTTCGCTGAGCGGGTCGCGACGGACACGGAATCGGCCGGGCGAATCAGGCGATTGCAAGAGAGAGTGAGTAGAACGCTCGACCCGAGGACGAGAGCGCCCATCACCACGTGCGCCACTTCGATGATGACGTAGAGAAGGACGGGCTGGGTGGCAAGACGAGCCTGGCTGACAGCCCAGAATGCGAGGAAGCCCAGGATCACCTGCGTGCCGAACGTAGCGTGAAGCAACACAACCCAGCGACGGATGTCGCGGACCTGGCCGAAGCGATTATTTGCAAGGCGCGCCGTCCAAATCACCATGAAGGTAACGACGAGGAATCCGATCAGGTGCGGGAGGATACCGAACGCGCCGTGGCGAAATCCGGCACCCAGAACAAGCTGAATGAGAATTACCACGGTGAGCCACACGGAAAGCGAGCGGAGCTTCGGCGATCCGGTATCTTCGACAAGCGGTAGATCGCGCTGCCACCAGTCGCTGGTGAGAAGCGTGAGACTTACGACGGTGATGAAAAATATCTGGGCAAGTGTGGCATGCGCGGTCGCGACCACGGCCGCGTGGCCGAGCAGGACGCGGGCGGCGCCGAGCAGGGCCTGCGCAACAACGAGGCCAAGCGCAATCCAGCCCCAGCGTCGCGCGGGACCGCGCAGCGAGGCTCTCGTCAGCCAGACAGCCAGGGTCAAGGTGAGGACAGCGACGAGGCCGGCGACGACGCGGTGCGCGAATTCGTAGCGAATGCCGCCGATGAGGGGCGGGATGATGCGTCCGTACGCGAGAGGCCAATCGGGAACGGAATCGGCAGCGTCATTACTAGTGACGAGGGCGCCGGCTACGAGCAGCAACACTGTGCTGCAAGCCGTTGCAACGGCAAAGCTGTGAACGCCGCGGGTGTTGGAGTTGTCAGCCAAGTTTCAATCTGCCCGAATCGCTCGCACGTGGTGAAAGAAAACTTGCAGGGACGGAACGTTGGTATCGCGTGCTTCGACCCGCCCCCACAAGGTAAACCCAGAGCCCTGCGAAAACTAGTCGCCCGAGCCGGGCTTGAAGGTGAACGCGACCGTTGCGGCTCCCTTTGCGAGCACCGTCACGGTCTGATCCACGACTCCATACTTTTCCTGCCAGGCTTCGAGGGTGTACGTGCCGGGCGGCAGATTCTTCAATTCGAATTTGCCGTCCTTGGTCGTCACCGCGTAGTAGGGATTCTTGAAGACGAAGATGTAGCTCTTCATCCAGGGATGCACGTTGCACTTCACCGGAATGGCGTTTTCGGCCCGCGCGAAGCTGTCGGTGATCGGGGCGGCGCCGGGTGGCTGCGATTTATTCCATTCACGGTTGTCTTTCGGCATCGGGTGAATGTTGTGCGTGGTCTGGTCGTCGTTCTTTACTTCGATGTTCTGGCCAGCCATCACCGCGATGACGTGCGGGTCGTACATGCAGCCCTTCTGATTGAGTGGAACGGAAGCCGCCGGTGCGGCGAACGTGTAGTCGGCAGGCAGGCCATCTTTGATGTAGATAACTACGTCGGCCAGCGCGCCCTTCTCGCCCGTAACGACCTCTGGCGGAATGACGGGGCTCGAGTGCGACTTCTGGCAGTAGGGCTCGGCGCTCATGTTAATCGGTTTCAGTGTGGGTGCCGCGCCGTCGAGATTCACGGTACCGGTCACACTCCCGGCAGTTGCTGAGTCAACGGTCTTGCCAGCCGCAGCAGCAGGAGCGGCGGGCTGCGATGTGGATTCATTCTTGGCCTTATCGCCGCAACCGGAGATGGCCAGAGCCAGGACCGATGCGATCGTGAGATGCAAGAGCTTGTTATTCATGTGAGGCTGTTTCTCCTTAACAAAGCGGAAATAGTGTAACAAGACTTATCGGCCCCAGCGCCGGATTTCTTGCTTTTCCGGCGGGGACAACGGACCTACCACTTACAGACTCCCAAGCGAGATTATCACCCGGCCTAGTTGCCGCCGGAAGTCTTCGAGCCCCCACCGCTGGGCGTGCGGCCAAGAAGCGCGGCTTGCTCCTGCGGCGTAAGCGAGAACATATAGCGCACAAGAAGGCTCGCTTCGTCGCCCTGGTAATGCTCCAGCGATCCGGGAACGGGGCCAGCGAACACCCAGCGGTCTCCGTCCTTGCGGAAGAGGCCGGAAGGCATGGCCGTGCCGGGAATAATCTTAGCCGGATCCGTGATCCAACGCTCCGTCCATGCGGGCTGCAAACGTTCGTGCGCGAGCAGGAAATTCGGAGCGGACGCATTCTTGTCGTGCTCCGCGTTCCCCGTCATATGGCACTTCAAGCAGGGCGCTGCCGGACTCGTGAACAGGCTGCGAGCCATCGCGGTTTCCGTGGAATCGAGCGGCGCAACCTTGGGCGGAATAAACGGCTCGGGTTGCGAGGACAAGGCGGCGAAAAAGAGCGTGATCTTGCGAACCTCGTCGTCCGATAGATAGAACGTGGGCATGCGCACCTGCAGATACTGACGAACGCCGTTGCGGTTCGTGTCCGTCGTGCTGAGCGAAGGATTCGCGAGGAACTGCCGCAGCCATTCCGGATTCACGCGCGCTCCTTCCGTGGTGAGCACGGGCGGGAGGTTGGCTTTGTTCTCGCCCTGATAAAACGGAAGCGTCTGCAAAACCGTTTTCTGGCCAACGTCAATCTGATGGCAGCCGATACAATTATATTTCGTGACGATCCACCAGCCGTCTTCGATATAGCGGCGGCGGTCGAAAGGCTTGTACATGTATTCCGGCGGCAGAGTGGGGTCGGTGCTGCCGAGAAGCATGGTGACGAGAGCTTCGACCTCGTCCTTGGACTGCAAGTTCGGTTTCGGCATGCGCAGGGCGTCCATCGGGTTGGCGTGATACTTGCCCTGATCGTAGAGATTCGGGTTGCTGAGCTTTTCCTCGAAGAAGCCTTTCGGATCGAACCACGGTGTTTTCTTCCCGTTGCGGAGCGAGGGCTTGCCGTCCGGCAAGACTCCGCGTTTGGCGTCTTCGGTCCAGAGCGCGAAATCGAGGCGCTCGATCGGCTTCGAGCCTTCATTGGTGAGCTCGGTGCCGATGCGGCCTTCGTCTTCAAAGCCGCTGATTTCGTGGCAGCCGGCGCAACCGTAGTGACGAACGAGCTCTTTACCCTTCGCAGCTTGCTGGGGATCGTCCATAAAGCTTGGGGCCGCGTAGGTGGCGTCGGAATGCTTCAGTGTAATCAAGTAGCTGGCTACGTCGCGCGCGTCATCAGGTGAAAGCCGAAGGCTGGGCATGACGGTCGGTTGCTGCACGACCATTTCGTGATTGTCGTTCGGGCAGCGCGAGTGCTGTTCGTCAAAGACAAACGGGAGATTATGCTTCGCGTAATCTTCCGGGCCGAGGTCGCGTTTCTCGTACGGGCAATAGGGCCGGGTGCGCTGACGCGGATTGTGAACCCAGCGGACGAGGTAATCGTAATTGTCCTTCTCGCCGACGCGGCTCAGGTTTGCAGCGAACGTGCCTCCGACTAAATTGGCCCCTTCGCCGACCGAATGGCAAGCGAGACAGCCGCGCGACTCGAGAAGCTGTTTGCCGTGTCCGGCATTTCCCGGCTGCTGGTGATCGAGAGCGGGGCCCGCGAGCGCGTTCTGCCAGATGAACGCGGAAATCGCTTCCACATCGCCGGCAGCGAAATGGAACTGCGGCATCTTTGTCGTCGGACGGAACTCGGTGGTGTGGGCGATCCAGTACGGAATCCATTCTTTGCGCAATTTCTGGCGGGCTTCTTTCAGGTCCGGGCCGACTTTCTTGATCTCCTGAATCAGGTTGTGGCTGCTGCCTTCGAGGGTTTCGCGCTCGGCGTCCATCCGGCTGATTTCGACGGTGAGATTGGTGGCCTGCGCGTAGAATTTTTCTGCGGCGGCGTTGTCGGGAGCGTTGTCACCAAGTTTCTGAAGTCGAGGGATCTCGAGCTCGTCGTCGGATTTCGTCTTGGCGATCGCCATGATCCGCTGCCGCGCACTCACGAGCATCTCATCTTGATTGTCGAAACCATTGAAGCGATGGCAGCCGATGCAGCCCTTGGCGCGGAAGAGTTGCTTGCCCTGGTTCAGTACCGGGGCGTGTTCGGTGACCATGTCGCCTGCGTGGCACTGCTGGCAGCCCGCTTCGAAATTTTCCGGGTAGTAGAGCGGCCAGAGCCAGTGTTCGTAGCGGCCGTGCCCCTTCTCGATGGAATCGATCGCGCGGCCATTCCCGCCGTGACACGGCGAGCAGCCGAACTTTTCGAGCGGGTGCCACTTCAGCAGGTCAACGTCCGGATGGCTGCTGAACGGCGCGTCTTTGCTATTCGCCATGCCGAGATCGGCCTTTGTCAGGGTGATCTGCGCGGGGACATAGACCGGGTCGGTGCCCACATGGCAGGACTGGCAGCGGTCGACGAGGCCGGCGCCGCCAAGATTATTCAGCGAAGCTCCGGGCGGGTTGACATTGATCTGGATGATGCGCTCGTCGAAATCCTTCATGCTGCGGCGCAAGCTATCGAGCGAAGTGGAACTAAGCCCCGGCAACTTCTCGGAAACATAACGCGCAAGGGCGTCGCTGGCTTCCTTGGCGGGCTTATCAATTTCCGCGCGCTTGCCCACAAGCGCGGCGCGTTGCGCCATGATGCTGGTAAACGTGTCGTTGAGCTCGTCCCCTGTGAAGGGCTTGTCTTTCTGGACTTTCCCGTCGGCGAGCGGCCAATCCACTTTCCAGATGGATTTTTGAGCGTCGGTGACTTCTTTCAGGGCTTTGGCCTTGGCGTTTTTATCGGCGTCGGGAGTTGTTTCGTATTCGTAGACGAGGTGGCCGATCTTGCCGCGAGCGTCCTTGAAGGCATCGCCCAAGGCGGCGCGCTGCTCGTCGAGAAGACCAATCTGGCTGGCGATCTGCTCGTCCTGGGTTTTTGTGGTTTTCTGCAACTCGTCCACTCGAGCCAAGAGTTTCTTGTATTCGGCGGAGGAATAGACAGCGTCTTCGCTCTGCTTCTGCGCCTGAACGGCTTTGTCGAGATATTTGGAGTATGCGGTGGCGAAGCGGCTCTGGTAGCTGCGCCACGGACGCAGGCCATACACTTCGTCGTAGAAGGACCATGCCACGGTGAGTATCAGGAGGAGCGAAGCGATCAAAAGCGGAAAGGTGAACGAATAGCTTGTGATCGGATCGTCCGGCTTCTGTGAGGGAGGCGGAATTTCAGGCACCCAAAGTCTCCTTCGACGTGGTGGCTGCGAACCACAAGGCAGAAGCGAAGTTTTCGCCCAGCCGGGATAACGATCCTTGCCGGATCGTCAAATGCTGAACCAAGGCGTCACCCAGACGTACTTAATCGTGAAAACGAGACGCAGCAAAATCTTGATCGGCAGCGAAATCATCAAAATCAAAAACGTGTACGTGGTGATGAGTTGCACCAGGCTCATACGCTTATACATCTTGCGAGCAAACTCGGTGCGCATGCAGATCCAGTGGACCAAGAAGCCGGCCGCGATGAAAAAAATCACCGTGGGGAAAATCCCGAAAACGACACGCGCCCAGATCGCCGCCTGATCCTTCGACATGTGCGTGAGCGCAGCGACCCACGAGCCGTCAATGCCGAACACCTGGTCGAGGTTCCGGTTCACTGCGTAATCAACGCGCTCCGCATCCCAGGTTTGGCCCGGCCAAAACCACATCCATCCAGGACCCCGAATGAACGTTCCAATTACGATCATCAGGACCCACAGTCCGATGAAGCCGACGAGAAACGTCCAGATCGCAAATTTTCGTTGTTTGTAGGTGTAGTAGCCGTTGCCGAGCGGGTTCACATCGATGTACGGCACCACCATCAGGCCAACGATGATGAGCGTCGGCATCACCACGCCCGCCATCCACGGGTCGAAATAGACCAGCATTTCCTGCAGGCCGAGGAAATACCACGGCGCTTTGGCCGGATTCATCGTGACGTTCGGATTGGACGGCTCTTCAAGCGGCGCGTTGAGCGTGAGCGACCACACCATCAGCAAAATGGTGAGAATGATCGCCACCAAAAACTCCATACGCATCAGAAACGGCCAGGTGTGAACTTCGCGGTCCCAGCTCGGATCCCAGGGCTGCGTCTTGCGGTATCGCGTCTTGGCGGCTTGCGCGTCGCCTTCCAGGATGGCGATCAGCTTGTCGTTCGCAATTCCCTGCCGGATTGCATACCAAACGTAAAATGGAATGAGGAATAGCAGCGCCACAATCGGCACGTTGTCCGGCGAGGACGCGATTCCCCAGATTTGACGCCAGTCAAAGCCCATTCGTTCAGCCGCCTTGTCCCATGCCGCTGGGCCGCAGAACCACCGGCCGCGGGCTGCGCTCTTCCTTGATTTCCGATTCCAGCATCACCGGAGCGGGTCCGGAAATGCCACCATCCTTCCGCACGCGCCAGAAATGGACGCCCATGAAAACGGCGGCGATGAGCGGAATCGCAATGCAGTGCCAGATGTAGGCGCGCAGGAGCGCGTTTGCGTCCACAATCGAGCCGCCGAGAAGCGCAAAGCGGACGTCGTTATACGGAGTCATTCCCAATTGGGCGCCCAGCGGACCTTCGTGACCTAAAAGCGGAGTGGCGCGCGCCATATTTGTGCCCACCGTCACCGCCCAGAAGCCCAACTGGTCGTCTGGCAGCAGGTAGCCGGTGAACGACAGCAACATCGTCAGCACCATCAGCAGCACGCCCACGCACCAGTTAAATTCGCGCGGGCGCTTGTAGGAGCCGGTCATGAACACGCGGAACATGTGCAGCCAGACGGCGATGATCATCAGGTGCGCGGCCCAGCGGTGCATATTGCGCAGCAGCTTGCCGAACGGCACGTCGTTCTCGAGATACAGAATGTCGCGGAAGGCCTGCACTTTCGTCGGATGGTAGTAGAACATCAGCAGGACGCCGGTGAAGGTGAGCACGATAAACAGGTAAAACGTGATACCGCCCATGCCCCAGGTGAAATTGTACTTTGTGGCGTCGCGATTGACTTTCGCAGGATGGAGGTGGAAGAAAACGTTGGAGAGCACGCTGAGCGCGCGGTTGCGCGGCTCTTCGTCGTGCTTCACGCGGAACATCGAGCGGTAGAGCTGGGTTTTTTCGGGTTGCTTTAGCTCTTCCGCCTGCTGCTTGGCTTTCTCTTCGAGAGTCTTGCGAAGAGCGGCAGCGTCGTCTCGAACCTTGTCGAGAAGTCCCGTCTTGTTTTTTCCGCCGTTCTCTTCGGCCATCTGCCTGACCCCTTCCCCAATTCAGGAATGCTTTGCCGCTCGAGTGCGGACTAAACGTTCAAAAACGCGCCCGGATCGTTGAAATGGTTCACGCCTGCGCGCGGGTCGTCCACGAACAGCCTGCTCGTATCAACCACAATCTGTCCGGTGGGATCGAGTTTCATGAGCGCGCGATCCATCGGACGGGGCGCCGGGCCCTCAAAATTGACGCCCTCGCTGTCGTAACCGCTGCCGTGGCACGGGCACTTGAATTTATTTTCAGCAGGCTTCCATTCGGGAGTGCAGCCCAGGTGAGTACAACGGGCGAAAATGGCGAACAACCGGTCCGGCTCGCGTACGATCCAGACGCGATTCGTCATCAGGTACCGCTGGTCAATCCCCAGGCTGAAATCGGACGGAAACCCGGCAGAAAAAACCGTGTTTGGCTCGTAGAGGGCGCGTGGAAAGAAAAACCGTAGGAACATCAGGAAATTAACGCCCAGGTAGCCCCAAATACAGGCCCAGACAAGCCGGCGCCGGCCTGTGTTGATTTCCTTGGCGGCCGCTTTGGCATCTGCCGCTGAGGATGCTTTCGCCCCCTGCGATGCGGCAGACGCAGGAGCGCTTTCGGTTACTTTCCCTTCGGAGATATCTGGCATAGACCTGTTTGAGTGCCTGGCTTCACCTCAACTTCTATCAAAATCAAACTATGACGGTTACATCGCTTCACGAACACGCGGTTATATGACGTGGGAATGAAAGTGTCAAGGAAAAGTCGCCGCGGACTGGAGTGAACCGGGCTGGAGCCCAACCGATTCGAACGAAAGCGCGTAACGGAGCATCGTGCGTGAAAGCCTATCAATCTGATATCCCGCGATTTACTTACCGTGGACGATACTGATTCCGTGGTATTCTTTCGCATCGTCGTTCAAATAATCTAGTGCTAGGTCGTTGGGACCTTACGAGACCAATCGGGACGAGTATCGATTCTGCAAGAGAACCTAATCGTTTGATGGTACGACTGAACGGGAGCAGGAGACCATGGCCGCGAATGCCAATCCTCCATTTGGCCCAATCCTACAAGCGACTCAACAAATGCGAGCCCAGTGGAGTGCCGGCATCTTCACCCTTCTCACCGCTGCGTTTACACTTGTAATCGCAATCTGGGCGCTGTTCTTGAAAGTGGCTTTCGATTCGTATAATGCGTGCGGCCAGACACTTACCCCCGCTAACTCCGAGTTCGGCATTCATGCGGCCTGGATGATGCTGTTAAGGGCAATCGTTGACGGTCGTCCTTCGCGGTGCACCACCGTCGTCTTGGGCCTATCCCAATCCACCGTCTACATTTTGATTGCAGTTTTTCTGTCCTCGGCAGTATTCGGTCTATGGCGGTGGTATTCTCGGTTTCTCGATGACGCTATTACAACGCTATATCCGACACTCGTCTTTTGTGAAACAGCGATGGGCCTTCCGATGGAGTATGGCACTTTGTCTCATCTGCGCGCGGCTGTACTGGACAAGCACAACGTGAAGATCGACGCTCACGAATACTTGCCTTTGGTCAAGCAATTGGTGTCAGACAAACGGATTGGGACGCGCGGTCACTTCAAAATGGACGCCTTTGCGTTCTCCCTTCTCGGACTTCAAGTAGTGGGGAGTCCGCTCGCCATTCGATTTGTATTCCACGATGACTTCGATGACGTCTGTTCGGCGCTTATAACCTGTATGCTCTGCTCCGCCCCGGGCTTTTGGCTCGTCGGAAGGGCATGTCTGCAGTTTCAGCGAGAGCCGACGAAGGAGAAGCTGCAAGCTACGTTAGCGATAATTCGAAGCGCCAAATAAAACACTCGTTCTCGTCGTTCCAAACCTACATAAACTATCGAATTGTCCGTCCTATCGTCTGTGGACTGCTGTTCGGAGCATCGATGGGACCAATCCTCACGTCGAGGAGCTGTCATGCGAACGAAGCGACGCCCGAGCGCATTCCGACCGCCCGCAGCACCAGGTCAGCCAGTGCGCGAATCAGGAGCGGCGAATCATTCAGCGCGGGCATCATGTAAAAATCGGTAACGCCCAGCGTTTCCGCTTCCTCGCGGGCTTCGATATTGATCTCGTGGAGGGTTTCGATGTGTTCGGTGAGGAACGACATCGGAACGACCAGCATTCGCTTGATTCCGCTGTGCGCCATCTTCTCAATCGTGCCGGTGAGAGACGGTTGCAGCCACTTTTGCGGGCCCACCTTGCTCTGGAAACAAAGAACGTGGGAATTGGGCCAGGCACCGAGCTGGCGAACCATCTGCACCGTCTGTTCGATGTGGCGCGGATACGGATCGCCCTTCTCGACCAGCGCCATGGGAAGGCCGTGGGCGCTGAAAACGAGCTGGACTTCGTCGGGACGCGAGACTTTCCCCAAGACGGTGTTGATGCGTTCGACGATTCCGGCGATGTAGTCCGGGTGATCGAAGAAATGATCGATCAGATGGACCGGTACTTTAGCCGAGAACTGGCGATTCCATTCCTTGAGGCTGCTGCCCGTGGTCGCGAAGGAATAGTGCGGGTAGAGCGGGAGCAGAACGATCTCGTCGCAGGCGTCGCGCTCGAGAGCTGTGATCGCTTCGCGCGTGTCCGGACGCCAGTAGCGCATCGCCACGATCGCGCGCACGTTCAAGTGTGGCCGAAGGGCCGCCTCGAGCGCTCTCCCCTGCTGTTCGGTGAGGCGGCGAATCGGAGAACCTCCGCCGATCTCGGCGTAATGCTGGGCGACGACCTTCGAGCGGCGCGTGGAGATCAGTTTCGCGAGAGCCTTGCGGGCGAGAAATGCGCCGGGGAAATTGATGATGTCTGGGTCGCAGAAAAGATTGTAGAGAAACGGTTCGACGGCAGCCTGCGAATCCGGGCCGCCCAGCTGGAAAAGAATGATCGCGATTTTCTTGGGACCGCTCATCACCAACCTCGCGGCAGCCACGACTCGAATCCAAACTATCAGACACTGTTGGCGAACGGCCCGAGCGGGGCTCGCCACGTCCAGCGCTATTTGTAAGATACCAGAAGAGCGTCGCGGTTGTCAGTTCGCGACTCGACGCAGAATCGCGCGAGCGCCATCCGGAAACGTCAGCTTTCGCGGAGCTGTTGCTTCAGGCGCTCGATCTCGTCCTGCAATTTCGAGAGACGGCGCGCCACCGTCACCTCATAAACAAAAAACACCGCCCAGACGAACATCCAGGCTGCAAACAGGCTCTCGAAATTCTTCATGGCAACCTCGTCTCCCGCATACCCCAGGGATTTTTGTTGGCAACGCCAGCGACGCGTGATTCGGCCGCGTACCGCAGTTCCTCATACTCATAGCGCAATCGTTCAAGCCTGTAGCGGTCGACGATCGCGACCGCCATGACGCACGCTACCGCGACCCAGCACAGCAACAGCACCTTGCCCATCATCGGATCGAGCCCGGAGTTCGCACCGCCAAGAATCACCGGCTGCGGATGCTGCGTCCTCCAGAGGCGGTTTGAGAAATAGACAAGCGGGACATCCAGAAACGCGAAAATGCCGAAGACGGCGGAGAACATCGCCTTGCGCTGCGGATCGTCAAGAAAGCCGCGAAGCAACAAGTAAGCGGTGTAAAGCAGCCACAACACAAATGTCGACGTCAGCCGCGCGTCCCACGTCCACCAAATGCCCCACACCGGATGAGCCCAGATCGGCCCGGTGACGAGTACGATCGTGCTGCACGCGACACCCACTTCGGCGCCAGCGACGCCGAGCCAGTCCCATTTCGGCTGGCGCGTGCCGAGATACGCGAAATTCGCGATGAAAACGATAAAGAAGGCGATGAAAGAGCAGATCCCGTTCGGCACATGAAAATAAAAGATGCGCTGGATTGCGTGCATCGTCTTTTCGTCCGGCGCGATATAGAGCGCCGCATATCCGCCGACCACCATCAGCGCGGCGGCAACCAGCGTAAAAGCGATGCGACCCTTCATAGGTTTGCCAACCTCATTCCTCCACCAGGTAATCGCACATTAGCCACGATGCGGTGAGAAACACAATATCAAATCCCGCGAGGAATGCGACCCACGTGCGGTCGAGCTCCGGCTGGTCGACGAGGAGCGACGCAGTGGCTTCGACCGAGGCAATCAACAACGGCGTGAGAATCGGCAGCAGCAATAGCGGGAGCAGCAGCTCTCGCATACGAGCGTGGGCGGAAATCGCGGAGAACACTGTACCTGTGATCACGAGCCCCAGCGTGCCGAGCGCGAGGACGAAAATCAGGCGGCCCGCGACGCCCCCGAACGACACGTTGTAGAGCACACCGAAGACGGGCACGAGAATCGCCTCGGCCACTGCCAGAAAAATGAAATTCGCGAGCATCTTGCCAAGGAGAATCGCAAACGTAGAAATCGGGGCCATGCGCAGCGCGTCGAGCGTGTCGTTCGACTGCTCGCGCGCGAACGACGGATTCAGCATGAGCGATCCGGCAAAGAGAAACGCGATCCAGAGAAGTCCCGGCCCGTAGCGGCGCGACTCCGCCGCCGTCGGCTCGAACGCAAAGCTGAAAAGAACGACTACGACGAGCGCAAAGATGACGGTGGTGGTGAGAAGCTCGCGCGTGCGGAATTCGAGCCGAAGCTCTTTCGCGAGAAGGATTGCGGCGGCGCGGGCGGTCGTCACTCAAGCCTCCGCGCTTTGTGCGGAACGAAGTTCGGCGAGCAGTAACGCAGGATCGCCTCCGGTTCCGCTGTCGCGGTCGATTCGGCCGCCCGCGAGCGAAACGGCGCGAGTGGCGAGATCGAGCGATTCGTTCCGGGCGTGGGTGCTCATCAGGATCGTGCAGCCGTCGCTGCGGAGCCGTTCGAGAGTCGCGGCGAACCACGCCAGGCCTTGCCGGTCGAGGCCTGCGGCAGGTTCGTCGAGCAGCAAGATGCGCGGCTGGTGGAGAAGTGCGCGCGCGATCGCAAGCCGCTGGCGCATCCCGCGCGAGAACGTCCGCACCAGGCTTCCTGCGCGCGAGGCAAGCCCGCAGGCCGCCAGGGCATTCGATACGCGGATGCGCACGTCGTCCAAGCCGTACAGCTGCGCGAACAAGCTGAGGTTTTCTTCCGCGGAAAGCTCGTCGTATAGCAATGTGTTGTGGCCAACGAGTCCGATAAAGCGGCGGGCGCTCGCGGCGTCTTGTGCGACACCCGAGAAGCCGATTTTCCCGCTCGTAGGACTCATTAGAAGCGCGGCAATACGCAGTAGAGTCGTCTTCCCCGCCCCATTCGCGCCGAGAAGCGCCACGAATTCGCCAGCACGTATTTCGAGCGACACATTTCTCAAAGCGACGAGCGAGCCAAATCGCTTCTCGACGCTGTGGAAAGATATGCCAGCTGAACTTGCAGCAGGGACGCTTTCGGCAGGTCGCAAGTTCGCGCGGGATTCGCCCAAGGCGATTCGCTCAGCCGCGAACCAGGTTGCGGAGCGTCGCGTCAATACGCTGCCGCTCGCGGGCGTAGTCGTCTTCGCCGATCGTGCCTGCTTGTCGTCGTAGTTCGAGGCGGAACAGAGTGTCCTTCAATTCGTCGAGGCTGCCGCGCACTTCCCGGTCCACATCCGCAGCAACCGTTGACGGCGCAGGCGCAGCGGGCTTTGGCGCTGATTTTGAGGCGTTACTTGGAGGCGCCGTTTCATACGCGGCAGCGACAGCGCCGCCGGCTGCACCGGCCGCGACCGATTGCGGGCGGCGAAGCAGATAAACAAATCCAAGCGCGAAGATGGCGGCAAAACCGCCCACGAGAATCCATTTCAGGCTGTCGAGCCGTGCGGGAATCGTGGTGGCCGTGGCAGTCGGCGCATCTGCTCCCGAATCCGCGCGCGAGTTTACGGATGGATTTTGTGCTCCGTCGCCACCGGCTCCTTGAGGCATTCCACCGCCAGAGCCGCTCGGCGCGGACGACACCATCGGCGCGGTCCCGGACACCGTAACGATCACAGCCGTATTCGCTGGGACCGACTCGCGCATATACGCGTTGAATCCCTGCTCCTGACCTGCGGGTGAGAATCCGTCGCCCGTTACGGTCACTCCCGGCGGCGCAAAAACTGCCAGCCGTTCGACGGCATACGGCGACGAGATGCGAAGCTTCGTCCGGTTCGCCGAGTACGGCACTTTGTAGGAAACGCGCACGTTGCTTTCACCCGGGCGGAACGGGAAATCGATCGCTTCGAGGCCTTTTCCTTTGTCGATCGTGCCCTGCACCACCGGCATGCCCGAGGAACCTGCAGCCGAAACCTGGCTCAACTGCGCTCCATCAGGAAGAGCGAAGACGAACGAGCCGTTCTGGTGGAAGTACGCCATCGGAGGATGCGTCTTGTTTTCGATGCTGTACTCTTCGCCGACAAGCAAGTCTGACGCGTTCGGCTGCAGAATCACGGCGCGCGCTGCCACCGCGAATGTGCCGGCCTTGTCCGTGGGCTCGAATACCTGCACTTCCGCCGTGGTTTTCCCCGGCGGGACGGGCTCGTGATAATTCACGCCACGATACACCGCGCGCACGAGCATCGGCGCAGCGCCGATGTCCGCATGTGTGAACTCGAAGTGGCCTTGCGCGTCCGTTTTCGTATTTGCAACGGGCTGCATGCCGCCTTGCAGCTGGATCAGGATTACGTCGCAGCCCGCAGCCGGCTGGCCGTTCGTTCCATTGCGCACCGTGCCCTTCAGCGTACCGGCAGAAGCGATAGCACCTGCGCAGCAAATGAGAACTGCCAGTTGCGCCGCGCGAGAGACGGCCGAGATTAGGCCCACCGAACTACGAGTGCCCGTGGCACGAAAACCCCTCATGAATGCCGCCTTTCGGTAGCCGCCTGGCGGGTGGCGGGTGTGGGAGTGCCGCCGGTATGCTCGTCCATTTCAGCCAGCACCTTTGCAGCTTCGATTTCGAGCGACTGCTTCGTCTCCTCGTAGTCGGCTTCGGAAAACTTCCCGGCGCGGTACTCGAAGCGCAAGTCGCGCAGATTTTCATAGATGGCATCGCGGCGTTCCATTAATTGGTCGAGCCTTGTGCGATGCGGCGCGGAATCGGACGCATCCGGCCGTACATTGAAGATGAAATAGATGCTGGCGACCGCCAGCAGCGCGCAAGCGACGGCGATGTCGATGTTACTCATGGTCGTCAGGCGTCGGAGTCCTTACCGGATTCGCGCTGCGCTCGCGCCAGTAGTTCGGGCGAAACTTTCGGCCCAGACGCCGTAGCAATCGCGCTTCGTTGCCGCCACCGTCGCACCACGTCCCACAAAACCACCAGTGCGACGAGCGGAAATACGATTGGCGCGATCCACGCAATCCGGTTGAATCCCTTTGCGGGCGGCGAGGAAAGCACGGTCGGTCCGTACTCCTGCACGAAAGCTTGCAGCGTCAGGTCGTCGGATTCGTGCCGTGAGATGCGTTCGTCCAGCTCCTTCATCATGTCGTGCGAGTACGTGCAGCCGACGTGATTGCAAGAGCCCAGTATCTGATTGCACCCGCAGACGCACATCAATTTCTGGCCGAGCTCTTTCGCGTGGGCGCTTTCCTGCTGCGCATGACTCAGCGGAACAAACGGCAAAGCGGCCGCCAGCGCAAATGCGCCGAGGACGCAGGCTTTCCGTAGCGTCCGATGACGCGAAGCCGTCGTCCGGTTGTGCGCTCTAATCATGTGCATCCGATCTGGCAATAGCGCCCACCGCGGATGCGCGCGACTCGCTCCATGCAGTCTCCCGCGACTCTGCCGGGCGAAGCACCAACGCCGTTCGGCGGTTGGGCAGCATCGCAAGCCCTGTGCCAAGAACCAGGATCACGCCTCCGAACCAAATCCACTTCACCAGCGGGTTCAAGTAAGCGTGAATCACGGGCTTGCCCGTTTCAGGGCTGCGGCCCGCATACACCACATACAAATCCCACACCGGCGATGTCTGCACCGCCACCATCGTTTCCGTCACCTGGCTCGCCAAAAAGAACCGCCGCTCCGGGTAAAGCATCATCTCGGATTTCCCGTTGCGGAAGATTTCCAGCGTTGCGCGCTCTGATTCGAAATTGTTGTTCGCGATTCGGTCGAAATTCTGGCACAGCACCGTATAGGGACCGATCGCGAGGGACTGACCCGCGCCCATTTCCATCTGTACGTCTTTATTGAATGCCGAGCCTGCCACGCCGATGAAAATCAGCACCATCGCGAAATGCACGACGTACCCGCCATAGCGCCGCGTGTTGCGCATCGTCAACTCGCCCACCGCTGTGAGCAAGTTCGTGCCGTCGCGGGCCGAGATCACTCGAGCTCCGCGATAAAATTCGGACGCAATCGTCAGCGTTACAAATACGCTGAGGATCAGGCAAATCACCGCGTAGATTTCGCGGAAACCAAACGCAATCGCGATCACGCCGGAAATGATTCCGCAGGCGAGGGGCCACGCGAAGTTACGCCTCAGCGTGTCGAGCGACGTCCTGCGCCACGCCAGCAGCGGCCCCACGCCCGTAAGAAACAGCAAAAACAGCGCGATTGGGATGTTTACCTTGTTGAAGAACGGCGGGCCGACGCTGATCTTGATTCCCTTGACCCACTCGGACAGCACAGGAAAAAGCGTTCCCCAGAGAACCGCAAAGCATGCCGCGAGCAAAATCAAATTGTTGAACATGAAGCTCGACTCGCGCGAGACAAGCGAATCGAGTTGATTGTCGCTCCGCAGGTAATCGCGGTTCAGCCAGTACGCCCAGAAGCACACGATGAAAACAAGCGCGAGGAACCCCACAAACCAGTTCCCGATCGAGGATTGCGCAAATGCGTGAACCGAACTCACCACGCCCGAGCGCGTCAGCAGCGTCCCCAGAATGCAAAGCATAAACGTCGTAAACACCAGCCAGACGTTCCACACCTTCATCATTCCGCGCTTCTCCTGCATCATCACCGAATGCAGGAACGCCGTCCCGGTAATCCAGGGAAGTAGCGAAGCGTTTTCCACCGGGTCCCAAGCCCAGTAGCCGCCCCATCCGAGAACGGCGTAGGCCCAGTGCGCGCCCAGAATTATTCCCACGCTCTGGAAGCCCCACGCGACCATCGTCCAGCGGCGCGTCACATGAATCCACTTCTCGCCGGGATACCGCCCCAGCAGGGCCGCCAGCGCAAAAGCAAACGGAATCGTGAATCCGGTATATCCGAGGTAAAGGATCGGCGGATGAATCACCATTTCCGGGTATTGCAGCAGCGGATTCAATCCGTGGCCATCGCTGAGCGTGGCCAGGCGCATCGTGCCGGACGCATCCGCTCCTCCGAGCACGCTGAACGGGCTCGAAACGAAATTATTCAGCGTTAGAAAAAATATCTGAACGCCGGCGCAGATTACGACGACGTAGGGCATCAACTCCGGATGCTTCTTGCGATTGAGGAAGAGCGCGAAGAAAACATACGTCGAAAGCAGGAAACTCCACCACAGCAGCGAGCCTTCCTGACCGGCCCACAGCGCGGCAAACTTATAATAGACCGGCAGCGCGCGATTGCTGTGTGCCGCCACATACTCCATCGAGAAATTGTCAGTGAGGAAGAAATATTCGAGGGACCCGACTGCCAGCGTCACGAGCGCGAACACGGCCATCCCGGCGTTGTGCGCGCTCTTGGTCAGCAGCGTTCGCCGCGTAACGATTCCGGCGATGCCCGCGCCAAACGCATACACCGCCGCCAGAAATGCCAGCAGTAATGCGAACGAACCGAAGATATCCACTAAACGTTCTCCGGCATCTCAGCTTTTGCCCTCGCCGCCGGCCGATCCATTGGACGTCTGGCCAGGCTGCGCGCTTCCGGGTGTCTGGTTCGGCGTCGCCTCATACTTCGAAGCGCACTTCGCCTGCACCTGTTCGGCCTCGAAGCGACCATCGGATTTCAACCGCCCTTCCACAAGCGCCTGCGCGCCATCCTTAAAGGTGTCCGGCAGCGGATCGCGCCCCACGTAACTCACCGGCACAGCCTTACCCTGCTCCTCGAGAACGAAGTCTACACGCCCGTCGACGCGCGCGATCGATCCGTTCCGCACGTTTCCGGAAACGCGCATCCTTTGGTGAAGCGCAACCCCTTGCAGTGTGGATAGCTCCGTGATCGTGTGGTAGTACGTCTTGCTTTGCGTGAAACCAACATAGGCAAGCGATACGAGCGTGATCACAATGATTGCCGAGCCGATCAAAAACTTTCCGCGGGCTTTCATACGATGCTCCCCGGTTGCAAAATCCCCGAAATCCGAAGCAATTCTAGCACCGCCGCAACAGCGCTTAAAGCGTATTCCTCGTCAACATCGTCAACACCGGCTCGACGGAACACCTGAACGCTCGTACAGGCGAAGGGGTGTCCCATCAGGGCAAGTACGCCAGCGCCTTTTTGATGCGGTCGCCGAGCGATTTGCCCATCTCCGGATGCCTCTTGGGATCGGCCAGATAAGGATCGAAATAGGGCAAGCCATTGTCGAGGATGAGCCGGTCACCCCAGCCAATCATCCCGAACAGACGTATCAGCTCGGAAGTCGGCGGAGAAATCGGGACGATGTAAGCCGGGTCGTAAATCGATTGAACGCGCTTCATGACGGTGGGCGCAAGCCGGCGCAGAGCCGCCTTCGGATCGTGTTGCTCTTCGAACGGGCATTCCACGGCGTATGTCAGGAAAAATTCCTTGCGAACAAAATCGCCGAGCAGCGTACTTTCCGGAGAGTCCGCGGCGGCAGAGATCCCCGCGCACTTCATCAGCTCATCGAAATATCTCCGCGCCCCCAGCGAACGATCCCCGCGGTTCGCCGCCGCGTGGTAAAAGAAATCCTCCAGGCGCGAGGGGGGTGCGCCGTCAAGCAGCAGCACCCGGATTCGGTTGGGCTGGAAGCGTGAGGCACACACCATCCGTTCCGCCCGGCGAGCGATATGCGCGTCATCCGTTCGTGTTCCGCATCCTTCGCAAACTGCCAAGCAAAATCCTCCGCGCAGAAATAGTGTGAACGCGGGAGAATGTCACGGGAGCGCCAGGAATAGCAAGTGGCGGAGTGTGACTCGAAACGCGAAGTGATTCCCTACTGCATCCGTCAGGAGAGACGCGCCAACGCCGCCGCGATTTCTTCTCCGGTCGGCGCGCGGCCTTCTGGCCAACCACTGGTTGCAGCCGCGACTACGAGCCGGTCTGCGACGCTCGATTTCCGGAGAAGCGGTATCAATTCCTTCGTCGCAGAGCCGATCGGAACAACATGCTTCGGCCGGTAGGAAAATTCAATTCGCTTCACGATCGTTGGAACAGCAAGGGTGACGCGTGTCTTCAAATCACTCGCTCCAGCGACTGGGCATTCCACCGCATCAGCCAGATAAAATCCGCGGCGCTGGAATTCGGCCAGGGCGGCCTCTTCATTGGCGACTGCCTCGCTTGGGATTCCCGCGGCCGTCAACATTTCGAGTAAATACCGTTTTGCGTCGGCGGATCGCAGTGTTCCAAGGCTTTGCGGCCGGTAAAAGTAGTCTTCTGCGCGTTCCGGCGGCGCATCGCCGAGGAGCAGCACCTGTATGTGAATCGGGCGGAAGCGAGTGGCTAATTCGAGCCGCTCGATCCGCTGCCGGATATGAGCTTCGTCAGCCGCTCCTCCGCAACCATCGCAAACACGCATGCCCGCCCCTCGCTCTCGGATTCAGAGGATGGCACGGCGCGAGAACGTATGACAAGGGGCGAGTGGAGCAGGACTGCGGGAGACGGAAACCAGCGAACCGAAGTCAGACCGCCGAAGTCTTGTCTTCTTCCGCGGGAGCCGCGGTGGCCGCACGGCCAAGTTTCGTTCGCAGGCAGCCGATCAATTCCGGCGCGAGATCCGAAATCGCCATGCCTTCCGACACCAAAAACTTACAGCTCAGAATCGGGCGGCTCTGGTCGTCGTCTGAAAGCTGGCAATTCACCTTGCAATACTGACACTCCTGGTTCCAGCAAAAGCGTCCATACGGAATTGTTTCCGGGCTGATGAATTGAAACGCGCGCAGCAGTGAATTCCGCTCCGGGACGAGAAACGTCTTGCCCATTATCGTGATTTCAACCAGCTTCTCGTACGGCCGAAAAATATCCGACATTAACGACGCCCCGCCTTCTGACATAGCCCGTTACCCCGTAAGTTGAAACTAAAGCACTGCGTCGCGGGGAGCAACGATAACAAGCCGCGACGTGCTCAATGCTCCAATGGCAGATGAAAGGCGAAGAGAACGGAGGTTGACGAAGAGGGCTTGGTCTAAAGATTGCTGCGATCGGGCCGCGCCAGCACGACCAGCGTGTAAACACCCAGCATAATTCCGAACGGAAGGTCGGGAAGCGCGAGAAAAGCAGCCAAATTCGCGATTGCCCTCGCCGATCCCCTCCGCGACAGCAAATCCGCCGCAGCCACCAGGGCAAGGATGCCCGAAGCCATTGTCCAGGCAATCATGATTACGTAGAGCAAATGAAAATCTGCCATCAATGCAAACGGATTCGGCGCGCGTGACAACAACGCCCCGAACATCACGGTTGCCGTTCCGCTGAACACCGCCAGTACCACCACCATCACAACCCGCCCCACTCCATAGACGGCCCAAAGAACGCCGAGCCGTCTCAGACGACTGTTAGATGTTTCCATCGCACCTCACGCGGCTTCCAAAGCGAAACGTTCAGGCAACGACGTCAGACAAAAAACTGTCCCATGCGGCGGAATTTCTCGTAACGCTGCGCCACAAGCTCTTCGGCAGAAAGCTGCCCCAGTTCGTGCAACGACCGCTCGAGAAACGGCTCGATCAGCTTCGCGGTCAATTCCGGATCCATATGCGCTCCGCCCTCGGGCTCCGGGATGATTTCGTCGATCAGTTTCAGTTCGAGCAGGTCGCGCGCCGTGATTTTCAAAGCTTCGGCAGCTACTTCCGCCTTCGACGCGTCACGCCACATGATAGACGCACAGCCCTCGGGCGAAATCACCGAATACACTGAATTTTCGAGCATAAATACCCGATCGCCCACAGCGATCGCCAGCGCTCCACCCGAGCCGCCTTCCCCCGTGATCGCCACGACAATCGGCACCGGAAGCCGCGAGAGTTCGCGCAGGTTGTACGCGATCGCTTCCGCCTGCCCTCGCTCCTCGGCATCCACGCCCGGGTAAGCCCCTTGCGTATCGACGAACACAATCACGGGCCGGCGAAACTTGGCAGCGAGTTGGGTTGCGCGCAGAGCCTTTCGATAGCCTTCGGGCTTGGCCTGTCCGAAGTTCCGCGCTAGCCGCTGTTTCGTATCGCGTCCCTTCTGGCTGCCCACGACCATCACCGGCTTGCCGCGAAACCACGCCATTCCGGTGATAATCGCCGGATCGTCGGCAAAATGCCGGTCGCCATGAATCTCGCTGAAATTCTCGAATAGCAAGCGGATAAAATCATCCGTGTAAGGACGCTGCGGGTGGCGCGCAATCTGCAGCCGCTGCCACGCGCTGATGTTGGCGAAGAACTCGCGCCGCAACTCTTCCACTTCGCGCCGAAGCCGATCGATCTCAGCGGTTCCCTCTTCGGTGGGAGACAGGCGGCCCAATTCCTCCACGTCGCGTTCGAGCGCGTTGATGGCGCGCTGCCGCTGTCGTTCCTTTTCTCGCGGACTATCTGCCGTCGGATCGGATGCCAGTTGTTTTCCTTCTGCGGCGACTTTGGCTGCCAGTTCCGCCAGCTTCGCCGCCTTCAACGCCTTCCTGCGTTCCCGGCGCCGGCGAAGCCGCTCCCGAAGTTTCTCCCTCTTCGTCATTGAAGCAATGCAACAGAATCGGACCCGCAAATTTCTCGCACGCGGTCCACAAGATCCCGGTCCGCGCGCACGGCGCTGGAAGACTCGAGCGTCGCCTCCGTGCCATCGTCCTGAACCAGTTCGAACGAGACGCGACACCGTCCCGGCCGGCTCGTGAACAGCTCGCCAAGCCGGTCGAGGACGCCGGAATCGAGCGCTTTCAAATCCACACGCACTCGCAACAAGTTCGGCGCCTTGTCGTTCACCTGATCTAGAACACGCGCGTCGGACACCATCAGGCGCGTTCCGACATCCTCCACGGCAATCCGCCCTTTCACAAGTAGAGGCGTCGCGGCTTTCAAGATCGGCTCTAGTTTTTGGAACGCCTCCGGAAACACAAGCGCTTCAATCACTCCGGTGCGATCCTGCAGCATGACGATCATCCACCGCGCTCCGCGCCGGGAACGCATCGGTCGCGACGAAACGATAATTCCCGCGACGACGATGTCTTCGCCGTTCCGCTTCCCTTCAAGCGTCGACAATTCAACTGCATTCAAATCCATCAACCGTCCCGCGTACTTATCCAGTGGGTGACCCGAAATATAAAAGCCCAGCGTCGCATACTCTGCGGCGAGCAACTCGTGCTCCGGCCACTCGGGCACGTCCGGAAGCTCCTCCGCCGGCATTTGCGTCGCCGTCGGCGAACTTCCGCCAAAAAGCCCGTGCTGGCCGGCTTCGCGCGCACGTTGTAATTTCTGCGCTCGCTCCATCACGCGGTCAATCACCGCGATCATTTGCGCGCGGTGCGCTCCCAAACCATCCATCGAGCCGGAACGCACCAGGCTTTCCAGTACGCGTTTGTTCAGCAATCGCGTGTCGACCGATTCGCAGAATTCGAACACGCTCGTAAACCGGCCGAGTTTTTCGCGCGCCTGCAGAATCCCGGTTACGGTGTTTTCGCCCACGTTCTTGATCGCGCACAGGCCGAAGCGAATCTGATCGCCGACCGGCGTGAAATTCATCGCGCTCGAATTTACGTCCGGCGGCAGCACGGTGATGCTCATGCTCCGCGCTTCGTTGATGTACTTCACCACCTTCTCGGTGTTCCCGGTTTCCGACGTCAACATTGCCGCCATGAACTCCACCGGGTAATGCGTTTTCAGGTAAGCCGTCTGGTAGGCGAGGAGCGCGTAGGCGCATGAGTGCGATTTGTTGAATCCGTATCCCGCAAACTCCGCCATCAAATCGAATATCTTCTCCGCTTTTTTCTGCGGCACTTTCCGCGCCAGGCAGCCCGTAATGAATTTCTCGCGTTGCGCCGCCATCTCTTCGTGCTTCTTCTTGCCCATCGCGCGCCGAAGCAAGTCCGCGTCGCCCAGCGAAAACCCCGCCAGCCGGTTCGCAATCTGCATCACCTGCTCCTGATACAGAATCACGCCCCACGTTTCCGCCAGGATTTCCTGCAGCTCCGGCAGATCGTACGTAACCTTCTTCTTGCCATGCTTGCGCGCGATGAAATCGTCGATCATCCCGCCTTGAATCGGCCCGGGACGATAGAGAGCGTTCAGCGCCGTCAAATCCTCGAGGCGGGTCGGCTGATAACGCCGCAAAATGTCGCGCATCCCGTGAGACTCAAACTGGAAAATCCCGGTCGTATCACCCCGCGCAAAAAGCTGGTACGTGACCGCATCGTCGAGCGGCAGCGTGTCGAGCTCGATATCAACGCCGCGGTTCTGCTTGATGAGTTTCACCGCGTCGCTCAGCACCGTCAGCGTCGTCAGTCCCAGAAAATCCATCTTCAGCAGGCCGATGCGCTCGAGCGCGTTCATGTCGTACTGCGTCGTGATTTCATCCTTGCTCGACTTGTACAGCGGCACAATTTCCGTGAGCGGGCGCGGCGAAATCACCACGCCCGCGGCATGTGTTGAGGCGTGCCGCGCCAGCCCCTCCAGCCGCAGCGCCACCTCCACCAGTTCCTTCACGCGCTCGTCTTTCTCCCGCATTGAATCGAGCTGCGGCGATTGCTTGAGAGCGTCCTCGAGCGAAATATTCAGCGTCGTCGGAACCATCTTCGCCAGCCGGTCCACTTCGCCATACGGCATGTCGAGCGCCCGGCCTGCATCCTTCAACACCGCCTTCGCGGCCATCGTTCCAAAAGTAATAATCTGAGCGACGCTCTTGTCGCCGTATTTCTGCCGGACGTAATCAATCACCTCGCCGCGCCGCCGCATGCAGAAATCGATATCAATATCCGGCATCGAGATGCGTTCTGGATTCAGGAAGCGTTCGAAAAGCAGATCGTACTGAAGCGGGTCAACGTCCGTGATGTGCAGCGCGTAGCTCACCAAACTTCCTGCCGCCGAACCGCGCCCCGGCCCCACCGGCACGCCCTGCGCCCGCGCGTAGTGAATGAAATCCCACACGATCAGGAAGTAGCCCGCGAAGCGCATCTTCTTGATCATCTCGAGCTCGGACGTCAACCGGCTTTCGTACACCGAAATCGGATTCCTCAGCCGGTTTTCCTTCGCCTCCCGCTCAAGCAGGGGCGTGCGCGTCAAAAACCCTTCGCGCACCACTTTCTCGAAATACGAATCCGTCGTGTGGCCTTCGGGAACCTTGAATTCGGGGAAAGGATTCGAAACACGCTGAATCTTCACGTTGCAACGCTCGGCAATCGTTACCGTGCGCGACACCGCGTCCGGAAGCTCCCGAAAAACTTCCGACATCTCCTCTGCCGTCTTGAAATAAAATTGGTCGGTCGCGAACTTCATCCGCTGCCCGTCACTCATCGTCTTGCCGGTCTGAATGCACATCAGCACTTCTTGCGCGTGCGCGTCGGAACGGGTCAGATAATGGCAGTCGTTTGTCGCAACGAGCGGTATCCCCGTCTCGCGCGAAAGCTGGACGAGATCGCGATTGATTCGCGTCTCGATCTCCATTCCTTGATCCTGCACTTCAAGGAAGAAATTTCCCTTGCCGAAAATGTCGCGCAATCGGTACGCGTTCGTCCGCGCCTGGTCGAACTTCTCCGCCACGAGCGCATCGGCCACTTCGCCGCGCAAACAAGCCGAAAGCGCAATCAACCCCTTGCTGTGCTGCTGCAGCAGATCGTGGTCCACGCGGGGCTTGTAATAGAACCCCTCGAGAAATCCGGTCGAAACCAGCTGAATCAGATTCCGGTACCCGTCCTCGTTTTCCGCCAGCAGGACAAGATGGTTCGACCGCTCCGCGTCGCTCCCGCGATTCTTGTGATTGTCCGGCGCCACATACACTTCGCAGCCGATGATCGGCTTTACGCCGTGCGTCCCAGCCTGATGAAAGAAATTCGCAGCAGCGAAAAGGTTCCCGTGATCGGTCACCGCCACGGCAGGCATGCCCCGGCGCGCCGCTTCGGCTGTCAGTTCGCCGATTTCGCAAGCGCCGTCGAGGAGAGAGTAGTCCGTGTGCAGATGTAGGTGGACAAAATTCGGAGGAGCCATTCGAAACCTATTCTAAACCAGCTGAGCGGAATCGGCCATCAACAATCGCCCCGCTCCAATCGGCAATTTCGCATTCGGGCGCCGATTTAGTAGCCGCGGCGAGCACTGCAACTCGCCGCGGGTTTTTTGTGCGGGCTTACCGCCGCCCGGATTTCGCTCCGCGCCCCTTCGACTTCCCCGCCGCGTGCATCCGCTTGGCTTTCGCGCGATCATCCGCAGCCTTCGCATGCTTCGCTTTCGCCTTCGCGCCGATTGCAGCCGCCGCTCCCCCGGGAGCTTTTGCGCCAGCCGCTGTCCCGGAAGGTTTCACACCCGCCGCGGCTTTCGCCGGAGGAGCCGTTCCCGCAGCGGGAACCGCCTCGGCCTTCCCTTTCTCGTGTTTCGCTTCGACCACCGGCTCTTTGCCCCTTCGCTTCTTTTCCTTTTCCGGCTTCTTCTTCGGCTCTTCCTTGATTCCCGCGAGATTCCGCAAAATCTTCACGCGGCTCTCCGGATCGCGCCCGCGGCCGCGCAACTGCAATTCAAAAAGCTGCTCGATGATCTTGTCGAACTTCGGCCCGCGCGCCACTCCCAGCGCATCCAGTTCCGCCACCGGCAGCCCCAGCCGCAATGGACGCCACTTCTGGATGTAATTCCGCATCTTTGCGACCACTTTCGGATTCGGCATCTCCACTTCAATGAACGCCATCATCTCCGGCGGCAGCGACGCGATATAAAAATAAGCGTCCTTTGGCGCATTCGTCTTGCGCCCCTTCAACATGTGCACCACCTTCTGCGCTTCCGGAACCAGTTCCTCCACCTCTTTGATTTCCGCCGCGCGGAACTCCATGTGCCGCATCGCCGCAGGCGCTTCGCGATCTTTTAGCCGCCCGAGCGTGTAGAACGTCACCGCCACATTCAGCCGCGGCCGCAATCCCGCGCCCGTAAGATTTCCGCGCGCACGCGCCAGCTTATTCAAGCTGTCGTAATCGGGTTTCCGCCGCTGGAGCTGCGGGTGAATCGCTGCCAGCATTTCGTGCGATTCCCACTGCTTGAGCGTCGCCACCGGATTGTCTTCCCTCGCGAGCGACCGGACTTCGTTACCCACGTCCCCGCCCTCGAGATGCGTGTGCAGTTCACGTTCCATTGCCAGGTCGAACCACTCCTGCGTGCGCGACTCCATCTTGAAATTCATCCGCGCGCAATATCGCAAAATCCGCATCAAGCGAATCGGCTGGTTCGTGAACGCATGGTTCGTCAGCGCGCGCACTTCCTGCTTCTCGAGGTCCGCCAGGCCGTTCGTCGGATCGAGCAGCAGCCCGCGCGATTGCGTGTTCAGCGAAATCGCAATCGCATTGATCGAGAAATCGCGCCGGCGCAAATCCTCCATCACGCCCGCGAAACGGTACTCCGGCTTCGCCCCCGGCTTTTCGTACACGTCGTCACGTGCGCCGGAAATCGAGCCGTCCACGTCTCCGGCAAAAATCATTTCGTAGTGCCGCAGCTTCTCGCTTTCCCACAGCGTCCGCGCTCCGCCCTTTTCGAGTTCTCGCACCATCCGCACCGGATTCCCTTCCACCGTGAAATCCAGATCGCGGATCGGCTGACCGGAAATCAGGTCGCGCACCGCTCCGCCCGTCAGATAAATATTCACGTCCTGCACGCGCGAGAGTTCCTGGACGCGCTCGAGGACCGCGCGCTGCTCCGGCGAGAGCCTGCTTTCCAGCAAATACATGTAATCGGGCATGAGCTTTTACGCCTTTCCGCGAATTCCGCGCGAAGCCGTTCAGGCGCGCGGGTGATGGGCCTTGTAAACCTGCTTCAATCGTTCTTCCACCACGTGCGTGTAAATCTGTGTCGTCGAAATATCCGAATGTCCCAGCATCATCTGCACCGAGCGAAGATCGGCTCCCCGGTCCAGCAAGTGCGTCGCAAAACTGTGCCGCAGCGTGTGCGGCTTCAGCGGCTTGCGCAACAAGGCTTTCTTGCCGTACATGCCTACCAGCTTCCACAGCGTAATGCGATCCATCTGCCGGCCCCGCTGATTCAGAAACATGAACGGGGACGTGCCTTCGCGCAAGAGCTCCGGCCGCGATCTCTTCAAGTACTCCTCAATCACTCCGAGCGCCTTTTTACCCACCGGCACCAGCCGCTCCTTATTTCCCTTTCCGACGCATCGCAAACACCCGGCCTCCATCTGCAAATCCCCCACCCGGATACCCACCAGTTCGGACACGCGAATCCCGGTCGAATACAGCAATTCGATCATCGCTTTGTCCCGCAATCCAACCGAAGACGTCACGTCCGGTTGCGCCAACAACCGGTCCACTTCTGCCACGCTCAAGAAATAGGGCAGCCGCTGCCGGAATTTTGGAGACTCGATCGTCGCCGCCGGATCATCCTTCACATACCCTTCCAGCAGCGAAAACCGGAAAAAGTGCCGGATCGTCACCAGATGTCGAGCCACCGAACGGCTGTCGAGACCCCGTTTGTAAAGCGTCGCGAGAAAATTCACCACGTCGGAACGCGTAATGTCCGCGGTGTCAAATTCGCCCGGGCCCACAAATTCAACGAACTTCAACATGTCCCGGCGATACGACTTGATCGTGTTATCCGAAAGCCCCTTTTCGACTCGCAGATAACTCAAAAATGTCCGCACATCCGCTTCAAGCGCCATAGCTCATGTTTGGTGGCACAGCCATTCTTGCCTGTGCTCTTACGAATACGCGCCAGCCTATCGCCGCCATGTGCGACGCTCCACGGACTCACAAGAATGGCTGTTCGCGCTAAAGATCCCCCGCCACGTTCGCCACTCCCCGCTCCGCCCGCCGCAGCAACAGAAAGAATTCCCCCAACTCCTCGCACCGCAACACCCACGCCAGGCCGAAATAAATTCCCGTCGAAATCAGAATAATTGCCGCAAGCAATCCAGCCTGCTCCACAAAATGGCTCGCAACTGCAAAGCCCGACAGCTTCAGCGCCGCGTAGCAAACCGCCGCCATCGCCAGCGCGCACGCCCCCATCTTGCTCAACGACGCTGCAAGCCCCCGAGCCCCCAGCCGCCCGTGCCGCTTCCGGAAAATCGCAAACAGCAGCATAAAATTAAAATACGCCGCCAGCGAACTCGCCAGCGCCGGGCTCCCGTTCGACAGATACCGCAAAAAGAACATCAGAAACCCTGCATTCAAAAGAATATTCAGCCCCAGCGCGTACGCTCCTACCTTTGCCGGCGTCATGGTGTCGTGCATCGAGTAGTACATCGGCGTAATCAGCTTGATCGCCGCAAACGCAGGCAGCCCCAGCGAATAATAAAAAAGCGCCCGCGCCGTCAGCGCCGTCGATTCCGCCACGAACTTCCCGTGCTGAAACAGCACCTGCACGATCGGCTGCCGCAGCAGAATCAATCCCACCGCCGCCGGAATCGCGATGAACGACACCACGCGCAGCGAAAATCCGAACGTTCGCTTCATCTCCCCGAAATCTTTCGCCGCCGCCTGGTGCGACATCGTCGGCAGAATCGCCGTGGACATCGCCACCGCGCAAATTCCCAGCACCAGCTGCGTCACGTGCTCCGCCACGTACAGCGACATCACGCTTCCCGACGGCATCCGCGACGACGTCGAAAAAATCTTGTCCACCAAAAAATTGATCTGGTACACGCCCACGCCGAACACGCTCGGCCCCATCAGCCGCCCCACCTTTCGCACTCCCGGGTCGGTGAACGAAATCTCCGGCCGAAATCGCATCCCCAGCCGCTTCAGTGCCGGGATCTGTATCGCGAACTGAATGATACCGCCAAGCAAAATGGCGAACGCGATCGCCACGGCGGGCGTCTGAAAACGTTCCGGCGCCATCCGCATGATCGGCCGGTACAGGATCCCGAACGAAAACAGAATCAGCACCAGGTTGAAAAATATCGGCGTCGCTGCCGGCAGCCCGAAAATGTGAAAGCTGTTCAGCACCGCTGCCGCGATTCCGGCCAACGCCACAAAAAATATCGCGGGAATGATAATCCGCCCCAGAAACACCGCCAGATCCCACTGCCCGGGACTGTGCGAAAAAATCGTAAAGAAGCGAACGATCTCCCGCGAAAACACCACCCCCAGAACCGCGAGCACCCCGAGCAGCGCCGCCATGTCCCAAAAGACCTTCTGCGCGAACGCCCAAGCCTCGCTCCGTGGCTTGTCCCGCAGATAGCCCGTAAACACCGGGATGAACGCCGTCCCAAGCGCACCCTCCCCCGACAACCGACGTATCAAATTGGGAATCCCGAAGACGAGAACGAGCGAGTCGGCGGCGGGTGACGTCCCGAGGAGAAGGGCTACCCGTTGATCTCGTAAGTATCCGCAAATCCGGCTGATAACGGTGACAAGGGCTATTAGCGAAGCCGACTTTAGGAGCTGTCCTTTGAGGGTCAATCGGCGGTGGCTCCGGTGCTAACCCTTTAAGCACCAATAACTTGACAAAAATTCGCGTAAGGATAACATAACATCCGGGAACTTAGCAACATTCTCCCCTGAAAGGCCCTTTGCCGTGGCTCTAGCCGCAAAAAGCCGCATTGCTGCCTCGACGCACAAGAAAGTCGTCGTCCTCTTGCTCGACCACACCCCGATCCGCGGCTACCTCAACCCCTCGGCGCTCGGCCGCTCCGAGACGATTGACCTCCTGACCACCGACGGCGAGCACCGCTCCCTCCCCCTCGACGGAGTTAAATCCATCTACTTCGTCCGCGAATTCACCGACGAGTTCGTTCCCGAGCGCAAAACCTTCCTCAGCCGCCCCAAGCTCGACGGCCTCTGGGTCCGCCTGCGCTTCCGCGACGACGACGTGATGGAAGGCATCGTCTCCAACGACCTCCTCGACATGCTCGACACTGGCGTCCAGCTCACCCCGCCCGACCTGCACGGCAACAACCTCCGCATGTTCATCCCCCGCTCAGCCCTCGCGGAAATGAAAGTCCTCGGCGTAGTAGGCGTAGCCCGCCGCACCGCCCGCGACTCGCGAGCGAGCAGCGCCGCAAGCGGCGCCCAACCGAAACTTTTTTCGGAATAAATCAAGGCTCCTGAGCGAATACACAATTGCTCCGGTGGCCTACAGTTCCCTGCGCGCCGAGTTCAGGAGATTTTAGTGTCGGCTGATTCCGTACACGGAAAACGGGGCAGGCCACCTGAAGGACCGACGTATTGTTAGGTCCGTGTAGACCCACTCCGGCTTGTTGATGTCCGCATCAGGTAAAATGGGATATCTGGAAACATGAAAAACAGGAAGCAGACAACTTCACCAAAGATGAAAAGAAAATTTGAATCGTACCAATGGAAGCTTCCATACATCAACACAATGCCAACTCCAACCGCACTCCACCTTAGAACAGAGGCTCGTCGGTCTAACCTATGCTGACTGCTCCATAAGCGGCGCAGAGCGAGATAGGCGAGCCCTATCGTCACGAGACCCGCACCAATCTGAGATGACGAACTAGCGAGCATTGAGGTTAACTTTGTGGAAATCACATCCGATCATAAGCATCGCTCCAGTCCTTTTTCCGAGCCTTGGTCGTCGAACAGCGACCGAGTTTACTTGGCAGAAGGAGTCGCAAACGTCATCTAATCAGCTCAGCGTAATGTTGCGTTCTCAGCTAAAGGTGCCAGCGAATAAGGAGGTAGCTCGAGCCAGCTATCGGAATCCGGAAAGACTGTGCCTTGCGTGCAAAAGGAAGCTTTAGGCCTGAAGATAATGAATGAGGACACAACAAACCGGCGGTCTCCCTTTGCGGGATAGGTAAAACTGAATGCTATGCCCCTTTCCTGGTCTGTCCAGAGAACGAGCGGTCCCTCGTTCAAGGACTCATCGCAGCAATGTCGCAACAAGTGTGACTTCATACCCTTGTAGTGAAGCCTAACTTCCTCCGGCGGACTATTGCTCGCTATGCCATCTGCGGTGCGGTAGCGAGCCCCACCTGCTTCGATCTCCGTTATCTTAGTATCACTCGCAAACACATGCAGAAATCCCGGATGCTTTCCATCCTGCAAGAGGCCGACGATGTGATCCGTTCCACACACAAATCCAGGGCGCCCAGGCAGCGTGTAGGAGCCAATGGACGGCTTGGGGAAGAGTTCAAAAATACTCTTAATAGGGGCACCGAGGGCGAGGTCTCCAGCTCGCTTGCCCGGCACCACCAGCCAGTCCCCAGACCCGGCGGGAAATTGCATCGTCTGGTTTCTGAATTCGCCGAACGAATCGAACCCAATTAGAAGAAAAACGGCAGATAGTGCGACAGCCACCAAGCACCATTTGCGCGATTTTTCCAACAATCCTCCTCGAGCGGGTGGGCCAGCCTTCCGAGTTTGCTGTCTGTGGTTTCCAGAATTGACGGCGATCACGAGCAGATGATACCACTCAGCAACTTTACTCCGGAGCGCTACCTTTAGATCTTGCGGGTGCCCCAATTCTTTGGGTTCGCAGAGGGTGAGGGTTTTGCTTCGGTTTGCTTTAATCCCCTGCCGACAAATCTCAAGCCTCGGGACGGAACCGGAAATCTTCACTTCGTCATTTTCAGTTTCTGCCGGCGCTTGCCGAACAAGTCCACTGGAGAGTTTCGCTCGTTCAAGAGTTGGATTAAGGTTCTGCCCCGAAGGCGCTCTGTCATCGTTCGGCGTTTTGCGGGCCGCTGCCACGGCTTCAATCCGAGCGGCAGTAGCTGCACAGAATAGGCATTCACGATCAGCGAAATCGGTATCCATAAAATGAGCGCACTTCCGAGAAACGCGAGGGGGCGCCTAACTCCAAAAAAATACAAGATTAGCGCTGACAAAAGCAGGGAAATGGAGGTTCTTAGAACCGGGTGGCCTTGGGTAAAATGGAGCATGCGCCCGCATCTTGGGCAGTTGAATCCGCCGTTCGTTCCGGGGAGGACCAGGAGTTCATCAGTCTCAATCGATTTCTCACAAAGTGGACAACAGAGCGTCACTTCGACTTCCTCGCATCCCCACCGAACTGCATGGGTGCCTCATCCCTCCCTGCTCCCTCTCCGCGCTTTCCACATTCGACGGTTAGCACGAAGGGATTATACTACTCGAACAGTCCCCTCCGAAGTCATCTATGTAACTCTCCTCTGGGTGCACCGAGCTTCGCCGGTTTGCGAAGGGTGGGAAGAGTTTGATTTGCTGTCTCTGTCGCCGCTCGACTTCCGATCCCTCTCTTTCGCTTACTTTCGCTTCCGCCGGTGCCATTCGTCAGCTGAATCCTGGCGCTCGAACCTCAAATGTTTACGAGCAGCACCCCGTTGCAATCGCTCTTTCGGGTATGCTACCGTGACCGCGGAACTATGAAAATTGATCGCCAAACCCGCCGTAGCGCCCAACTTCTGGCACACCGCCAATCCGATTTTCTAATCTACGGTTCCGCGATTAGAATTCCCCGCAAGGCATTGAAAACATGAGGCCGCGCCCAGTTCTAATCTACGGTAAACGGGGGGTTTTCAACTCCATGTATCCCCAATCTCGAGCCCACAACAGCTTGTGGTCGAGGCCGCACGGCAACCCAGCGGCGCCTGACCCTCGAAGACCGTACGGGTCACTCATCACTCGTCACTCATCACTCGTTTTCCCATCCGCAAGGAGACCCAATCATGAAACTTGACGAGATCGCCAAAAAGTTGGCCTGCACCCTCGAAGGCGACCCGCGACTCGACATCACAGGCGTCGCCGGAATTGAAGACGCGAAGCCCGGCGACCTCACGTTCCTCGCGAATCGCAAATATCGCCCTGCGCTCGAAACCACCCGCGCCTCTGCGGTTCTCATCGCGCCCGACGCTGGCCACGTCCGCATCGCGGCCCTCCGCTCTGCGAATCCCTACCTCGATTTCGCCCGCGCCATCGAACTCTTCCACGCAGCCCCGGCCTTCCCTGCCGGTATTCACTCAACGGCCGTGGTCGCAAAATCGGCGAAAATCGGAGCAGGAGCGCACATCGGTCCCTACTGCTTCATCGATGAGGACGTCACAATCGGACGAAACGCAGTCCTCCACAGTTTTGTCGCGATCTATCGCGGCGCGAAAATCGGCGACGACTTTTTCGCACACTCTCACTCCGCGGTGCGCGAACATTGCCGCATCGGCCATCGCGTCCTTCTGCAAAATGGTGTCGTCATCGGCAGCGACGGCTTCGGCTTCGCACGCGAGTCCAACGGAACCTGGTACAAGATGCGCCAGTCCGGAATCGCCGTCATCGGCGACGACGTAGAAATCCAGGCGCACAGCGCAGTCGATCGCGCCACCGTCGGCGAAACGCGAATCGGACGCGGCACGAAGCTCGACAATTTCGTTCAGGTGGGCCACGCCTCGAAAGTGGGCGAGGACACTCTCCTCTGCGGACAGGTGGGGCTCGCGGGCACAACGCGCGTGGGAAACAAGTGCATCCTCGCAGGACAAGTCGGCGCTGCGGGCCACCTCACCATCGGCGACGGCGCCACTCTCACCGCCCAAAGCGGCGTCCCCGGCGATGTTCCGGCCGGCGCCCTCTACTCCGGCTACCCGGCGATGGACAATCTCGCCTGGCGGAAATCGATCGCCGTCTTCAATCGCCTGCCGGAATTGCAAAAAGAGTTGCGCGATTTGCGCGACGAACTCGCCGCCCTTCGTCGAAACGCAAACAACTCCGAACCCAGATGATCATAAGAAAACAGAAGCGGGTAAGCGAGGGACTCGAATACACCACGCCTGTCATTCTGAGGGCATCCGATCAGGATGCCCGAAGAATCTCAGTGTCAAACTCAAGCATTGCAAAAACCACGTGCGTTCATTCCGATGCGCGAGACGACGGCGCCGGCTGCTGGTCCTCCGGCAATCCCGCCGCGACAAGCTCTTCGACGCGCGCCAGCAATTCCGCCCGTCTGTCCATCGTGTACTGCGACGCATCCACAGCCGGCCCGAACCGCACCACCACCTCGCCCGGCCGCATCGTCCACTCCCCTTTGCGCATCAGGTGCTGCGCTCCGGAAATCGAAACCGGGACAATCGGAACGCCAGCTTGAATCGCCATCACGAACGTTCCCTTCTTGAACGGGCGCAGCCGCCCGTCGGGACTGCGCGTGCCTTCGGGATATACGGCGAACGAAAGCCCGTCTTTCAAAACGCCGACGCTCACGTCTACACTCGCCGCCGCCGCTTCCTTGTCCGCACGGTCGACGGGAACGAATTTCGCCATGCGCATCGCTTTCGAGAGAATCGGAATCCGGAACAGCTCTTTCTTGACGAGGAGAGAAATTCGGCGCGGGATCACGGGAACGAAGGCGAGCGGATCGACGTTCGAAATGTGGTTCGCGGCGAAAATGCACACGCCGCGCGGAATATTTTCGAGGCCCTCGACGCGCACGCCGATTTTAGCGATTCGCAGCGACGTCCGGACCGTTTTCATCGCCATCTCGTACATCGCGTCCGCGCTGCCCGTCAGCAAACTCCACAGAATATAAAATGGCATGACGAACAGGAGCGCGAGGCCAAGGAAGAGCACGACGGCGATGGTTCGTATCATTTTCAGTGGCGCGAATTCGGACGCAACTTGAATCCTGGCGCCAAACGCCACGAGGATTCTTTCAAACGCATGTTAGTCCGTTGTGCCATGCAGGAAGCCGGCGCGGATGCGAGATTGCTTCTCCGTCGGATGGGCGGTTTCAACAATCGTGCAATGGTTCTCTTCGCGCGATCCGAGCGCAAACGTCAGCTCGCGTTCCTGCCCGTCGCGCTTCACCTTGAGCTTGACCGTTTCTCCTGGCGAGCGGTCGCGCACCCACGCCGAAGGTCTTCCCGAAAGCGCCGCTCCATTCAGTCCGAGCAGTACGTCGTCCACGCGCAGCCCCGCCGCTTCCGCCGTACTTCCCGGCGTTACGGCCGAAACCACAATTCCGCCGGCCCCGCGCCGGGGATAAAATCCCAGGTCAGCGTTCTGCCGCATTTCGCTCTTCAGGCTGAGTCCCGCAGGCGCCAGCATTTCGTCGTACGGAATTTCGTCGAGCCCCGAAACGTATCGCCGGAAGAACTCGTCGACATTCTTGCCCGACACTTCTTCCACGAATGCGCGAATCCCGGCGCTTTCGTCATAAAACTTTCCCTGCTTAGCAAATTCGTCGTTGAGGCGGCGAAGCACATCGTCGAGCGACTTGTGGTTGTCGGTGGCGTCGCGAACCTCAAGGTCGAGCAAATCGCCGATGATTTGCCCCTTGTTGTAGTAGGAAATGCTGCGGTCGGGCAAATTGTAGCCGTCGTACTTGTCGAACCAGGTATCGAGGCTTGATTCCTCCAGACTCTGCCATTTATGAGCCGGGCGCGACTGGAGTTCGCAGACCTGCTCCGCGAGGTCGCCGTAAAATTGCGACTTCGACCAGATGCCGCTGCGCTCAAGCGTAAACGAGCCGTAGGTGCTCGTTACGCCTTCGGCGAACCACAGCGCGCGCGAGTACTGCTCCTTGGTAAAGTCCACCGGTTCGAGACTTCGCGGCCGGATGCGCTTCACGTTCCATGCATGAAAGAATTCGTGCGCGGCAATCGCGACAGCCATGTCCACCGAGCTCGCGCCGATGGCCGTGCAGTTCGAGTGCTCCATCCCTCCGCCGCCCGCTTCCGGATACGGGCCGATGTGAAAGAAAAACGTGTATTCCTTGAACGGCGCCCCGCCCATCAGTTTCATTTCGTAGCCGGTGATCCGCTTCAGCGAATCCTCGAGCGCTGCCTTGTTCCATTCTTTCCCATCTACGACGACGCGGAAATGCGCGTCGCCATTGTCGAAATCGAATTCGTCGAACTTCCCTATCTCGACAGGCGCGTCCACCAGCTTGTCATAACTCTCCGCGACAAAGGAATTCGGCTCGTGGCCGGCGGCAAGTTCGGCGACCGCTTTCCACCCGGACGGGACATCCGTGAACGTAACATCCTCGGCTTCAGCGCGGCGGTCCGGCAGATACATAAGCGTCTCGGCAAAATTCACAAACGCGTGGTGCGCGTTCAATTGGGAATTGAATGGCCCGGCATCGTCCCAATCAATCGAGTATTCGATTACGACCTCCCCACGAGCGGGGACGGAAATCGGAACTCGCCAAGTCTGCTTGTCGAGCTTGTACACGAACAGCGGCGTATTCGAGGGACTCACCCTGGCTGCACGAACGTCGCGTACGCGATAAGCGAAATCTCGAATCTGGTAAAGCGCGTTCCAGGCCGGCAGAGCCACGACGACAGACTCGTCATTTTCACCCACTCGCACCTGCATCTCGATTTGAAACCGGTGCTTGTCGGAATGCGCGAGCGAGACTTTGTACTCGACGGTTGCGCCAACGGGACGCGCGGCGAAAAAGCATAGGAGCAGCGGCAGCGCAAAAATGTGGCGCAGAACAATTTTCAATGGCGTCATCCGCGAACTCCCGCACGGGACCTGAGCTTGTCGAGCAATTTGGCGCAGAGGCCGTCGAAACTGCCATTCGACATCACCATAACCAGATCGCCCGGTTTGACATTCTCCGCGAAGAATTCCGCAATCGCATCAGCCGATCCGAACGCCTGGGCCATCCGTCCGCGCTTGCGAATGGAATCGGCCACAGCATCGGGCGAGAAACGGTCCTCCTCCGCGAGCAATTGTGCGCGATTCACCGGGCCGATCGCGACCGCATCGGCGACAGCGAGCGCTTCCGGCAGCACGTCCTGAAAGATTTTGCGGCGCATCGTGTTCGAGCGCGGCTCGATAGCGGCCCAGATTTTGCGGCCCGGCCAGCGGGTACGCGTCGCTTCGAGCGTCATGCGAATCGCGGTTGGGTGATGCGCAAAATCCTCCACCACCAGGACACCGTTCGATTCGCCCTTAATTTCCATGCGGCGGCGCACGCTTTGAAACGTGGCGAGCGCGCCTTCAATTGCTTCGCTCGAGACGCCGCGTCCGTACGCGATCGCAATCGCGGCGACCGCGTCGATCACATTGTGGCGGCCGGCGACGGGCGTTCGAACGCGCGCCACTTCGGTGCCATGGTAGGCGACGCGAAATTCCGTGGCGTTATCCTGCCACTGGACGTCGCCGGCATACCAATCGCACTCCGGAGTGAGCCCGAATGTCTCCACCGGACAAAACGCTTTCGCGGCGACTTGCTTCAATTCCGCGCTCTCACCCCAAATAAGAACGCGGCCCCGGCGCGGTACGAGATTGACGAGGCGGCGGAACTGCAGCGCGATCGAATCGAGTGTGGGATAGATGTCCGCGTGATCGTATTCGAGCGAAGTAAGAATCAATTCATCCGGATGATAGTGCAAAAATTTCGGCCCGCGATCGAAAAACGCCGTCTCGTATTCATCGCCTTCGATAATGAACTCTTCCCCGCCTCCGAGGCCGTAGCTGCGGTCGTTGAAGTTCGGAACCACGCCGCCAACGAGAAAGTCGGGGCGCCTGCCGGCGACATGGAAAATCCATGCGAGCATCGCGGTGGTCGTCGTCTTGCCGTGCGTGCCTGCGACAACAATCGAGGTGTGGCCGGGAATGAAATAGTCCTCGAGCAGCTGCGGCATCGAGCAGTAAGGAATCTTGTCGTCAAGAATGACTTCGAGCTCCGGATTTCCGCGCGCGATCACGTTGCCGATCACCACGAGGTCCGGAACGGGACGCAGATTCTCCTCGCGGAAGCCTTCGCTCCAGCGGATGCCGAGCGAATCGAGCAAAGTCGAGGCGGGCGGATAGACGTTCACGTCGGACCCTGTCACATGGAATCCGCGCTCCTTCAGCATCCCCGCGACGGGCGCCATTGCGGCGCCGGCGATTCCCAGCAGGTGAATGTGTTCCGAGTTCTTGCCAGCGCGCGTCGAGATGTCAGCCTCCTTCGAGAACGAACGTTAGATCTGCCGGCAGGTCGCCCTTCCTACATCGGAGCGAGCCCATCCTACTTCAGGGCAAGCCGGCGCTTCGAAAATCACTCCGAGCAAGCAGGCTCCAGGATATCGAGTTTCGTCTGGCCGTCCGTCGATAGACGCGCGCGCACACCGAGCGGTAGCGTTAACATTGCCCGAGATGTGTGGCCCACCGGCGCGCCCCACACGATCGGAATCCCGAGTGGGCCCAGAATCCGCGTCACCACATCTTTCACGCTCTCGGTTCCCGCCGGCGGATCGCTTTCAGGAAATTCGCCCAGGATGAAGCCCTTGGCGCTGCGAAATTTTCCCGCCTGCTGCAGGTGCATCAGCGCACGGTCCACATGCCAAGGTTTCATTGCGCGGTCTTCGAGAATCAGGATCGCGCCGCGCGTATCGAGCTCCCAGGGAGTGCCGAGCGTGGCTTCCACCAGGTTGAGGCAGCCACCGAGCACGGTTCCTTCGACCACGCCTGGAACGAGCGGCTCGCCTTTTAAATCAAGGATCCATCCCTGTTTCGATTCCGAGAGCGCTCGCGTCAGACTCTCGGCATCGTATCCCGCCGCAGCGTTCGCGCTGCGATCGAGCCCGGCGGCAACCATTGGGCCGTGAAAGGTGACCCAACGAAATTTCTGCCACAGAAACACGTGCAGCGACGTGATATCGCTGAATCCGCAAAAAATCTTTGGCGATGCGAGTGCGACGCTGAGGGTATCGAGCAAATAATTCGAGCCATAGCCACCGCGCGTGCAGAAGATCGCGCGCGTCTCAGGCTCCGCGATCGCGGCTTTCAACGCGCCAGCGCGGGCTGCCGCGGAACCCGCGAAGAATCCACGCTGCGCAAGCACGCTATCGCGATCCAACCTGACCGCATAACCCAGCCGCGCCAATTCATCGGAACCATTTTTGAGCCGCGCCTCATCGACGGGACTAGCCAGCGAAAGAATGCGAACAGCGTCCCCGGGGCGAAGTGCGGGCGGCTTAAGAGGTTGGGGCATGTGGCGCAAACGAGAATAAGGAATTTTCGCAAGCGAGTCCAGAACCGGAACGCTTAGCGTTTACATCCCGGCAGCAGTGAGCGGGTGGAGAGTGGCCGGCATCTTTCCGTGCTAATTGACTGGGAAATCTTTCGAGGGCGAAACGCCGCCGCCGGGTGCGGGATTGGAAACCGAGACGCTGCCGAAGCCTGGAGTGGAGAGGTCCTGCGCTGTAAAGTTGACCGTCAACTGCGTAGAGCTCACGAAAGCAGTTTGGCGCGGGCTGCCGTTCCAATTGACGACGGAGGTTTGAACGAAGTTCGTTCCCGCCACGCTGACCATGAAAGGCCCCGGGCTTCCAGCTGCGGCGCTCGGCGGCGTGAATCCTGTAATTGTCGGCGCTCCATTGTCTACCGGATTAATGACGAACGTGATTGCATTGGAGGTTCCGCCCGGCGAAGGATTCACCACGGTTATCTGTACCGACGCATCCGGCACCGCAACGTCTGCCGCCGGGATCGACATCTCGAGCTGACCGGTGACCGTGTTGAGCTTGGTGGTCCGCATCGTGCCATCCCAAAAGCCGACTGAGGAATTGACGAATCCCGTTCCGCTGATGAACACCGTGAAGTCCGCACTTCCGGCAGTGATGCTGTCCGGCGAAATCGCGCTGAGGACCGGTGTGGGGGTCGGCCCGGACATTTTGCTCGAACAATTGCTGAGGAGAAAAATCATCGAGGCCAGCAGAGCGGCCGCAGTCCCCCGCGAACGTGTCAAGCAACTCCTCCTGTAATCTTCTCGGGAATCCCGAAGCCACTCGGGATCCGCAGCTGGAAATGCGAGGAAAACCGAAGCACCTTCGAAATTTGCCCGGCAGCGCGAGCAGTTGAATTGATAGCATCCGCCGCGCAGGCCGTCAACTCGGATTCCTTCTGGTGTGGATTGGTTGGCTCGGTTGGTATCTCGTCCGCAAAGCTAAGGCCGAACATGATGCGCTTCGCAGCGGACGTTGAGCGCGCTTAAGCGCTGCAGCAGTTCGCGTTCTTGCGGGCTACTCACTTCGGCATCGAACTCGACGACGGCGGCGCCCTCGTCGGTCTTATGCGTCTTCCATCGCTGCGTCGTTACGCCCGCTTGCTGGACGATCTGATGGACCCTGTCAAGAATGGCTGGATCGCCGGGTGGCGTGGTCACCGTGAACATCAGCATGCGCGTGTGCAGGCCCACTCGATCCTCGACGAATCCCAGGAATACGAGTGAGACGAGCAGAAGCAGCGTGGTGAAAATGGCGGTAATCGGAAGCCCGGCGCCAGCAGACATGCCAACGCTTGCAATCACGAAGATTGTGGCTGCGCTCGTGATGCCCATTACCGCACCGCGTTCGCGGATCACGACGCCCGCACCGATGAAGCCGATGCCGGGAATTATTTGCGCTGCGATGCGGGTGTGATCCCCACCCACACTCGATGCCATCTCGTAGGAGATGATCGTGAACAGGGCCGCTCCGATGCAGATGAGCATATTCGTGCGAAGGCCGGCCGGCTTATGCCGCAGCTCCCGCTCGAGTCCCACGGCGCCGCCGAGCACAGCCGCGAGCAGTAGCCTCCCGACGATCACGGCGTTCAGGTCATAAAGCATGGCACCCCCTGCTCTGCGACGGCCCGATTCTACAACCCCCCGACGGGATCTAGTTGAATACGCGCGTTACAACGTGAACGAAGTGAGTTTCGAGAAGCGGCGGGCGCGCGCCTTAATTTCGCTCAGGCGCACGGTGGTGAGCCGTTCGACGCCGAAGCGCTCGCACGCAAAGCTGCCCATCACCGATCCGTACACCATTGCGCGGCGCAACGACTTTTCGCTGACGCGGCCGGAACTCGCCAGGTAACCCATGAACCCGCCCGCGAAGCTGTCTCCCGCGCCCGTCGGGTCGTGAACTTCGTCGAGAGGATACGCCGGCGCCGCGAACAGGAAATTGCGATGGACCAGCAGGGCGCCGTGCTCTCCGCGCTTGATGACCAGAATCTTCGGGCCCATTTTGAAGATGTCGCGAGCGGCGCGAGTCAAATTGTGTTCGCCCGTGAGCTGGCGGGTCTCGTCGTCGTTGATGACCAGCACGTGAATGTGCTTCAGCGTCTCACGCAATTCGCTTCCGGTGCGCTCGATCCAGTAGTTCATCGAATCGAGGCCCACAAGCGTGGGTTTGCGTTTTACCTGCTGGAGCACGGAGAGCTGGAGAGTCGGCTGAATGTTTCCGAGAAATATGAAAGAGGTGTCCAGATAGGATTTTGGGAGCTTGGGTTGGAAATTCGCGAATACGTTCAGCTCCGTCGTCAGAGTGGTTCGCTCGTTCATGTTCTGGTTGTAGCGGCCGGACCAGAAAAACGACTTGCCGGGAGCGTGTTCGACACCTTCGAGGTCAATCCGGCGGCCGCGGCCGCGAAGGATACCTTTATCACGATCGGTAAAATCGTCGCCCACGATCCCTACGACGCGCACGGGCGTGAAGTGGCTGGCTGCCAGCGCAAAGTAGCTTGCAGCGCCGCCGAGGGTGCGCTCCACCTTGCCGAACGGCGTCTCGATCCCGTCGAATGCAACCGAACCAACGACCAGCAGTGACATTAAGACTCCCGACTACGAGAGATACTTGCCAATGATCGGCGCCAGCCGCTTCTTCGTTGCCGCCGGGATTAGCTTCCGGTCGGTGAGAATTGCGTGCGCCAGCGCGGACCCGCATTTGCATTGGCGTTCTTCCGGAATTTCACGAACAGCTTCCTGCAGCGCGCGCTGCACGTTTTCCGTGTTGCGATTGAGGTTTGCAATGATCTCGCTGAGCGTGACAGCGTCGTGCTGCGGGTGCCAGCAATCGTAGTCGGTGATCATCGCGATTGTCGCGTAGCAGATTTCGGCTTCGCGCGCGAGCTTTGCCTCGGTGAGGTTGGTCATGCCGATTACGTCGAACCGAAGCTGGCGATACGTGTGCGATTCGGCGAGCGTCGAGAACTGCGGGCCTTCCATACAAACATAGGTTCCGCCACGATGCGCTTTTACGCCGGCGTGCTCGCAGGCTTCCGCGAGGTGCGCGGAGAGATGCGTGCAAGTGGGCTTGTCGAAGCCAACGTGCGCGACGATTCCCCCGCCAAAGAACGTGGCGATGCGCAGGTGCGTGCGATCGAAGAACTGGTCAGGGACGAGGAAATCGAGCGGCGGCAAATCGTCGCGGAGCGAGCCAACCGCGCTGACCGAAATGACCTGCTCGACGCCCAGCAGTTTCATCGCGAAAATGTTGGCGCGGTAGTTGATCCCGCTCGGCGAAATGCGGTGGCCGCGACCATGGCGCGCCAGGAACGCGACGCGCCGGGCTTCCAGCGTTCCGATGACGAACGCGTCGGACGGATCGCCGAAAGGCGTCTTCACGCGAACTTCGCTCGTTTCCGTTAGGCCCGCCATGGAATACAGGCCGCTGCCGCCAATAATTCCGATGCGGATCGCACCCTTTGCGCTCTTGCGTGTCTTTTTCTTGGGCATGCTTCAGTCTACCTTCACGGGTTCGATTTCCAGTTTTCCTTCGCGCTCGCGGAGGTAAGCGGCGGGCACGTGAGGATCGTGCACAAACAAAGCGAGCCATTCCCCCTGGACAACTTGAGGAATCCATTTCTTTTTATTTTCGAGCGTCTGCAGCGGGTAGAGGTCGTAACCCATGATCCATGGCAGCGCGAGGTGAGGCGTCATCGGAATCAAGTCGTCAAACAGAAAGGCCGTTTTCCCGCCTCCGTGCAGTTTCACGCACATCATGTCCGCGTTGTGGCCTGGCGTGCGAATCAGCTCAACTCCGGGCGCGATCACGCGATCGTCACCGATCAGGGAAAATTTTCCGGCCGCTTCGATTGGCAGGTAGTTGTCCGGGATGTAGCTGGCCCGGTCGCGCTCGGTGGGATTTTTTGCGTGTTCGAATTCACCGCGCTGAACCACGTAGCGAGCGTTCGGAAACGTGGGCACCACTTTATCCTGTACCCTGCGCGTGTTGCCGCCGCAGTGGTCGAAGTGCAGATGCGTGTTGATGACGATGTCGATGTCTTCGGGATGGCAGCCGTAGTCGCGAAGGCGATCAAGTAGCGTCGGACCTTCCAGCGCATAGATCTCGCGGAACTTCTCGTTCACTTTGTCGCCGGCGCCGGTCTCGATTAGAATCCGTTTCCCTCCGGCGTAGACGAGAAGAGAGTTCATCGCCATCGCGATACGATTGCGCGAATCGGGCGGCGCCTTCTTCTCCCACATCGGCTTGGGGATCACGCCGAACATCGCGCCGCCATCCAGAGCGAATCGGCCTGCTTCGAGGACATGAAATTCCAAGTCGCCCAGCTTCAATGCTTCGCTCCGATTCCCGCCCGGGCAAGAATTTCATTCACCGCGGCGTAAGGGTCTTTGCGTCGGGCCGCCACTTCCGCGGCCAGCGCCTCGAACTGTGCTTCGTTCATGTGCCCGCCAACTACGCGCTCCATGAGGCGCGTCTCGAGAAGCCGCAGAAGCCATTCTTTCCAGTGCTCGATTTCGCGGGCGCGGCGCTCGTGGGCCTGATCGAAATGCCCGCGAAAGAGCTCGATCTGCCGGGCCAGCTCGTCGACGCCTTTATTTTCGGTGGCGATGGTTCGAACGATCGGAGGCTTCCAGCCGTCGCGCTCGGGGACGATCGTCAGGATGCCACGAAGCTGCGATTCGAAGCGGTCGGCCCCATCGCGATCGCATTTGTTCACCACGAAAATATCGCCAATCTCCATCAGGCCGGCTTTCAGGCTCTGGACGTCGTCGCCCATGCCCGGCATCAGCACGACGATGGTGCAATCCGCAAGACGCACGATTTCAATTTCGCCTTGGCCGACGCCCACCGTCTCGACCAGAATCATCTGCTTGCCGGCTGCGTCGAGCAGAAGGGCCGTGTCACCCGTCGCCTGTGCGAGCCCGCCGAGATATCCGCGTGTGGCCATCGAGCGAATGAAAATGCCGGAGTCCGTCGCGTGGCCTTGCATGCGAACGCGATCGCCCAGAATCGCGCCGCCGGTGAAAGGGCTCGATGGATCCACGGCGATGATTCCGACGGTTTTCTTCTCGCTGCGATAATGGCTTGCTAACCGGTCGACAAGCGTACTCTTGCCTGTTCCCGGCGCGCCGGTGATTCCGACAAGATAAGCGTTGCCGGTGTGCGGAAAAAGCTGGCGAAGAATCTCTTCGGCCTCGGCAGAACGATTTTCAATCGCGGAAACGGCGCGCGAGATTGCACGCACGTCGCCTGCACGAACCTGTTCTGCCCAGTTTTCGACGGAGACGGTCATCTTAGCCACAAATTGAACTACAAATGGAACCACAGATGGAGTCGAGTGGGAAGCCTAAAACGAGAGGAAGGCACTTGCGGTCAGGCGCAGTTTTCCCGAAGATTCAAGAGGGAGGAAATCAGATGAGCTTCTTTTCGAGTCCGCGATTCCTGGTCGTCTATTCCGGAGCCCTTACCGTCGCGCTCGCTGTGATCGCGTTGGCGGCTTTCGCACAGCAGAGATCCAGGACGAAATTCGGCGAGATTGACGTAGAGCGAATCAACGTGATCGAGCCGGACGGGACTTTGCGGATGGTGATCTCGAACAAGTCCGCATTCCCGGGCGCGATTGTTCGTGGCAAGGAATATCCGCATCCGGACCGCAAGACGGCAGGAATGTTGTTTTTCAACGACGAAGCGACCGAGAACGGCGGACTGATTTTTGGCGGCGCGAAGGACGCAAATGGCCGCGTGGAAAGTACGGGCCACCTCAGCTTCGACCAGTATGAACAGGACCAGGTATTCACCATCGACGCCGGCGAAGAAGCTGGCCAGCGCACCTCGGCACTCGCCGTTTGGGACCGTCCCGACTACCCGATTGGCGATCTGCTTGCGACGCCGCCCGACAGGCGGAGCGGATTTATCGCCGCGCACCCCAAAGCACATGCCCGCGTGTACCTCGGGCGAAGTGGAGACCGTTCGGTGGCGCTCCGCTTGAAGGACGTGGAAGGACGAGATCGCATCGTGATTCGAGTGGATCCCGCGGGTTCGCCTCTGATTCAACTACTCGACGAAGAGGGAAAAATCATCCGGCAATTGCCGGAGCCCGCTGTACCAAAGGCGCTGCGATAGCCAGAATTGGCGGAGCTATTTTTTCCCGAGAATCTGGCGGGCGATAACGAGGCGTTGAATTTCGCTGGTCCCTTCGCCGATGGTGCAGAGTTTCACATCGCGATAAAATTTTTCGGCCGGGTAGTCTTTGATGAAGCCATAACCACCGTGAATTTGGACGGCTTCGTTTGCGACGCGCACCGCAACTTCTCCGGCGTAGAGCTTCGCCATGCTCGATTCGCTTGTAATGCGTGCATCGTAGTCGCCTGCGGCGATAGCACGATCGGCGAGCCATGCGGCTTTGTATGTGAGCAAGCGAGCCGCTTCAATCTCCATCGCCATGTCGGCGAGTTTGAACTGGATGGCCTGAAAGTCGCCGATCGGCTTGCCGAACTGTTTTCGCTGCTTGGCGTATTTCACGGAGCACTCGTAAGCGCCTTGCGCCATTCCGAGGCCCAGTGACGCGATCGAAATGCGGCCACCGTCGAGAATCTGCAAGCTGTTGACGAACCCTTCGCCTTCTTTGCCGAGCAGGTTTTCGGCAGGGACGCGGCAATCGGTGAAGACGACTTCGGAAGTGTCGCTCGCGCGCAAGCCAAGCTTGTTTTCTTTTTTGCCCGGGCGGAAACCGGAAGTTCCCTTCTCGACGATAAACGCCGAGATCCCGTGGCTCTTCTTCGAAGCGTCCGTGACGGCCATGCCGACGCAGATATCGGCGTAGTGGCCGTTCGTCGTGAAAGTTTTGGATCCATTGATCAGCCAGCCGCCGTCTTTGCGAACGGCCGTGGTGCGAGTGCCGCCTGCATCAGAACCTGCTTCGGGCTCGGTGAGAGACCAGCAGCCGAGTTTTTTTCCTTGCGCAAGCGGCGTGACGTATTTCTTTTTTTGCTCCTCGGTGCCGAACTTGTAGATGTGATTGGTGCAGAGCGAATTGTGAGCGGCGACGATGATGCCGATCGAGCCATCAACGCGCGAGAGCTCCTCAATGATGATGGCATATTCGACGTAGCCCATTCCCGCGCCGCCGTATTTTTCCGGGAAGATGACGCCCAGGAAACCCATTTCAGCGAGCTTGGGAATAATTTCGGACGGAAACTTCGATACTTCGTCCCACTCCATCACGTGGGGAAGGATTTCGGCCTCGGCGAACGCGCGCACGGTGCGCCGAAGCTGCTGCTGTTCGTCGGTTAGTGAGAATTCCAAGGGGCCTCGCTCATAAGCGGAATATATACGTGGCTTATCATTTCATTTATACCACAAACCCTTGGAACCACAGATGAACACAGATAAGCAATGATGTTTTCAATACCACGGGCAAGTGGTGATGCGTCGCTCATTTCGCCCGGGACGAGTGCAATCATCGAGATCTACCAGCCTTCTTTGGCGTTGTTCTTCTGGTTCTGGGTATCGAGCCATTCTTTGAGCGGAGCGAAATATTCGAGCATGGCGGTGGCGTCCATTTGGCGCTGGCCTGTGAGGGCTTCGAGAGCGTCGGGCCATGGGCGGCTTTTGCCCATTGCGAGCATCTTGGCGAGTTTGGCGCCGGCTTCTTTGTTGTTGTAGATCGAGCAGCGGTGGAGCGGACCTGTGTAGCCGGCGGCGCTGCAGAGGGCGCGGTGAAATTGGAATTGAAGGATGGCCGCCATGAAATAACGGGCGTAGGGCGTGTTCGAGGGGATGTGATATTTAGCTCCGGGATCGAAATCGGCTTCGCTGCGTTCGACCGGCGGCGCGACGCCCTGATATTGGCGGCGAAGATCCCACCAGGCTTTGTTGTAATCCGCGGGGGTAATTTTGCCGGAGAACACTCCCCAGCGCCATTTGTCGATCATGAGGCCAAACGGGAGAAATGCGACTTTGTCGAGCGCCCGATGCATCAGCAGGCCGATGTCGGACGAAGCGGGCGGAACGGTTTCAAGCAGTCCGATCTGTTTCAGGTATTCGGGCGTGACGGAAAGTGCGATTGTGTCGCCGATGGCTTCGTGGAAGCCGTCGTTGGCGCTGTCGCGGAAAAGCGGCGGCTGCTTGTCGTACGCGCGCTGGTAGAAATTGTGGCCGAGTTCGTGGTGAATCGTCGAGAAGTCTTCAGCCTTTTGTTCGATGCACATTTTGATGCGGAGGTCGTCGACGTAGTCGAGATCCCAGGCGCTGGCGTGGCAGACGACGTCGCGGTCGCGCGGACGGACGAACATCGAGCGCTGCCAGAAAGTTTGCGGAAGCGCCGGAAAACCGAGAGACATGAAGAAGCGCTCGCCGTAGTGGACCATGTCAACCGGTTCGATTTTTTTGGCTTTCAGAATTTCGGTGAGGTCGTAGCCGGGATCGGCGTTTGGCGGGGCAACGATCTGATAGATGTTGGTCCAGTCCTGCGCCCAGATATTGCCGAGAAGATCGGCGGGGATGGGCGCGTTCGCCGGGACGACAGACTCGCCGTATTTTCTTGCGAGCTCGAAGCGCACGTAGGTATGGAGCGAAAGGTAGAGCGGGCGGACTTGCTGCCAGAGGCGATCGAGGTCGGCGCTGAATGCGTCAGGCGGCATGTCGTAACCGGAGCGCCACATCTCGCCGACATCGGAGAAACCGAGCTCGCGAGCGCCTTTATTGGCGAGGACGACCATGCGTGAATATTTCTGGCGCATAGGCGGCGCGATCGCGTGCCAGCCGACCCAGACGCGTTCAAGTTCCTTCCGATCGCGACTCGAGGCCATGATGTTTTCGAGTTCGTTCATCGAAAGGCACTTTCCCTGCTCGCCTTCCGGGCACCACTTCCCTTTTCCGTAGTCGCTTTCAAGAGAGGCGATGATTTGCGAGAGCTCAGCCTGCTCGGCGGGATCGCGGGGCGCGGGAATATCGACCGAGTGTTTCAGGAGATAGATTTTGCGCGCTACATCTTCGGGGAGTTTCAGGTGTTCGTAGCGATTCGTCTGCGCGGCGAGGTCGGCGGTGGTGGCTTTGACGACTTCATCGGCTTGCGCGGAGAGAATTTCAGTGTCGTGGGTGATGAAGGTCTGCTGCACCCACTGGGCGCGGCTGGCGCGGATCCAGAGATCGAAGAGTTTGGCTTCGGCCGACTCGATAAATTTCCTCGCTGCTTCAGGGGTGCCGACTTCTTTTTTGGCCGGAGCTTGGGAGGCGGCTTCGGCAGAGCTTCGTGCTTCAATGGTCATGAATCCACCTATCGCGAGGATGAGCATTGCACCCACAGATGAACAGCGACGAGACCCAGATAAGGACGGATACGGCAAGCAATTGCTAAATCGACCCAAAAGCGAGGAAGGATTAGCAAGGCCGGTTCGTCGTTTCGTGCTTGCTCGATGTTTCTCTGTGTTCATCCGTTTTTCCTAGTGAGCTGCGGCCGCGGGTCGGCCGGTGATGACTTCGGATGTGGCGGCGAGTGCGCGGTCGATCATGGCGCGGTCGACGTCGTAATGGGTGACCATGCGGATGGCGTATTTGTCGGAAGAGCCACAGCGGATGTGGTGTTTCGCGAGGTCGGAGCAGATATCGTCGGCGGTGCGATTGGTTGCGCGAACGTCGAAAATGACGATGTTGGTGGCGACTTTCTTCGGATCAAGTGCAATGCCTTTGACTTTTGCGAGACCTTCGGCGAGGTAGCGGGCGTTTTCGTGATCGCGATGCAGAATTTTGGGCGTTTCTTCGAGAGCGATCAGGCCGGCGGCTGCGAGAATTCCGATCTGGCGCATACCACCGCCGAGGAGTTTGCGGCCGATGTGAGCCTTGTCAATGAAATCGCGGGGGCCGAGGAGGAGCGAGCCTGCTGGAGCACCGAGTCCTTTCGACAGGCAGAACATCACGGAATCGAATTTGCGAGTGAGGTCAGCGACGCTGCGGCCGAGAGCGACCGAGGCGTTGAAGATGCGCGCGCCGTCGAGATGGACGCGAAGGTTGACGGAGTGGGCGTGATCGCAGATGTCGTCAGAAACCTGCTGCGGGTAGACGGTGCCGCCGTGCATGTTGTGCGAGTTTTCGAGCGTAACGAGAACGGTCTGCGAGTCGTAATAAATCTTGGGGCGGATGAGCGGCTCGATCAAGTCCCAGGTCAAAATCCCGTCAGGCGCGGGCGTGGTGCGCGGGAGGCAGCCTGCGATCGCGGAGATGGAAGCGAGTTCGTAGAGATTTACATGGGCGCGCTGCTCGCAGATGACTTCGCTCGTCGGCGGAGCCCAGCCTTTGATCGCGAGCAGATTACCCATACAGCCGGTGGGAACGAACAGAGCCGCTTCCTTGTCGAAAATTTTGGCGGCGTGTTCCTGGAGGCGATTGACGGTGGGATCTTCGCCGTAAACGTCGTCGCCGACTTCGGCGTCGGCCATGGCGCGGCGCATCGCGGGTGTGGGCTTGGTGACGGTGTCGCTGCGGAGGTCGACGGAGGTTATTGCCGGGGACATGGAGTGATCTCCAGGGTATGGGTTGCGATCCGGGCGTTTTTGTTCCGATTAGAGGTTTGATTAGTGGCCTGTTTTCCACAGGTTAAGTCGATTTTCGAGTATGCGAATGTTGCGATTAGCCGTTTATTCGCCTTGCGTTGCAGCGACCTCTGAACGGTTGCCGGATGAGTAGTGATGTACTGTGAGATGTCCGGCGCATTGTGAGGTTTGGTTGTCATTTGCACGAACAAGGCTAGCACGGGGTAAAAAAGATGCAAGGGGTACGTCGCGTAAAGAATGAATCCCGGAACTTAACCACAGATGAACACCGATAAACACTGATGAGGGTGATGAAGGAAAAAGGCAAAGAGCCGGCTGGAAGCCAGTGCTTTGAAAGTCCGTAGGTGGCGACGCGTTAGGCGAGAAGTTCGGCGAGCACTGAGCTTGAGATTGTCAGGTGATCGGGGGCGAGGCTCAGACGATTGGCGTCGAGCTTCAGGAGGCCTTGGGCGCGAAGCGATTCGATTTGCGTGCGGATGGCGACGAATCGGGTGGTAGCGCCATTTCCGTTCGCGGCGTAATCGCGTTCGATGCGCGCGAGGTCTATGCCGTCCAGCTGGCGCAGGCCGAGGAAGAATTCTTCGTCGAGCGCTTGAGCGGGAGTGACTAGCTCGACTTGCTCACGCGGCGTGGTTCCCTGCTCGATGGCGGCGACGTAACGGGCGGAGTCGTGTGCATTGGCCCAGCGCGTGGTCCCGTCGAAGGAGTGTGCGCCTGCGCCGAGGCCGAGGTAGGGGACGCGTTGCCAGTATTTCAGATTGTGGCGGGAGCGGCGGCCCGGTAGCGCCCAATTGGAGATTTCGTAGTGCTCGTAACCTGCGGCGGCGAGTCGGGCGCGCGCTGAGTCGTAGAATTCGGCCTGGACGTCGTCAGGCGGGATTGCAGCGGCACTGTAGCGAGCTCCGCCTGCGAGAGATTCTTTGCCGAGGTGGCTGCCTTCGTCGATTTCGAGCATATAAATCGAAATGTGTGGGGGGCGAAGGCGCAGAATTTCAGCGACGGAATATTCCCAAGATTCGCGGGTTTGGTGCGGAAGACCGGCGATTAGGTCAATGCTGATGTTGTCGAGGCCGGTGGCGCGAAGGATTTCTGCGGCGCCGTCAATGTCGGCGCGGCGATGCATGCGCCCAGTCGCTTGAAGTTCGCGGTCGTTGAAGGATTGGGCGCCGAGGCTGATGCGGTTGAAACCGGCGGCGCGCCATGCGGCAGCTTTTGCGGCGGTGATGGTTTCGGGGTCGGCTTCGAGGGTGATTTCAGGCGAGGCGAAGCGATAGGTCGCGCCAAGTGTTTCGAGAATTCTTGCGAGCGCGGAGGGATCGAGCAGGCTTGGAGTGCCGCCGCCGAAATATACGGTGTCGACCATGAAGGGATTGACTTCAGGGCCTGCTGCCGCCCCCGCCTTCGCACCGGTCACGGTGGGGCTGAAACTCCGCTGTTCCAATGTGGTGGAAACAATTTCGCGGCAGATCGCGTTGGCGTAAGGTTCATAGCGGTCGCGCGAGACGACACCCGTATGGAAATTGCAGTAGGTGCACTTGGTTTGGCAGAACGGAACCTGGATGTAGACGCCGAGAGTCATTGCTTGTTCATTCTACCGCAGTGGTTGAATGGAAGCGGCAACACCTTGGCAACCACAGATGAACACGGATTAACACTGATGAACGGCTACGACGTCCGGCGAAGAGCTGATTAGAAGCCTGCGCTTAGCGCGTCTGCGCGAACAGAGTAGCCACGATCGGCCATGAGATGCTAATCGGCGAGGGCTGCGGCTGAGCTCGCACCGTAGAAGCTGAACCAGGGCTTGGCGGCTTTTAGACGCGCGTTTACGTTGTTGATGTTTTTAACGCCCTGGTCGTTGAGCCACTCTTCGAGGGCTTTTACGCCTTGCTTGGCGTAGACGGGGATGGCTTCTTTCCATGTGGCGCGGCCGCAGAGGACGCCGGAAAAATTTGTTCCGGCTTCGGCGGCGAGTTCGAGGGTTTCGTTGAAGACGTCGTTGCTGACGCCGGCGGAAAGATAGATGAATGGCTTTTTGGAGACGGCGGCGGCGCTGAGGAAATATTCCTTGGCTTGTTCGCGCGTATAGGCCGATTCGCCTTTGCAGGCTTTTGCGCCGGCGACATAAGCCATGTTGATCGGGACTTCGACTTTCAGGACGTCTACGCCGTATTGCGGCTTTGAGAATTCTTCCATGCTCTTGGTGACGACTTCGGGTTTCTTGCGCGCGAATTCGATCGTCTTTTCGTCCTTGCCCTCTTCGTAGCCCACACATTCGAGGAAAAAGGGAACGTCGGAAGCGGTGCATTCGCCGCCAATCCGTTCGACCCAGGCGTGCTTGATATCGTTGATTTCATGGGAATCGTACGGCGTGTAGTAGAGAAGGATTTTGATGCAGTCAGCGCCGGCGCCGACCAGGCGGCGGACGGACCAGATGTCGAGAAGATCGGGGAGGCGGCCGGGGCGAGTGTTGTCGTAGCCGCTATTTTCGTAGGCGAGGAGCAGACCGGCATTGGAGGAGCGGGCGCGAGAGGCGGGAAGTCCGTATTCTGGATCGAGGAGGATCGCGCTAGCATGAGGCGTGAGGACGCGCGTTACGGTAGTCTTGAACTCCTCGAGCATTTCCGCAGTGACGGCGCTTTTGTCGATGCTTTTATCTTTGGCGATAGCGCTTTTCAGCGAGCCGCGCTGGTCCATGGCGGCTGCAGCGATTACGCCGCGCGCGTCGGAAACTGCTTTCAAGCCTTTTTGCTTGCCCGGGGTAATTCTCATGTTGCGGCCTCCGAAGGAGTTCGTAGTGTGCGCAGCATTTTAGCATGCGAAGAAAGCGTGAACCACAGAGGAACAGAGATAAAGATTGATAGAGAACCCAGATAAGGATGCGCGAAGGGTTAGAGAAAAAGGAGGTGGTGCTGCGGGGCGCCGAGGTCGATGTTGCGGGCGAGATTGTCGAGGAACTCGGGGCCGTAGAGCGCGAGCCAGGGCATGGCGCAGAGGGTGCGCTCCTGCAAATCTTTGTGGGGGTAGAGCGCGGCGAGAAGCATGGTCTCGTGTGCGTCGATTACGCCGGTGCGAAGATTTTGGGCGCGGCCGGATTTTTCTTTGAGCTTGTGGAATTGATGGAGCATCTTGCGTCCGGCGGCATCGAGAGCGCCAACGAGGGTACGGTCGAGGCGCTCTAGCGGCTTGCGGTAATTATTGAGCAGGCGGTGGAGGGCTTTCTCATCCGTTTCGAAGCGGTGTGCAAGCGGGCGCGGGAGTGATTTGCGTTCCATTTTCTTGCGAAGATACTGGCGGCCGCGGAACACATCGCGAACTTCGAGATCGTACTTCGCGAGGAGGCGCGCGATTGGGGGATCGATCAGGGTGAACGCGGCGCGCGGGAGAATCGCAGGCATGCGGCCAAGGAGAGCTTTGTAGACGATTTCGGTCTGGGCCATGTAAGCGATTTCGGCGGGGCCTCCGATGTAAGCCGCGGTGGGAAGAAGCGTGTCCTGAATCACGGGGCGTAGAAGAACGTTCGCTGTGAAAGCTTCGGGGGATTTTTTGATGGCGGCGCGGAGTTGGTCGGGAGTGAAGGATGATTTGCCGGCGGTGAAGCTCCCGTTGCGGCGGCGGAGGGGCTCGCGACGCCTGTCGACGTTGTAGAAAAGGAGCGTGGTTTCCCGCGTGACTTTTACCTGGGCGTGAAAGCCATTGTGTTCGAGTTCTTTTGAGCGCGCGAGAAGCGTATCGCGCAGTGCGTCGACTTCATCCAGAGCGCGGCGGTAAACACCGGCGGAGAGGCGGTGAAAACGTTCGTCGAGGGGATCGATGAAGATGATTCCCCGCCCCTCGAAGATGCGAGCCATCAATTTCCCGAACGCGGAACCATAGGTTTCGCCGGGAGCGTAGGATTCGCGAAGAGCGGCGGCGAATTCTTCCACGAATTCGCCCTGGAGGGTTGCGGATGCGGTGGCGACGAGTGATTTCACGGCGTCGCGCAGCAGGGCGTCGCCGACACGGCGCCCGGCATCCTGTTCGCGCGCGGGCATCTGGAAGTGAGTGAGGCCGTTGCGCGTGTTCCAATCGGAGTGATTCACTTCCGCGAGGTCGTGATCTTCCGTGGCGAGCCAGAAGATGGGGACGGCGTCGGTGCCGCGCTGAGTGATTGCGTCGGCCCAGCGAATCGCGCTGACTGCTTTATAAATGCTATAGGCGGGGCCGGTGAAAAGGCCCACTTGCTGGCCAGTGACGATCGCGACAGCGCCTGCAGCGAGGCGATCGAGATTCTTTGCAGTTTTCGGTGCGAGCGTTGCGCCAGGCGCGAAACGGGCGTTCTGTTCGTGCAAAACCTCGACTACGGTGCGGCGCGTTTCGGGTTCGAGGCGGACTTCTTTTGCTGCGGCGAGGATTCCGGCTTCGGTGGGAGGATGGGCGAAGTAACGCTCGACGCTATTGAACTTGTCAATGAAAGCGGCAAAGAGCTTCGTCGTGTGCGGAACTTCGCGAAAGGGGAGACAGTGAGGCTCCATGGAGGTGGTCATGATACACGCGCCCTCGGGCAGCGGCAACGCAGGTGGGACGAGCGAAGCGGCAGGAAGTTAGCAGAAATGAGCAAAGAGGACGCGGACGGCGGCACCGGAGCGCCGACTGGCGGGCAGGAATCGACCGTTGGGAGGGATCGAGCGAAATCGTTGAAACGGTGACAACGCGCTTTCGAAGAATTAGGCAAGATATTCATGCAGTAGTAAACTCCGGCACGATGAATTCTCTAACGGCTTCGGCACTTACTGCTGCTCTTATCTTGACTGCCGGCGCGCGGGCAATGGGTCAAGCCGGCGCCGAGGCGCAACCGAGTCCGAAGCAAGCGACCGCGCCCCCGCTGCATTCGACGACGCGCCTGGTGCAGGTTAGCGTCGTCGTGCAGGACAAGCGTGGCGACCCGATCCTCAGGCTCACGAAAAACGACTTCAGCCTTTTGGATGAAAAGCAGGCGCAAGCGATTCAGCTTTTCTCCGTTCACACGAATGCGATGCCGAAACAAGCACCGCCCGCGCTGCCGCCGGATACTTTTACGAACCGGCTGGAAGAGCGGACAGCTGTGCCGAAGAGCGTGACTGTGATTTTGCTCGACGCACTGAATACGGAGGTTTCCGACCAGGAAAAGGCTCGCCGGCAGGTGATCAAGTTTATGGGCCAATTGCAGCCGCAGGATCGCGTCGGAATCTATACATTGGACTACCGTCTCAACGTGCTGCACGACTTCACAACCGACGCCAGCGAACTCCTGGCTGCCCTTAACAAATACAAGGGCGAACGCCTGCCCGACGAGGCGGCCTCAGTTCCTCACCAGGTTGATTCCATACCACAGCGAGGGCCCGGTGGTGCAGGCGGCGACCCTTTACAAAGATTCCTGAGCCTGAGCATCGAGCGGGAGGCCAATTACTACACTCGAAAGCGCGTACTGATCACAACGAACGCGTTACAGGCCATCGCACACCATTTGGGGAGTTTGCCCGGACGCAAAAATCTCGTCTGGATTTCGGGAAGCTTTCCGATCAACGTGGGATACGAGGATGCAACGAAGGTGACGCCGACACAATTCCACGATCAATGGGAATTCCGCGAGGATGTGGAGCGAGCTGCGAACGCATTGAGCGATGCGAATGTATCGGTCTATCCGGTTGACGCGCGCGGCTTGCTTCCGTCCGAGGCCGGGGTCGGGTCGCGAGCGACGCTTCGGCGAAGCACGACTCCAGCAGCCGGAGAATCGCCGGCGGAGAGCTCGCAAAATCTTGCGACGATGTCAATGCTGGCAGACCAAACCGGAGGAAGGATTTTTTACGCTAACAACGATCTGTTCGAGGGAGTTCGACTGGCGATCGTAGACTCAAGAGTGACCTACGAGCTGGGCTACTACCCGGAAGGCGTGAAATGGGACGGCAAGTTTCATTCGATTCGCGTGAAGGTGAACCGGCCCGGCGCCCGAGTGCGTGCGCGAACGGGATATTTCGCGCGACCCGGCCGCTCGGTGACGAAAGAAGAGCAGGACGCATTCGTTGTAGCGGCTGCCTATAGCCCAATCGAAGCCACAGCAATCAAGATGGTGGTGCAGGTGCACGCTGCGGAGGTTGCCGGATCTGAGCGGATGAATCTATTTCTGCACTTCGATCCGCGGGATATTGCTTTCCAGCAGGTGGACGAGAACTGGGAAGCGAATGCCGAAGTGGTTTACGCGCAAACGGATGAAAAAGGCGCGGTGCTGGATGTTCCTAGCGCTACGATGGACATGAAATTCACCGCCGAGCGATACGAACAACTTCTGAAGTCCGGTATTTCCTATACGAGGGATGTGCCCATTAATCGCAACGCTGTGGAGCTTCGAGTGATTTTGCGCGACAACTCCACCAGCGCGATCGGGTCAGTAATTATTCCGCTGAAGAATTACTTCCCTTCGTCCGACCTTACACACTGACTAGTTCAGTTTCGCGGCAGGACTCGCGCATGCGGTGGTAGCCGTTAGGTTCGAGAGCATGACGTCGATTTCGAGCTTTGCGGCTTCGCTGAGGGGCAGGAGCGGAGGGCGCGAGAGGCCGCCGTAATAGCCGAGGCGGTCGAGCGTGTATTTCAGGCCGGGGATGCCGTATTGCGGGCCGAGAATTTTGGCGGGAGCAAGGAGCCGCTGCGCGAGCGCCTGTGCGCGCGCGGAATCGCCGGAGCGAGATGCGTCGTAGATTTCGACGCAGAGTTCGGGAAACACATTTGCCAGGGCGAGAATTGCGCCGCACGCGCCGAGCTCGAGCGATTCGAAGAGCGTCGACGCGGAGCCGACGAGGGTTTGGAAAGTTTTTGGAGCGGCAGCGATGATTCTGCGCACGCCTTCAACGTCGCCGGAACTGTCTTTCATGCCGATGATGTTGGAATGCTGCGCGACGCGGGCGATGAGGTGAGCGTCAACCTGCAGATTCGTGAAAATCGGCACCGAGTAGACGAGCACCGGAATGCGGGAGGCGTCGGCGACGCGCAGATAGAACTCCGCGAGGGCGTCGAGCTTCATTTGCGGCTTGTAGAAGTGCGGAGTACGAACAAGCGCGGCGTCGTAGCCGAGTGATGCGGCGCGATTGGTGTGCTCAATCGTTTCGGCGGTAGCCTCGGCGCCACTTCCGGCGATGAGCGTCTTGCCCGGCGCGGCGGCTTTTTTTGCGGATTCCCACAAGCGATAAATCTCTTCCCAGCGTAAAAGAACCGATTCGCCGGTCGAACCGTTGAGCACGTATCCGGCGAGGCCGATGCGATTGTAGCGCGCGATATTTTCGCGCAATTTGTCGGGAGCGATCGAGCCGTCGGGAGCGAACGGCGTTGCGAGCGGGACCAGGATTCCGTTGAGATTCATCGCGCATAGTTTATATCAACAACGGTCGAGCTGAGAAAACCGATTGCGGGCGACGCGAAACGTTTCCGGTAGCCGCAGCTCTGAGCGTTCGATTCCGGCTTTCAGGTTACAATCCGGGCGTGACAAAGCGAAAGAAGCAGAAGCAGAGCGACGTTTTCGCGGACACCCGCGGGAACGCAGGGCCCGGCCAGGCCGCTGCGGCCCAGAACGCGACGACACCAGCCCCGACGTGGACGAAAGCGCGGACGCACGTGCTGCTGCTTCTGGCGTTATCGTTCGCGGCCTACGGACAAACCCTGCGAAACGGCTTCGTAACCGACGACAACACTCAGATTTTGATGAACCCGAACGTGAAAGAGTCGCGGAGCGTGGGAGAAATATTCAGCGGCGACGTGTGGTCTTTCGCGAAGGCGGATTCGGCAACGCTGGGCGTGTCGAACTATTACCGGCCGCTGCAGATCCTGGTCTATGCCGAGGAATATGAGCTGTTCGGGGAAAAACCGTGGGGCTGGCACGCGGTGAATTTAGTACTGAATGCCGCAGTGGTGCTCGCGGCGTATTTTCTGATTGCCTCGCTGGGCGGAGCGGAGCTGGCGGTTTGGGCGAGCCTGTTGTTCGCCGTGCACCCGATGCACACGGAAGCCGCAGCGTGGGTGGCGGCGCTGCCGGAATTGCAGTGCGGGCTGCTGCTAATGGTGGCGATGCTTTTCTACCACCGGGCGCGGTCGAGTGGAAACGCCATCTGGAACATTGCGATCTCAACCGTTGCGTTTCTGGCGGCGCTCTTCTCGAAGGAGACGGCACTGCTCTTCCCTGCGATTCTTCTTTCGTACGAATATTTTTATCGCGGCGAGCCGCTGGTGAAATTGTGGCGAAGCGCGCGATGGATCTGGCCGCATGTGGCGGTATTGATCTGCTACACAATCGCGCGGGTGCTTGCGCTAGGAGCGTTTACTCCCGTGTACCAGCCAGCGCGAGAACCGTTGAACGCGACACAACTGCTGCTAGCCATTCCTGCGATTCTCGCGCGGTATGTGGGGAAGCTCGTCGCGCCCGCCGGACTGAACTACTTCTATGCGTTCCCGATGCCGAAGAGTTTCGGGTGGTGGACTATCGCCGGATTCGCCGTCACAATCACGCTGATAGCAGCAATGTTCCTGTTGCGGAAGCCCCATCCGCTGCTGGCGTTCTCAGTGGCGTGGTTCCTGCTGACGCTGGCACCAGCGCTGAGCGTTAACCGGATCGGCGAAAACTTCTTCACCGAGCGCTATTTGTATATTCCATCGCTCGGGTTTTGCATTCTTGCGGCGTGGGGCTGGTTGTGGCTGCGGAAGAAATTGGGGGAGACTTCAAGGCAGTGGGTGGCGTGGGGAGCGGGAGCGGCGGTACTGGTTTTTTACGCGGCGCAGGTGGAACGTCGGCTGCCGGTTTTCCACGACAATTTTACGCTGCTCAGCGACACGATTCGTAAATCACCGGACTCGGCCGAGGTTCTTGCCCAGCTTGCGACTGCGCTGTACGACCGCGGGGATCTTGACGGCGCCATCGGGCGCATGGCGGAATCTCTTGAGCTTCGACCAAATCACGAGCTTTCTCTTCTTCGCCTGGCGCAATATTTCGCTGCCGAAAAAAAATACGACCGGGCGATCGAGCTGTTCAAGAAAGCTGTGGCGCAGCACCCTGAGTACGATGTGGCCTGGATCAACCTTGCAAAGGCCTACACTTTGAACGGAGAGTGGGCGCAGGCCGCCGCCTGTTATCGCCGGCTCGAAGACGCGGACCCGAAGACTGCCGGAAAATACGAACAACTGGCGAGAGTGGCGGAAGCGAACGAAAAAGTGGAAAGTGAACTTGCGCAAAAGCAAGCGGATGCAGCGCGGCGCCCGGACGATGCGGTCACGCTCGTCCAGCTTGGCGATGCATATGCGCGCGCCGGGCGGTGGGCGGACGCCGCCGAGGCGCTGCGCCGCGCCACGAACATTCAACCTGCGAATGCAGAAGTTTGGACAAAACTCGGAGTGTGCCTGCGGCAGACGGGAGATACGCCGGGCGCGATCGCAGCGTTTACGCGCGCCGTTGCGAGCGCGCCAGATTTTCTAGTGGCGCGCAAGTATCTCGCCGAAGCGCTGGCGCAATCCGGGCGGACCGACGAATCCACGGCGCAGCTCAACACGATTCTTGCGAGGAACCCGCACTACGAGCACGCAGACGAGGTCTACTACGCTCTAGGGCTCAATCTCGAGAAGAAAGGCGACCAGGCGGAAGCGGCACGCGACTACGAGCAGGCCTTGCTCGCGAACCCGAATTTTGCGGATGCGCAAAAGCATTTGCAGGCATTGCGCGAAGGCGCCGGAAAAAACAGATCGAGGTAGCGATATCGTCTCACGGAACTCTCGCGAGCGAGCGGCGCCATCTCCGATGCGATGCTTCGTTTTCGCTAAGGGCGGTTGCCGGGAGCAGTTTCCGGGGCTGAGACCGACTCCGGAATCGCGGACGTAGCGTTCTTGCGGCGGTGGAGATCCTGGAGCGCGGCGACGTCGACGGCGTGACCTGCCATCGCACGAATGCCCTTTGCGGCGGCGGTGGCCGCGGAGAGCGTGGTGATGCAGGGAACGTTGTAGCGGATTGCCGCGCGGCGGATGGATTTTTCATCGTAGAAAGATTCGCGGCCGAGCGGCGTATTCATAACGAGATTCACTTTGGCGGTTTTGATCAGGTCCACGATGTTGGGTCGGCCCTCATTAACCTTGTAGACAGATTCGACTTCGATTCCAGAGGTGGCCAACGCTGCGGCCGTCCCGCGCGTGGCGACTACTTTCAATCCAGCGGCCAACAAATCCTGCACGAGCGGGGTGATGTGGCGCTTGTCGTGGTCGTTCACGCTGATAAAGACCGTACCCTGCTGAGGGAGGCGCTGCCCGGCGGCGAGCTGCGCTTTCGCAAAGGCGAGACCGAAGGTGGACGAGATACCCATCACCTCGCCGGTGGAACGCATTTCCGGGCCGAGGATCGTATCGACGCCGCGGAATTTGTTGAACGGGAAAACCGGCGACTTCACCGCGTAGAAATCCCTCACGGCCAGTTCCTTGATGCCACGCGTTTCGGTGAAAGGCAGATTCATGTCGCGGAGCTTGCGCCCCGTCATCAATCTGGCCGCGACTTTGGCGAGCGGCACGCCAGTGGCTTTGCTTACGTAGGGGATCGTGCGCGAGGCGCGCGGATTCACTTCGAGGACATAGACCGTGTCGCGCTGGATCGCGTACTGCACGTTCATCAGGCCGACGACGTTGAGCGCGCGCGCGAGGCGCACGGTGTAATCGCGAATACGCTCGAGGATGGAAGGCTTCAGCGTGACCGACGGAAGAACGCAAGACGAATCGCCGGAGTGGATTCCGGCTTCTTCGATGTGCTCCATGATTCCGGCGATGAGAACGTCTTCACCGTCGGCGAGCGCGTCGACATCGACCTCGACGGCGTCTTCGAGAAACTGATCGATCAGGATAGGCCTGCGCGGGTCCGATGCCGTACCGATTTGCGCGGCCTGGGCGACGTATTCTTCGACCGTTTTCAGATCGTAGGCGATCACCATGGCGCGTCCGCCAAGCACGTAGCTGGGACGCACGACGACCGGCAAGCCGATCTCACCGGCAACGCGAACAGCCTCCTGTGGCGCGAGTGCAGTACCCGCGCGGGGCTGCGGAATTTTCATTTCGTCGAGCAGGCGGCCGAAGCGGCGGCGGTCTTCGGCGAGGTCGATTGATTCGGGATCGGTGCCGATGATCTGTGCGCCGTTGCGTTTCAGCTCGAGCGCGAGATTCAACGGCGTCTGTCCGCCGAATTGAACGATCACGCCTTGCGGCTTCTCGCGATCGAGGATGGCGAGAACATCTTCGAGCGTGAGGGGCTCGAAGTAGAGGCGATCGGAGGTGTCGTAATCGGTCGAGACCGTCTCCGGGTTGCAATTCACCATCACGGTTTCGTAACCGTCCTCTTTCAGCGCAAACGCGGCGTGGCAGCAGCAATAGTCGAATTCAATTCCCTGTCCGATGCGATTGGGGCCGCTGCCGAGGATGACGACTTTCGGGCGATCGACGGTGGCGGATTCGTCCTCTTCTTCGTATGTGGAATACATGTAGGGAGTGAAGGATTCGAATTCGGCGGCGCAGGTGTCCACTCGTTTGAAAACAGGAATCACGCCGAGTTCTTTGCGGCGGGCGCGGACTTCTGCGGCGGTAGTCTTCCAGAGCTTGGCGAGTTCCTCGTCGCTCGCGCCGGAGCGCTTCGCTTCGAGAAGCAATTCGGGCGAAGCGCCGTGGAAAGTACTGGCCGCGACGCGGCGGTCGAGCGCGACCATGTCCTCCATGTGGCGAATGAACCAGGGATCGATCTTCGTAAGGGAGCAGACTTCGTCGCGCGTCATGCCGCGCTCGAGCGCTTCAAAGAGCCAGTGGATGCGGTCGGGCCCCGGGACGGTGAGTTTTTCGCGGAGGAGCGCGGTGGTGACTTCCGCGGGCGCGCGCCATGGCGTGTGCGGCTCGAGCGAGCGGATGCCTTTGCAGAGCGCCTCCTGGAATGTGCGGCCGATGGCCATCACTTCGCCGACGGATTTCATTTGCGTCGTAAGAGTGGTTTCGCTGCCGGGGAATTTTTCAAACTGCCATTTCGGAATTTTCACAACCACGTAGTCAATGGTCGGCTCGAAGGAGCACGGCGTCTTGCGTGTGATGTCGTTGGGAATTTCGTCGAGCGTCATCCCGAGCGCGAGCTTCGCGGCAATTTTGGCGATTGGGAAACCGGTGGCCTTGCTCGCGAGCGCCGAGCTGCGAGAAACGCGCGGGTTCATTTCGATCACCGTCATGCGGCCGGTTTCCGGCTCGACAGCAAACTGAATGTTCGAGCCGCCCGTTTCGACGCCCACTTCGCGGATGATGGCGGCGGCCGCGTCGCGCATGCGCTGGTATTCCTTGTCGGTGAGCGTTTGCGCGGGAGCGACGGTAATCGAATCGCCGGTGTGAATGCCCATGGGATCGAAATTTTCGATTGAGCAGATGACGACGAAGTTGTCGCGAACGTCGCGCATTACTTCGAGCTCATATTCTTTCCAACCGAGCACGGATTCTTCAATCAGCGCCTGGTGAACGGGACTCGCGTCGAGAGCGCGCGCGATCAGGTCGGCAAACTCTTCGCGGTTGTAGGCGATCGAACCGCCGGTGCCACCGAGCGTGAACGACGGGCGAATCACGACGGGGTAGCCAAGCGCGTCGGCGAGGCGCACAGCGTCGGGAACATTCGTCACCACTTCGGACGCGGGCACTTCGAGTCCGATGCGGCGGCAGACGTCTTTGAATAGCAAGCGGTCTTCGGCGACTTTGATGGCGCGAAGCGATGCACCGATCAATTTCACGCCGTATTTTTCGAGGATGCCTGCTTCGGCGAGCTCGACGGCGAGGTTGAGTCCGGTCTGGCCGCCGACGGTTGGCAGCAGCGCGTCCGGGCGTTCGGCAGCGATGATGGCTTCGAGATATTCCTTGGCGAGCGGTTCGATGTAAGTGCGGTCAGCGGTGTCCGGGTCGGTCATTACCGTTGCCGGATTCGAATTGACGAGGACGACTTCGTAACCTTCCGAGCGCAATGCCTTGCAGGCCTGGGTGCCGGAGTAGTCGAATTCGCAGGCCTGGCCGATGATGATCGGCCCAGAGCCGATGATGAGGATTTTCTTGATGTCAGTGCGTTTAGGCATTGGCTATCGGGACGCAGCCTCGTTCATCATCGCTATGAAATCATCGAACAGGTAGCGGGCATCGTGCGGCCCTGGTGATGCTTCCGGATGATATTGGACGCTGAAGAGCGGGAGCGAGCGATGACGCATACCTTCATTGGTGTGGTCGTTTAGATTGACGTGCGTGATCTCCACGTCGCTCGACGGAAGCGATTCGGGGTCAACGCAGAATCCGTGGTTCTGGGCGGTGATTTCGACTTTCTGCGTGAGCAAATTTTTTACGGGATGGTTCGAGCCGTGATGGCCGAATTTCAGTTTGAATGTGCGGCCGCCGAGCGCGAGGCCGCAGAGTTGGTGGCCGAGGCAGATGCCGAAGATGGGAACGCGACCGAGGAGCTTGCGGATATTGTCGATGGCGTAGTGGATCGGTTCCGGGTCGCCGGGGCCGTTCGAGAGGAAGACGCCGCTCGGCTTGAGGGCGAGCACGTCTTCGGTGGAAGTTTTCGCCGGGACGACGGTGACATCGCAGCCGTGATCCACGAGGAGACGCAGGATATTTTGCTTGATGCCGTAATCGTAGGCGACCACTCGATAGCGTCGTGCGGACGGTGTTTTCGCAGCAGGCGGCCGACCCAGGGACGCGTCCAAATCAATCGTGCCTTTTGCCCAATCGTACTGCTTCGGCGAGGTAACGAGGCTGGCAAGTTCCTGACCGGCCATTGTGGGGAGCGCGCGGGCTTCGGCGACTAATTTGTCCGCGGGCGTGCCGTCGGTTGAGACGATGCCGCGCAAGGCGCCGACATCGCGCAAATGCCGGACGAGCGCGCGCGTATCAATATCCCAGATGACAGGAACGCCATAGCGATCGAGGAATTGCTGCGCGGATTCGGTGGAGCGCCAGTTGGAGGCGAGTCCGGAAAATTCGCGGACGATCAGGCCTTCGATGTACGGCTTGGGAGACTCATCGTCGTCGCGATTCGAGCCGACGTTGCCAATGTGGGGATAGGTGAGGCAAACAATCTGGCCGGAATAGCTCGGGTCGGTGAAAACTTCCTGGTAACCGGTGAGAGAAGTATTAAAAACGACTTCGCCGCCGCGGCGCCCTCGAGCGCCCGCCGCGCGTCCGTTAAAAACCCGCCCGTCCTCGAGCGCGAGTATCGCGCGACCTGCGAGGGCCTGCGTCAGTGTGTCCTCCCGAAAAGTTCATTTCGATGCCGCGTTTACAGTCGTTGTGGAAGTCAGCGAGCCAAAATGATCCACCGGCCAATAGGCGAATACAGCTTTGCCGTAAATATATCCGCGACCGACCGGACCGAACACGCGCGAGTCGTTGGAGCTATCGCGGTGATCGCCCATGACAAAATATTCGTCGCTCGGAATCGTAAGCGGCCCGTAGCTGGAGCCGTCGAGATAGCTCGCGGGTATATAAATCTCCGGCCGCACCTTGCCGTCCAGGTAGAGACGGCCGCCGCGGAGTTCGATCGTCTCGCCTGGAAGTCCGATCACGCGTTTGATAAAAGATTTCGAGTGGTCGAGAGGATACCAGAAAACGATTACGTCGCCACGCTCGATCGGCTCGAAGCGATATACAAACTTGTTGATGAAGATCCGCTCCTGGTCGCTGAGAAGCGGAGCCATGCTGGTGCCTTCCACCTTCACCGGCTGATAGAGAAAAATGATGATGACGAGCGCGAGGCCGAGGGCGACGGCGAGATCGCGAGTCCAACTGCGGAGATCATGCCGCAGTTGCGGGCCAGACACATTTTCAGCTGGATTCGGCGAGCCGGGATTGGAGATGTCGAGCATTGATCTCTCAGAAGTACGTTTAATTTATATCACGCTCTTAGATGCGCGCCAAGAGCGCGGGGTTCCCTGCTGCAGTCAGTCGGTTCCCAGGGTGAACTTCAGGATTGCAAGAGAAGCGATGACAGCTGTTTCGGTGCGAAGGACATTTGCACCGAGAGAGACTTCGAGGAAATGATTGGTTCGTGCGGCGGCGGTTTCTGCATCGGTCCATCCGCCTTCCGGGCCTACGGCTAGCGAAACGGTTGGCGCTGCTGTAGCTTCGGCCTCGGCTGGGCTCGACGGACGCACGGGCCCATCGTGCCTCAGGGCGGGCAGGGTCGCCTGTGCCACTAAAGGCGAATCGCGGCGTAGAATTTCGCGCAGCGGCTGCACTTCGCGGCGTTCGGACAGGAAAATCTTCGCTGAGGCCGTTGAGTTCGCGAAAGCGCCGGCCGGGCTCTCGGCGGGTCGAAGAACTGGCGGGCGAAGGCGTCGCGATTGCTGCGCGGACTCGAGAAGAATGCGATTCCAGCGCTCTTGCCGCTTCCCTGCCGCGGCCACAAGCGGTTTATCTGTGCGGGCGGCGGCGAGGGGAACGATTTCATCGACGCCTAGTTCGGTGGCTTTTTCCAGGCACCACTCGAAGCGATCATATTTCACGATCGAGACAAGAAGCGAAAGATGCAGCGACGGCGCAACGGCTTCGATCGGCTCAAGGAGAGCGAATTCGATGCGATCCTCACCGCGTTTCGAAAGCGCGACGCGCTCGATGCGCGCGAGCCAGACGCGATGACCGTCGCTCAATTCGTAGATCTGGCCCTGCTCGGCGCGAAGAACTCGGCCCAGATGTTCTGCAGTATCTCCGCGAATGGTTGCGGAGTCGCCTTCGAAGCGTTCGACGAAGAATCTGCGGCGCATCGGAGCTAGTGGAATTTCTTCTGCAGTTCGCCAACGGACTCGAGGATTACGTGACCGACGATAGCGAGGCTGCGGGGGCTGACTTTGTCGAGAGTGTCCTGCGTGGTATGCCAGTAGCCGAGCTGCGTGTAGCCTTCTAAGTCGATGATATCGACGGCGGGAACTCCGCGCGCGAGAAACGGCTGGTGGTCGTCTTCGACCGCCGTCTCACGAGTAACAAAAATATCTTTGTAGCCAAGGCGCGCGGCGGTCTTCCAGATGAGGTCCGTGAGCCACTTTGTGGAATTCGAGTCGCGCTGGATTTCAAGATTGTTCTGGCCAATCATGTCGGCGAGGATCACCGCCTTCACCCGTTTCAAGTCGCCTGAAACGGCGAGGCGTGCAGAGAGTTCTCGGCTTCCGTAGGTGTGGTCGTCGTTCGCATTCCAGTTGACGAAAGCTTCTTCGCCGTCGAGGAAGGCGATCCATACAGGGTTGGGCTGCTTCTTCTCGCACATCAAGCGAGCCATTTCGAGCATGAGTCCGGTAGAGGAGCCGCTATCTTCCGCTCCCACGAAATCCTTCACGGAGCTAAGCGTGTCGTAGTGCGTGAGCAGGAGAATGATACCCTGCGCCTTTTCCGGCAATTCGCCCGGAACCTTCGCGACGATGTTTTTCATCGCCACTTCGCCGATCGGCGTTTGGGCGTGGAAATCGTCTTCGTCTACCTGACAGTTGTAATTCTTGAGATGGCTGCGAATGTAATCCTGCGCCCGGCGGATGCCGTCGGAGGCCGGCGTGCGCGGCCCGATGGCAACGAGTTGGGCGACGTGATCGAACGCTTTATTTCCGTCGAATCCGCCCGTTTCCGATGCAGGCGGCGCGGCGGGCCCTGCAGACCCGACGGTTGCTCCCGGCTTGCCCGCGTCGCTACTTGCATTCATCTTTTCGCTGGCGTTCGCGTCCTGAGCGGCTTTCGACGATCCTGCGTCGTGGCTGCACGCGATACTCATGACGGCTGCAAGAGTGGGAATGCCAAGCCATGCTGCCTTCTTGAAATGGATCACTCTATCGGGCCTCCCCGCCGGCCAGCGAACGCGCGCGTTTCTTCCGAACTACAAAGTACGACACGATAATCCCGCTTACGTAGAGAAGCACGAGGGCGGCCATGAATATCAGCATCGTGGTAGCGTCCGGCGTGGGAGTCGCAAAAGCGGCCAGGACGGTGATGACCAGCATGGCGTAGCGAAAGTTCTTGATCAGGAATTTCGGCGTGACGATTCCGAAGACGGACAGAATGAAGATTACGACGGGCAGTTCAAAGATGATGCCGAGACCAATCAATACGATAAGGATCAAATCGAAATACTCGTTGATGCTGATCAGCGGCTTCACCGGACCCGTCGTGCTCATGCCGATGAGGAAGTTGAGCATTGTCGGCAATACGATGAAGTAACCGAACGCGATGCCGCCCAGGAAAAGAAACATCGAGGGGATGATGAAGCCCGCGACGGCGTTGCGCTCGTGCTTGTAGAGCCCTGGTGCGACGAACTGCCAGATCTGCAGGAGCACCCAGGGCATCGCGAGCACGATTCCGAGGTAGAGGCCTAGCGTGATGATCAGACCCACGTACCCGGCTGGGCTGGTGTAGTAAAGCTTGTCGTCTATCTGGTGAGCGCGGAGAGCAGCCTGCATCGGCCTGACGATGTAATCGATGAAGTAGGGCGAAATCGCGAGGCCGACGACCATGCCGATGCCGATACCGATCAGCGAATTGACGAGGCGCTTGCGGAGGTCGACGAGATGCTCGAAAAAAGACATGCGCGCGCCGGACTCTTCCTCGGCGCGCGGCGGCGAATTGGGGTCAGGCTGGGCGGGTGCCGCCATCGCTCACTGTCTCGGACTTGGCCTCGGTCGCGTCAGGTTCTTCGATCGGGCCGGTTGACTGGGGTTGCGGCTTCTCGATCTCAATTACTTGGGTGGTTTCGGCGGGAGTTACAGACTGGCCTTCGATCGGCGCGCCGAAATGCGCAGGCAGTGTCGTCACCGTCCCCGGTACCGAAGCAGGCGCGGGCTCCCCAACGGGAGTTGGCGCGGGCAAAGTTGCCGTCGGGCCTCCGATCCGGCGCGTATCGGCTTCGCGTTCGAGGTCGCGCATGTGGCCCTCGAAGGTTGAACGCAATTCGCCCGTCGCGCGCTTGAACTCGGCCATCACTTTGCCGAGATTCCGGGCGAGCTCTGGAAGTTTTTCGGGGCCGAAAACGACAAGCGCCACCACGAAAATGATGATCAGATGTGGGATGCTCAGCATTTCAGGCGTCTCCGATGGCGTTTTTGCATCATAGAAGAGGCCCAGAGGCGTGTCAAATGACCCAAAGTGGTATGCTATAATGGAAATCTGGGGCGAAGCGAGGATCGATGGACGTAACGCAATCTTCCAGGCGTGGAATCGTGCTTTTAACGGCAGTATTGGCCATCTCCGCTTTGCTAGGCGGGTGGTTTGGGCCAACGGTGCGCGCGACAGCGGCCGGAACCAGCGATCTGCAGGACTCAGTGAAGAGCTTCACACGCGTTCTCTCGATCGTCGAGCGCAATTACGCCGATACCGTAGACGTCGACAAAGCCATCTACGATGGCGCGATTCCCGGAATGTTGCGCGTTCTCGACCCTCACTCGAACTTCTTTGATCCGCGCCAGTACGCTCTCTTCCGCGAAGAGCAGCAAGGCAAGTATTACGGCGTAGGAATGACGGTGCAGGGCCGCGACAACCAGACAATCGTGCTGGCTCCGTTCGTGGGCTCACCTGCTTACAAAGCCGGCATTCGTCCAGGCGACGTCATCATGAAGGTGGACGGAAAATCGTGCACCGGATTGACCACGACCGAAGTGGCCGACATGCTGAAAGGCGCCAAGGGCACGACCGTTCATATCTCGCTGGGACGCGAAGGCTGGGACAAGCCAATCGAGGTGACGGTGGTACGCGACGAGATTCCCCGCCCCGGCGTCGAGTATTTCACGATGGTGAAGCCCGGCATCGGGTACGTACGCGTTTCCACGTTCAACGAGACCACGGACAGCGATCTTGCTGACGCGCTGAAGCAACTGGATGTGTCGAAGCTCGACGGACTCATCATCGACCTGCGCAACAATGGCGGAGGCCTGCTGAATCAGGCCGTTGGCATGTCCGATATGTTCCTCGACAAGAACGAAATTGTGGTTTCGCATCGCGGGCGCGCTTCGTCGGAACGGCGCTATTACGCGTTGCGTGGCAATCAGGGCGTCGAAGTCCCTCTGATCGTGCTAATCAACGGGCAGAGCGCTTCGGCTTCGGAAATCGTCGCGGGTTCGGTGCAGGACCATGACCGCGGATTGATTGTGGGCGAAACGAGTTTCGGCAAAGGCCTGGTTCAGACGCAATACCCGCTGAGCGAAGACACCGCGCTGCTCCTGACGACGGCCCGCTATTACACTCCCAGCGGCCGGCTCATCCAACGCGACTACAAGAACATTTCGCTCTACGATTACCACTACAATCCCAAACCCCCGCGAGCCCCGGAAGTGAAGTTGACAGACAGCGGCCGCCAGGTATTCGGGCAGGGTGGAATCACGCCGGATGATGCAGTCCCGGCTCCCAAGCTGAACGATTTCGAACAGACGCTTCTCCGCCGCGGAGTCTTCTATCCCTTCCCGCAAGGGGTTGGCGATTTCGTGCGGTTCTATCTGGGAGAAAAGCCCGAGGTCACGAAGGATTTCGTCGCCGACGAGACGGTGATGACTCAATTCCGCAAATATCTCGACCAGCAGCATGTGAAGTTCACCGAGCCGGATATTCAAGACAATCTCGCGTGGCTGAAGTGGAAGATCAAGCGAGAAGTGTTCACAACGGTATTTGGCTTGAACGATGGCTACAAAGTGGAACTTCAGGAAGATCCGCAACTGCAAAAGGCGGAAGAGCTGATTCCGCAAGCCAAGGCGCTCTACCAGAACGCGCGCAAGATCGTTGCCGAACGCGAAAGCGGCGGGCAGACGAACCACCCTTAGAGGCTACTTCGCCTGACGTGTTTTGGCGTTGAGATGCCGCCGTGCGGGATCTGCGCCTGCTATTCGCGCCCTACGCCAAGCGCGTCCGCAACGCGATTGATGTAGTTAAACCAGGAAGCGATCAGCGTGATTTGCATTATCCCTTTGTCATCGAATCCCGCGGCATGAAGCTTTTCATGATCGGCGCGGCCGATTTTCGTGGCGTCTCTAGTGATCTGCACCACGAAGTCGAGCATCGCCCGATCCTGTTCAGAAACCGGCGCGCTCTTATAGTCCTTCCGCAGCGCATTCACCAGATTATCGTCCAGCGTAACGCGACGCAGAAACTCTGCGTGGGACTCGATTCAATAGAAGCAGCGGTTTGTGACCGACACGACGGTCGTGATCATTTCGTGCTGGCGTCGGGTAAGGGGCAAATCGGGAGACATCAGCGCGCCGAACGTTGCGAACGCGTGGTACAGGGCGTCAGGGATTAGGGTGTGCGACGCAACGATGCCCGACGGGCCATCCGTCGTGGGAAACACGGGCGTCTTGTACTCGACCGGGTACAACGCGCGCTGATCTTCCATCGCGAGCATTAGCTTCTCGCTCGCTTCTGAATATGGAACGGTCCGAATCCAAGTCACGCTACGTTTCCTTTCGGTGCTAGCAAATCCGGTTTTGAAACCGCCACTCCTGCTTTGACCTCAAGGGACGGATCCGCGTCGCCACCCTGTCATTCCAGTGCTTGCACTCGCAAGCGCTGGCCCGCCACCTGCTACCAAAGGCTAACTATTGCAGTCCACGGAACGCAAGCCAGAAGTCTTTCGCCAGTCCCTGCCAAAAACCGTAACCTTGGATGGTACCAGCACCCTAATGAACACCGCACGCGCCATGACACGGCTGCAAGTCACTATCGTTGCGCTCGAACGCACGATGGTGAAGCTCGCGACCGCCCAGTGGGTGATCCTCGCCGCGTGGCTTGGCTTCGTGGGCCTCTATGCGATCGGGTCAGTAACCTTGCCAAGGGGCGCCGCACTCACCGCGTTTGGCGATACCGCGCAAGCCTTGGCAGCGGCGTTCGCATGTGTTTGCCTCTTTATGAACGCAGCGTCGCAGGAACGCCGGACGCGGGCCTTCTGGGTGCTTCTGGGCTTGGGTTGCGCCACGTGGTTTGTGGGCCAATTGTTATGGACCTACTTCGAGGTCGTACGCGGCCAGGAAGCTCCCAACCCGTTTATTGGCGACGTGATTCTATTCCTTCACCCGGTGCCAATGATGTGGGCCCTCGCGCTGAAGCCGCACGACCGCCGCGACGACCCCAACTTTCACATTGGATATCTGGATTTTTCGCTGCTGCTGGTCTGGTGGGTATATCTGTATCTGTTCGTCGTCATTCCGTGGCAATACGTCTCGCCGGACGTGATGGCGTACGGCCTCAGCTACGACCACCTGGCGGCGGTCGAGAACGGCTTGCTGGCTATCGGCTTCGCGGTCCTGATCGGCAGATCGAGAGGAATGTGGCGTGAAGTCTATGCCCACTTGTTTAGCGCATCGCTGCTCTATGCGGCGGGATCGTATCTGGCCAATTGGGCGATCGATCGACAGGACTACTTCACCGGAAGCCCTTTCGACCTGCCCGTAATCGCATCGTTTGTGTGGTTCGGAACGGCAGGGCTCGTGGCGTACCGCCGTAAGCCGGCGCGTGAGCCGCTTTCGCGCAGTCCGGAAGAGACGAGCCGCTGGCCTGCACGGGTAGCGATGACGGCGGTGGTGTCGATACCGCTGATGGCGCTATGGAGCCTTCGATACAGCCCAAACCGAGAGGCGGTGCGAACGTTTCGAGTGGGACTGACGCAGGTGACGCTCCTCGTCGTGTCGGGACTGGCGTTCTTGCGGCAGCGTGTGGTGGACCGCGATCGCTCGCGCCTGCTCGCGGCTTCGCGCGACTCGCTCGAAAACCTAAAGCATATCCAGGCGCAAATGATTCAGACTGAGAAGCTAGTCTCCATCGGACAACTGGCGGCTGGGGCCGCGCACGAAATCAATAATCCGCTCACAGGCATCCTCGGGTATTCGGATTTGCTCGTTGACGACCCGACGATGAGTGAGCGCCAGCGGCAAGTGGCGGACAAAATCCGCACACTCGCCCGCCGGATCAAATCGCTCGTGACGAGCCTGCTGAGTTTCGCCCGCCGCGTTCCGTCGGAAAAAACAAACCTCGACATCAACCACGTGATTGCGAGCGCTTTGCACCTCAGCAACCTCGATTTGCGCGGCAAGAAAGTCGTAATCGAAACGCTTCCTGGGCCGGAACTGCCCCCCGTGCGAGGCGATGCGAACCAAATTCTCCAGGTCTTCTTCAATCTGATGAGCAATGCCGTCGATGCGCTCGAAGAAGTGGGCGGCGGGAAGCTTGTCATTCGCACCGATCAAGATGGAAAGAAAGTTTTTATCGAATTCTCTGATACGGGACCGGGAATCAAATCGCCGCAACAGGTGTTCGACCCGTTCTTTACCACGAAGCCGGTGGGTAAAGGCACAGGCCTCGGGCTGAGCATCTGCTACGGCATCGTTCAGGAACATGGCGGCCATATCGAGTGCTTCAACCGGCCCGAGGGCGGCGCCACTTTTCTAGTGGACTTTCCTGCAGTGTTGGACAGCACTCCGCCCGCAACAGCAGAAGACGATCCGGAGCATGCGGCGCCTTCGAAGTCGCTCGCTCTCTGAAACTAGTAGTTCCTCTCTCCGCTTGGTGCTAGATTCTCGAAATTCCTTGCGAGGTGGATATGCGCCGATTTCCCGTGTTGCCGTGTCTTGCAATTCTTGTGTTGTGCTGCGCCGCCAGCGGCCGCGCCGCTGATCCGCCCGTGAAGGCGCTTCGCTTTGGGAAGGTGGTGGACGGCAAGGGCAAGGTCTGGAGCGACGCAATCGTGATCGTGCGCGGAGACCGCATCGCGGAGATTACAACCGACGCTGCGAAAATTCCGGCCGGCGCGGTAGTCACCGACCTGCGGCGCTACACCGCAATTCCCGGCCTTATCGACGTCCACACGCACATGACGTATTACTGGGACCAGTCCTCGAACGTTCATCCGTTCGACCAGCAAAGCGGGACCCGGCTTCCGGCCGTCACCGTATACCTGGCTCAGGAAAACGCGCGGCGCACGCTCGAAGCCGGCGTCACCACCGTCCGCGATCTGGGCGCGAACGACTGGGACGACATCGCGATGCGCGACCTGATTAATCGGGGCGCGATGGTGGGGCCGCGGATGTTCGTCGCCGGCTACGGCTTATACGTCGCCGATGCTGCGCCGCGCCCGGGCTACGTGTCACCTCCCGGCGGCCGAGCGGACAATATCGGCGACGTGATGCGCGTAATTCGCGAGGAAGTTGCTGCCGGTGTGGACGTGATCAAAATGTACGGCTCGACCGGCACGGACAAGGACGTCACCGGATTTCAGACCTACACCTATGACGAAATGCGCGCCGCCGCTGACCTGGCGCACAAGTACGGCAAGCGCCTCGCGGTTCACAGTTATGGGCCTGACGGCGCAAAGGATGCCGTGCGCGCAGGCGCGGATTCTGTCGAGCACGCTACCGACATGGACGACGAAACGATCAACGAAATGGTTCAGCGCGGCACCTTCTACGTCCCGACGATCGATCACAATCGCTACTACGTCGATAATTATGTGGCTTTCGGCTGGACTCCGGAAATCGCCGCAGGCTTGAACGATTACATCCGCCGCAATTTCGAGACGGCCCGCCGGGCCCACAAAGCGGGCGTGAAATTTGCGATGGGCTCCGACGCTCTTTTCACCATGTGCGGCCAGAATACGCGCGAGCTTGGCTGGTTTGTGAAACTCGGCATGTCTCCCGAGCAGGCGCTCGCCACGGCCACCACAAATGCCGCAGCGCTTCTAGGCAAAGACAAGGAACTCGGCGCACTCGCTCCGAGTTACTTCGCCGATATCGTAGCGGTCGAAGGCGATCCTCTCGCCGACATCAGCGTCGCGATCAACAAGGTGCATTGGGTGATGAAAGGCGGCGCAATCGTCGTCGACAAGACGCACTAATAGCCCCAATCGAGTCCCACGCCGAGCGGGCGGGCGTTCGAGCTTCGCTGCTAATCGTTTGACGACACGATCTACCCATTCCTCAGCATAGCTTCAGCCGCAGGTTCATACTGGTACTTCCGGACCGCCTCTGGGCTACCCCTCCGGGAATTCTGTGGAGGATTTTCGAATGGACGCGCCAACATTGACTCCAACCACGCCTGTCGCCATTGCAGCCGACTCTGCTCCGGCGCCGTCCGGGCCGCTTCCAGCCGCGCCGGCAGCGCCCGCCGCTCCCACCGCTGCAGGTTCAACCGCCGCACAGCCTATGCGCACGCCGACTCTGATTGCGTCCATGGTCGCAGCCGCGAAGGATGCCAGCGACTTGATCTTCTCTCCCGGCCGCGCTCCGCAGGTCGACATGCACGGTGGACTCGTTCAACTCAAAATCCAGGGCATCGGGGTCCTCACGCCGGAAGACACGGCCCGAATCGCGGCAGACCTGATCGGACGAAATACGATCGCGCTGCAAAAGCTGAAAGAACAGGGATCGTGCGACATTTCCTACAGCCTCCCGAAAGTTTCGCGATTCCGCGTAAATGTTTTCACGCAGCGTGGAACTTGCGCGATCGTTATGCGCGTGATTCCCAGCTCGATTCCGGATTTCAAATCGCTCAACCTGCCCGAGCAGATCTCCGAGGCGGCAGAGCTCCGCAACGGGATCGTGCTGGTCACGGGCCCGACCGGCAGCGGAAAATCGTCCACGCTTGCGGCGATCCTGAACAAAATCAACGAAGAAAAGGCATACCACATCATCACGATCGAAGACCCGATCGAATTCCTGCACGCGCACAAGCGCGCCACGATTCACCAGCGCGAACTTCACAGCGACACGCCCAGCTTCGCACTCGCTCTTCGCGCCGCGCTGCGCCAAGCCCCGAAAGTTATTCTAGTGGGTGAAATGCGCGACCGGGAAACGATCGAAGTGGCGCTCGAAGCTGCCGAAACGGGCCACCTCGTCTTCTCGACTCTGCACACCACCGACGCCTCCAAGACAATTGAGCGCATCATCGGCGTTTTCCCATTAGGCGACCAGAACGCCATCCGCAATCGCCTTGCGAAGGCGTTCCGATACATTGTGTCGCAGCGCTTGATACCTCGCGGCGACGGAAAGGGACGCGTGGCCGCGTTCGAGATCCTGAAGTCCACGATGCGCACACGCGACTACGTCGAAAAGGGCGAAACCGAAGGCAAGTCGCTCCTGGACGCGATGCGCGACGGCGAAACCGAAGGCATGCAGTGCTTCGACGGCGAAATCGAAAAGCTGATTCGCGCCAGGGTCATCGACCTCGAAACGGGCATCTCCTACTCGACCAATGCCGGGAACCTGCGTTTGCTTATCGCGGACCTGTCCGAAAGTCAGCGCGGCGAAAGCAATTTCCCGTCGTCCGTAATCAAGCCCGTTTCGCTGCACGACACGGAAATCGAACGCTAGCAGCGAGCGGCCGAGGCATTTTCTACGGTACGGGCGGCTCTAAGGCCCGCCCGCACCACCCGCAGTTGCAGTTGGTGGCCTCCGATTCAGCGGTCACCGCCCAAGCAAACCTCTGCGCATCAGGCATAACGGAAACATCGGATCAAATCGGGAACGAAGTTTTGGTGGACGTGGGGGGGCTCGAACCCCCGGCCTCATCGTTGCGAACGATGCGCTCTCCCAACTGAGCTACACGCCCACTGCGCAATTGATTCTAGCAAACGCGCGCGGAGCCACCAAACGGCATTGCGGTGTCGATTGTTACGGGGTGAGCGATTCTTTGGCGCGCGCAATCACCTCGACGGCTTTCGCCGCTTCCGGCACGCTTCCCTGCGCGAAATCTTTCGCGCCGCCGCCCTTGCCGCCGAACGGCTTGAGCGTCTCGCGCAGCAGCGAGCCCATGTCGTGGGCCATTCCCCTCGTCTGCGCGAAGACCACGTGCCCGGTCGCGGTGCTCCAGAGGAGCGCGACTACCTTCGCCTCCGCAACCAGCTTAGCAGCCAGCAACCCCAGATAGCTTGCCGTTGCGTCGCCGATCGCTGCTGCAATCACGCGATGCGTATTCTCTGTCGTGGCCGGATGCGCTGCAAGTAATGCGCGCCCCTCTTGCTCAGCGAGCCGCTCTTCGAGTCGTTTCACTGCGCCATGTTGTGCGCGCCGTTCTTCAATCAACTTCCCGAGCACTGCCGGCACTTCCGGCAAGCCGCAGCTCAGAAGCGCAGCCGCTTGCGTCAACGTCGCAAAATCGCCCCGCGCGGCGCTAAGTGCCCGAAAGCCACAAACGAACTCGATGCGCCAGGAATCGCGCCTGCGCTCGACCTTCCGAATCAACAGCACGCCCGCCTGCCCTGTGCGTTCGAGGTGAGTACCGCCGCACGGCTGCTGGTCAAATCCTTCCACCTCGATGGCGCGCAAAATCCCTTCGCGCTCCACTTTCTTGCGAATTCCCGCCTCGGCCAATTCTTCCGCCGTGCCGAACCGAATTACCACCGGCTTATCCTCGAATATCACCTCGTTCACGCGCCGCTCGGCTTCTTCCAGATGGCGCGCCACCACCGATGGCGCATTCAAATCGATCGTCGAAGAATCTCTGCCGAGATGAAATGAAACCGTCTGAAAACCGAATAGCTCGATGAACGCGGCGGACAACAGATGCTGGCCCGTATGCTGCTGCATATGGTCAATGCGCCGCGGCCAATCAATTGTGCCACGCACCGGGCCAAGCGGAATTGCAGCGGAAGCGTAATGCACCACTTTCTGCTCTGCCTCGGCCACTTCCGTCACCGGCACGTCCCCGAGCTTTCCCGTATCGTGCGGCTGGCCGCCAGAAGTCGGATAAAACGCGGTGCGGTCGAGCACGATTTTCCAGCGCTCGCCCTCTTTCTCGCACGAGATTACTTGCGCTTCGAACTCACGCAGAAGCGAATCGTGATAGTAAAGCCGCTCGGTCACGTCATTCATCTTTCGTCACTCATCACTCGTCGCTTGGCTCTACGCTCCCAGCGCCTTCTGCCACACCTCGATATATTTGTATCCGCAGCCAGTATTGAACAGCACGACGCTCTCATGCGGCTTGATCCAGCGTTCTTCCGCGAGCCTTCGCGCCGCCACCACCGTCGCGGCACCTTCGGGCGCCGCGAAAATCCCCTCCGCGGAAGCGAGTTCCTTCCCCGCCGCGAGCATCTCGTCGTCCGTCGCGGTAACCGCGGTTCCCTGTGTCGCGCGCACTCCCGCCAGGACAAGAAAATCGCCCAGCGCTTTCGGCACCCGCAGGCCCGACGCAATCGTCGCAGCATTCTGCCACGGTGGCGCGCTCGATTCGCCCTTCACATACGCTTCGACGATCGGCGCGCACCCGGTTGCCTGCACCACCACCATCCGGGGCCGCTCGCGCCCGATCCAGCCCATCGTTTCCATTTCTTCGAACGCCTTGCACATCCCGATCAATCCGACTCCGCCGCCAGTGGGATAAATAATCACGTCCGGGAGCTTGCCCTCGAACTGCTCCCACAACTCGTACGCCATCGTCTTCTTGCCCTCGATACGGTAGGGCTCCTTGAGCGTCGAAACTTCAAACCAGCCTTCCTTCTCCTTGTGCTCCGCCACGTAACGTCCGCAATCCGAAATCAGTCCGTCCAGCTTGCGCACGTCCGCGCCAAAGGCCTCGCATTCCATCATGTTCGCGCTCGGTGTATCCGCAGGCATCACGATCACGCACGGAATTCCCGCTGCCGCTGCATAACCTGCCAGCGCCCCACCCGCATTGCCGGCAGTCGGAATCGCAAGCGTCTTTGCGCCCAGTTCCTTTGCGCGCGTCACCGCCGCCGAAAGCCCGCGCGCCTTGAACGACCCGGTCGGATTCAGCCCCTCGTCCTTTACGTAGAGCGCGTCGAGCCCCATCCGCGCGCCGAGCCGTCGCGCGTGAATCACCGGCGTCATCCCTTCGCCGAGCGAGACCGCTTGGCGCGCGGGCAGAACCTCCGAGTAACGCCACATATTCGTCGGACGCAACCTCAGCGCTTCGCGCGTGAGGGTCCGCGCCGCCTTCCCAAGATCGTAACGCGCGAGCAAAGGCCCGCCGCACTTGCACAGATTCTGCAGCTTCTCGTGCGTCTGCTTTTCCCCGCACTTCGAGCACTCAAGGTGTGTAATGAAAGTAGTAAGCGAGTTTGTCATCTCGAAGTGAGGATATCACAGCGCGACAAAGCGATTTTTGGCCCCAGTTCTTCTGTAGCGCCGGGCTTCAGACCGGCAGGTGTTGACTTAGTAGCAGGAGTGGCAGCGGCCGCATCCGCAGCCCTTCGAATCGAACCCGCCACCGACTAATCGAATCTCTACTTCGGCAAAGCAGTCAATTCCGCATCATCCTTCTGCCAGAAGAACGCCGGAAACTTCTTCTGCGCGGGCCACACCTCATCCAAGGTATCCGCGGAATAGACGACACCGTTCTTAATCACGTATTCCAAATCTCTCGAATTGTGAATATCATCGAGCGGATTCGAATTCAGCACCAGAAGATCGGCCAGTTTCCCCGGCTCGAGCGACCCAAGCTGCTTTTCGAGCCCGATGCTCTCCGCTCCGTGCATCGTCGCCGAGTAAAGCGCCTGCCACGGCGTCATCCCGCCCGACTGCAACATCCAAAGCTCCCAATGCGCGCCGATCCCCTGCTGTTCGCCGTGCGACCCCAGCGCCACGTGTCCGCCTTCGCGGAACACCCCAGCCGCTCCCTGTGCGATCAGCGGAAACGTATACTCCTCGTCGAACAGCAGCACCCGCCGCCGCGCTACGCTATCCACCTGTTGGTGCGGGGTGAAACGCCTCACTTTCGGATCGGCGTGCAGGTCCATGCGCTGCCGCCAGTAAAATTGCCCGAACTCCGCGCCGTAGGAAACGATCAGAGTCGGCGTGTACGTGGTGCCCGCCTGCGCTTCGAGCTCGATCACATCCTTGTAAATCGGGACCACCGGCAGGCTATGCTCCACCCCCGTATAGCCGTCAAGCACCATGCTTAAATCGGTCTTCAAATCGCCGCCGCCCTCGGCGGTGATATTCACGCCTTCTTTCCCGGCGGCCATGGCCAGCCACTGCCGCTGAATCCGCCGCGGTTGCATGTACTCCTTCAGCGAATCCGCTCCGTGCGTCTTGTAACGCTTCACGAGATTCTCAGCGTCCTCAAGGCTCGCGATTCCTCCAGCAGACGTCGTGATCGCTGTTCCCGTTGAATAAATCCGTGGCCCGATCAGGTCGCCGGCCGAAACGAGCTCGCCCTGCGCAAACACGGTGTTCGACTCGATCGAAGGATCGCGCGTTGTCGTCACTCCATACGCAAGATTTTCCGCGTACGACCACTCCTCGTCCGTCATCTCTGGCCGCTCCGTCTTCAAATGCGAATGGATGTCAACGAGCCCCGGCACAATCGTCTTGCCGCTCACCTCAATCACCTTCGCGCCCGCAAGCGGCTGCATGCTTCCGGAAGGGCCGACCGCTTTAATCCGGTTGTTCTCGATCAGGATGTCGCCTTGCGCGATGACCTCTTCGCCCTTCATCGTCACGATTCGCGCCCCGCGCAAATAGAGCTGCCCCTGCGGGTTGTCCCGCGGTACCTGCATCGAGATCGCAAACATCTCTGGCTTCCAGTTTTCGGGCTTGTCTTTTTCGGGCTTCGGCGCGCTCAGCACGTCATCGCGCTTTACCCGGTAGAAGTCGTTGCCAAAGCTCCACGTGAGTGTCTTTCCGCCATCCGCCCAGTAAAGATAATTCGCGCCTTCTTTTGTCAAACGCCGCAGCGGAACTTCCGGCGCCTTGAAATTGATGTTCACCGCAGCATCGCCCACCTTCGGAAACGCCGCGAGGTACGCATCGTAGCGATTCTGAATCGCAAGCCACTCGCCATCCGGCGATGGCACGATCAGCACAAATTTCCCATCCACGTGGATGTGCGTTTTCTTGTCGATCCCGTCCAGGCGGATCGAGCGCAGCAACCTCGCCGGTGGCGTAGGGGTGTCGCCGCCTCCCGGTGGCGCATCTTCCATGTAATACACTCGCGTCCCGTCGCCGTTGAAAGTCGGCTGTTGGTAACCGTCGGGCAGCGTAACGATTGTGTGGCTCGCGCCTCCATCGGCTGCGATCCAGCGAATTTCTTGTACATCGCCACTATCTGCCAGCCATCCGTGCCGCGATCCCATTACGTACAGAAGCTTCGACCCATCCGGCGACCATTGCGGCGCCGAATAATATCCTGCGACCGCGCTAATCTTCGTCGCGTTGCCGCCCGCCGCCGGAATCTTCCACAGCTCGCCGCCATCGGCATCCGACCAGGTCACGTAAGCGATCCATTTCCCGTCCGGCGAAAATGTGGGCTCGTACTCGCGCACTGCACTCTTCGTCAACCGGCGCGGCTTTCCATCCGGCAAATCCATCACCCAGATTTTACCCACAGCGCTGAACGTAATCCGTTTCCCGTCGGGCGTTTGGTTCGTCCATCGCATCTGGTGTACCGTGAGCGGACCGTCGTCCACCGCGTAATCTGTGTGAACGCGCGGGCCCAAATCCAAATCCACTTTCGCGCTGAATGGAATCGTCGCTACCTGCCGAGTCGCCAGATCCACTCGCTGAATGTGTCCGTCGCGCGTGAAAATCACGGACTTCGAATCCGGCGTGAACGCATATCCTGGCAGCACATCGTTCACAGCAAAGCCTTCCTGGTCGTCGCGCTGAATGGGTAGCGCCAGCCAGTGCTCTTCGCGCGTCGTCAGATCGCGGATGCGCAGGCCCGTCTTCGCATCGTGCCTTGACGCATACACCAGCCACTTGCCGTCCGGCGAAACGATGGGCCGCAGCCCTCCGCCGTATTCCGACGTAAGTTTCTCCACCTCGCTCGTCTCGCGATTGAAACTTGTCACTTGAAATCGTCCGATATCGACGTTGTAGTGGTACGGCCCTGCGTGAGTCGAAAAATAGACAAGCTTGCCGTCGGCGGAAAAGACCGCGCCGGAATTAATGGCCGTCTCGCCTTTCGATTTCACGAGCTCCACGCCCTTGCCCCCGTCCTTGTGAAACATCCAAAGGCTCGTGTAGCGCAGATAGTCCGTCGGTCCCGGGTATTGGCCATACTTCCGCACCACAAGGTAATTTCCGTCAGGCGACCATGCCGGCGATCCAAGCTGGTCATCCGTTTCCTCGCTCACCTTCTTCGCGTCTTTGCCCTCGATCTGCGAGCCGTCCACGTTGATGAGCCAAAGATTGTCGCTTCCGCTCCGATCGCTGATAAACGCAATCTGCTTTCCATTGGGAGAAAATCGCGGCTGGCAATCCCACGCCGGCCCGCTCGTGATCCGCCTGGCATCCCCGCCGCTCGACGGCACCACATAGAGATCGCCAAGTAGATCGAACACGATCTGCTTGCCGTCCGGTGAAATATCCACGGACATCCACGTCCCCTCATCCGTCGTGAAACTCACCTTCCGCGTCGTCTTGAGCGGAAGCGTCTCGTCCTTCTTCTCATCTTTCTTCTCGTCCTTCTTCTCGTCCTGTTTCCCATCGGAGGCCTGCGGCCTATCCGCCGACTTCGACTTCTCCCCCTGCATCCGCGAAGGGACCGCGCTTGCCCCGGCACAGACTAGAAACAACGAAAACCAAAGCGGCAAAGCAACGAACCGGAAAGTTCGCTCAATTCTCACGATGGAAATCATTCAGACGTGCTCCCTTCGATTCGGACCGGCGTACCGGCGCCGCTCGCAGCCCTACAAACTGGCGATTGTAACCCATGCGAGGCGCAGACCCACACCCACACTCGCGCGTCGCCATCATCAGACGCGGCAGCGCTCAAATCGTTTCACACCAAGTTACGCAATTCCGGACAAGCGGTTTCCCAGATTCCGAAACAAGTTCGTCCGCGTCCTCGGCTTTGGCGTTAAAATCGCGCCGCTATCCAGGAGGAACCATGCCTCGACCGCTGTCCATGTGGTCCGCAGCATTCATTTTCGTCGTAGCCGTTTTTATTGCCTTGAGCGTGGCCGTATCCACCCGCGCCGCCGAGACGCCCGATAGCTACGTCCGCGCAGGCCACTTGCTCGACGTCCGCTCCGGGAAAATACTCAGCAACCAGGTCATCGTGATCCACGGTGACAAGATCGCTCGCGTCGCCCCCGCCGACCAGATCCAGATCCCCGCCGGCGCAACTGTCGTCGACTTAACCCGCACCACCGTCCTCCCCGGCCTCATCGACTGCCACACACATATCACGCTCGCCGATACAGACGACTCGCACTACGACGAAATCCTTCTCAAGCAGTCGTGGCAATACCGCACGATTCTAGCCACACTCAACGTCAAGAAAGACCTCGAAGCCGGCTTCACCGCCATGCGCGACGTGGAGACGGAAGGCGCGATGTATAGCGACGTTGATGTGCGCAACGCCATCAATCAGGGCCTCATTCCCGGACCGCGCTTGAAAGTTTCCACCCGCGGCATCTCGACCACCGGCGGCTACGGCCTCGAAGGCTACTCGCCCGAAGTTACCGTCCCGATTGGCGTTCAGATCGTCGACAGCCCGTGGGAAGCGCGCAAAGCCGTCCGCGAGCAATTCAATTACGGCGCCGACCTCATCAAAATCTACGGCACCGATCGTTATAGCTTCACGCCCGACGGCAAAATCGTGAGCGTCGCCGATTTCAGTCTCGAAGAGACGGACGCCATCGTCGACGAAGCGCGCCTGAAAGGAATCAAAGTCGCCTGCCATGCCTACGATGGTCCCGGATTGCACTACTGCATAGATTCGGGCGTGGCTTCGATCGAACACGGCATTCAGCTCGATGACGACGCCATCGCCAAGATGGTAAAGAAGGGCATCTATCTCGTTCCCACTCTGTACGTCTACTCCGGCGCACTCGAAAAATCCGATCTCGCGATGTCTAGCGGCAAGACCAGCCGCCTCGCGATTCACGAGGTTAGTTTCAAGAAAGCACTCGCTGCGGGCGTGAAGATCGCTTTCGGTACCGACGCGGGCCCCTTCCCCCACGGCACTCAGGCCATCGAATTCGAATGGATGACGCGCTACGGCATGTCCCCGTTCGAAGCGATTCACTCCGCCACCATCAATGCCGCCGACTTGATGGGCTGGTCCGATCAAATCGGCGCAATCGACCCAGGCAAATTTGCCGACATTATCGCTGTGGACGGCAACCCGCTCGACGACATCAAGCTGCTGGAACAAGTGAAGTTCGTAATGAAGGGCGGCCAGGTAGTTCGCAACGATTTCGCAAAATAATTCGCATTTTCTGCGTAGGGGCGGGTCTAAGACCCGCCCCCGAAGCCCGCTGCAACGCCGTACCATCCGCGTTGCTCGCCGCTCGCGGCGCCGCCTTTAACGGGCAAGCACCTTTCCGCGTCTTTTCCACCCTCTGAGCGACACCCATCCCAAGAAGCGAAGATCCAATTCATCAGGATTTCAGGATATTGTGCTGCGAGATCGGTAGAAGGTCTTACCTGCGTGAGTCCCCATTTATCCGTGGTGAATCGCTTCCAGGCTTCCCCGCGCCGCCGCAATCGTCCGCTCGATGTCTGCATCGCTATGCGCTGCCGAAACGAACAGCGCCTCAAACTGCGAAGGCGCGATAAACACGCCGCGTTCAAGCATCTCCCGGAAAAACGCCGCATACTTTTCCGTATCCGATCTCTTCGCGCCCGCGTAATCCTTCACCGGCTCGGCGGTGAAAAACATCGTCATCAGCGAACCCACCGCATTCACCTGACCCGCCACCCCGCTTTCAGCAAGCGCCCGCTGCAAGCCTTCCGCCAGCCTTGCCGACTTCCGGTTCAACTCATCGTAAAAACCATCTGCTGCGAGTTTCGGCAGCGTCGCAAGTCCCGCCCGCATCGCGAGCGGATTTCCCGATAGCGTCCCGGCCTGATAGACAGGCCCGAGGGGCGCGACCATTTCCATGATTTCCTGTCGCCCGCCATACGCCGCCACCGGCAACCCCCCGCCGATGATTTTCCCCATCGTCGTCAGGTCCGGCTGAACCTTGTACAAATTCTGCGCCCCTCCGTAAGCCGTGCGGAATCCGGTGATCACTTCGTCCAGAATCAGAAGCGCCCCATCCCGCTTCGTCAATTCCCGCAGCCGATCGAGAAATCCCTTCGCCGGCGCCACCACTCCCATATTCGCCGCCACCGGCTCTACGATCACCGCCGCAATCTTTCCCGCGTGCTGCTTGAAGATTTTCTCCACGGCCGCCGCGTCATTGTATGGGGCGTTCAGCGTCAGCTTCGCAAGCGCCTCTGGCACTCCAGGGCTCGACGAAATTCCCAGCGTTGCAAGCCCCGACCCCGCTTCCACCAGAAAACTGTCCGAGTGCCCGTGATAGCCGCCTTCGAATTTCAGAATCAGGTCGCGCTTTGTAAATCCGCGCGCCAGCCGGATCGCGCTCATCGTCGCTTCGGTGCCGGAACTGACGAATCGCAGCCGCTCGATCGACGGCAACGCCCGGGCAATTTCCTCCGCCAGTTCGATTTCTAGCGGCGACGTCATCCCATAACTCGTCCCGCGCTTCGCCTGCTCCCCGACCGCGCGCACCACGTCCGGATCCGCGTGCCCCAGAATCAGCGCGCCCCACGATCCCACGTAATCGATATACTCCCGCCCATCCACGTCATAGAGTCGCGCCCCCTCCGCGCGATCGATCACCAACGGCGTCTCGCCCACAGCCCGAAACGCGCGCACCGGGCTATCCACCCCGCCTACTAGTATTTTCTTGCCGCGCTCGAAAATCTCCGTCGATTTCGGTCGCCCGTTGCCGACGCTCACCCGCTTAACGCCCTTGTTTGCCGCCGTCTTCACTTCGCCTGCCTCCAGCGAGGATCCGATTTGTCTAAACCGAGGATCTCATTCGCACGAACCGCGTCCTCGGCCCGAACCAGAAGCTTCACACCACCCATCCAAAGCTCGGTCGCATCCCTCCGGCATCGTCCGCGAGAACCATCGTCTCGATGCCGGCTGATTCGAGCGCTCCTGGTGCAATTGCTGCGGTCGCGTCATTCAGGAAAGTGCGAAGGACTACTAAGTCGTTTGGGTTCATTGCTCAGAATCATACGTTTTCATTGACTTGTTGATTACTCTATGGCACGATTATTTACTTGACAAAAGTAAGGCAGTGGCATAGTATCCTTCATATGGAACGCATCTCCTACTTCCTCTTGGGTTTGGCAGACGCAGAAGCCCGAATTGCCTGCCGCAAATCCTTCTTGATTGAGGCAAGTAGCTTTCTAGTCGGCACCGCTTTCAGCATTTTCTTTCTAGCCTTCTCCATGCGAGGTCTCCGATGAACCTAGTTGATGTAAACACCATGTTCCCGACCGATGAGAAGTGCCGGGAGATTCTGACTCGCTTGCGCTGGCCCGAAGGTGTCCGTTGCACGCGCTGCAAACTTCCCGCCGTCGAGCTTGAGACCGAAAAGACTCTTTACTACTGCAAGGATTGCGACTATCAATTCAGTGTGACGGCGGGAACGATCTTCAATGATTCGCACCTTCCGCTTACCAAGTGGTTCCTCGCTACCCTGTTGCTCTGTGAAGCGAAGAAAGGCATGTCGGCTTGCCAGATTCAACGGACGCTGGGAGTGAGCTATAAGACGGCTTGGTATCTCTGTCACCGCATCCGTGCGGCGATGGTGGAAGCAGACAAGCCCATGCTGGACGGAACGGTTGAGATGGACGAAACCTACGTCGGCGGAAAGATTCTCGGCAAGGGACAGAAAATAGCCAAGAAGCAGAAGCAGGTTGTTATCGGAATCCGCAAGCGCAATGGCGACCTCCGATTCTTCCATGCGACCGATGCGAAGAAGGGCACGCTGAAGAAGTACATCGAACAGAACATCTCCGAAGATGTCGAAGTGATTATGACCGACGATCTCCGGGCGTATCCGAAAGCAGTCGGCAAATTCCACGACCGTCACCGCACCGTGAATCACAGCAAGAAAATCTACGCGATTGGCGACGTGCACACCAACACGATTGAGAGCGCATTCTCGCTCTTGAAGCGCGGAATTATGGGTTCTTGGCATAAAGTCAGCGCGAAGCATCTACATGCCTACCTTGACGAAATGACTTTCCGATTCAACCGCCGCGAAAATGCCAGCCTGTTCTTGGATACCTTGCGCCATATGGTTACGGCTCCGGTTCTTACGTTTGAAAGGCTCACGGCTTAGGTTCATTAAAGAACAAACTCTCTAATGCCATTTTCCTGAATTGCCACATTTCATATTCTTGGTCGTTTATCTTAATTCTGCATTCGCCTTCGAGATTGAGGGTTAATGTAGCCATCAACAATTGTTTTCCATCACGATTGCTTACGTGAATGGCGCTGTCTATCCAATCAAAACGCACCGTCCCATAGATTCTATTGCCTTCGACTAACACGGAGAATGAATCCTTTCCGGTATCAGAAAACTTGAACGCATAGTAGCGATTTGCGCTTTCCTGTTGTATTTTTTGGCGTATCGCTACGTCTTCTTCAACCTGTTTCCTCAATTTCTCAAAAATAATGCCCATTGAGCATTTCGAGCGCGCAGTAACCCAATCGACAATTTCGTTTGTCATTTCTAAACCTCCACAGATTCGTCTGGCCGAAGCGCGTCGATGCTTGACTCAATATCTCTGAGGCAATGTATAGCAGTACGAATTTCATCCCCAATCAACGCAGCGCAACCCACAATTACAAAAATCAAAAACCAGTACTGAAAATCTGTCATGAATTCTTCTCTCCTTTGGGTTGTTGAGAAGTCTTCTGCGGTTTCGGCGAGTCAATAAAAACGCCGGGTCTGAGGTTCAAGTATCTTTCCCGTAGGTGTTCGATTCCCTTTCTCAAATTGTCGAGCTGCGAACTGATACTTTCTTTTTTTAGATTCGCTCTGTTGGCAATGAAAGATAGGACATGGTCGGACAAAAACTCATCTACAATGTCTGCCATGTGCTCGATCTCATCCACGACGAACACGCCCAAGCTCGTGTGACTACCTTGGTTTGAGATAAATGAAATCTCGGTCTTCCCCCCGCATCCATTCACTAATTGTTTTACGTTTTGCATCATTCTTACCGCAAAGAACAGCATCCAATCGGACGGATAATGAAACTGAATATCGCTCAAAAGCTGCTCGGATTGAAGTACCCCGATTCCGATGGACGTATGCTGCATCATGGGGACGCGGTAAACATAATTCTTCTCCCATTTGAATAATCCACAGTTTCCATCCAAAGCCACGCCAATCAAGAAATTTGCGCTAGGGATAAGTGATTGGTGGAACCCGGCGTATGGTCTAATATTTTCTTTGAATATCTTTTTTGCGTAGGCATCTAGGATAGATTCTAATGATTGGAGGTCGAAGGTTTCACGAAGTAGATGTTTAACAAGGTCTTGATTGATGAAATCAATTAAATCTCCGTCTCCCGCCCCTCCAATTGCTACCGTCATCTTTCCCAGTAAGAACACTGGAACTTTCCGAATCTGGGATTTGGAATTGTCAGACAGTCCTTGTTCTGTGTCTGAGCACATCAAGATGCCGTCTGTGCACTGGAATCCAGCTATTATTGTCACGCGCTTCCGCCTTTGAAGCCGCGTGATGTTTGACAGGAGATAGTGCGGCCTCGGATGCGCCCCAATCATCGGACACATCCATAGCTTTTGTCAAAGCTATAATCGTGCTCTATGGTAATCAGCACTGCTTCAGCCACCGCGCTACATCCTTCGCGTGGTACGTCAGAATAATCTCAGCCCCCGCCCTCTGGATTCCCGTGACAATTTCGAGCACGACCCGCTTCTCGTCGATCCACCCGTTCCGCGCCGCGGCTTTCACCATCGAAAATTCCCCGCTCACATTGTACGCCGCCACGGGCACGTCGAACCGCTCCCGCACCCGCTGAATTATGTCCAGATACGGCAGCGCCGGCTTCACCATGACCATGTCCGCGCCTTCTTCCAGATCGAGCGCCACTTCCCGCAGCGCTTCGCGCGCGTTCGCCGGGTCCATCTGATAGCTTCGACGGTCGCCAAATTGCGGCGCCGACTGTGCCGCCTCCCGAAACGGCCCGTAGAACCCAGAACAATACTTCGCCGCGTAGGAAAGAATCGCTACGTCCTGAAATCCATTCGCGTCGAGTTTCTGCCGGATCGCGCCCACGCGCCCATCCATCATGTCCGAGGGCGCCACAATATCCGCGCCCGCTCGCGCGTGCGACAGCGCCGCATCCGCCAGCCGCTCGATGCTCGGATCGTTCAGTATTTCACCCTTGCCGGCGTCCACGACGCCGCAATGCCCGTGGCTCGTGTATTCGCACAAGCAAACATCCGTGATGACGAGCAGTTCGAGCTTGGCTTTTCGAATCGCCTCAACCGCCCGCTGCACGGCTCCGTTCGCATCGGAAGCCTCAGACCCGACCTCATCTTTCTTGTCCGGCAGCCCGAACAAAACCACAGCCGGAATCCCCAGCCCCGCTACTTCGCGGCACTCCTCCACAATCTGATCCACAGACTGTTGGAAAATGCCCGGCATCGAGCTTACTTCGTTCCGCACGCTCTTCCCCGGGCAAGCGAACATCGGATAGACGAGCCCGCTCGCCGAGAGCCGCGTTTCGCGCACGAATCCCCGCAATGCTTCGCTCCGCCGCAATCGCCTCGGCCGGTGAACTGGAAATGTCACGCCAGCCTCGCCCGCTTCGCTGCTTGTTTCATTCGAACTCCCTTCACCGCCGCCCCGTCCCCCCGCCTTTCGCGCCCTTGGCCTTGCCTTGCGAAACCTGCCGCTGATAATACTTGGCAATCGAGCCGGCCAGTCCGGCCGCGGACGACTCGTTTGCCTCGATCGCCACTCGTGCGCCGCTCTCGCGCAGCGCGCGTGCCGTCGTCGGACCGATCGCCGCAAAATCCACTCGCGCCGACACCTCGGCCAACTGCTTCGCTCCGATCCCATCGCTCAGATTGTGGTACGCCGAAGGGCTCGCGAACACAATCGCATCCACATCCGCTCGCCGTACGCGATCCACAATCCCCGCGTCGAGCGATTCCGGCGCCGCCGTCCGATACGCAATCACTTCGGTCACGCGCGCGCCTGCTTCTCGCAACGCGCTCGGCAACCGGTCGTCGCCTCGATCGCTTCGCGGCAACAGTACCTTGCGCTCGCCGATCGCTCCCCACAACTCCTCGACCAATTCGTGCACAAGCGCCTCGCCGGTATCCTTCGTCGCCGTGTAGTCCACCCGCAGGCCGGCTTCCGTCGCTGCCTTCGCCGTCACCCGGCCTATCGCCGCCACCAGCGGCCTCGGCGATTGCAAAGACTTCGGATCGAGTCTTAAATCGCAGCATCGCTGGGCCAAAAATCGCACCGCATTCTGGCTTGTCAGCAAAATCCAGTCAAATCCGCCGATCGAGCCAATCGCGGAATCAAGCGGGCGCCAATCGGCAGGCGCCGCGAAACTTACGGTGGGCAGAATGAGTACCTCAGCACCCACCCACTCGAGTTCGCGCACCAATTCCTGCGCCTGTTCGACCGCGCGCGTCACCACCACGCGCTTCCCTGACAGCGATTGGCTAACTTTGTCCAACGGACCTTCCCGCGAGACGCAGAATCCGCTCTGCGCCCGCTTCCAGCAAATCTCCTGCAACTTTTCGGCCCAGCGCCTCTGCCTCGTTCACCGAAGCGCAAGCTGCCGATCCATGCCCGCTAACACTCTCCGCGCCATCGGCCGAAAGCACGCACGCATCGAGCGCGAGTTTCCCGTCCTCGATTCTTCCCCACGCTCCAAGCGGCAGCCGGCAACCACCCTGCAGAGCGGCCAGCACCGTGCGCTCAGAACTCACCGCGCGCACGGTGTCGTGATCTACAAGTTGATGCAAGAAGGAGAATTCAGCCTCCCGAGCAGCCAAGTACTCCACGCCCAGCGCCCCCTGACCCACAGCCGGCAGCATAACTTCCGGAGAAAGCACCTCCGCAATCCGCGACGACGCATTCAGCCGGTCGAGTCCAGCCTTCGCGAGGACCATCGCGTCGCACTCACCCTCCGCCACTTTCCGCAGCCGCGTATCCACGTTGCCTCGAACTTCCACGATTTCGAAATCGCTCCGGAATTTCCGGAGCTGCGACGCCCGCCGCAAGCTGCTGGTTCCGATTCGCGCGCCCTGGCGCAATTGCTTCAGAGAATTGCCGTGCTGCGAAACGAGCGCGTCTCGCGGATCCTCGCGCGGAAACACGATCGCGATCCTGCACTCGGCCGAAAATTCGGTAGGAACATCTTTCATGCTGTGCACGGCCAGGTCCGCGCGATCTGCAATCAATGCGTCTTCGAGCTCTTTGGTGAAAATCCCGCGTATGCCGATCTGCTCGATCTGTGCGCCGGCAAACCGGTCGCCGGAAGTTTTTACCACCACAATCTCCGCCGCAATCCCAAACGATTCGGAAAGCGCGTCGCGCAAATGATTCGCCTGCCAAAGAGCCAGCGCGCTGCCGCGCGTTCCAATGCGCAGCTGCTTCAATCTTTGTCTCCGCCTTTTGCGTCATCCAGCCCGAAGAGGTGCCTCAGAGCATCGAGCCCGGCCAGGTGTCCGCGCATCTCGCGGCTTCGCCGCAGCTTTTGCGATGGCTGCTCCAGCACGCGCTCGATCAGTTCTTCGGTGATGTGCGCGATCCGCGCGCGCTCTTCGGGCGACACATCGTTCATCTCGCTCAGTTTTTCGCGGATCAACAGCTCGCGATGCTTATGAAAACTCTCGCGCAAATCATCGACAATCGATCCCGCCTCGAGTGTCGCCCGCCACGATTCGAATTTCACGATGTGCTCGGCGATGATCGCTTCCGCCCGTGGAATCTCGGCTTCCCGCGCTTTCTTGTTCTGTTCGACGATTTCGCCCAGGTCATCAATATTGTAGAGGTAAAGGTTGTACAGTCCCGCGGCGTCGGCGGTGATGTTGCGCGGCACGCCGAGGTCCACCACAAACATCGGTCGCCCCTGGCGCGCCTCGATCGCATGCTCCAGCAGCGCGCGTGTCAACACCGCGCCCGTGCCACCTACCGACGCAATCACAATATCCGGCACGCCCAGCACGCCCTCAAGCGACGACCACTCGATCGCTTCCCCGCCCATCTTTCGCGCGAGTTCCGCCGCGTGATCGTAAGAACGGTTCACCACGCGCAAGCTTCCGATCCCGCGGTTCCGCAAATTCTCCACCACCTGCTCCGCCACCGCTCCCGCGCCCAGAATCAATGCCGAATGCCCTTTCAGGTTTCCGAACACCCGCTCCGCAAGCTTCACGCCCGCCAGCGCCACGGACATCGGCCGCGCACCCACTTCGGTCTCCGACCGCACCCGCTTCCCCACTTCAATCGCGCCCTGAAACATGCGATTCAGTATCGGTCCGGTCGACCCGTGATCGAGCGCCTGCCCGTACGCGGTCCGCAGCTGCCCCAGTATTTCCGCCTCGCCCAGCATCATCGAGTCGAGCCCGGAAGCCACGCGGAAAAGATGCCGCACGGCATCGGCGCCCACCCAGCGGTAAAGCCGCCCACTCAAGTCCGCTCGCGGTATGCCGTGGAACGACGTGAGAAAAACTTCCATCGCTTCCGCCGCCACCTGCCCGGGCTCAGTGGGAACTCCGTACAGCTCGCTGCGATTGCACGTCGAAAGCACGACCGCTTCCTCGAGGATTCCCTGCTTGCGCAGTTCCGCCCCGGCAGCCACCGCCTGCTCCGGGCTGAACGTCACGCGCTCGCGCAACTCGACCGGCGCCGTGCGATGGCTGCACCCGATCAGCGCGACGTCAATTCGAGCCGCCCCGGTACGTTTGGATTTCGTCAGCGTGGCCATTCGAGATTAGAAAAAGCGATGGAACCTCGTCAGATAAAAATTCACAACCGTGTAACTAAACAGTACGACCACAAAATTAAAAGCGCACAGTTTCGCGGCCCTCGCCCCGCGCCACGTGGTGCTCCGCGACAATCGCAGATATGCCGCATACGCCCCCAGAATCGCCAGCGTCACGATCACCTTCGGGTCGCCCCACGAATACCCGCCGCTCAACCGGTGCTCCCATACGAGCCCCATCACCACGCCCATGAACAACGCCGCGAGTCCCACGTATACGCTGCTTCGCGCCATCCGGTCCAGCACGTCGAGCGCGGGAAATCTCCAGAACGGAGTAGCGAGCTTCCGAGAACGCAGCACGCGGTCCTGCCCCAGATAAATTACGCTGAGGACGAACGACAGCGCAAATGCGGCGTACGCCCAGGTGTTGAGGGTCACATGAAACGCAAAGAGAGGTCCGCGAGCCGGCGGAGGTGGCGGCGCTTCGTTCGGTGCAAGCGTTGCAAGCAGCACGATCCACACGATCAACAGCAGCGTCACGAACGCTCCCACCGATCGCTGGCGGTGGAACAGTTCGAGGCCCAAATAAGTCACGCCAAGGAGCCACGCAAATAATGACATTGACCCGTACAAGTCGTTGTACGGCACGGTATGAATCCAGCGCGAGCGCTCGAGCAATGCGAAGTAGTGCATCACGATGCCGGCGCCGAGCAGCAGCGTCGCAATACGCCCGACCCACAAATCCGGCACATAAAGGATACGCGCGTAGCAGAGGAAGCTCGCCACGTAGAGCGCCAGACTCACATAGCCAAGATGATAGTGTGTCATCGGGTGCTTCTGTTTCCGCCCAAGCTCGAATGAACGGTAATTATAGCGCCGAATCTGCCCTAACGCCGCGTGCCCGTTGTCACTATCGCACGCGACAGGTGAACGTGCGGCCTTTTGGCCCTTCTGCTATCATCTTTGCGAAACCCAGGAACGCATGACACAGGTGAACGAAAACCGAAAAGAGCTTTTTCTGCGCGCCTGCCGCTTCGAGCCGGTTGATCGCGTCCCGGTCTGGATTATGCGCCAGGCTGGCCGGTACCTCCCCGAATACCAGGCCGTCCGCGCCAAGCACTCGTTCCTTGAAATCTGTAAGACTCCCGAACTCGCCGCTGAGGTGTCGCTCCAGCCATTTCGCATTATTGGCGTGGATGCGGTGATTGTTTTCTCCGATATTTTGATCGTCGCCGAAGCGATGGGCATGCCTCTTGACGTGCCAGACTCCGGTCCCGTGCTCTCGAATCCCGTGCGCGACCGCGCCGCCGTCGCGCGTCTTCGCGACTTCGACCCCGAACGCGATACGAAATTCGTCGCCGACGCGATCCGCGCGATCTGCCGCGAGGTCGGTGCGGACGTTCCTGTGATCGGCTTTGCCGCCGCTCCGTGGACACTTGCCTGCTACATGATCGAAGGCCAGACGCGCGGCGACATTTCGCGCGCCAAGCAATTCATGCGCGATGAACCCGCAGTGCTCCGCGATCTGCTGTCACGGATTGCGCGCGCCACCGCCGCATACCTGCAATCGCAAATCGCCGCCGGGGCGGCAGTCGTGCAACTGTTCGATACCTGGGCGGGTGAGCTGAGCCGCAGCGAGTACGAAACCTTCGAGCTTCCTGCAACCCAGTCCGTATTCGAAGCGCTCCGCGCCGCCGCTGTGCCAAAGATTCTCTACGGCAAAGGCTCGTCGCACCTCGTCGAGCTCCAGGCCCGTTCGGGCGCCGACGTCCTGAGCGTCGACTGGCGCACAGATCTGGCGGAAGTGCGCCGCACGCTCGGCGGTCGCGTCGCGCTGCAAGGCAACGTTGACCCTGCTGTTCTGCTCGGCCCAGAACCGGCAATTCGCGAAGCCGCTCGAGAAGCAGTGGAAAAAACAGGAGGCCTCGGCCACATACTGAATCTCGGGCACGGCATCCTGCCGGCGACTCCTGTGCAGAATGCGCGCGCCTTCGTTGAAGCGGGACAAACCGCCCCTCTTCCCGCTCGCGCGCACAGCGGCAAAGCTGATTGATAATTCTGACGAACTGAAATCGATGCCTGACACTAAAACAAAACAAACCGACAAACTCGAGATCGGCCAAATCTCCGACGCCACTCTCGATAAGTACAATCGCCCTGGCCCGCGCTACACCAGCTACCCCACAGCTCCAGTCTGGAAAGACGACTTCGGCCCCGAAGACTTTGAACAATATTGCGCGCGCGCCGACGAGCGAGCCACGCCCGTCTCGCTCTACATGCACATTCCCTTCTGCGAAAGCCTCTGCCTCTTCTGCGCTTGCAACGTTTCGATTCAGAAAGATAAGAACGTCGCGATTCCCTACCTCGAAACGTTGAAACGCGAAATCAGCCACGTCAGCGCGCGCGTTTCAAAGAGTCGCCCGATCATCCAATTTCACTGGGGCGGAGGCACGCCCACGTATCTCACGCCCGCGCAGATGGAAGATCTCTTCGGCCATACGCGTGAACGATTCACTTTCGCCCCTGACGCCGAAATCGGAATTGAAGTTGACCCGCGCGTTACCAACCGTGCGCACTTCGAAACCCTGCGCCGGCTTGGCTTTAATCGCCTCAGCATGGGCGTGCAGGATTTCGAGCACAAAGTGCAGCAAGCCATTCACCGCGTGCAGCCCTACGAAATGACCCGCGACCTGATCCTCACCGCGCGCGAGCTCGGCTTCGAGAGTATCAACGTCGATCTAATTTACGGCCTGCCTTATCAGACCGCCGACAGTTTCAAATCCACGATCGAGCAAACGCTCACGCTCGAACCCGACCGCATCGCCATGTTCAGTTACGCGCACGTGCCCTGGCTCAAGAAACAACAGGGCTCATTCGAATCTCATCTTCCCGCAGGAATGGAAAAATTCCGCATTTTCCGCGCCGGTCTCGAAGGCTTTCTCAATGCCGGTTACATCTACATCGGCATGGACCACTTCGCGAAGCCCAATGACGAGCTTTCCATCGCGCAACGCAATCGCACGCTCCACCGAAATTTTCAGGGCTACACGACGAAAGCCGGCGCCGACCTTTACGGCATGGGTGTCAGCGCCATCAGCTCGATCGGCGAAGCCTACGCGCAGAATCGGCGGGAAGTTCCGGCATACCAGGCTGCCGTGGCGGATCGCGGCATTGCCACCATGCGCGGCTACCGCCTTTCCGACGACGATCGCCTTCGCCGCGCCGTCATCGGCCGCCTTCTCTGCCACACGGTGATTTTCAAGAACGAAATCGAGCGCGAATTCTCGATTTCCTTCGATGAGTATTTTGCACCCGAGCTCGAGCGCCTCGAGCAATTTCGCGCCGAAGGACTCGTCACGCTCGCGCCCGATGAAATCCGCGTCGCGCCGCTCGGACGCATTTTCATCCGCAACTTGGCCATGACTTTCGACCGCTACCTCCACGAGCAACAAATGGACCAGCGGCCGTTGTTCTCGAAGACGCTGTAACGGACAAGCGAATGGCTGAGCCCCAGCACGTGATCGTCGTCGGCGGAGGGATTTCGGGCCTTGCCTGTGCCTACCGCATCAAACAGCTCGGCTTGCCCGTCACTCTTCTCGAAGCCTCCAGCCGCCCGGGCGGTCTCGTCGGCACAATTCAAAAAGACGGCTTCCTCTTCGAGTCGGGCCCGCAGAGTTTTCAAGGCACGGCTCCGATGCTCGATCTCATCCGCGAGGTAGGCATCGAAGGCGAACTGCAACAGGCCGATGTCCGCGCGCCGCGGTTCGTCTACCTCCGCGGCCGCTTGCAGAAAATTCCCATGACCCCGCAAGCGCTCCTCACCAGTTCGTTGCTCGGAGTGACCTCGCGATTCAAGCTTGCCTCCGAGCCGTTCAAGCGCTCCAAACCGCCGGGCAAAGAGGAGTCTGTGGCCGATTTTGTGCGGCGGAAATTTGGGCACGAAATCCTCGAATATCTCGTCGCCCCATTTGTTTCCGGCGTCTACGCCGGCGACCCGGAAAAACTCAGCCTCAAGGCCGCGTTTCCCACTCTCGAAGAATGGGAGCACGAATACGGCAGCGTCCTGCGTGGCGCCATGAAATCGCGCTCTGAAGGCGGGAAGAGCGCCGGACCCCCTCCACTTTGCTCCTTCCAGCGAGGCGTCGCTTCACTCGGAGACGCGATTGCTTCCCGGCTTGGCAACGATCTACGCCTCGGCGCTCAGGTCGCGTCGATCGCTCGCTCCGCTAATTACGAAGTCTGTTTCACGCAGGACGGACGCACCGAAAAGCTGGCGGCGGCAGCTGTCGTGATCGCAACGCCCGCGTACACCGCGTCGCACTTGGTCGCACCCCTCGGCGCTACGCTCGCACATACGCTTTCCGGCGTTGCCTACGCTCCGGTAGCGGTCGTTGCCTCCGGCTATTACGATCGCCAGGTCGGCGAGGCACTCACCGGTTTTGGTTTTCTCGTCCCGCGAAGCGAGAAGGTCCGCACGCTCGGCACGGTCTGGAATTCGTCCCTGTTTCCAGGACGCGCCCCGGCCGGAGCCGTCGCGCTCACGAGCTTCATCGGCGGCGCTACCGATCCCAAAATCATCGAGGACTCTGACGACGAAATCGCCAACATCGTTCAGGACGAGAACGCGCACATTCTTGAAATTACGGGCTCACCGATCGCAACCGCCGTTTGGAAATATCCGAAAGCCCTGCCGCAATACAACCTCGGTCACGGCCACATCGTGGAAGCAATCCGTGACGGAGAACTCTCCAACCCCGGGCTATTCTTCTGCGGAAATTATTTGGAAGGTCCTGCACTGGGAAAATGTGTGGAAACAGCATCCCAGACCGCGCACGCAATTCAGCGTTACTTGAAATAAGAGCGCCGCTTCGATTCTAGAACGACCGCACTTTGTTTCGCATCTCAAGCCGCATCCGCCGCCGTTCACCCGCCTCCTCGAATCGCCGCCGGTCCTCGTCCGTCTCCAAGATCAGCGGAGGCACTACGTGGGGTTTTCGGTGCAGATCGATCGCCACAAAAGTCACGTAAGCGCTGCTCGTATGCTTCCGCTCTCCGGTCAGCACATTTTCAGCAAATACTTTCACGCCCACTTCCATCGACGTGCGGAACACCCGGTTCACGCTGGACTTCAGCACGATCCATTCGCCTACCTCAACTGGAAACCGGAAATCCATGTAATCCACCGAAGCGGTCACCGTATGGCTGTTCGAATGCCTGGTCGCCGCCAGTGCGCCGGCGATATCAATCAGGTGCATCACCCGTCCGCCGAGCATTTTCCCCAGCGGATTCGCGTCGTTCGGCAGTACCGCTTCCACAATCTCAGAGCGTGACGCGCTCACCGGCTTCCCCGGCAGCTTCGCTCGCGCTCCGGCGCTCTTCGCGCCGCCTGGCTTCTCGTTCATCGCGTGCTGCGCTCCATTCAATTCGCCTTCGAGAATTCATTTGCTCGCGCTTGGCTCGCGCGCCAGCGCACCGTATAATACGTTCTTTCAATCCATGGCCCAAGCACAGAAGTCGCGCCGCGAAACGCTCGAACAATTCGTCGCCGAAAAGCCGGCGGACGCATTCGCCCGCTACGGCCTCGCGCTCGAATGCGTGAAGCTCGGCGACGATTCAGCCGCCACACTCCACTTCCAGAAGCTTCTCGAATCGAATCCCAGTTACGTTGCCGGATATTTTCAGTTTGGCCAGCTCCTGGCGCGGATCGGCCGCCAGGACGAAGCTCGCAAACTGCTTTCCGACGGCATCGTCATCGCCCAGCACGCCGGCGACATGCACGCGCGCGATGAAATGCAAGCGGCTCTAACGCTGCTGCGCTAAGCTCGCAGCCGAATTTCGTAAAGCGGTCCGTAAAGAAGTTCGTATCAGCGGCCAGGTACCGCCATGAGACACACTCGCATCCCGCTCTTCCCGCTCGACGTAGTGCTTCTCCCCGGCAGTTCCCTCCCCCTGCACATTTTCGAACCACGCTACAAAAAAATGATCGGCCGCTGCCTCGCCGAGAAAATCGAATTCGGCATGATTTACGCCACCGGGAAAAACGTCGCCAGCGTCGGCTGCACCGCCGAGATTGTCCTAAAAATGAAGGATTATCCCGACGGGCGCATGGACATCCTCACACGCGGCCGAGCCGCCTTCCGTTTGCTTCAATTGCTGCAAGATGCCGACTACCACGAGGGGGTCGTCGAGTACCTATCCGAAGAGCTTTGCCCCGACGACGCGCAGAAAAATGCCCGCATCACCCGGCTCCTTCAAGAGTGCCATATCCTCCTCTACGGCCAGGCTTGGATCGATTCCGAAGAAGAATGCGAATTCTCTCTCGCCTATCGCATGGCCGCGCGCCTTCCGATGGACCTTGAGCAGAAACAGTGGCTCCTGGAAATGCGCGCCGAGAACGAGCGCTGCGATTTCCTCGAGAAATGGCTTGGCGAGTTTCTGCCCAAGCTCGAGCATCGCCAGTCCGCTCGCAAACGCGCCGCAGGCAACGGCCACGGCCCAAATTAAATCCAACGAATGGAGGTATCGGCGCTCCCGCCCTTCCTCTATAATGTCCTTTACGCGCCCGCTTTCACAGGCGCCGCATTTCTATTAACGAATCGGGGCTCTCATGACTTCGCATCCGAAAACCCTCGGTGAGCTTCGCAGCAGCGCCCACTGGTCCGAGCAGCGAATCGCACATCGCTCGTTGCGCCAGGAACTCCGCGAAAATCTCCTGTGCAAAATGGAGAAGGGCGAGCCGCTTTTCCGCGGCGTCCACGGTTACGACGACACCGTGATCCCCCAGATCATCAACGCGATCCTTTCTCGCCATCACTTCATTCTGCTCGGCCTTCGCGGCCAGGCGAAGTCGCGCATCCTTCGCGGCCTTGTCGATTTTATGGACCCTGCGGTGCCCGTCGTCGCCGGATGCGAGATTCACGACAATCCCTATCTCCCCATCTGCCGTACCTGCCGCGAACGAATCGCCGCCGAAGGCGACGCCACCCCCATCGACTGGCTCACGCGCGATCATCGCTACGTCGAAAAACTCGCCACGCCGGACGTAACCATCGCCGACATGATTGGCGACGTGGATCCCATCAAAGCTGCCCGAGGCGGACGTAACCTTTCCGACGAGCTCACGATTCACTACGGTCTTCTTCCGCGCGCGAATCGTGGAATCTTTGCGATCAACGAGCTGCCCGATCTCGCTGGGAAAATTCAAGTCGGCCTCTTCAATATCATGCAGGAAGGCGACGTCCAGATTAAGGGCTACCCCGTGCGCATGGCGCTCGATCTCCTTCTCGTCTTCACCGCCAACCCGGAGGACTACACCGCCCGCGGCAAAATCATCACGCCGTTGAAAGACCGAATCGGTTCCGAAATTCGCACTCACTATCCCGCGACTGTCGCCGAAGGCATGTCCATCACCTCGCAAGAATCGTGGACCAAGCGGGACGGAACGCGCCGCGTTGAAATCCCGCAATACATCCGCGAAGTGGTCGAGGAAATCGCATTTCAGGCGCGCGATGACAAGCGCGTCGATCGCCGTTCCGGCGTCAGCCAGCGCCTCCCGATCAGCGCCCTGGAAAACGTCCTCAGCAGTGCCGAGCAGCGTGCCGTTCGCACTCGCGACGCTGGCGCCGTCGCCCGCGTCTCCGATGTCTACGCCGCCATCCCGGCAATGACGGGCAAGTTCGAACTCGAATACGAGGGTGAACTCCGCGGCGCCGACAACATTGCCCGCGAACTCATCCGCGCCGCCGTGGGCAAGACGTTCACCCGGTATTTCTCGGAAATCAACTTTCAACCTACCGTGCAATGGTTCGAACTCGGCGGCGAGTTGAAAGTTCCTGCGCAAGCCTCGAGCGCGGAACTTCTAACCCAGCTCAAGAAAATCCAAGGACTGTTCGAGCATCTCGAAATTCTCGGCGTCGGTCCGAAGGACGACCCCGCGACCGTCACCAGCGCCGCGGAATTCATTCTCGAAGGTCTCTGGTCGCACAAACGCATCAACCGCAGCGAGGAACGCGGCTATTTCGCCGAAGCGCGCAAAGCACCCGAGCCGCGCGATCCGCGTGAACCCTCCGGCGGCCGCACGCCGCGCCGGCAATTTAATTGACGATGCGGCCAGCATCGTCACCCGGAAGGAGCAACGCGACGGACGGATTTGCTTTGGGGCTTAAACTGAATTCGAGCCAATGAAATACATCCGCTATTCACGATACGCGCCAGAGGCGGCCGACGACATAGATCTGCACGAGCTGATGAACCGCCTCTCCGATTTCTTTCTCCAGAGCGGCTTCGATTCGCAGTACGGCATCTACGAACTCGATATGGAGAAATCGCGCGAGCAGCATATGGACGCGCTCCGCGAAGCCATCCTCCGCGCTCTCGAGGAAGGCGACCTGATTCCCCCCGAGATGATGGAAAAACTCCTCAACAATCCCGACCTTTCCGCGAATCCGGAGCTCAAAGATCTCGTCGACCAGATTATTCAGCGCATGGAACAGGAAGGCTACATCTCGCAGCAGGAACAACAGCAGCAGTCCGCGCACGTCACCCATCCGCCGTCAGAAACGCCGGGCGGCCAAATCGGCAAAGGCGACCAGCCGAACGTCGAGGCGCGCTTCGAAATCACCGACAAAGCGCTCGATTTCCTCGGCTTCAAGACCCTGAAGGATCTCCTCGCCTCGCTCGGCAAGAGCAGCTTCGGCCGGCACGATACACGCGACCTCGCCACCGGCGTCGAATCGGGTGGCACCTCAAAGCACTACGAATTTGGCGACACGCTCAACATGGACATCAGCGGCACCCTTTTCAACGCCGTCCAGCGCAATGGCGCCGGCATTCCCATCGAACTCGACTACCCCGACCTGATGGTCCACCAGTGCGAATATCAAAGCTCCTGCGCCACCGTCCTGATGCTCGACTGCAGCCACAGCATGATTCTCTACGGCGAAGATCGTTTCACGCCTGCCAAACGCGTGGCTCTCGCGCTTTCGCATCTGATTCGCACGCAGTATCCGGGAGATTCGCTCCACTGCGTCCTCTTCCATGACAGCGCCGAAGAAATTCCGCTCGGCAAACTCGCGCGCGTGCAGGTCGGCCCGTACTACACAAACACCCGCGAAGGTCTCCGCCTCGCGCAACGCATCCTCGCGCGGCAAAAAAAAGACATGCGCCAGATCGTCATGATCACCGATGGCAAGCCCTCGGCGCTCACCCTTGAAGACGGCCGCATTTACAAGAACGCCTTCGGCCTCGACCCGCTCGTCGTCACGCAAACCCTCGAAGAAGTCGCCAAGTGCAAGCGCGCCGGAATCCTCATCAACACCTTCATGCTTGCCAGCGACTACAGCCTGGTCCATTTCGTGCAGAAGGTAACCGAGCTCTGCCGCGGCAAAGCCTACTTCACTACCCCCTACACGCTGGGCCAGTATCTCCTGATGGATTACGTTGGCCGTAAAACTCGCAACATCCACTGATGATAGTTCGCACTCCTCCGTCCACACGGGTCGCCACCACGTATCGAATCTCCATTCGTCATGGGAATGTTGCGTTCCTGCATGTCCGGCGCCTGAGCCGACGGCCTCTCGCAGTAACACTTTCACAGCTGAATCCACAAGCAGCGCCAGTCATCCAACCAAGAAAGGCTAAAATTTAAGAATGAGCCTAAAAAATACGGTCCGAGGCATATTCTGCGGCAAGCGCCTCAGCACTCTTCCGGCCGGCGAACCAGCTCCCGCGTTTTCCCTGAACGACACGAGCGGTCAGAACGTCACGCTCGAGCAAGCCCTGAAAAAGGGCCCAGTCGTCGCCGCGTTTTTTAAAGTCAGCTGCCCCACCTGTCAGTTCACGTTTCCGTTCCTCGAACGGATGTACGAAACCTATGGCAACTCGAGTTTTACTCTCCTTGGGATTTCGCAAAACGACGCCGCAGACACCCGCGAATTTAGCCAGGAATTCGGCGTGAAGTTTCCGCTCCTCCTCGACGACGAGACCACCTTCACCGCTTCAAACGAATACGGAATCACCAACGTCCCCAGCATTTTCTTGATTTCGCAGGAAGGCAAGATTCTGGAACGCTCGGTGGGCTTCTCCAAACGCGACCTGGAGAATATGGCCAGGGAAGCCGCCCGCGCCACCAGCAAGCCTCCGGCCCCGCTTTTCAAGCCCGGCGAAGTGATCCCCGATCACAAACCCGGCTGAGGCTCCCGCAACTAGGTTCCGTCGGAACCTTTAAAGTCGATCGGCGCCCGCACCCCCTGAATTTAGGTGCATCGGTGCCACGTGCTGTTCATTCCTCGCCGAGAAGATCCTTCAGTCCCTTCTTGTGCTTCGGCTTCTTCAACCGCTTCTCCACAATCGTTCGCTCGGGCGGCGGCAGACCGATCCCCAGCCGCGCCCGCCTGCGCGCCTCTGTGCCTACCTTGAATTTCGATTTCTTCCTTTTCGATGGCATACGTCACCGCCAGCCAGGAAACTATCACATCTCAAGCCGGGAGGGTTCGGACGCTCTGCGTGCTTGCCGATGCAGCGGCCGGGAGGGGCAATGCGGCAAACCGAATCGAATCCGGCGTTGAATTTCTACCCATTCGTTGATTTCTTCAACACCCGGGAGCAACGCCCAGCCATCTGCGCCATTCTATCTCGCAGAATCAAAACCAGTTCGTTTTCGCGGCCCAGCCAGTGGACATTGGTCCGTCTTTTGCATATATATATGCATCCGCCCCGTGCGGCGATCACTAACCACAGGAGAGTGCTATGGCCACCAAGAAAACGAAAAAGAGCCTCAAGAAGTCGAAGAAGATCGAACACACCAAGCCGCTTATGGTCAGCGCCATCGGCAACAAGACCAGCTGGAAATAGCAACCCAACTACGGCCCCGAATCTACGAGAACGGCTGGCGGCTCTGACTTCCAGCCGTTCGCGCTTTGCGGACAGATCATGAAAACGCCCGGCGCTAAGAAGACTCCCCGCATCAACCCGAAAGCGGCGGACTATCAGCTCCGCGTCACTCGCTCACCGCTCCACCGCTATGGTGTGTTCGCGCTCGAAGACATCCCCGCAGGCCGCCGCGTGATCGAATACACGGGCAAGCGCCTCGATCGCGCCCAGGCAGCGACAATTAAGCCGCCGAAGGACATCTATCTCGCCGGCGTGAACCCGCGGTTGGCCATCGACGGCAGCAAGGGCGGCAGCGGCGCCCAGTTCATCAATCACTCCTGCAGCCCAAACCTCACATGGCGAGCAGTCCGCAACCGGCTGCTCTTTTTTAGCCGCCGGAAAATCCGCGCGGGTGAGGAACTCACAGTGAACTACCGCTATCCAATTCGGCTCGAACGCGTCCCCTGCCACTGCGGCGCTCGGAGATGCCGCGGCACCCTGCGCTTCATCTTGCGTTAGTGCGGACAACCGCGAACGCCTGCGCGCCTCCTCGCACCTCCCCCACCCGAAACATGCACCGCCGTTGAACCCTCGCCATCGTGCTGATACCATCGGGCATGGCCGACCCGCAGCAACCGCTCCGAGTCCATTTCAGCGATTACCTCGACCGCGCCGAAGTCGCTGCCTACTCCCTGCTGGCGATTCTGCTTTTCATCACCGCTCTCGCCACCATCACCAGCGCCGGCAAATCGCTGTGGGACGATATCGCTCATCGCACCATCGCTACCGGAATCCTCCAAGTCCTCGATCAACTCCTGATCGTCCTGATGGTAGTCGAAATTTTGCACACAGTTCGAATTTCAATCCGCTCGCACGTCCTGGTCACTGAACCCTTTCTGATCGTCGGGCTGATCGCCTCGATCCGAAGAATTCTCGTCATCACGCTCGAAGCCGCCACGCTCACGAAAAGCACGTCGTGGTCCGCGGACGGAGCCAGCATCTTCCGCGCCACAATGGTTGAACTCGGCCTCCTCGGACTCCTGATCTTGATCCTGGTTTTTTCAATCACTCTTCTGCGTCGCTACGCACCTGTCCCCAAGGATATCGAGAATCTCTAGTTCGAAACGTCGTTGTTTTCCATCACCATCCAAAATGGAATCTCTCCTTCAGCCGACGCCCGTTTCTCCTGGTCCGCATCTGTTGTAACGTTTAGTTGCAACGGAACGATATGCACACGACTTTCACAGTCGCCTTTACCGAAGCCGAATCGCCCGCCGACAGTTCCGCGGCACGCCAGCTTTTCATCGAATACTCCCAATGGCTGGGCTTCTCGCTCGCCTATCAGAATTTCGACGACGAGCTCGCAATGCTCCCTGGCCGCTACGCTCGCCCGCTGGGGCGCCTACTGCTCGCGCGCATTGACGGCGCACTCGCCGGCTGCGCTGCACTTCGTCCCTTGGAGCCGTCAGTCTGTGAAATGAAGCGGCTCTACGTCAGGCCTGAGTTTCGTAGCCACGGACTCGGCAGCGCTCTCGCGGAGCGCCTGATTTCCGAAGCGCGCGCAATCGGATACACGTGGATGCGCCTGGACACAATCGCGCACAAAATGGACGGCGCCATCGCCCTCTACCGCACCCTCGGCTTCCGCGAAATTCCCCCGTATTATCCGGGCGCCCCTCCCGACACTCTTTTCTTCGAACTCAGTCTCTAGCCGCGCGGTGCTCCCTTTTGGTTCTGGGTCATGAATGGCCGCAGCTCTCGTGTTCGCTCAATTCGCGTTGGCAGAAAGTCTCACTCCGCTCGCACTTCCCGCGCTTTTCGCCCGCACCGCAACGTGCTAGCCTAATCTGATGCGTGACGAAAGTAATTCGCCCTGTTCTTCACCGGGCCTGCCCTTCCTGTCGTGCCGGGTTGCGATTTCCACATTTCCTCGAACCGCAAGTAGTCCTGCGAGGGTTCAATCGCGCCACTCAGCGCTACCGTTTCCTCTTTTTATATGACAATCTGCTCGACACGATCGGCCGCCACTCCAGTCCCTCGGGGATATCGCGGCAGCTCATTTCTAATCTACGGTTCCGCGATTAGAATTCCCCGTAACTCACTGAAAACATGAGTCCGCGACTCTTTCTAATCTACGGTAAATGGGGGGGACTGGAATCAGCGTTTCTCGCCCTTCTCGCCGCAGATCTGCGCACTCGACGACCCAAGGACCACTTCGCGTGCGCCACCGGCTAGCCTTCTTCGTCACCGCCATCCAAATAACTCTCTTCGCCGGTCATGCGTTCGTCTACCTGACCGCCGTCCACTTCTGGGCTCCGCTGTCCGCGCCAGCAATTACCTCTCTGCGAGTCGCCTTGGCGCTCCTTTCGATCTCGTTCGTCACCGCTTCCCTGCTCGCCTTCCGCCATTCGAATCTCCTCGTACGGAGTTTCTACACGCTTGCGGCAATATGGCTCGGAACGTTTAATTTTCTTTTCTTCGCCTGCTGCGCGCTGTGGCCTGTCTATGGCGCCGCTTCGCTCCTCGGGCTGCGTCCAGACAGGCGAACGTTTGCGCTCGTATTTCTCGCTGGTGCCGTCCTCGCCAGCCTCTACGGCTTTATCAACGCTGCGGCAACCCGCGTAAAGCGCATTATCGTGACGCTTGACAACCTTCCCGATGTCTGGCGCGGCCGCACTGCGGTGCTCGTCAGCGATATCCATCTCGGCCACGTGCGGAATCTCGGCTTCACCCGCCGCATCGCCAAGATGACGGACCGGCTCAAACCGGACGTTCTATTCATAACCGGCGACTTCTACGATGGCACCCCCGCAGATCTGATCGGACTCGCGGAGCCCTGGAATTCGATTGCGGTGCCGCTCGGCAAATACTTCGTCCTCGGAAACCACGAGGGTTTCAGCGACTCAACGAGATACCTCAACGCCATCTCCCGCGCGGGCGTTCGCATCCTGAACAAAGAAAAAATCGAACTCGATGGCCTGCAGCTCGTCGGCGTCCAGTATCACGACGCGACCCACGCGGAGCATTTTCGCTCCGTCCTGCAAGGCATCGGCATCGATCGCGCGCGCCCCAGCATCTTGCTCACTCATGCGCCCGATCACGTTCCGGTGTCCGCCGAGGCAGGAATCTCGCTCCAGCTATCTGGCCACACGCACGGGGGACAGTGCTTTCCGTTCAATATCTTCGTCAAGCGAATTTACGGCCCGTTCTCCTACGGTCTGAGCCGTCTCGGCAAATTGCTGGTGTATACGACAAGCGGCGCTGGAACGTGGGGTCCTCCGATGCGAGTGGGAACAAATCCTGAGATCGTGCTGATCCGATTCGAATGAACCGCGCAAGTTCCACATCTTCCCGCGGCCGTGGCAATCCCACCACCGCGAAGAACGGAGGAGCACAAGCAGCGCATCAGCCCGGCACCACTCTCCGCGATGGACCGAAGGCACGCACAGGCGCTCTTCGGACCGCTGCGGCTTCGCTTCCGGTGGTTCTTGTCGTGGCGCTGCTATTGCGGGTCGGCTTCGCCTGGGATTATGTGCGGCAGAATTCGCATCAGGCCCTCGCCGTCCTGCCGTTCCTACAAGAGTCCGGCAATATCGCAGCTTCGCTCGCCACCGGCCACGGTTTCAGTTCCCCGTTTCGCGTCGACACAGGCCCGACGGCGTGGATGACTCCCGTCTATCCATGGCTGGTGTCGGAGATTTTCAAGATCGCCGGAGTGCGCACGTACGATTCTTTCCTCGCAGCCGTAGCCCTTAATATTCTTTGCTCCGCGTTCACCTGCATCCCAATCTACTTTCTCGGCAAACGGGTCGCCGGTACCGGAGTGGCGGCGGGAACCGCATGGCTTTGGGCCGTCTTTCCCAACACAATTCTCAACACGTTTCAAAGCATGTGGGAGGCATCTCTCGCCGGCTTGTTAGCCGCGACGATCTTGTGGGCCACTTTGGCGCTCGATGAATCCGAACGCCGGCGCGATTGGTACGCGTACGGTTTGCTTTGGGGTCTTGCGCTGATGACCAGCGCCACACTGCTTTCGCTGCTGCCGCTCCTAATCGGATGGCTCGCCTATCGCCGTTGGCACAACCCACCGCGCGCAACTCTGCAGCCACGAATCATGAAGGCAGCCTTCGCGAAACCGGCGCTCGCTGCCGGGATTGCAGTGCTGTGTTGCGTTCCGTGGACGATTCGCAACTACACGGTGTTCCACGAATTCGTCCCTTTTCGTTCCAACCTCGGACTTCAATTGTGGCTCGGGAACAACGAGAACGCGCAGGAGGCCTGGCGAGAGCAACTGCATCCGATCTTCAATTCCGCCGAACGCGCGCGCTATACGACGCTGGGCGAAATGGAATACATGCACGAGAAGATGCGCTCGGCAATTCGCTACATGCTGCCGCATCCAGCCCGCGAGGCCCAGCTTATTGGGAATCGATTCGTCGCCACTTGGTCAGGCGGGACTCCGAACCCCGTGAAAGATTTCGTTCACACTCCGGGCCTCTGGTTTCGCGGCGTGCTGCTCTTCAATATTTTAGTCGCTTGCGGCACAGTTGCTGGAATTGCCGTGCTCTGGAAACGGCGCAGCGCTCCGCTGTTTCCAATCGCCACATTCCCGATTGTTTTTCCCTGGGCGTACTACCTGACGCTTGCCTATCCGCGCTATCGGCTCCCGGCTGACCCGGCCGTCATGCTACTGACGGTCGTGGCGCTAGGCGCAATCTTTCGCTCAAGCAAGTCTTCTTCAGCATCGAGTGACTACCGGTAACAGCTTTGCCCGCACGCGATCTAAATCAGAACTCACGCTTTGCGGAATTGAAGAGCAATACTCAACGCTGTGGAGCGCCGAAGTAAGCCCAATTGCTACCAGCCACGGCCAATCGTCAGTCAACGAGGCGGCGATCAATGACCGGCGGCAATTTCTCCGGCGATCGGCGCCTTTTGATGAAGTATCCGGATGAACTCTCGCATCCACGCCGGATTGTCCGGCCAGGCTCGCGCTGAAACCATCGCGCCGTCCACCACTGCTTCGGAATCCACAAATTCCGCACCCGCCGCTTGAATGTCTGGTTCAAGCGCGGGATACGCAGCGGTTCGCCTTCCCTTCAGCACGCCCGCAGCGATCAGGGCGAGCGGAGCGTGACAAATCTGTGCGACGGGTTTCTTCTGCTCGAAAAAGTGGCGAATGATCTTTTTGAAATCTGCGTGATTGCGGATATGCTCCGGCGCCCGGCCGCCCGGAATCACCACTGCAACATAGTCCGCCGGATTCACGTCCGCAAAAGAAAGATCGGCGTCCCAGCTATAACCAGGCTTTTCCGTGTAGGTGTCGAAGCCGGGCTCAAAATCGTGAACCACAAAGTGCAACTTCTTCTTCGTGGGCGCCGCAATCCGCACCTCGTAGCCTTCCTCCTGCAGTCTCTGGTATGGATACATTACTTCGAGCGACTCGGCTGCGTCACCCGTAAGAATCAGAACCTTGGGCTTGGCCATCGTGCTTCTCCTTTCGGATTTAGATGTAGCATAGTCGTCCCGGACTCGGAAAGACCACGAGCCGCTCGTTCGGCTTTCTGCGTTTGTCTGCCCCTCAGCTCGCCTGTAGCAATCGCCACGGTAGCATTCCGAGGCTTGTGCTACTCGCACGATTTGCATTTGACAAACTACGATGGCGCGCCGGGAATCGAGCGTGACGGAGAACATGATGCAGGCAGGCTTTGTCCGAGGTTCGAATCGGGCGACCGGATGGAGCTGATCCGCAGTAGCTCTCGCCCGGATGTTAAGGCGACGGGATGGTGGCTGAGACTTGGCTCGAGTTGGTGCTTTCGACGCCGCTTGAATCAACCGACCTGACCACATAATAGTAGACGTGACCGGCTTGGACCGAACTGTCCGTGTACTCCGTCACGGAAACCGCGGAAGACGTCAGGATCGAATACGGGCCTCCTGATACCGTTCCCCTATAGACGTGGTAGCCGGCAACCTCAGAAGATGTGCTGGCGTCCCAGGACAGCGTGACCGAGTGGGAACTACTCACCGCTCCCGTCGCGGACAGCGAAACTTTCGCAGGGGAATTCGTAGCGTTGCTCGCGATGCTCACGCTCCCCGTCACGGCTCCCGCCGCTGCCGGTGTGAAAGCAACGGTGAGTGCGGCTGTCTGTGCCGGCGTCAGCGTCAGACCTGCCGCGGCGCCGCTCTTGCTGAACCCCGCTCCCGAAACCACGACACTGGAAAGCGTCACGTTCGAATTTCCAGTGTTCGTCAAGGTGACGTTCAGCGAGCTGCTGCTGTTTACATTCACACTCCCGAAGCTCAGGCTTGTCGGGTTAACCCCCAACAGAACAGACGCCGCGACGCCCGCTCCGCTCAGCGGAAGTGTGAGCGTGGGGTTCGAGGCGTTGCTGACGATGGAGATCGAGCCGGATTCACTTGCCACAACGGTCGGCGCAAACGCAGCGTTGAACGTGGCGCTACCTCCCGCAGCGATCGTGAGAGGAACGGTGAGCCCCGAAATCTTGAATCCGGTTCCGGTAACGGCAGCCTTTGAAATCGTTACGCTACTCCTGCCAGTATTGCTGATGCGAATGGACTGCGTGTTTGTCTGCCCTGTGACGACCTTCCCAAAGCTGACGCTGGATGGCGTCGCTGCAAGTGAGCCGGACGATCCGGTTCCGCTTCCGCTCAAGCTCATCGTGAATAGGGGATCAAACGCGTTGCTCGTAACGGCGATGCTTCCCGTTGCCGTTCCTGCAGCCGTCGGGGCGAAGCGGGCGCTGAAGGTAAAACTTTTACCCGCAGCAATCGTCAAGGGCGCGACGAGGCCGCTCTCGCTGAAGCCGGTGCCGCTTACTGCTACCTTCGAAATGGTCAAACTCGTGGTGCCATAGTTCGTCAAACTCACCGATTGAGCGCTCGTCGTTCCTACGGCCACACTGCCAAATAAGATCGTCGAACGGCTGGCGGAAAGTTGCCGCACGCCGAGGCCGCTGAGCGCGATTGTCATCACGGGATTGTACGCAGTGCTCGCTACCGTAACGCTGCCCGTCACGGCGCCCAAGACGCTAGGGGCAAAGCGGACGGAGAACGTATAGCTCTGTTTCGCCGCGAGCGTCAGGGGGGCTGCGAGGCCGCTTTCGCTGAATCCAGTGCCAGCCACGGTGACTTTGGAGATGCTTATGCTTGTGCTCCCATAGTTCGTCAGACTTACCGATTGGACCTTTGTGTTGCCGATCGCGACGGTGCCGAGCGGCATCGTTGATTTGCTGGCTGATAATTGCCTAACTCCGAGCCCAGTCAGCGCGATCGATACGAGTGGATTGGACGCGTTGCTCGAAATCGCAATGCTTCCCGTCATCGTTCCTGCAACAGTGGGCACACAACGAACGGTAAGAAGCGCGCTTCGTCCGGCGGCGAGCGTGAGAGGCATGGTCATGCCACTCTGGCTAAAGCCTGCGCCGGTTGCCTTCACGCTCGAAATGGTAATACTAGTCGTCGCGGAATTCGTCAGAGTAACCGTTTTCGTGCTGCTGCTTCCGACCGTTACTACCCCAAACGACACGCTTCCCGGGCTCATGCTCAACGTTGAACCCGCCGCGGCGCTGGCTTGCGGGCTCACGATAACTGCGGCCAATACAGCTGCAATGGTGAATATACAAATGCTGATTATCGATCTCTGCGACGACCGAATTAGTTCCCTGCCGGCCCATTTGGAACTACCGCAACGAACGCGATTGAATCGAGGCTTGTGATTGTTCATCGGCCTCGAAGTTTAGAGAGACAGCTCGAATTGCGTCTACTGACCTGGGGGGTCTAACGGGGAACAGTGACCTCCCTGTTCCGAGGTGAAAGCTCGTGGACAGGAAATACTTGTCTCCCCAACTGATTGCAGCGCTTGCGACGCTCGGGCCAAGGCACTTTCCCGGTTCGTTCACAAATCGATTAGGTCACGCGGATAGGAAGCCCCGATACGCCAACAATTACTCACGCGACGATCGTGCTAGACTCCGGAGAAATCCATGCCGATCCCGCTTGAACATCACCTCCGCCTCGCGGAGTTGCGAAAGCAACTCGAAGGCAAGCTCAAGCTCACCGATTCTGGCCCCGACTCGCTCGGCGTTGAACTCCTTCCCGGAAATGACGACTCGCTCCCCGCGTTTCATCAACTATTGGAGCTACTTAAGGAAATCATGCGGAGCAAGACGACGCCGGGAGAATGACTCTCTTAGCTTTGCCGCATCCTTAACCGCAGTGGCCTAGCGGGCGCTCCCACGTCCGGCGACGCAACTGGCGAGCCTTCGGCAAAAGGGCGAACCCGGTCGGCGGTCGCAGTTGGTTCCTTCGAAGCGTTGAAGTCTCCCGTCGTGTCGCACACTTTTGTGAGCCGATTCTTCCGCGCTTTTCGCAATCATCGGTAGAGGCGGAGTCTGTCCACGACTGGATGCTCATACTTTGGTGAAAGTCACAATTGGAAGAAATTCCGGTGCCGGCAGACGGGACCCAAAATCGGCCTGCCAAGGAGCGAATCACTTGACAAAACTATACGTTGCCGTTGCGTTCCTCGCACTCACCTCCGCGGGTGCTGCCAGAGCAGACATTGTTGGCGGAGCCGTGACTGGCGGAACTGCCCAGACTGCCGGCGGGGTCTTTGTCGCACTCACCACGCCACTCATGAATCTATTTGGGACGCCAGACAGCGTCGGGAACGATAATTTCCAAAGTCCCAATCTCTTCGCGTTCAATGAGGCGCAGAATTTCACGCTGACGGCGCCATTGGTGCTGGACTCGGGATCGATCGCGGCAGGAACGATTGTTTCGAGCCAATACGTTTTCTTCGATCCGGGACCGGGCAAGCGCGTGATCGGCACAGTTGATTTCGGTTCCGACATTCTCGCGATCATCACACGCACGGGAACCCTTGTGACGAGCGATTTTCTCGGCGCCTCCGGTGTCAATTACGTAAATACGACGAACCGTGGGCTCGAGGCGGGTGATTCAGTAACGTTGAACGGTCCGAGCGAGATCCTCGTCGACGTCTTCGCCAGTTCTCCCGGCGACTACGTGCGCGTAATAACGGCGGGCACGACCGCAACGGCAACGGTGCCGGAGCCGAGTTCGATCGTCCTCGTGGGTGTGGGCCTGGGAGCGTCGTTAGTCGGCTTGACGCGAAGGCGACGAGCGCTCAATTCGCACCGCGTTGCGTAGCGTGTGATTCGCGAACCGTAAGTGCAGTTCGTCGCTAGCGACGCTAAGCAGGATTGGCGGAAGCGTGTGGGAGTCGAATTAACACTACATTGAAAAGACCCAATGTTTATCGGCGTTGCAACCCACACGATCCAGTTAATCGGTACGGAGCGGTACTCTGGGGCAGTACACGGGCAGGCGTCGGTCCCCGATAGCTCCGGCGTGCGGTGTTAAATGGCACCTCGATCTTTTCGCTCTGCAAGCTGAATGGCACAACTCGACGGTCGCTGACGCAGGTCCTTTGTAGGGCGACGCCGTCCACCAAGAACTATCTTTGGCAGGCATGCCATACGAGGGAATCGAGCGATGGGTGTGGATTAACAGGGGGTGAAAGCCAATAGCAATCTACTGTTTCTTTCGGCCGAGCGTACGAATCCGTCCAACGAGCATGGCTCGTGACGTATAGAACGAGTTGCCCCGAAAGGATTCCGTCGATCATTTCTTGAGTTAATGGAAAAGGAAAGCTCGGCGTTGTCCAAAGAGCGGTGTCAACCCCTACGTCGATGCCCTTGTCAGTTTCCTCCCTCATCTTTCGTTCGAAACCATCAAGAACGGTTGCATCCATAGAGGATTGCGACACGCCAACTTGCCTCGAGACAAAAGCCATCGAAGCTGCGGAATATGCGCTGTGAACTGGCGCTTGGCCTTTGTTTATGTAGTAGACATTTGCTTGCAGAAGCTGATTCAGCGTGAAAAATTCGTGACCAAGGACATATTGAATCTTTGCGAATTGCAGAAAACCGATAGGCTCATTAACTAGCATAGGTGCAGAAGTCTGTTCGCGCACTGCGGGAGGAGGCTCACCCTTTAGAGTGCGGTCATGGTCCCGACCGCCAAGTTTTGTGTCCAACCCGAGAACGTCCGAACGTGGCTGCGGCGGTGGCGAGGGTCTGGGAGGAGACCCTGTCGTTTGGTTCACTTCCAACAAATCCGTGACGGGCTTTTGAAGGTGAGACCACGGTTTGTGTCCTTTCAGAGCGAAAGTAATAAGCAGCGCAATAGCAAGTGCAAGTCCAACTCCCATCGCTCCGAACAACTTAGCAATCTTTCCGTTGTGACTATGTATGAGCTTCGAAAGCAACGACACGGCGGAGACAAGCAGCAGGGGAACACCAAAAACGAACTCATCGAAGCCTATCAGGACACAGGCGCCGAGACAGCAACCACCATACCACTCCCATTTCGCGCTCTGGTGCCATACCCGAATAATCCAGATATCGGGAAGCAACCCTCGAGCCGCCATCTCGGGTTGAGGGGCAACCACGACTGCTTGATGGACGGCGACCTTGCGCTGATCCGCCGCCCGAGCGTCGAGAATTGCTTCGTCTCTTAGTGCCGACAGTTTGTAGTTTATCCGAGATTTAATTTGAGACATTCTTGCTTCGATAGTTCCGGCCAATGCTTCGGCGACTCCCGGCGGGGAGCCGGACTGCCGAGCACGGTCTTGGACTCGTGCAACTAAATATCCCCCTTGGGTGATGAAAACCTCCCCGGCTGCACGATTGATTGCTGTGACTGCCTCGTTATCTATCGGAACGCCTGCGCGATTGTATGCAGTCAAAAGCGCATCAACTCTCGCATCTGACAGTTCTTCCACGTACTCAATCCCGATACGCGCCATTTCGGTGTGAAATTGTCCTGCGGTATGAGCATATATGCCCCTCTTTGCGAGCGCGGCAGCAGTCTCCGCCGTTCGCGTGCTGTACTTCTTCGACAGTTCCTCTAGTCGAGCAAGGTACAGCGTTTGGGCATATTGCTGGGCTACCGCGTCGAGGGGCATCAGCCAAAGATTATATAGTCACTGGTTCGTAAAGTATTAGTTCTTCGAGACACCGAACAGTGTCCCTTCGATGATCGCCGGCAACTGCACGTTCAACGGCGTCTCAAGCCCGGTAGTCGGCCGCGACAACAGGCACAAACTAGAGAAGGAAGAGTTTAATGGCGGCGATGCAAAGCAAGACGAGGCCGATCTGCATTGTCCACGTGGCAATGCGGGACTGCCATTTGAGCTGGGAAGCGTCCGATTTGGTTACTGTTCCAAGCACTGCGTCCTGCTGTTGGGCAAACTTTTCCTGAATATTTTTAGCGAAATCCCCGAATACGGTTGATACATCACGAGGGGTTGAATCTATTGTCACGGTTCCTTGGAAGTTGTCCCGCCTTTAGTTGAAACCTGAAACAGAAGCAGCGGCTCTCGGCCCAGACTCGGATAGAGTCTGGGGTGAGATCTCTTTTTAGGAGGAGAGCCGCTGTGAGAAAAAACTATCAGGGAAA
>JBARFX010000076.1:0-3201 GCA_049797655.1 Candidatus Acidiferrales bacterium | reverse complement strand
CGAGATCTCTAGAATCAGCCACGGTGCCGATCTGAGATAAAAAAAGAAAGTACGAAACACCACAGGAAAATCACTCCACCTGAGAACTCCCGCCAGTGGGCGAGTTTTTCAACAGCCACAGGATTTCTCGACATCTATCCGGGAGCGACTTCATTTCGGCCAATAGGCTGAGAGTGCCGACACAGTCGATTGGAAGGCACCCCTGCAAGCATAGGAAGTCTGGCCATCTGCGTCGATGAGTTTCGAGCCATTACTGGAAGAGTGATACGCGCAGAGTGCCGCTGCCGTGCAGGGAGCGAGCGGAGACGGAGAATCTCCGTTGCGCCTGAGACGAGGCTTCGTGAGCGGGCATATCACGGCCGGGGAAGTTCCAGGAGGGCGATATCGGAGCGCTCCTGGGTACGTTCGAGGACGGCTTCGTGGCCGTCCGGGGAGATGTCGAAGTCGCTGACGTCGAAACCGGGAGCGAAGTTGGTCAGTTGGCGCTCGCCGCCGGTTTGCAGGTCGATGAGCCAGAGATTCTTGTGCTGAATCTCGCCGCGCAAGACCAGAAGCGATCGGCCTCCAGCGAGAAAAACCAAGTGCCGGGTGCCGCGACCGAGCGTCAACGGGGGCAGTGTATATGGAGCGCCTTCGAGTGACACCGCTTTGATCGAAATCGCCGTGCCGATTTCGGGTCCCGAAGAGAGAATGAAGCGGCCGTCGGGCGACCACGCGGGATCAACCGAGTATTCCGTGACGAAAGCGGTGGGGGCGCGCCCATCGACGGGAATGCGGAAAAGGTGCGGCGTTCCGTGATCGTCAGCGGCCGCGACTACGGATTGTCCATCGGGCGCCCAAGCGGGACTGCCGTGCAGCTCGAGCGAATCGGCCACGAGGTGTGCGTTCCTGCCGTCGGACTGCATCACGTATAACAGCGATTGGCCGTTTTGGCGGACAGGGAACGCGATCTTTTGCCCATCGGCCGAGATGGCCGGGCTGCCGATGATTTGCGCTCCCTGGCCGCGCCACAACTCCGTGTCGGTACTGCCGGCCTGCTTCCAGATGCTTTCGGTCGTGCTGGTGGCGGAAAGGTACAGAAGGTAATTTGGGCCGAGCCGGGGCGAGAACGCGGTGCTGGGAGTGATCGGGATTCGAGCGGGAGCTGATTCCTCCTTTGGCGAGTCTGCGACGCGCAATCGCCAGAGTGTGCGTTTGGGATTTGCGACGGTAACGACCAAGCGACGGCCATCGGCGCTGGCATCGAGCGAAGAGTATTTTTCGAGCCCGGAGTTCAGGCGGTGGGGGATGCGACGTTCGGCGTCGACGCTATAGAGCCACGGCCCCGAACCGCCGGGATCACTCTCGAGATATAGGAGCGTGTGCCGGTCCAAAAAGACCGGATAGATCACCCGGCCAGAGTGCGACGTGATTTGTTCTGGAGTGCCGCCCAATGGAGCGATGCGCCAGATGTCCAATTTGTCGGGCAAGGAGCCGTGGACGAAATAAATGAACGCCGAGTCCGGCGACCACACGGGAAAATGAGAATGAAGTCCGGCGGGCGCAGACAGAATCGGACGTGCGTCCGACCGCGGGTTCCCTTGCGAGATGAACATCGGGTCGCCAGGGCCCGGAGTGTGGTAGGCGAGCCGGCTTAAATCGCGCGACCAATCGAATTCGGCGACGCCTTCGAGGTAAGGTCTGGCTTGCCCGCCCATCGCGGGCACTTCCCAAACACTGATTTGGCCACCGCTCGCTTTGTCTTGCTTGCCGAGCCAGTAGGTCACCGAAGAGCCGTCAGGCGTGAATCCCAGAGTGCGGATATCGGGATTCACAAGATCGCCTGCGCTGCCACGGGTCAGGTTGTGAAATTGCCCGGAGCCGATTTGCGTGACCCAGACGTCCATCGGTCCGTCGCGGTCTGACTCGAATGCGATGAAGTGGCCGTCGCGCGAGATTGCGGCCGCTTGCGCGACGCCGTCGAAGTCCGTAACCGGCTGAAATCGCGCATCGGCAATTGGGTTCCGCCAGAAGTAGTCTCTCCGCTGAAGCCAAAGGCCTGCACCAATCGCGGTCGCGGCCAAGAGCAGCACCAGCAGGACGACCGGCCATCGCGTGAGCCAGTTCTTCGTCGCTGCCCGAGTGGCCGGAGTGGAGGCGAGAGGTAACTGGACGCCGAGGCGGCTCGAGTCCGAATCGCGCTTCATGCGTTGTAGTTCGGCGCGCATGTCGGAGGCGTGCTGGTAGCGCAGATTGCGGTCTTTCTCGATCGCCCGGTGGATAATTTCTTCCATCTTCGCAGGCAAATCCGGATTGAGGCGAACGGGTGCGACCGGTTCTCGATTCAAAATGGCTTCGAAAATTACGCCCGAAGTATCTCCTCGAAATGGGAGAGCACCCGTGGCCATCTCATACAGCACCGCACCGAACGAAAACAGGTCCGTGCGCGCGTCAAGTTGTGTGCCGCGAACTTGTTCCGGCGACATGTAGGCGACCGTGCCGACTGCGCTGCCAGGACTGGTAAGCAGGTCTTCCGCAGTTGCTGTCGGCAGAGTGGAAACACCGGCGCCTTCGCCGATAGGGGTGAGCTTCGCCAACCCGAAATCGAGAATTTTGGCGTGGCCTCGCTCGGTGACGAACAGGTTCGCGGGCTTGATGTCCCGGTGGACGATGCCTTTCGAGTGAGCGGCTTCGAGCGCTTTGGCAATGTCGATTCCCCATTCAAGCATTTGCTCAAGGGGTTGCGGCTTACCACTGATGCGATGTTTCAGCGTCGAGCCTTCGAGATACTCCATGGCGATGAAGGCGCGGCCATCCTCGTGGCGAATTTCATAGATCGTGCAAATGTTCGGATGATTGAGAGCTGAGGCGGCGCGTGCTTCCCGCCGGAATCGTTCCAAAGCTTGGGAATCCTGTGCCACTTCGTCGGGAAGAAACTTGAGAGCGACGAAGCGGCCGAGGTCCGTGTCCTCGGCCTTGTATACGACACCCATGCCACCACCACCGAGCTTTTCGATGATGCGGTAGTGGGCGATCGTGCGACCGAGGATGGATGAGGAATCAGCCACTTTGCGGGCATCTTACGCCCACTGCTAGATAACTGTCGAGAACATCTCTAACGAAGTCGGCTCCGTCAAGAGCGTTTTGTTCTAGTTTTTGCCATTTTCTCGCACACCCGTGAGCGCTGCGCAGCAGCGCTTGGTTGATTGCTCGCGCGATTTC
>JBARFX010000075.1:0-42966 GCA_049797655.1 Candidatus Acidiferrales bacterium | reverse complement strand
GGCACGGTCTGGCCCTCGTTGACTTTAATCTCTTTGAGCACGCCGGCGGCGGGCGACGGGATTTCCGCATCCACCTTATCGGTCGAGATTTCGAAGAGCGGCTCGTCACGCTCGATCTTGTCCCCGGCTTTCTTCAGCCACTTCGTGATCGTCCCTTCGAAAATGCTCTCGCCCATCTGCGGCATGATGACGTCAGCCATGGCACTCTCCCGTAGTCAATCTTCCTGAATCAATTTTTTACCCGTCAATATTTTGCCAACTCGCGCGCGGCGGCGGCAACTTTTTCCGCATTGGGCCGAAAACGCTCCTCGAGCGGCGGCGAATACGGCGTGGGTGTATCGAGCGCGGTGACGCGCGTGATGGGCCCGTCCAAATCCTCGAAGGCGGATTCGCAAACGACGGCCGCGATTTCTCCTGCGATGCCGCCCGTGCGAGTGTCCTCGTGAACAATCAGGAGCTTGTTGGTTTTCTTGACGGAAGCCAGAATCGCGTCGCGATCGAGCGGCATCAGCGTGCGCAGGTCGATTACTTCGGCGTCGATTCCCTCTTTCGCGAGCATTTCGGCGGCTTCCATCGACGTATGGGCCATCGCCGCGTAGCTGATGATGGTCAGATCGGTACCTTCGCGCCGAATCGCGGCTTTGCCAATCGGCACGGTGTACTCTTCGGCGGGGATTTCTTCCTTGATACGGCGGTAGAGAAATTTGTGCTCGAAGAAGAGCACGGGATTGTTGTCGCGGACCGCGGATTTCAGCAGGCCCTTCGCGTCATAGGCCATCGAGGGGTAGATGATTTTGAGCCCCGGCGTATGCATGAAATACATTTCCGGATTCGCGGAATGGAACGGGCCGCCGTGCACTCCTCCGCCCGAAGGCCCTCGTAAAACCATCGGCACTGGCGCGCCCCAGCGGTAGTGGGACTTGGCGACGAAGTTCGTCACCTGGTTGAAGCAGCAGGCGATGAAATCGATGAATTGCATCTCGACGATCGGCCGCAGACCCAGGTAGCTCATGCCGCAAGCGGCGCCGACGATCGCCGTCTCGCTGATGGGAGCGTCGATTACGCGCTCGGGCCCGAACCGCGCAAGCAACCCCTCTGTGACTTTAAACGCGCCACCGTAAACGCCGATGTCTTCGCCGAGCGCGACGACGGCCGGGTCGCGATCCATCTCCTCGAACATGGCCTGGCGAATCCCTTCGAGCATGGTGATTGCGGCCATTAGCGTCTCCCTCGCTTATCGCGGCGGGATTTTTCTTTTTCCTGGCGCTCTTGCCGGAAGGCTTTGTCTTTCGGCCCGCGGCCAAAGGGGACGCGCAGCGCGGTAGCCGTTTCAATCGCTTCTTTTTCCTCGACCGGCGGTTTCACGGGAGGCTTCGCAAACGCTTTCTGCGCAGGAGGTGTTTTCGGAACGAACTTGGCGCTGGGCAATGGCGGCGCTCCGTTACCGCGGCCGGCTGCAGCTGGTTTCATCGCCGAGGGCGCGGCTCCCGCCGGTTTCGTCAGCGCGGACGCGTTCATCTCCGCGGCAGCTTCGTCACTGGCTTCGGAATCGAGCGCTCCGAAGGATTTCACTTCCCAGGCAGCCTCGGCGCTGCAATTCGGCGGAGTCAATTCCTTCTTCGAACGCTGCCAATCGGCTTCGATCGCGTGGCAGCCGTCGCAATAAACGCCTTGCTCGGCGAGTTCGGGCGGCGGGAGCGGCGATTCTTCCGCAAATTTTTGGTCTTTGTCCAATTCGCGCTCGATGCGGGAATCAATCTCGGATTTCGTTTTCGCGTCCCAGATCTTATTTTCGGTGAGGAATTTCTCGTAACGCGCGATTGGGTCGCGCGCCTTCCAGTACTCGACCATTTCCTTCGGGACATACTCGGCGGGATCGTGCTGGGCGTGTCCCTTCATGCGGTGCGTTTTCACTTCGATCAGCACCGGGCCATGGCCGGCGCGGCATTCGTTGACCGCTTCTTTCGTGGTTGTGTAGACGGCGACCACGTCGTTGCCGTCTACGATCTTGCTCGTAATTCCGTAAGCGACAGCGCGGTCGGCCAAATTCTTGATCGGTACCTGCCGCGCGACGGGCGTCGAATAGGCCCACTGGTTGTTTTCGACGATGAGAACGAAAGGCGCGCGCTGCGCGGCAGCGAAATTCAGCCCTTCGTGAAATGCGCCGGTGGACGAACCGCCGTCGCCAATCCATGTGAGCGCGACGATATTCTGGCCGAGGTAGCGGCCTGCCATGGCCACACCTGTCATCACGGGAATCAAATCTCCCAACATCGATATAGGAGACACCGTATGCCGGAGTTTCAGGTCGCCGAAGTGGCTGGTGCCGTCCTTGCCCAGCGTCGGCGACGTGTATTTCGCCATGTGCTGCGTGAAGATGTCGCGCGGCTGAAAACCTTTGACAAGCAGCGCGCCGATATTCCGGATCATGGGGGCGAGCCAGTCCTTCGGCTCGAGCGCGTAGGCCGTGCCCACCGAAACCGCTTCCTGGCCAAGGCTGGAATAGAGGCCACCGACGATTTTGTTCTGGCGGAAGAGCCGGACCATGCGGTCTTCCAACTGGCGGTTCAGCTGCATGTAGTAATACAGGTCGAGATACTGCTCGCGTGTGAGCTTCGGGGCGCTCATTCGTATTCCCTTGTCCGAGCTTGCGACATGCATTCGAAGTCTTCCGTTCTTAGGTCGAGTGAAGACGACCGGTAAAAATCAGGCCACGCTTGCGACGATCTCCGCGATGCTACTGTGCCGGCTGGCGAGAAGTCCGGCGAGTTCTACGTGCGACACCGCTCGAAGCGCGCAGCTGAACACATCGCCGAAATGCGCGATGAGGCGCGCTTTTGTTTCGCTGGTATCGACCGCGCGGCCGAGAATGCGCTCAAGAGACGTCGAACGCGCGCCGGCAATGCCGCACGGAACGATCAGGTCGAAATAGCGTAAGTCGATCGAGACATTGTACGCGAAGCCGTGCGAAGTGACCCAGCGGCTCAGGTGGACGCCGAGGGCGGCGAGCTTTTCTTCGGCCGCCGGTGCGCCGCCAGGAGAACCGGCGGGCGAGTCAACCCAGATGCCGTGTTTGCCTTCGACGCGGCGGGCGCGGACGTCGTAATCAGCGGTCGCGCGGATCATCACCTCTTCGAGCTGGGTGACGTACCAGCGAATATCGCGGCGATGCGCGGCGAGATCGAGAATCGGGTAGCCGACGATCTGGCCCGGGCCGTGATACGTGATGTCGCCGCCGCGATCGGTCTCTTGAAACTCGACCTTCATTTGCGCGAGCAGTCGATCGGTGGCGCGCAGATGTTCGCGCTTGCCGTTGCGGCCAAGCGTGATGACGTGCGGATGCTCGCAGAGGAGCAGGGCATCCGGAATTACGTTCGCTTTTCGCGCCTCGACGAGCTCGCGTTGCAATTCACAAGCAGGAGCATACGGCAAGAGCCCCAGGTCGATCATCCAGCAGTCTTTTGTCAGTCGATCCACAAGCCCTTCGAAAGTATTCCTCGGTGCGAGTCAATGCTAGAAATTAATCGCGATGCCACGTACGGCGTTGAACGCATCGCCCATCGCTTCCCAGACCGTGGGGTGCGCGTGGATCGTTGCGGCCATATCGTCCAGCGTGGCTTCGAGGCCGAGCGCGGCTACTGGCTCGGCGATTATTTCCGTCGCCAATGGACCGATCGCGTGAACCCCGAGGATTTCGCCATACTTCGCTTCGGCAACCACTTTGATAAAACCATCGTGCTGGCCGAGAATCGTGGCTTTACTGTTGCCGAGGAACGGGAACTTCCCGATCTTCACGTCATAGCCCGCTTCGCGCGCCTGTTTTTCCGTGTATCCGATCGACCCAATCTGCGGCTCGCAGTAGGTGGCATTCGGGCAGCGCTTGCGGTCGAACGGCTGCATCTCTTTTCCAGCCATGCGGCCGACGGCGATGATGCCTTCCATCGAAGCGGCGTGCGCGAGCTGCGGCAAACCGGCGACGATATCTCCGATGGCGTAGAGCTTCGGCTCGGCGGTCTCGAGGAACGCGTCGGTTTGGATGAAGCCGCGCTCGACCTTGGCTTTTGTCTTTTCGAGGCCGATATTTTCGGTAAGCGGGCGGCGGCCGACGGCAATTAGGACTTTTTCGGCACTGATGGTCTGCGACTTGCCGGTTTTGTCTTTGTAGGTGACGGTGCCGCCCTTGGCGTCTTTTTTCACCGATTCGACTTTCGCTTCGAGCTCGATCCGCATTCCCTTCTTCTTGAGCGCCTTTTCGAGTTCGGCGGAAATCTCCTCGTCTTCGAGCGGCACCACGCGCGGCAGCGCTTCCAGAAGCGTCACATCGGCGCCAAATGTCCTAAAGATCGAGGCGAATTCGACGCCCACCGCGCCGCAGCCGACCACGATCATCGATTTCGGAATTTCCTGCAGGCCCAGAATCTCGCGGTTCGTGAGTACCACTTTACCGTCGATTTCAACACCGGGAAGCGATCGCGCCTCGGAACCAGTGGCGAGCATCGTGTACGTGGTTTCGATTTCGGTGGTCTTCCCGTCTTTTTCGATGGAGACGCGCCCGGGCCCCGCGATGCGTCCCCAGCCGGTGACGGACTCGACTTTATTCTTCTTGAACAGCGCGCCGATGCCGCCTGCGTGCTTCTTGACGATTTTGTCTTTGCGCGCGAGGATCGACGGCCAGTTAATCTTTACATCTTTCACTTCGAAGCCGAATTCTTCGGCTCGCTTGAAATGGTCGTAGATGTCCGCGTGGTGCAGAAAGACTTTCGTGGGGATGCAGCCGACGTGCAGGCACGTGCCGCCGAGAAAGAGATCCTTCTCGACGACCACGGTTTTCAGTCCCCACTGCGCGGCGCGAATCGCGGCGACGTAGCCTCCCGGTCCGCTCCCGATAATCGCAAGATCGTATTTAGCCAAACTTGTTCTCCCCTTCGGTTGGTGTTTCCGCCGGAATCAAAAGATGCTTGGAAGGGTGGTGACGACTGCGACTCTTCCAGGGTGCGCAAACTAAAGATTTTAGCAGCCGCGTCCGGCTGCCGCAACACCGGCCTGCTGCCGCGCCTGCGAAACTACGCGCCAGTGAAACTAAATGGCTCGCCGAGGCGTATAGCAACCCAGAGATGTGGCAGTCGCCCAGCTTCGCTACCGGATTCAGGGGCGGGGCGTCGAACCAGAAAACACTACCGGCGGTAGCAACAAACGGGATACTGTCAGCGCCGTGGCGGCTTGTGGAGCTCCTGCGCTTCTCGATCTCTAAGCCGGGGAGGATTCAAATATGGCAGAAGAATACAGCGCAGCGGAATCGCTTTCGCAGCCAGCTGCAAGCCCCGCTCCGCAGCCATCCGTTGTTCACAATATATTCGTCGGGCCCAACGGGATCCGCGCTGGCTGGCGATTGCTGATTTTTCTTCTCGTTTTCATGGCCCTGACGCGGGGCGCGAATTTCGTACTGCACCGAATTCCGGCGGTAGAGCGATTCGCTGCTTCGCAGCCGAAGGATGTGTTTACCCCGGCCGGTATGCTCGCAAATGAAGGGCTTCTCGTGTTGCTTCTATGCTGCTCGGTAGGAATCATGGCGCTGATCGAGAGGCGACCGATCCGAGAGTATGGGATGCCTGTATCCGAATTCTTGGGCAAGCGCTTCTGGCAGGGGGTGCCGCTGGGATTCATCATGCTGTCGCTGCTGCTGGTGATGATTGCCGCACTGCACGGGTTTTCCTTAGACGGCATCGGCGTGGGTAGCACAGAGGCCTTGAAATATGGGGCGCTTTACTTCATCGGATTCATTTTGGTGGGCGTCTTCGAGGAATTCTCGTTTCGAGGCTACATGCAATTCACTCTCGGTTCCGGCATCGGATTCTGGCCCGCGGCGATCCTGCTATCAATCGCGTTCGGCGCAATCCACCTGAATAATTCCGGAGAGGCAATATTCGGAGCAATCATGGCCGGCAGCTTTGGACTTGTGGCCGCCTTCGCGTTATACCGAACGGGAAACCTCTGGCTTCCGATCGGGATGCACGCTTCCTGGGACTGGGGCGAGACATATTTCTATGGCACTCCCGACAGCGGCTTGCTGGCGCAGGGACATTTTCTGAACTCCTCATTTCATGGCGCCAACTGGCTGACGGGTGGAACCGTGGGCCCGGAGGGCAGCTGGCTCGTGTTCGCCGTGCTGATTATCTGGGCGATCGCGATTCATTTCCTGTTTCCCGCGAAGGCTCAATCGGCACACTAGCGCCATTACTCTTTCAACTCCGGCGCTCGAGATGATTCGACCCGAGCGCCGCACCGCGAAAGCCGCTCTGCATCTTTCCCCGCATCGTCAGCATCAAACCTCTCCGCTCTCAACTGATGGCTGAATTGACAACCTGAGGGCGTGTCGGTAAACTTGCCGGCTCTGGGTGGGGCGCTAAACCTCACCGTGGGACATAACAATGGACAAAAAGCGACTCGACTACTACAAAAAGAAACTGGTGGCGCGCCGCGAGGAGCTCGTCCGCGGCATTGCCCGCACCGAGCAGGAAGGCCGCGAAGCCGACGAGGATCCGACGGTGGATCTCGCCGACAAGGCTGCGAACTCCTACACCAAGGAATTCCTCTTTGGCCAAACGCACAACGATCGCTCGTTGCTTCAGCTGGTGGACGACGCCCTGGCGCGCATCAACAAAGACAACGGCTTCGGCGAATGCATTTCGTGCCATCAGGAACTTCAGCAAAAGCGTCTCGAAGCTGTGCCGTGGACTCGTTACTGCATCACCTGCCAGGAAAAAATGGAGCAGGGGCTGCTCTAAGCCCCGGTTTCATCCGCTCAGCAGTCGCAGTATCTGCAGACCCGCCCGTTCACTCGCGGGCATCGCAACAGGCAACTTCTGCCCTCCGCTCGAATAGTTCTTCCTTCGACGCCTGAATTGGAGTAGTTTTTCGATACCCCCTACAGCTATATAGCCGAAATGTGACCTTTCGAGGCGCACTCGATGCGTTCGTGTCCGTCCTCTTGCCGGCGCCGTGCCGGATTTGCGGAGCTACGCTCACGAATGCCAGCCGGATCCCCATCTGCGTCTCATGCTTTGCTTCGATTGAGCCGATTACAAATCCGATGTGCCAGTGCTGCGGCCGTCCATTCGAATTCGCGCCTCAAGCCCAATCTGAGGCGGGGCTTTGCCGCCTCTGCCGCTCGAATTTCTACGCTTTCGAGCGCGCGCGAAGTTTCGCGTATTACAACGACGCGCTGGCTGGCGCAATCGTGCTTCTCAAATACGAGCAAGTCACGAGGCTCGGAAACTGGTTTGCCGAAAAGCTCGCCGACGTGGTTCACAGCGCCGGTGACGCCTTTCGAGCCGACGCAATCGTGCCCGTTCCCCTGCATCCAGACCGCCAGCGCGAGCGCGGCTACAACCAGGCCGAACTGATCGCGCAACCTCTCGCCCATAGACTCGGCTTGAAACTCGGAGCCTACTTGCTGATGCGAACAAAACCCCGGCCCGCTCAACTGGTGCTCTCTCGCACCGAGCATTGGAAGTCCGTACGTGGCGCCTACGCGACCCGCCAGGGGGTGCGAGTTGACAAGCTGCGCATCTTGCTGGTAGATGATGTATTGACGACTGGCGCGACGCTGGATGCCTGCTCGAGGGCCCTCAAGAAGGCCGGAGCCGCAAGCGTCCTTGGTCTTACGGTGGCGCGGGTCGTCCCAGGCTCGTCGCTCACGGCTTCAAAGCAGCAGCGATCTAAGATGCCAGGTGCGTGAAACCAGCAGGGTGCGGCGAGCATCCTTAGTACTAGGGAATTTCGTCGAGCGACGCAAAGGCGGCGCAAATGGAAAACCGGCTCAAAAACGTCTTACGTCCGCGGCCCAGTATTGGCCTCGCCAAGACCGCCGGATCCGGCGCGCCCAAGTCGCAAGTTCCCGCTGCCAAGCGACCCTCGCTCATGCAGGCTCCCGTTCTCGTGCTCAACGCTACATTCGAGCCGATCAACGTGACGGCAGTGCGCCGCGCGCTTGTGCTGATGCTCAAAGGCGTCGCCCAGGCGGAAGAAACCAATCACGCCGAAGTACACTCCACGTCGAAAGCGATTCAAGTGCCTTCCGTGATCCGGCTTCTCACTTATCGCCACATCCCCCAGCAGAGCCGCGCGCTCTCGCGCAAGAATATTTTGCTGCGTGACCGCAATACCTGCCAGTTCTGCGGTAGCGCGTTTCCCGCGGCCGAGCTAACGCTTGACCACGTGATGCCCCGCTCGCGCGGAGGCCGCTCTTCGTGGGAGAACCTGGTCGCCTGCTGCTACGCCTGCAATAACAACAAAGGCGACCGCACTCCCGAGGAAGCAGGCTTGAGACTGCAGCGCCGCCCGCGGCCGTTCACACTGCATACTTCCCGCCAGCTGATGCGCTTGATTGGGCACCGCGACGAGAAGTGGCGGAAATATCTTTTCTACTGATTTTCACTGCAACCTTTTCCGGAGTGCCGCCGTCTAATTAATCAAATCACTTCTAGGACACACCCCGGGAAGTGGCACCGGATCTAATCCGGACCGCTTCCCTTCTTTTTTGTCTGCGCATTCCAAATCGGTCCGTTGACTATTGACGGAACACGACCTTGATTCCTCTTCACCAGTTTTCGTTCACACCGATGCGGCTGATCTGAATCTCGGGCGAGAGATATTTCAGCAACGTCTCCGTCGCCGCGTGAAACCTTAATCCCGGTGCGACGAGCCAGACGAGCGGTGGTTTCGAATCCACTTCGATCCCGCTGAAATATCCGAAGCGTTGAAAATCCCCTTCGCGCTGATGCCGGCGCACTCTGAGCCAATAATCCACAGCCTGGATCGGCATCTGAATATCTTCGGAAGCTTTTAATTCAATCACGACGAGCCGGCCGCGCCTCGTCACGCCCAGCAGATCGAGCACGCCGCGATCTCCGGCTGCCAGCGCAGGAACCTGCGAATAGAGACATGCGGGATTCAGTTGCGCATCGATGCGCGACGGATCCTCCAGCACGAGCGTCTCGAGCCAGCGCTCCGGCGCCGCGCGATACAGGTAATGCCTGGTATCCTCGGCGAGCGAGCTACGGTGCAGGTCGAGCTGGCGGATCATTCGTTCGAGCTCGTGCTCCTTTGCACTAGTCAGTCTTTCCCTTGCGTCGCCGAGGCCGAAAAGCACGCCTTCCCGCGTCCACCGCGCGAATTCCAGGCCGCGAAAACGGAAAACGGCTTCGCTCGATTTTGCTGGAACGCGGGTTTCCATGGCTTCGGCAGTTCCGTCAACCATCGTGCTGACCCGCGTGAATGCATCACGAGCAGCCGCGAGCGTCGATTCCACATCCGGCCGCGCCACGAGGCAGCTCTCGAGATTTCCAGCGTCCGCCGGATCCAGTTTCTGCATGCGAGAGTCCGGTTCGCTGAACTCGTAGATTTCCACGCCCGCTGTGGACGAGAGCGCCAGCACGCGCTCTCGCAACATTCGGCTCGTGCCCTCCGGCACGAAAAGCCTCAGCCCTTCGATGGCTCGCTTTTCGATGTGGTTTCGCGTCCAATCCATCCACAGAAGTCCAAATCCGAGCATGCCGTCTATGGCCGCAGCGTTCTCGGAACGAGATGCAGCAAGGAACGCCCATTCGCGCGTCCCTTCGTGCATCCGACCGCGCACGTACACGCCCGAAAACGAATGTTCGAGATCGGGCGCGGCCGAAAGCGCTTCGGCGCAAGCGTCGGGAAAGCGTTCGGCGAGAATGCGCTCGAACCGCGCGCGAAATTGCTCGCGAGTGATGCGTCCGGCCGGTCGCTGTGAGTCTGTGCGCAAAAATTCGAGCCGGCCTGGTTTCGAGCGGCCCAACCGCTGCACTTCCAGCACGATCCGGTCCGCCAGGGACTCCTTCACGCGCACAACCCGCCGCGTGAGGTTCTTCTCGTCTGACCACAGATGAACGAGCGCGTCCTTTCCGGCGCGGCGCAGCTCGAAGTGCAAGCTGGCAAGTTCGGCAAGCCATTCGCCGTCCTCGCGAATTTCCACCTCGGCCGAACGCACCAATTCGTTCAATGCGCGATCGAGCTCTTCCCAATCGTTCACGCAAAACCGCCGGCTCGCCAGATTTTCGCTGTAAGGGGTGAGCGTCAGTCGCCCAATAACAGGCCTGTCACTCGTATGGAAGGATACTGCTGATTCCATTCTACGGGAACATGTTCGAGCGTGATTTGGAAGTCGCGCCTCTGGCCGCCGCCAAGAGCCTGATCCTTTGCGCCCACAAGGGGCTCCGTCTCTCGCAAGATCACCTGGTTGAACGGATCGTGGAATTCGAGGGTCACTTCGAGGGCGCGGATGCTTCGCGTGCCATCGTTTGAAAGTGTTCCGGCGATGTAGGTGAACTCCTGGTTCAGAAAATTATTGGCTTTCGCCATCTGAATGTCATTGAAGTGAATGCGCTCAGCGTACGTCTGCTCCGTTGGGCCGAAGGGCAACTTTACCGCGGCGCCCGGACCGTTCGGGTGCGAACCTCGCGACAATAAAACCACACCGCCCAGAACCAACAATACGACGACTGCCCCCGCCGCGAACGCGATCGGAAACTGGCTTCGCTCCTGCTTCTCAGGAATTTCTTCGGGCGACATCGCGGGAGCCTGCCTCAACGGCCGAATTTCAATCGGAGGATCAACGGCTCGGGAAGGTTTGCCGCTGCCATGCGTTTCTGCACCGCTTCAATATCGTAAAGGACGCGCCAGAATTCCACCACCTTGTTGTCTAGGTCCGCGATCGCAAACGCGGCTCGCGTGTCGCCGTCGCGCGGCTGCCCGATGGATCCCGGGTTGAGCAGATACGTGGTGCCGGCTTCAATCGTGAGCGGCGTGAATTTATTTTCGCCCTCCGGCTTGAAGTGCAACACACCGACTTTGTCGGCATCGTTGCGGAGCGTGAACCCGCCTTGAAGATGCGTGTGGCCGAAGAAGGTGACGGGCGTGGCGGCCTCAATTAGACCATCCAGAGCCTGCGCTGGAGCAAACACGTATTCATCCTCGTCGCGTTGTGCTCCGTGAACGATCGTAAAACCATCCACCGTTGCCGGACCGGTCGGAAGCTTTTCGAGGTATTCGCGAAGTTCGGGACGCAGTTGCTCGCGCGTCCAGAGCGCGGCATTGCGGGCTACCGGATTGAAATCCTCCGCATTTGCCAGGCCGCTCCCGGCTTTGTCGTGATTGCCCCGGATTGTAATCGCGCCAAGCTCGCGGATCCGGTCGATTACCTCATTCGGGTCCGGCCCGTAGCCAACGACATCGCCCAGGCAAACCGCTTTGTCCCATTTGCCCTTCGCCGCAGCGAGGGCGGCATCGAGCGCCGTAACGTTCGCGTGAATGTCGCTCAGGATCAGGTGGCGCATTTACATGCCCTCTATCGGCAGGCTGCGGATTATAGACGAACGCGCCTCGGGTTGCACGAATCTCGCAGGCCGAAGCCCCTCATGCGACGAGCCCTCAACGAATCAGCATACAGTCGCCGTAACTGTAAAATCGATAGCCGGATTCGACCGCGTGGCGGTATGCGCGAAGCGTGTGTTCGAGTCCCGCAAATGCGGCCACGAGCGCAAGGAGGCTCGATCGCGGCAAATGGAAATTCGTAAGCAACTGGTCGACGACGCGAAACGGCTTCCCGGGCAGAAGAAAAATGTTCGCTTCGAATCTACCGGCCGAGATTAGCGTACTGCCCCCGCCGGATTTTTCCGCAGCGTCCTCGAGCGCCCGGACCACCGTGGTTCCCACGGCAAGCACCGGGCGGTGTTCCTGCTTGGCGCGCGCCACGGCTTCGGAAGTGGCTTCGGAGATCTCATACGACTCGGCGTGAATCTTGTGCTCTTCGAGATTTTCCGTGCGAATCGGCTCAAACGTCCCGAGGCCTACCTCCAGCGTCACTTTTGCGATTTCGATTCCGCGCTGCCGTAACAGCTCCAAAATGCCGGGCGTGAAGTGTAATCCAGCCGTTGGCGCCGCCACCGCGCTTCCCTGGTCGGCGTACACAGTTTGGTAACGCTCGCGATCGAACGGCTCATCGGCTCGCTTGATATACGGCGGCAACGGAATGTGGCCGAGGCGGCTAACGATCTCGTGAAAGCTGCTCGCTGTGTGAACACCGTTCCTGGACGTGAATCGCAAAACGCGCAATCCGAACTCCCCGCGGGCTTCGACGAGCGCCTCAAGCTCGCCATCCCCAAATGAAATCCGCTCGCCGACCGGTATTTTTCGCCCGGGTCGCACAAGCGCTTCCCACAAATCCGGCGCGAGCTGCCGAACAAGCAGCACTTCAATGGGCGACGTCAGAAATTCAGGACGCGCCGGATTATTTGCGCCCGGCGGCTCGGCTCGCAGGCCGGCGCGATGACCAAACAACCGCGCCGGAAGCACGCGGGCGTCGTTCAACACCACGAGTTCGTCGCCACGAAGCAGCGCCGGAAGCTCGCGAAATTGGCGGTCTTCCCAAACGCCGGTAGCGCGATCGAGAAGAAGCATTCGCGAAGCGTCGCGTTCCGCAAGCGGCCTCTGCGCTATACTTCCGGCCGGCAGTTCGTAATCGAAATCACTCAAATTCATTCGCGTACCTGTGGGAGCATTGTAGCGAACCCCGCGTCGAATTGACTCGCCGGGGATTCGCGCGGAAGGATTTTGTGGCAGAAGCCGCCGTCGTCATCAGCCCTCGCGGAATCGAGCGCCTGCGCTCAGGCCACCTATGGGTGTATCGCAGTGACGTCCGCAGTTCCAACGCCGAAGCCGGCGCCGTCGTACGTCTTACCGACGAGCGAGGCCGCTTTCAGGGCCGCGCCTTTTACAGCGACAAATCGCAAATCTCCATTCGATTGCTCACCCGCGAAGACGTTCCGGTTGACCGCGCCTTTTTCACCGAGCGCATTCGCAACGCTGCCGCCTATCGAAGGATCGTCGTCGAGAATACCGAGTCCTTCCGGCTTGTTTACGGCGAGGCCGACCATTTGCCCTCTCTCGTCATCGACCGGTACGGCGACTTCCTCGTGATGCAAACCTTGAGCCAGTCCACCGACCGCCTGAAAGATCTTTTCGTTCAAATCCTGGTCGAACTTTTTTCCCCTAAAGGCATTCTCGAACGAAACGATCCCAGAGTCCGTCTCCTCGAAGGCCTCGAGCAGCGCGTAAGCGTCGTGCACGGCGAAATCCCGGATGAAATTCTCGCCAAAGAAAACGGAATCACCTTCGTCAACGACCTTCGTAAGGGCCAGAAGACAGGCTCGTTCCTCGATCAACGCGAGAACCATTTCGCCGCACGCCGCTACGCCCTGGGCGAAGTCCTTGACTGCTTCAGCTACCAGGGCGGTTTCGCGCTCACCGTTGCCGGCCATTGCGAACACGTCGAAGCTACCGACATGGCTCCTGCCGCGATCGAAGCCGCTCGCCGGAACCAGAAACTCAATGCAATCTCAAACGTGACCTTCCGCGAGGGAAATTCCTTCGACATCCTGAAGGAGTACGACGAAGTTGGCCGCAAGTTCCAGATGGTCATCCTCGACCCGCCCGCCTTTGCCAAGAATCGCGACAGTGTCCCAGCCGCCCAGCGCGGCTATAAAGAAATCAATCTTCGTGCGCTGAAGTTACTCCAGCCCGGCGGCTTCCTCGTAACCTGCGCCTGCTCCTACCACATCCCCGAAGCCCTCTTCCTCCAAATCCTTGCCGAGGCAGCGATCGACGCCCGACGAAGCGTCGTAGTTGCAGACAGGCGGACCCAGGCTCAGGATCACCCGATTCTGCTAACCGTACCGGAAACCCATTATCTCAAGTGCCTAATATTAAGGGTATTAGAATAAGCAGTTTATAGAGAATTATGTCGTCCGCAAAACCATTCGAAAGTAGTTGACAATAATACGCGCATATTTTATGATTTTCATGCGCTAATAAACACAACAAATTCGCTAGGAGACTCGCCAATGAACACCATCACCCGCTGGGCTCCATTTCACCTCTCGACTCTTCAGGACCAGGTCAATCGCCTGTTTGAGAGCTCCGTGCAAGGAAGGACCGACAATTCGGCCCTCACCGCATGGACCCCGTCCGTAGACATCTATGAGACCGAAAACGAACTGGTCATCAAGGCCGATATGCCCGACATCAACGAGAAAGACCTCGACATCCGCGTCGAGAACAACACGCTCACGATCCGCGGCGAGCGGAAATTTGAGCAAACCGTGAAGGAAGACAACTACCTTCGCATCGAGCGCAACTACGGCTCGTTCAGCCGCAGCTTCGGTTTGCCGAACACTGTGAACACCGAAGCCATCAAGGCCGAGTACAAGAATGGAGTACTCACCGTGGAGTTGCCGAAGAGCGCCGAATCGAAGCCGAAACAAATCAAGGTCAACGTAGCGAACGGAAAAAACTAAGCGCAGCACTTCGCGACTGGGGCCGGGCAGCGCCGCCGGCCCCTTTCTGTCGCCGAAGGAAAGTGAGAAGATTCACGCATGGCAAGATTTGACAAATTAACCGTAAAGGCTCAGGAAGCGATGCAAGCCGCGCAGGAGATGGGCGCTCGCTTTGGACAGCAGCAGATCCAGCCTCTCCATCTCCTCTGGGCATTGATCGCGCAGGGCGATGGCGTCGTCCCTCCCCTGCTCGAAAAGCTGGGTGTGTCGCCCACTCAACTTGCTGGTGAAGTCGAGAAACAGATCGACCGCCTGCCGAAGGTTTCCGGTGCCTCCGAACAGTATCTCAGCCCGGAGACGAACAAAGTTTTCGAGCGCGCCTTCGAAGAAGCGCAGCGCCTGAAGGACGACTACGTCTCGACCGAACACATTCTTCTCGGCATTGCTTCCGCCAAGCGCGATTCCGCTGGCGAACTCCTGGCGCGCCACGGCGTCACTCCCGAAGCGATCCTGCAAGCCATGGCGACGATTCGCGGCAGCCATCGCGTCACGTCGCAAAATCCCGAATCCACGTACCGCGCGCTCGAGCAGTACGGCCGCGACCTTACCGATCTCGCCCGCCGCGGCAAGCTCGATCCCGTCATCGGCCGCGACGAAGAAATTCGCCGCGTAATGCAAATCCTTGCGCGTCGCACGAAAAATAATCCGGTCCTCATCGGCGAGCCCGGCGTCGGCAAGACCGCCATCGTCGAAGGCCTCGCCCAGCGAATCGTTGCGGGAGACGTGCCCGAAGTTCTCCGCCCGAAGCGCATCGTCACTCTCGATCTCTCATCCTTGGTTGCCGGCGCGAAATATCGCGGCGAATTTGAAGACCGCCTGAAAGCTGTCTTGAAAGAAGTCACCGAATCCGATGGCCAGGTAATCCTTTTCATCGACGAGTTACACACTCTCGTTGGCGCAGGCGCGGCCGAAGGTTCGATGGACGCCTCCAACATGCTCAAGCCGGCGCTCGCACGCGGCGAACTGCGCGCCATCGGCGCCACGACGCTCAACGAGTATCGCAAGTACATCGAGAAGGATCCCGCGCTCGAGCGCCGCTTCCAGCCCGTCTTCGTCGGCGAACCGTCCGTCGAGGACACGATCGCGATTCTCCGCGGCCTGAAAGAACGCTACGAAGTCCATCACGGCGTGCGCATCAAGGACGCCGCCATCGTCGCGGCCGCGATGCTTTCCCAGCGCTACATCACCGATCGTTTTCTCCCGGACAAAGCCATCGACCTAATTGACGAAGCCGCCGCCGGGCTGCGCATGGAGATCGATTCCCTTCCATCCGAAATCGACGAAATCGAACGCCGCATCATGCAGCTCGAAATCGAGCGCCAGGCGCTGAAAAAGGAATCCGATCCGCACTCGCGCGAGCGCCTCGGCCAGATCGAGAAAGAACTCAGCACCCTACGCGAGGAGTCCAATACGCTGAAAGCCCGTTGGCAAACCGAAAAAGACGCCATCGCGCGCATTCGCAAAATAAAAGAAGAAATCGATCAGCTCAAAACCGAAGAGCAGCGCTACGAACGTACCGGCGATCTCGCACGAGTCGCCGAAATCCGCTACGGCAAACTCTCCGCCGCTGAAAAAGAATTGAAGACCGCGCAAGACCGTCTCGGCGAGCTTCAAAAAGATCATCCCATGCTGAAAGAGGAAGTCGGCGAAGAAGAGATCGCGAAGATCGTCAGCAAATGGACCGGTATTCCGGTCGGCCGCCTTCTCGAAGGCGAAATCGAAAAGCTCATTCACATGGAAGAGCGCCTGCGCCAGCGCGTTGTCGGCCAGGATGCCGCTCTCGCCACCGTTGCAAACGCGATTCGCCGCAGCCGTTCCGGCTTGAGCGATCCGAATCGCCCGATTGGTTCGTTCCTGTTCCTCGGCCCGACGGGCGTCGGAAAAACTGAGCTCGCTCGCGCTCTTGCCGAATTCCTGTTCGATGACGAACGCTCCATCGTCCGGCTCGACATGTCCGAATACATGGAAAAACATTCCGTCGCTCGTATGATCGGCGCGCCTCCGGGCTATGTCGGGTACGAAGAGGGCGGCCAGCTCACCGAGCAGGTTCGCCGCCGGCCCTACTCGGTTGTGCTTCTCGACGAAATCGAGAAAGCCCATCCGGACGTCTTCAATGTCTTATTGCAGATCCTCGACGAGGGGCGTCTGACGGACGGCAAAGGCCGCACTGTCGATTTTCGCAACACGGTCATCATCATGACTTCGAACGTCGGTTCTGCTGCAATCTTCGAGCTGGCGGAAAAGGACCCGAAGAAGGCGCGCGAACAGGCCATGGCGGCGCTGCGCGAATTGTTCCGCCCGGAATTTTTGAACCGCATCGACGACATCGTGATGTTCCGCCCGCTCGGCAAAGACCAGATCGAGCACATCATCGAGCTGCAGATGCGCAACGTCGTGAAGCTGCTCACGGACCGAAAAATCACGCTCAAGCTCACTCCCGCGGCAAAATCGCTCCTCTTCCGCGAAGGATTCGACCCCGCGTACGGCGCCCGGCCGATGAAGCGCGCCATCCAGCGGTTAATTCAAGATCCGCTGGCGCTCAAGCTTCTCGATGGCGAAGTTCGCGCAGGCGATACGGTACTGGTCGACGCGGACCAGCGAAGTGACGAAATGAAATTTACGCGCGAAGCGGCAAAGGTGGGCGCCGCAAAGAACGGCGCCTGACCAGGTACAACAAGAAAATGAAAACCCTCAAAACTGCATTCTTACTCACGGCTCTCACATTGTTGCTGCTCGGAATCGGCGAAGCATTCGGCGGCCAGCGCGGCATGGCGATGGCGTTCGTCTTCGCAATTCTCATGAACGGCACCGCTTATTTTTTCTCTGACAAGATCGCCTTGATGTCCAGCGGCGCACAGCCCATCAGCAAGGAAGAAGCTCCGCGGCTCTATGAAGTGATGGAACGCCTTGCCGCGAAATCGAATTTGCCGATGCCGAAAATGTATTTGATTCCGCAGCCGGCGCCCAACGCGTTCGCCACCGGCCGTAACCCGAACCATGCTTCCGTGGCCGTCACACAAGGCTTGCTTGAACTGATGGACGATGAAGAGCTCGAAGGTGTAATCGCGCACGAACTCTCGCACGTTCGCAATTACGACATCCTCACATCCTCCATCGCCGCCACGATTGCCGGCGCCATCACCTTTGTAGCAAGAATGGGCTTCTGGTTTGGCGGGAGTGGCAGCGACCGCGAGCGCGGAAGCGGGATTACCGGCCTCCTGATGTTGATTGTCGCGCCGATCGCGGCCCTCATGCTTCAGATGGGCATTTCGCGACAGCGCGAATATCAGGCGGACGCTTCCGGCGCGCGAATGGTCGGTCACCCTTACGGCTTGATCCGCGCCCTTGAAAAACTCGGCGCGTACAACCAACGCATTCCGATGGACGTTCCTCCGACCACTTCCGCCCTGATGATTGTTGCACCGCTTTCAGCCGGGCAGATTTTCTCGAGCCTGTTCAGCACCCATCCTCCGCTCGCGGATCGAATCGCTCAGCTGCGCGCCATGACGGTTACCCGCTAACCGCTGGCGCCTGGCCTCGTCAACTAACCCGCTACTCTGCCCCGGGCTGGCAGGATAGTTGCCCCTCCCCGCCCCAATTGGCCCGCCCGAATACCTGGCCGGCGGTACAGCTGTCCTACCGCGAAGAAATCGTTAAAGTACGGTAAAATTTGCAGGCTCGCGCACCCCAACCTATCGAAAACAGGCGTCGCTAAAACCCAGTAACATGCTCAGTATCAATCTATTACAGACGCACTGCCCGTTTGGCAGAATTGGCTCCCCTCTTGCTCTTTCTCATCTCTGCAAGGGCGTTCACGGAGGAAAAAAGAGTATGAGTATCGACGAAAAACAGGATTACGTACCGACCGAAGCCTCAGCACCGCGCTGGATGGGCATCATTGTGGTGGCCCTGGCGATCGTATCGCTAGCGGCGCTGGGAACCGGCTGGACCGCTTCCACGCGCTCAAAAGAGCTCGCGCAGAACCTCGCCACCGTGCAGCAGCAGCAAAAGCAGCAGGACGATGTGCTGAGCCAGCGGCTCGCGAAGTCCGAGGACACCAACGCGCAACTTCAGGGTGAGCTCAGTGTCGTCACCGATAAAATGAAGTTGACGCAGGGCGAACTTTCGAAGGCCCGCCTGCAGGCCAAGAAGATTAAGGAAGACGACGCCAAGCAGCTCGCCGATCTCGAAAACAACGTCAATGGCCAGCTCGCGACGAAGGCCACCGTCGATGACGTGAATAAGCTCGGCACGGACGTAACCGGCGTGAAGTCTGACCTTGAAACCACGAAGAACAGCCTGAACATGACCCGCGGCGAATTCGGCACTCTGATCGCGAAGAACCACGACGAAGTGGAAGAGCTCCGCCGTCTCGGCGAACGCGATTACTACGAGTTCACAATCGACAAGAAGGCGCAGCGTCAGAAGGTGGGCGACCTCATGATCGAACTCCGCGGCGTCAACACCAAGAAGAACCTCTATACCATCGCGATGTACGTGGATGATGCCCGCTACGAGAAGAAGAATCGCTCCGTCAACGAGCCGATCTACTTCTTCACTCGCGGCACGCGTGCTCCGATGGAACTGACGGTTAATTCAGTCGGTAAGGATAAGATCGTCGGCTACCTGAGCGTGCCGAAGTCGGCTACCTCCACTCACGCGCAGGCTTCCGGAAACTAGGAGTCGGTCACAACACGAGCCGTGCGCTGGCGGGGCGCGGCTCGCTTCCCCGAGGGGCGTCCAAAGCGGCGCCCCTTTTTATTTTAGCTGGCCCGTTTCAGGGCGCGCGTCTTGCGGCTCAGGAATTTCTTCGCGAGGGCCGGAAGCTTGTCGTGCGGAAGTTTTCCTTGCTCGTAGAGATGCATCTTGGCCTTGGCCGTCTTCCGGCGGCGGCGCTGGCGTTTCTGGGCTACGTATCGCTTGTCATAAGCCATTCAATTTCCTCCAGATTTGTCGCACCACGATTGTAGCGGAGAAGGAAAAGGATGCAAGGCTCGCTTGTGTTTTTGCCTCTGAGTTCGGGTAGCATCGAACCATGGCCGCTACCGCCATTTACGCTAGCCGCATCCTCACGCCCCACGAGGAGATCCTCGACAGTGTAATCGTCGTCGAAGATGGCAAGATCACCCAGATCGGCCACCGCGACGAAGTTCGCATCCCCGAGGATGCCGAACATTTTCCCGCTGGCGACAAGATCGTCATTCCTGGCTTTGTCGACGTGCACGTCCACGGCGCCGGCGGCCACGACGTGATGGAAGGCACGGCGGAAGCAATAGCCAAAGTCGCTTCCACGGTCGCGCGACGCGGCACTACGTCGCTCGTCGCCACCACCGTCACCGCGCCCCTGGACGAAACCTGCCACAGCCTGAAAGGCATCGCGCGTTACATCCGCAGCGCGCGCAATACCGAGTCGCGATTCGCCGCCGAGGTTCTGGGAATTCATCTCGAAGGCCCGTTCATCAGTGCGGAACGGCGCGGGGTTCATCCGCGGAGTGCCATCGCTCAGCCTTCGAAAGAATTGTTCGAGGAATTTCTGGCCGCTGCGGACGGCTTCATTCGCATCATCACCCTTGCCCCCGAGCTTCCCGGCGCCCTCGATCTGATCGAACGCGCCGTGGCGAAGGGCATCGTGGCTTCGATGGGCCACACGGACGCCACCTACGAACAGGCACGCGCCGCGATCGCGCGTGGCGCCTCACATGCCGCTCATATGTTCAACGCCATGCGCCCCTTCTCGCATCGCGACACAGGCGTCATTGGCGCGGTCCTCACCAGCCCGGAAGTGACGGCCGAGCTCATCGCCGACGGTCGCCACGTAGATTCTCCCGCCATGGAAATCCTGCTGCGCGCCAAGGGTCTCGAAGGCGTGCTTCTCGTCAGCGACGGCACGGCCGCCACCGGGATGCGCGACGGAAATTATCGCCTCGGTAATTTTGAAGTCAGCGTCGCCGACGGCGTGGTTCGCAATTCCGAAGGCAAGCTCGCGGGCAGCACGCTCACTCTCGATCGCGCCCTGCAACATATCGTAGCCCTCGGCGTTCCGCTCCTCGACGCCGTCCGCATGGTCACACTGCTCCCCGCCCGCCGCCTCGGTCTCGGCGGCAAAAAAGGCGTGATCGCAGTCGGTGCTGACGCGGATATCGTGATCTTGCACACCGATCTTCGCCTCGCAGGCGTGATGACCCGCGGCGCAGGCCTCGCCTAATCGGTTTTACGCTACGGCGCGGCTCGACCCATGCCGCAACCGGCGCAAAATTAGTCCGGCTTTCCCAGCCGAGAGTCGTCTGTGGGAGTGCGCAATTCGCCGGCGGGTTTACTTGTTTAGCGGGATTTTCAACTCTTCGGCCAGCAGGTAAGGATTGAATGGGCTGCAGGAAAAAAACCGCCCCCCAATTTCAAGCGTGGGCACTTTGCGAAGCCCATTGTTCGCCCGGATCACCTTCTCTTCCTCTTCCGGCGCACTATCGATGTTTACTTCCTTGAATGCGATCCCGCGCTCACGAAGAAACTGTTTCGCGCGCCTGCAGTCGCAACACCAGGAAGTGGAATAAACAGTAATCTCAGCCATCTTCGCCCCAACTTTCTACCACACTAGTTAGATGCTGCGGAATCGGGGACGGTGCGGTGTGTGATAGGAGTTATCTGCAACCGAATCTAACGTTTCGACGCCACTTCCACGCGCACCTGCGCCCGGTCCAGCGCAGCCGCCGCACCCTGCCAGTCCGTCTCGGGCGAACCTGCAGCCTTCGCGAGCTGCGCCTGAGCACGATCGGCCGCCATCCGCGCTCGAAGTACGTCGATTTCTTCCGCGCGCTCGGAAACCTCCGCTAGCACGATCACCCGGTCCGGCAGCACTTCCGCGTAACCGTTCACCACCGTCAATCGGCCAACTTCCGCGCCCTTGTGGTACGTCAACACTCCCACGCCCAGCTCCGTCAACAGCGGCGCGTGCCCGGGCAAAATCCCCAGGTAGCCGTCTTTCCCCGGCATCTCGATTGACTCCACCATCTCATCGAGAACGTGCCGCTCCGGCGTCACTACTTCGAGTTCGATTTTTTCCGGTAGCATTTTCTCCGTGTCAAACGAAGCGGGCCGCGCAAACGCATCTATGCGGCCGCAGCCATCTTCTCCGCTTTCTCGCGTACTTCTTCGATGCCGCCCACCATGTAGAACGCCTGCTCAGGCAAATCGTCGTGTTTCCCTTCGACGATTTCTTTAAACCCGCGCACCGTATCTTCGATCTTCACGTATTTCCCCGCCAGTCCCGTGAACTGTTCCGCCACGAACATCGGCTGCGACAGGAACTTTTCGATCTTCCGCGCCCGCGCCACGGTCTGCTTGTCGTCGTCTGACAACTCTTCAATTCCAAGAATCGCGATGATGTCCTGCAATTCCCGGTACCGCTGCAACACCGACTTCACCGAACGCGCCACCGTGTAGTGCTCCGGCCCCACGGTCCGCGGGTCCAAAATGCGCGAGAAGCTCGCCAGCGGATCGACCGCAGGATAAATACCGCGTTCCACGATCTGCCGGCTCAGGTTCGTCGTCGCGTCCAGGTGCGCGAACGTCGCTGCCGGCGCCGGATCGGTGTAGTCGTCCGCCGGTACGTAAATCGCCTGCACCGACGTGATCGATCCGTGCTTCGTCGACGTAATGCGCTCCTGCAATTCCCCGATTTCAGTATTGAGGTTCGGCTGGTAACCTACCGCGGAAGGCATGCGGCCCAGCAGCGCCGATACTTCCGATCCTGCCTGCACGAACCGGAAAATATTGTCGATAAAGAGCAGCACGTCCAGGTGCTCTTCGTCGCGGAAATATTCCGCCACCGTCAGCCCGGTCAATCCCACGCGCAGCCGCGCACCGGGCGGTTCCGTCATCTGTCCGTAAATCAGCGCGCAACGCGATTTTTCAGAGTTTCCCGGCACCACCACGCCCGACTCCTGCATTTCAAGCCACAGGTCGTTCCCCTCTCGCGTACGCTCTCCCACCCCCGCGAAAACGGAAACGCCGCCGTGCTTCATCGCAACGTTGTGAATCAATTCCTGAATCAACACCGTCTTGCCCACGCCCGCGCCGCCGAACAATCCGATCTTTCCACCCTTCAAGTACGGCTCGATCAAATCGACAACCTTGATTCCCGTTTCGAACATTTCGAGTGTGGTCGATTGATCTTCCAGGCTCGGAGCCGGCCGATGAATCGGATAACGCTTGTCGGAGTTCACAGGGCCCAGATTATCCACCGGCTCGCCAAGAACGTTCATCACGCGGCCCAGCGTCGCGCGGCCCACCGGCACTGTGATTGGCTCGCCGAGATCCACCGCCTTCATTCCCCGCACAAGCCCTTCCGTCGGCTTCATCGCCACGCACCGCACGCGCCCTTCGCCCAGGTGCTGCTCGACTTCCGCCACGATATCCAGCGGCTCCGGGACGTTATATCCCTCGCTCGTAATCCGCACCGCGCTGTGAATCGCAGGCAGGTGGTGCTCCTGAAACAGCACGTCCACCACAGGGCCAATAACTTCAACCACATGCCCGATTTTCGTCTGATCCTGTACCATATCCTTTTCCCCTTATTCTTTGCCGGCGCTAAACCTACGACATTGCCGACGTTGCGCCGCTCACAATCTCAATCAATTCCTTCGTGATTCCGGCTTGCCGAATCTTGTTCATCTGCAGCGTCAATTTGTCGATCAGTTCCGAGGCGTTTCGCGTAGCTGAATCCATCGCCGTCATACGCGCCGCATGTTCCGCAGCCGCCGATTCCAGCAAAATGCGAAAAACCTCGGACTCGAGATATCGCGGGACCAATCCACCAAATAGCTCGGCCACCGGCTGCTCGTAAATATAATCGACCAGGTTCATCGTCCCATCCGGCGCAGGTTTCTTCGGCAATGATTCGCTCCTCGCGTCGTGCTCGAGGTCCAATCCCCCAACCTGCTCCGTCGCCCCTGGCCGTACGACCGCCGGGTCGATCGGCAGCAACTTCTCCACGGTCAGCTTCTGAATCATCACGTTCTTGAACTCGTTGTAAATCGCATACACGGCGTCCACTTCGTCGTTCGCGTACATCTCGGAAATCCGCGCAGAAATTTCCTTCGCCTTTGAAAACTCCACCAGGTTCGACACGCCCAAATACTCCGCCGCGAATTTCCAGCCGCGCTTCCGCAGCGTGTCGCGCCCCTTTTTGCCAACCACCGCCACCTGCACCGTCTTCGACGATAGCTCGCGGAAAAATTCCATCGCCCGCCGCAGCACGTTCGTATTGAACGCTCCGGCCAGGCTCCGATCGCCCGTCAGCACAACCACCAGAATCCGCTCTTCGGTCCGCCGCTCGAGCAACGGGTGCGCCGGCGTTTCCATCCGCGCCGCTGCCGATCGCAGCACCCGCTTGATCTCTTTCGCGTATGGCCTCGCCGCAAACACTCCTTCCTGTGCCCGCCGCAATTTCGCCGCCGCCACGAATTTCATCGCGCGCGTGATCTGCTGCGTGCTCTTCACCGACCGAATCCGCCGCCGATAATCGAGAAGGGTTGGCATGAAAAGTCGTTGTTAGTGTGCCGGAGCCTTTTCCGCGGGCGCTTCCGCAGCCTTCTCGGCGCTCCCCGCAGACTTATTCGCCTTCGCCGCTTCCAGGCTCGCCACGAAAGTTTCCTTGAACGCGTCCAGCGCCTTCGTCGTCTCGGCGCGTAGCGCATCATCAAACGCTTTCTTCTCCCGCAAAGTTTTCATCACGCCCGGATAATTCGTTTCGATAAACGGGTACAGCTCGCGCTCGAACCGCCGCACCTCAGCCACATCGATATCATCGAGATAGCGATTCGAGCCTGCATAAATAATCAACACCTGCTGTTCCACCGTCAGCGGCTGGTATTGGTCCTGCTTCAAAATTTCCACCAGCCGCTGTCCGCGCGCCAGTTGCGCCTGCGTAGCCTTGTCCAACTGCTCGGTGCCAAACTGCGCGAACGCCGCCAGATCGCGATACTGCGCCATGTCCAGCCGCAAAGTTCCGGCCACCTGCCGCATCGCCTTAATCTGCGCGTTGCCTCCCACGCGGCTCACCGAAATGCCCGCGTTGATCGCCGGCCGGATGCCCGCGTTGAACAAATCCGCCTCCAGATAAATCTGCCCGTCAGTAATCGAAATCACGTTCGTCGGAATATAAGCCGACACGTCTCCGGCCTGCGTTTCAATCACCGGCAGTGCCGTCAGCGAACCAGCGCCCAGCTTGTCGTTCAATTTCGCAGCGCGCTCCAGCAGCCGCGAGTGCAAAAAGAACACGTCTCCCGGAAATGCCTCGCGTCCCGGAGGACGCCGCAGAAGCAGCGAAATCTCGCGGTACGACTGCGCGTGCTTCGATAAGTCGTCGTAAAAACACACCGCGTGCCGCTTCGTGTCGCGAAAATATTCGCCCATCGCGCAAGCTGCAAACGGCGCGATGTACTGCATCGTCGCCGGCTCCGTCGCCGACGCCGCCACCACAATCGTGTACTCCATCGCGCCATTGTCGGTCAGCGTCTTGATCACCTGTGCGATCGTCGACCGCTTCTGCCCGATCGCGCAGTAGATGCAGATCATGTCGCCGCCGCGCTGGTTGATGATCGTGTCGAGAATAATCGCCGTCTTACCCGTTTGCCGGTCGCCGATAATCAATTCGCGCTGCCCGCGCCCGATCGGAATCATCGAGTCGATCGATTTAATTCCCGTCTGAATCGGTTCGCGCACCGGTTGCCGGTCCACCACGCCCGGCGCCAGCCGTTCGAGCGGCATGCGCTGGTCCGTCTGAATCGGCCCTTTATCGTCGAGCGGATTCCCCAGCGGATCCACCACGCGCCCAACCAGCGCATCTCCCACCGGCACAGACATAATCTTGTTCGTGCGCTTAACGATGTCGCCTTCCTTAATCTCCGTGTAGTCGCCCAGCAACACCGTGCCCACCTGATCTTCTTCCAGGTTCAGCGCGATGCCGATCACGTCGTGCGGAAATGCGAGCATTTCGCCGGACATGCACTTCTCCAGGCCGTGAACGCGCGCGATGCCGTCGCCCACCGAGATCACCGATCCGATTTCGTCCACCTCGACGGTCTGCTGGTAATTCTCGATCTGCTCGCGCAGTATTTTTGTAATCTCGTCCGCTTTGATGTTCGCCATTACTGCTCCTATTCCGTCTCAAGCTGCTCGCGCAGCCGGTTCAACTGGTCCCGCACCGAACCGTCGTAAATCGTCGACCCAAGCCGCACGATCGCGCCGCCCAGCAGCGCCTCGTCTTCCTGAAATCGCGCTTCCACCTTCTTGCCGGTGCGTTTTTCGAGCACCGCCGTCAATTCCTTCTTCTCTCCGGCGCTCAGCCCCCGCGCCGAAGTCACTTCCGCTTCCACAATTCCCAGCCGCGCGTTCAACTCCCCGCGAAACGCCTGCTGAATTTCCGTCAGCATTTCCGTCCGGCGATGATCTACCAGCAGGTAGATAAAATTTTGGACCGCCTCATCGATTCTCAGCTTCGCGCAAATCTGCTCGATCACTTTCCGCTTCACGTCCGGATTGATCGCCGGGCTTTCCAGCGCGTTCCGCAAATCCGCCACCAAGTAAAACGCCTCGACGAACGTCGCAAGGTCGCGCCGCACCACCTCGCCGTTTTTCCGCTCGGCCGCCACATCCGCCAGCGCCGCCGCATACCGCTGAGCCACCACGCTCAATTGACGCTCCTCTCAAGCTCGGCCACAAACGTTTCAAACAATTTCTGCTCTGCCGTAGGCGTCAATTCCTGGCGTAGCAGCGCCTCGGCGCGATCCACCGCCATACGAGCCGCTAGTGCCTTCAATTCCAGGCGCGACGCGCGCTCCGCCGCAGCAATCTCTGCCAGTGCGGCCTTTTCGATCTTCTTCGCTTCCTCCAGCGCCAGCGCCCGCAACCGCTGCGTCTCCTCTCCCATATCGCGCTTCGCCTCGGAGCGCATCTGCTCGATCTCGTTCGGCAGGTTCGCTAGCTTCGCTTCCATCTCCTGCCGCTGCTTCTCGGCCGCTTCGCGCGCTCGCGCGCCTTCCTCGATCTTTCTCGATATGTCCTCCGCGTTCGCGCGGAATGCCGGGCCGCCGTATTTCACGGCGAAATATGCGATCGCTCCAAACACGATCGCGAAATTCAGCCATCGAAACACCCAGCCAGTCGGAGAATCAGCGGGAGAAGCTTCGCCCTCTTGAGCCAGCGCGGGGATCGCCGCAAAGAAGATAACCACCACAAGAAAATTTAGTTGCCGGAGAAATCGCATCATCGCGGGTAGCCCCCGGGCGAAGGGGCGGGCTTCTCGAGAATCATCCGGGCAATTTCTCCGGCCAGCGCGGGAATATTCTGCTCCACTTCCGTGCGCGCCGCAGCGGTTTCAGCGGCAATTTTCTTTTTACCGGCAGCCACATCTTCTTGCGCCCGCGAACGCATTGCTTTCAGCAAACGCTGCCGCTCGTCGAGAACCGCCTGCCGCGCCGCTTCCTGCTCGGCATAAATTTCGGCGCGCGCTTTCCGCAGCGCATCGTTGTAAGTGTCGAGCTCCTTCTTTGCTTCCGCTTCCGCCTTCGCCGTTTCCGCTCGCGCTCCTTCGATCCGCTCCCTCCGCTCGTCCATCGCTCTCTGGATCGGCGTGAAAAACGCCCAGCGCATGAAGAAATAAAATACGAATACGATGATCGATGTGGGCAGAGCTTGGAGGAACAACTCGCCGAGTTGGTGAAGAATTTCCATCTCTAAATATTTAGGGTCGAACTGGCGCCGCGCTCCCGGTCACTCTGACTTCTCTGGGTATTCCGTTTGCCCGACGGAACACACTTCTACGACTTCAAACAAAGCCCGTGATTATCGCATCCACTCCGCGCGCCAGTCAACGACTGCTCGTCGCACTCAACTCTCACGGCAAAGGGTTCTTTCCCAAGTAGGGGCGGGACTAAGTCGCTCCATCTGCGTCCCGGATGCATCTACGGGTCCCGCCCGCCGCTACGCCGCGTCATTGCCTCCCCTCGTATTTCGCATTGCCCGGGTAACCACGATCCGTGAATGCCTTGTCGTAGGTTTTCCATCCGGCACCCACACCCGCCACTAGAACCTCGCCCCGCCCCAACGCTATAATCCCGAAATGTCTGAGATCATCTCGCATTACGAAAAGACCCCCGAAGATCCTCGCCTCCTGACCGGCTGGGGTCCCCTCGAACTCGCCCGCACCCAGGAACTTATCCTCCGCCATCTTCCCGCCGCGCCTCGCAAAGTCCTCGACGTTGGCGGCGGCTCCGGCGTCTATAGCGCCTGGCTAGGTTCCCTCAACTACGAAACGCATCTCGTCGATATCGTCCCCACTCACGTCGAACGCGCCCGGACAATTCCCGGAATCTCCTCTGCCGAAGTTGGCGACGCGCGGAAGCTTGCAAACCCAAACGCCTCGTTCGATGCCGTTCTCTTCCTCGGTCCTTTGTATCACCTCACCGATCGCAACGACCGCCTCGCCGCCCTCCGCGAAGCCCGCCGCGTGCTGAAGCCCGGCGGCCTTCTCTTCGCCGCCGCCATTAGCCGCTTCGCCTCGCTCCTCAATGGGCTCGTGGAAGGCGCCGTTGACGACCCGCGCTTCGTCGCAATCGTCGAGCAGGATCTCAAGAACGGCCAGCACCGCAACACCACAGACAATCCCAACTATTTCACAACCGCCTTCTTCCACCGCCCCGAAGAACTCCGCACTGAAATCCTGGACTCCGGCTGCACCGTGCTAGACCTCGCTGCCATCGAAGGTCCCGGCTGGCTCGCCACAAACTTCCAAGAGCGCTGGTCCGACCAGTCCCGCCGCGAACAATTACTCCAACTGATCCGACAGGTAGAGCGCGACCCCGCCCTCCTCGCCTTGAGCCTCCACATCCTGGCCATCGCGCGAATCGCGTAGCGCTTCGACAGCCATCCTACGGCATTGCCCGCTCCGTTGCCGCCGAAAACCCACAAGCCGACCCAGACCTCAAACTCCTCTTCATGCCAAAGGCTGCCGTTCCGTAACGCCGGCCTGCCCTGCGGCATGAAGCGCATCTTGCCGGCTCTCTTGCGAAACAAAACTCGATTGTTCGGAATTTTCGTCCAGCCTCTAGCCCCTAGCCTCCAGCCTCCAGAATCGCTAGAATGTCGGCTTGCCCGGCGCGGTGAATCCGCTCTTGCCTCCCTCCGCCGCGCGCACCGCAATCACCAAGGAGAAATTTGATGCCATCGTTTCCCGGAGTCGATTACCTCGACTTCGATTCCATCCTCACCGACGAAGAAAAACTCGCCCGCCAGACCGCGCGCCAATTCGTCGACGCAGAAATCATGCCCGTCATCGAGCAGTACAACCGCGAAGGAAAGTTCCCCGTGCAACTCGTCCCGCAAATGGCCGAGCTCGGACTTTTCGGCGCGAGTCTCAAAGGCTACGGATGCGCCGGGATGTCGAACGTCGAATACGGCCTCGTCACACAAGAACTCGAGCGCGGCGATTCCGGCCTGCGCAGCTTTGTCTCCGTGCAATCGGCCCTTGTGATGTACCCGATTCATGCCTTCGGCTCCGATGCCCAAAAAAATAAATGGCTTCCGCTTTTGCAGCAGGGCAAAGCCATCGGCTGCTTCGGCCTCACCGAACCTCAATTCGGCTCGAATCCCGGCGGCATGCTCACCCGCGCCGTAAAGAAGGGCAGCGACTACGTCCTCAACGGCGAAAAAATGTGGATCACCAGCGGCTCCCTCGCCGACGTTGCCGTCGTCTGGGCGAAATGCGAAGACGAAAAAGTTCGCGGCTTCCTCGTTGAAAAAGGCACGCCGGGATTCAAGGCCTGGGACGTTCACGGAAAATATTCGCTCCGCGCCTCGGTCACCTCCGGCCTCGCTATGAGCGACTGCAAGATCCCAGCCGAAAATCTTCTCCCCGGAGTCGAAGGCCTGAAAGGCCCGCTCTCCTGCCTCAACCAGGCCCGCTACGGCATCGGCTGGGGGGCGATTGGCGCCGCCATGGCCTGCTACGATTGCGCTCTCAACTACTCCAAGCAGCGCAAACAGTTCGACAACAAGCCCATCGCCTCCCACCAACTCGTTCAGGAAAAACTCGTCTGGATGATCACCGAGATCACGAAAGCGCAATTCATCGCCCTGCAAGTCGGCCGCCTCAAAGATCAGGGCCGCGTTCACCCCTCGCACATCTCCATGCTCAAGATGAACAACGTCTGGATGGCCCTCGAAACCGCCCGCAGCGCCCGCTCCATCCTCGGCGCCAACGGCATCGTCGACGACTACCCCATCATGCGCCACATGAATAACCTCGAATCCGTCATCACCTACGAAGGCACCCACGACATCCACAAACTGATCATCGGTGAGCGTATCACCGGAATCGCGGCTTTCTCATGAGACTCCTATCGCTCCTCACAAGATTCGCCCGCCCGCGTCGCGCACGGCGTCTGGCCAAGCGGCCGGTTCTAGTGGCACAGACATTCCTGCCTGTGCTCTTTTTACTGGCAGCAACCAATCCAAGAATCATCTCAGCTCAACACAACGCAAACCAAAAACCCCAAGTCCGCGCAATCACAGCTTTCATCCGCCTCGACCGCGCAAATTACGAATCCCAAATCCAGGAAACCCTGAAATTCCTCCATACCGCAAAAGCCGCCTTCGAAAAATCCGGCTACGAAGTTCAAACCCTCCGCATCACCACACAACCCTTCCCCGAGTACACAGCGGGCCTCTCCACAGACGACGCGCTCGCCTTCTTCCGCGCCTATGACGCCCTCGCCGTCAAAGAAGGCTTTGACGCCTCCATCGGCCCGGCCATGACGAAAGACACCGACGATCCGCGCAACGCCGAACTGCTCGCCCAAATCCTGGCGAATTCCAAAACGCTTGAAGGCAGCATCGCCATCGCCGGCGGAGATGGCATCCACTGGAATGCGATTCATGCCACGGCGGCCTTGCTCCAATACGTTTCCACGCACAGCGTGCACAGCCAGGGAAATTTTAGTTTCACCGCCGCCGCGCTCGTTCCGCCCAATACGCCTTTCTATCCCGCTTCCTTCACGGGAGAAGGCCAGCACTTCGCCATCGGCCTGCAATCGGCCAATGTCGTAGCCGACGCCTTCACCAGCGCAAATTCCGCGGCTGAAGCCGAAACCCGCCTCCGCGATTCGCTCGGCCGCTACGCCCAGGAAATCGAAGCCGCGGCAAAACAAATCGACGCGCAAACCGGCTGGAATTATGGAGGCATCGATCTGTCGCCTGCGCCGCTCAAAGAAATTTCCATCGGCGCCGCAATTGAAAAATTCTACGGCGCTCCGCTCGGCTCGAGCGGCACTCTCACGGTCGCAGCTCTCATCACTCGCGCCTTGCGTGAAGTTCCCGTCACCCACACAGGCTACTCAGGCCTTATGCTGCCCGTCCTGGAAGACTCCGTCATCGCGCAGCGCTGGAGCGAAGGCCGCCTCACCATGGATTCGCTGCTTTCTTATTCCGCCGTCTGCGGCACTGGCCTCGACACCATTCCGCTCCCCGGCGACATCACCGAAGACCAACTCGTACGCATCCTCGGCGACGTTGCAAGCCTCTCCGTAAAATGGCACAAGCCACTTTCAGCCCGCCTGCTGCCCATCGCCGGCAAAAAACCCGGCGATACCACCGAGCTCAACGATCCCTTTCTAGTCAACGCCAGGATTCAGCCGCTGCCATGACAACTCCGCGCTCGACATTCCCCGCTGCCTTCGGATATATGGTACGCACACGCCGGCGCGCGGTCGCTCCGGCATCACCCTCGAACTTCGGGAGCCAGAATGGAAAAAGCGCTTAGCCTCGAATTTTTGCGCGTTGTCGAACGCGCCGCCATCGCTTCGGCTCATACCATGGGCCTCGGCGATCGCCACAAGTCCGACCAGATGGCTGTCGAAGCGATGCGCTCGGAGATGGACTCGGTCAACATGGACGGCACCATCGTCATCGGCGAAGGCGAACGCGACGAAGCTCCCATGCTTTTCATCGGCGAAAAAGTGGGCGCCGCGGTACGCGACAAATCACGCAAATATCCCGAAGTCGTCATCGCCGTCGACCCGCTCGAAGGCACGAACCTTTGCGCCACCGGCGAACCAAACGCCCTCGTCGTCCTCGCCGCAAGCGAGCCCGGCGGCCTGCTTCACGCTCCCGATCTCTACATGGAAAAAATTATCGTCGGCCCCTCGTGCAAAGGCGCCGTCGAGTTGGACGCTCCGCCCGCCGACAATCTCCGCGCCATCGCCAAGCGCCTCAGCCGCAAAGTCGAAGATCTCGTCATCATCGTCCTCGACCGTCCGCGCCACGAAAAATTGATCGCCGATATTCGCGCCACCGGCGCGCGCATTCGCCTGATTTCAGACGGCGACCTCTCCGCCGGAATCAGCGCGGCCGTGATCGGCACTGGCGTTCACGCGGTGATGGGCACCGGAGGCGCGCCTGAAGGCGTTCTCACCGCCGCGGCTCTGCGCTGCCTCAACGGCGAAATTCTCGCGCGCCTCGTCGTCTCCAAGCCCGAACATCACGAGCGCATCGCGCAAATGGGCATCAAAGACGCCAAGCGCATCTACAAGACCGACGAACTCGCGCCCGGAAAGCGGATAATTTTTGCGTGCACCGGCGTCACAGGCGGCGGCTTGCTTCGCGGCGTCCGCTTCTTCGGCGAAGGTACCCGAACCCACTCGCTCATTCTGACGTACGACGATCGCCAGGTCCGCTTCATCGACACGGTGCACCTCGAAAAGCGCCCGGATGTAAAAGTAGTCTTCTACTAAGTGGCACAGGCAATCCTGCCTGTGCCACCGTACACGAACTCCATCGAACGCGATGCTCGGCAAAATCACGAAAAACGCGTTTTCAAAATTTCACCCCAGCGCAAGCTCCGACGAACAAACCGCAAGCAAGCAAATGCACCGAAATCGCGGCACAATATTCAACCGCAGCTGAAATTGAATCCTTCGCAACCCAAGCGAAACATTTCCCAGTCATTTCGCGTATCCTCATACCGAGAAGTCTGCAAGGGGTGAAGTATGTCAACTGCACCAGGAGGCGCACCACTCGGCGCGCCTGTCCCGCCGCAACAACCTCCCCGAAAACGCAACGATGCGGTCCTCTGGATCCTCGCCATCGTCGGGGGTGGCTTCGTCCTTCTAATCCTCGGCGGCCTGCTAGTCGCCAGCCTGGTGATCCGCCGCGTCCACGTCAGCCAGACCGGCAAGCAAGTCGAAATCGAAACGCCCGCCGGCGCGCTCCGCGTCAATAGCGACCAGCTTCATGCCACCGGTCTACCCGTGTATCCAGGCGCGAAACAAGATAAATCGCAAGGCTCAGCGGTGGAGTTTTCGGCGGCAGGCGGCGCAGGTATGGGCATCGCCACCGAAAAATACATGGCGACGGACGATCTCGATCAGGTCTCCGAGTGGTACCAGCAGAAGCTCGGCCCCAGCTACAAACGCGAGGAACACGGCTCGGCGGGGCATCGCGAGCACGTCAGCTCCGAGGCGGACGTCGCCTACATCTATGAGAAGGGCGATAACACTCGCATTGTCGCCCTGACGAAGAAATCCGCCGGCGTCGAAATCGAGCTCGTACGGGTCGGAAAAAAAGAAGTGCAATAGCACACGTCCGCAATCAGCGGTTTTGCGGTTGATTTGTCTTGGGAATTCTTGCGATCGCTGCCGCCGGACGTTCGAGGTTATCCCCGCGATAGGAGTCGCCCGGCTTATCGCCGGCGGAACCACAAGCCGTCCGCCGTGCGGGGTTGGGCCGGGCTGACCCAAATCTCGTTGTGCGCGCCTATCGCTCTGCCAGTCTCGACTAGCGATGAATCGCCGTCGCAGAGTGGCCGGGATGCTGTTGTCGCCGGGGCAAGGAATGGGGCATCCGGTCCGTCGACTGCGCCGCCATCGGCCGCACGTGATTCGTGTTCACATGCTCGCTGATCGCTTGCAGCCTCTTCAGAATGCCTTGCCACTGTGCCCAGTCAAGCTGCCGCAGGAACGGCCGCAGACCCTGAATGAAAGGATCCTCGAGCACCGTCTCGCCATTCGTCTCCGGAACGAAAAACCGGTTCAGTCCGACTCCCAACGCTTCGGCAATCTTTTCGAGCGTGCCAAGGCTGGGGGTCATCTGGCCGCTTTCGATCCGCGACAAATACGAGCGTGATACGCGCGAGCGTGCCTGCAGCTGGCTCTGCGTCATCCCGCGTGACTCCCGCAACTGCCGGATTCGCTGGCCGATGTTCTCGACGGTTTCGCGATTCGGCCAGTTCTCGAACAGTTGGCGGTCATCACCCGGTAGATCCTGCGGCGACGGCGTCGGTATGACGAACGCCACCTTAGGAGGCATTAAGCGCAGGCAACGACGGCAGTTGCCTGTGCGTGTGCGGTATTGAACCAGCCCGCATACCTGACATCGAATCACTTCTCGATCGAGTTCCATACTGGTTGCTACACCATCTTTATCTGCCACCGGATCTCCTCGCAGACTATTCCGGCGATGCGAAGGGGAGGAACGTCACAACAGTGGGAAGGCAGGACTGGCGCGCGAGTGATTCTCCATAGCGTGCCACTTCTTGTCAAGCCTTTTTTAGTCCCCGGAATACCCGTTTAGTTTAGCCAGCCTCTCCACAACTCACAAATGAAATGACTTCGCGCGTTCGCACCTACCTTAAACCGCTTCTAAATTTCTTCGCCTGACACTTCGCGTTCTGCTACTCATAGCCCGGCCAGACAAATTGTAGCGAAGTGACACTTTTCGCATCGTAATTCTTTCGGCATCGATCGCTCCTGAATTTTCCCGGAGGTGCACCCGGTGCTGCGCCGTCGCGATCCGTGACGAAGCGCTGCCGCCAACCCTCGATGTAATTTGCACGGAATTTATGAGCGCGTTTTCACGCTTTTCACCCCTACTTACCTCGCTTTGCCCGCTTGATCGCCTCAAATCCGGTCCACCATCAATTTGTGTTCAATGCATGACGAGAACAAACGCCGAACTCACTTTGCGACGCAGCGCGCGCACTTCGTCGCCGCGACCCATCGCTGCAATCTCCTTCGCGCGATTTCACTGTACCAATTTGAAAATCCGCGCCCATTCTTCCCACTCGCCGCCTGATTCGTAGTTACCGCAATTGTGTTTAATCAATGACGAGAACAAACACCGAACTCACTTTGCGACATCGCCACATAGTGTCTATCGTCCTAAAATCGCCAAGCATCACAAGCAAGTTTGCCTCACCATCAAGCGTCGTCCGCACCGGCCTGGGCAGCCACGACGAGCGCCTGCCTCGTCGCGGGCCTTCGACTCCACCTTGCACTCGTCCCTACTTGCATTAATATGTTTTATTAGGAGCACAAATGCCAAATCGAGACGATGCTTGGAAACTGCTTTGCGAATACACGGAAAGCGAAAGCCTGCGCAAACACGCCCTCGCCGTCGAGGCCTGCGTCCGCGCCTACGCCCGCAAACTCGGCGGTGACGAAAACACCTGGGGCCTCGCGGCCTTGCTCCACGATTTCGACTACGAGCGATGGCCTAACGCCGATCACCACCCGACGAAGGAGCATCCCTACGAAGGCTCCCAAATCCTCCGTCAGCGCGGCTACTCCGACGAAATCATCCAGGCCATCCTCGGCCATGCCGAGTATTCCGGCGTCCCGCGTATCTCGCCCCTTGATCACGCCCTCTTCGCCTGCGACGAGCTCGCCGGCTTCCTCACCGCCTGCGCGCTGATCAAGCCTTCAAAAAGCATTCACGAAGTTGAAACGGCCTCCGTGAAAAAGAAGCTCAAAGACAAAGCCTTCGCCCGCGGCGTAAGCCGCGACGACGTCTACAAGGGCGCCGAAGAACTCGGCGTCCCCCTCGATGACCACATCGCCTTTTGCGTCGAAGCCCTCCGCGCGATCGCCCCGCAGCTCGGCTTGAACGGCCCCGGCTAAAAAGTTGGCTCCGGCTCGCGAAAGATCGTCAATATCGCCTGCATGCGTCTTCCTTTCCACCGAGTGGCGTGACCTGCTGATGCTCAACTACCAGGTCGATCCAACTTTCCTGTTGCCGTTCGTTCCTCGCGGAACTGAGCTGGACTCATTCGGCGGGAAAACGTACATAAGTCTCGTGGGGCTGCGATTTGCTCGCACCAAACTCTTCGGCTCAATTTCGGTCCCATTTCACTCGAATTTTGATGAAGTGAATCTGCGAATTTACGTCCGCCGGACGGAAGAAGACGGAGAGGTCCGCCGCGGAGTCGTGTTCATCCGTGAAATCGTTTCGCTTCCTGCCGTGACATTCGTTGCACGCACCGCGTACGGAGAAAACTATATGACACTGCCGGTGCGCCACTCGATCGCACTCACGGACGCCGGAGGCTCGGTCGAATACGCGTGGAAATCCAAGCGCGAATCGTTTCGGATGCAAGCGCGTGCGTCGGGCACCCCTTCTCCCGCGGGCGAAGGCAGCCTCGAGCAGTTCTTCTCCGAGCATTACTGGGGATATTCGCGGCGGCGCGATGGCAATTCGCTCGAATATCACGTGTCCCACGAACCATGGGGCATTTGGCCCGCGACGAGCCCCGTATTCGAAGGCGATAGCTCGCCCCTGTACGGCGTGGAATTCGGCCGGGTACTCTCTCGTCGGCCGGATTCTGCGTTCATCGCCGACGGTTCGCCCATTCTCGTATTTGCCGGAAGGCGCATCCAATGAGTATGTCGCCTGCAAACACGGCCGCCCCTCTGCCCAGCGCCGGGTGGATCCTCTACGATGGGGAATGCAGTTTCTGTTTTCGTTGGGTGCATCTGTGGGAACGTGTGGTTGGAAAGCGCGGCTTCGCTCTGAAAGATTTGCAATCCGCCTGTACCGACGGCACCTTCAAGGTTTCTCCAGAAAATCTGCTCGACGATATCCGCGTCTTAACTCGCGATGGCCAGGTCGTCGCCGGCGCCGATGCATATCTCTACGTAACCCGCCGCATCTGGTGGGCGTGGCCCTTCTACGCAATATTCAGTTTGCCGGGATTCAACCGGCTTCTCTGGTGGGGCTATCGTTCCTTTGCGAGCAACCGATACTGCATCTCGCGACGAATCTCGTAATCGGCGACTCAGAAAAATTTACACGCGCAGTTGTGCTAGAATCCGCAAACTCTATGGAAAAGGCCGGACAAGTTCTCGGCGGTGCGCTCCGCAGGCTTCATCGCCCCGAAGCCGCGCTCGCGTGGCTCGAAAGCATGTGGCCCAAAATCGTCGGCAAAGCACTCGCCGGGCGCACGCGCCCGTTGCGCTGCGAAAAAGGCTGCCTTGAAATTGCCGCCGACAATAAAGCCTGGCGGAAACAGCTCGAAGATATGAAAGTGGAGTTCTGCGCCCGCATCAATCAAGCCTGGGGCGGCAACTTGATCCGCGAAGTGAAATTCGTCGCCGCAAAGCCCGGCCCCAAGCACATCTCGCACGAACTGAACAACGAGCACACGCCATTCGTTCGCCGCGGCAAGCGTTAACCTGTCCGTGTCGTTTACCGATTGCCGCAGTAAGCGCACGGCATGCCGTGCCCTCGCAACCGAGGCAGCGCGCTGCCAGACAGTTGACCGGCCCGATCACATTTGCGGCAGCTAGGGCAGCTCGCGAAACATTCACGGCGTTTAAGGGGTCAGAGCTTTAGCTCCGACAAAACAAATCTCGCGCAAAGCGCAAACCGATAACAGAGCGAGGCGAGATCTCCGCCTCCTCGACCGCCGCTCAGAACGATGCCGCAACGAACTGCACTCATCGCCGGCGCCACAGGCCTCGTCGGCTCGCTCTGCCTCAAGCAGTTGCTCGACGACCCCGCTTACACGCAGGTCGTAGCGATCCTTCGCCGCCCCGCTCCCGAATCGCACCCGAAACTCATTCAGAAAATTGTCAACTTCGACAACCTCAGCCAGCTCGCTCCCATCCCAGCCGACGACGCCTTCTGCGCCCTCGGCACGACCATCCGTAAAGCCGGTTCGCAGGAATCTTTTCGCAAAATAGACGTCGGCTATTCGATAGGGTTCGCAGAATTTGCACTGAGAGGAGAAGCGCGGCAATTCGCGCTCGTGTCGTCCGTCGGCGCAGATGCGAAATCGCGGAATTTCTATCTGCGCATGAAAGGCGAACTCGAAGCCGCAATCAACGCGCTCCCGTTCGCGTCCGTGCACATCTTCCGCCCCTGCTTCCTGATGGGCGCGCGAGCCGAAAGCCGCCCAAGCGAACAGATCGCCACCGCGCTCTCAAAAATAGTGCAGTTCGCATTCATCGGCCCTCTCAGCCAGTACCGCCCAATCCTCGCATCCTCGGTCGCCGCCGCCATGATCGCCGCCACAAAGAAATCGACCCCCGGCCGTCACGTCTACCACTTCATGGATATGGACACTCTCGTATCAAATCTCCATTGACGTATTCACTCCGTAATTAAATAATGGCGCCGGGTTGCAACGAAGCGCATGAAGAACGAAATAAAGATTTTCATCCTGGCACTGACAGTCTGCCTTTCCCCTTTGATCGGCCTGATGAACGGTGCCCAGGAGAAGCCGATCCAGCCCGGCGAGCGCGAGACAGCTCGGTCGATTCTCAACGACCTAAGACAAGACGTCCTGAAGAACTATTACGACCCGAAGTTTCGCGGAATCGATGTCGAGTCGCGCTTCAAAGAAGCAGACGAACGGATAAAGAAAGCCACATCGCTAAACCAGGCGTTGGGCATAGTCGCTTGGGCCCTGGAAGGACTCCACGATTCACATACTTTTTTCATCCCGCCGCCGCGTCCCTATCGCCTTGATTACGGATGGACCGCGACAATGGTTGGCGATCAATGTCTCGTAACCGCCATCAAGCCAGGGAGCGATGCAGAACAAAAGGGCCTGCATCCAGGCGATCTCATTGAAGCGATGAACACGGTCAAACCCTCTCGTCAGACCTATTGGAGCGTGAATTATTTATTCAAGTTGTTGCGGCCCCAGCCGGGCTTCGAGCTTGTCGTCGTCAACCCTCAGGGCGAACGACGGACCGTCGGAGTTGCAGCAAAGGTTCAACAGGGCAAGCGAGTCGGCGAGTACAATTCAGTCGATTTCGGTGACGACGTCCGCGAAGCCGAGTCAGCCTACAAATTGATGCAGAGGCGCTCCTACACAATCGGTGACGACGTCATTATTTGGAAGCTTCCGTCCTTCACTTTCGACGAAAAGGGCGCTGATGCCTTGTTTGGAGAATCCCGAAAATTCAAAGCTGTGATTCTCGATCTACGCCAGGATCCCGGGGGATTTGAGGTCGCGGCGCTGCGCATGATCGGCAACATGTTTGAAAAGGACGTGAAAGTAGGAAACTCAAAAACTCGCCGCGGTCTTGAACCGCTCGTTGCCAAGACTCGCGGAGATAAAGCGTTTCCCGGCAAGATTTTCATTTTGATCGATAGCGGTTCCGCATCCGCTTCCGAGATTCTTGCCCGCGTGGTTCAACTTGAAAAGCGTGGCGTTGTCCTCGGTGATACCAGTTCTGGAAGCCTGATGAGCGCGAGAATATTCGCGCACCGACTCGGCTTTGAAAGCATGGTCTTCTACGCCGCCGCGGTCAGCGAAGCGGATATCATCATGTCCGATGGCAAGAGCTTGGAGGGAACAGGTGTCGTTCCCGACGAAACGATTCTACCGACTGCCAACGACCTCGCGAATCAGCGTGACCCAGTCCTGTCCCGCGCAGTTACGTTAGCCGGAGCCAAACTATCACCCGAGGAAGCCGGCAAGCTTTTCCCCATCCAGTGGCCAAAATAATCACTCGTGCGCGATACTTCCACGTCCCCGTTTAGCAAGCTCCCCTAGAATCCAGCCTCGAATCGCGCAAACTCCCCTTCTTCCTTCCACTCGATCCGCGCCTTCTCGCTCCCCATCAGAAAATCTCGACATCCAGCCGACGCAATCTCGCCCCCGGCGTTTTCACTCGCGCACGCCGCCACAACCGTAAACTTCTCCGGCTCCGCCCACAAACTCGCCCCAGGCAAAAATGCATGATCCAGACTATCCCGCACCATCCGCTTCAGCGTCCGGTAGTCGAGGTTGTATCCCTCCACCGACCGCCGGAAATACCACGTCAGCTCCGACCGCACGATCCCCTCATCGTCTGTCGCTAACGATACGGGCACGCCCCCGCGCAAATAAATCGGCAGGACGTTCTCGCGCCCCTTCATGTCGCGCACCACCTCGTGGCTGTACAGGCAGTCCTCCACCAAGATGTGCTTCTGCGCCATCTCCGCCACTAGTCCCGGCGCATCCTTTTCGTAGATTACGTCGAGACCGTGCCCGATCCGCTCCGCGTGCCCGATCTCGATCGATTTGCGAATGTGCGATGCGAGCAGCTCATCCGGCCGCACCTCGCCCGGAGTGAGTTCTCCTGCGTGCAGCGTGATGTGCACCTTGGGATAAACCCCGTGCAGATAATCCAACATCCGCATCTGCAAATCGAAATCATGCAGCGCGTTGTATTCATCCTGCGATTGCACCAGGTTGATTCCCACCACCCGTGGGTCAACGCTTGCAATCTCGAATCCCGCCACCATCTGCGCGAATACCTGCTCTTTCGGAAATGCTCGCAGCACCTGATTGATGTAACGCAATGTCACTCCGCATCCAACGTCGGCCTGGCGCCCGCCGCATCCAAGCACCTGCCGCATTTTTGCCTCGCCTTCATCCAGGTTCCTGCGTGCGTCCGCCACCACTTTCGCCATTCCGCCAGCGAGCATCTGCGATCGCATCACCGCAAAATCGGCGTTCCATGCCGTCTCCCGCCCAAGCTGTATCGACTCGCCCTGGTCCGGCGTCAGCATCGTCTCGAGGTAAATCTCGTTCTGCGCGCCCGCGCGGTGCGTCACTTCTGCCAGCATTTCGCCCCAGTGTTTGTTCGTCACCAGGTCGAATTTCCCAAACGTGGCGAAAAAGTGCAGTCGCACGTCGCGGTCCTCAGCCGTCGGATGAAAATTCCGGATCGACCACGCGTCAATCACCAGGTTGCGAAACACGAAATCACCAATCGCCTGCGACGCAGGCGCCACTCCCCGCCCCGGATCGCACGGCGGCGCTAAAATCTTGTACGTAACCCTGTCGATGCAATCTCCATCCTCCACGGCATAATCGATGTAGCTCTCCGCGTACACCGCGCCGGTCAGATGATGATGCAGATCGCCGCCCTTCGGCATCCGCTCGAGAAAGCCCATCAGCTCCAGCGGTTGCCAGCGCACCGCCTCCAAATACTTGGCGGCGCGCTCCTCCGCCGTCGCTGCCGTCGCCCGTGCCGGATCCTGCGCTCGCAAAACTCCTGCCGCCACCGCCAAGCACACTAGCGACACTACAAATTTAAACGTAGCCTGCCTCATCAATCGCTTTCGCCCCTCGCGGCGCAAACTCCCGGCCGCGCGAACGCATCTTGCCTCGCCCGCGCGCCTACCGCTTCACCGTCACAATCGACGTGTCCGCTTCGTATCCCTCATCCTGCAGCGTCGTCATCGCCGCTGAACGCAGCGCCGCATCGTCCGCAGCCTTCGCCGCATCGCAATGCCGCCGCACCACCTCTTCCCCCACCACAATTCTCACCAGCCACTTCGACTTCGAATCATCCCACGACATTTCGACGCGATCGGCTCGCATAGCGCCTCCAGGTCACCCCAAAGCGCATTGTAGTGCAGACCGCTCTGCGAACATATGCGCGAAATGATGTATCCCCGCCGCCGGCAATCATCCCCCCAAATCAAGCCTCGGCGCGAAACGTCTTTCCTAATTCCATTTCCGCGAGCCGGTAGTAATGCCGGAAGTTGTAAATCAGCGGCGACCATTTCGCGGCGTCGATGTACCGGTCCTTGATTACCAGATCGCTCGCGACGTGAACGCGTACCACCTCTACCTCCGCTGCCATTCCACCGCCAAGCTCCTGTAACTTCTCGCCGCCTATCGCATGCACCGCTCGCACCCGCGCCTCCATATGAACTGGGCATTCCTTCGCGCGTGCGGGTTTCACCAATTCGCTACTCACCGGAGTCAGTCCGGCGACGCCGAATTTCTCTGGCTCGAAATGAAACTGTTTCGCTTTCACGTCGGGCACTGGATTCTTGCCCGTCAGTGGCGCGAGCTTTTCCACTTGCTGCCACATCTCCGGTGCCGGCAGGTTTACCACGCACTCCGCGTGCCGCCGCAGGTTGTCTGCTGTCTTCGTTTCGTCCAGCAATCCAAGCAATATCGTCCACCCCAGCGTCCAGAACGACGATATTGGCGCCAGGTTCGTCCCCCCATCCTCGTTTAGCGAACTGATCAAAGCCACCGGCGTCCCAAAATAGAGTATCTTCGGCTCAATTGTCCGAAATCTCGTATCACTCATCTGATTGCCTCCTCCTGGAAAATTCCCCAGTATCCGCCCTTCCTTTTGCACGCCTCAACGCTAAGCTTTTATGCTGCAAGGATGTTTCACTGAGAAATGAAATGTTGCTGCTGCGGCTGCGCTAAAATAGACCCATGAATACGGTATTCCCCATCGCCGCCGTCGCTGAACTGATCGGCGAGCCCGCCCGCGCCGCAATCTTGATTGCCCTGCTGGATGGAAAAGCCCGCACCGCCGGAGAGCTGGCGCTCACCGCGAATATTTCCGCGCAGTCGGCCAGCGCGCATCTCTCGAAGCTCGTTGACGGCGGCCTATTAACCGTCCGTAGCACCGGCCGTCATCGCTACTACGGGATGGCTGGTCCCGAAGTTGCCCACGCGCTGGAAGCCCTTGGCTCGATCTCCACCCCGCCGCGCGCACGCGCCGATGTGCCGCATCCCCGCGCCGCCGACGATATGTACACCGCGCGTTCCTGCTACGACCATCTCGCCGGCCGCATCGCCGTGGACATCGCTTCCGCTCTCGAAGAATCCAAAATCATCCGCGCCCGCGATAATCGCGATTACGATCTCGGCCGATCCGGCCGCGCCTGGTTCGCTCACCTTGGTATTGATGTCGACGCTCTCCGCCGCTCGCGCCGCGCCTTTGCCCGCCAGTGCCTCGACTGGACCGAACGCCGCCCGCACATTGCCGGCGCTCTCGGCGCTGCTCTCTGCTCCCGCCTCATTGCTCTCGGCTGGATTGCTCGCCGCCGCGACACTCGCGCCTTTCGCGTCACGCACAACGGCGCCCGGGCGCTCCGTTCCCTAATCGCCGGCAGCCAAAAATTCAGTATCAACGGCTAAAAAATCCCGCGGCAATCTTCGCCTCCTATGGCGATTCGTTGCGACAACGGGCCGGAGTTCACCAGCCGTTATTTTCTGGCCTGGTGCATCGAACGGGGGATCGAGTTGGTGCACATCCAGCCGGGGAAGCCGCAGCAGAACGGATACGTGGAAAGTTTTAACGGCAAGTTGCGGGACGAGTGTTTGAACGTGAGTTGGTTCGAGAATCTGTGGGACGCACGGCGGAAGATCGCGGCATGGCAGCACGAGTTCAATGAAGAGAGACCGCACAGTGCGCTGGGATATCAAACGCCAGCGGAATACGCGCGGCAACTCGTCCCCTCGTCCGGC
>JBARFX010000074.1:0-124229 GCA_049797655.1 Candidatus Acidiferrales bacterium | reverse complement strand
GGCCAGGATGGCGTAGCGGGACCAACCGGTTCACAGGGTCCACAGGGGCCGCAAGGTCCCGTCGGCATCAACTTCCGGGGGGCTTGGCTCAACAGCACGATTTACGTGCCCGGAGACAGCGTCTCGTTCGGCGGTTCGAGTTACATCGCGCTTCAAGGGAACGGCGGAGCTGAACCGGACACGGACGTTGCGGGCAACGTGGGTAACTGGGCGCTTCTCGCGCAACGCGGCGCCATCGCAACCCTTCAATCGCTTCACGATCTCTCGGGTCTGGCCGGAACCAAGTACCTGAATCCGAGCGGAACCAAGCTCGATGATGTAACTGAGCGTGGTACAGACGTCTCCATCGCTCCGCTTGCATGCACCATGACGACAATTCTGGTGCATGCGGATTCGGCTCTCGACACTGGAGTGTCTGCCGTCAACACGCTGCGCGTCGGGACAAGTGTCACCTCGACCGGTGCCGGAACAGCCACATCCGATCTGGCAGATACGGGCCTCTCCTGCACGGTGGCCCAAAACACCTCCTCGTGCTCGTCCTCTGTGCCGCCGGTTCCGGTAAGCGCCGGCGCCCTGTTCGATGTGAGTGTTGTGGTATCTGGAGACATTGCTCCGGCCGTCCACGATGTGACGATTGCGCTAGTCTGCCAGTAGACGCATGAGCTGGACGGGGAGAACGCAATGACGATCGAGCGCATTCGCACGCTGAGAGCCGCGGCCCTGGTCTGCGTCGCGTTTTTTAGCGCGGCGGTGAACGCCGCGGCGCAAGCTCCGGTCATTTCGCTTTCTCCCGGCGACGCCATTCACACCGTCGCGGGCACGGGAGTCGCTGCTTTCTCGGGCGACAACGGCGCCGCCACCAGCGCTGCGCTGGCCAATCCATTTTCAATTACAGCCGACGCCGCGGGAAACATCTACATCGCGGACCGCGACAATCATCGTGTTCGGCGCATCGACATTTCCGGAAATATCACCACCGTCGCAGGTAACGGCGAGCAGGGCTTTTTCGGCGATGGCGGCCTTGCCACCAGCGCGAGCTTGAATACTCCTACCGCCGTCGCAGTCGATCTCAACGGAAGCATCTATATCGCAGACAGCAACAACAACCGCATTCGAGTGGTATCAAACGGCACGATTACCACCTTCGCCGGGAACGGCAACGCTTCCTATTCAGGTGATGGCGGAGCAGCCACAAGCGCCTCTCTCTTCACGCCTCGAGGCGTCGCAGTGGATACGAATGGAATTGTCTACATCGCGGACACGAACAACCACGTCGTTCGCAAAGTTTCCGGCAGCACGATCTCAACGATCGCGGGTAACGCCCAACAGCAGGGCTTTTACGGCGACAACGGCACGGCCAGCTCGGCCGGTCTCGATACCCCAACCTCCGTTGTTGTGGACGCCAGCGGAAAAGTCTACGTAGCCGACTCGAACAACCACCGCGTGCGATTGCTCACCGGCAGCACGCTTTCAACTTTTGCAGGAAATGGCACTGCTGGTTTTTCCGGCGACGGTGCTGCCGCGACGAGCGCATCCATCGATTTCCCGCTGGGCATCTCTATGGATTTGACGGGCAATCTGTACGTCGCCGATTCGAACAACCATGTCGTCCGCCGCGTGGGCGGTGCGGGAACGATCACCACGATTGCAGCCGACGGCGAACAAGGATTCTTCGGTGACAGTGGCGCTCCGAACGCCGCCTCCCTCGATACTCCCTCAGGCGTCCTGCCGCTCAACGGTAACGTTTATATCGCCGACCTGAACAATCAGCGCATTCGCCGCGTGGACGCTACTGTTCTGATGTTTGCCGATCAAATTGTCGGCACGCTCAGCCCGGTCCAATCCGTCACCGTAACCAATTCCGGCAATGCCGCTCTGACGCTCGCGTCCGCCATGCCGTCTTCGCCGAGTTTCGCTCTGGCAGCAAGCGGCACCTGCGGCACGGCATTTCCGGTCAACATTCCACCGAGCTCAAATTGCACGCTGGATATCGTTTTCGACCCTTCAACCGTCGGACCGTTCAATGCCAATTTCAGCGTCGTTAACAACGCCGCAGGCAGCCCCAACCTGATCACAGTGAGCGGCGCCGGATTGCAGGACGGCACCACGATGGCCGTGGTATCGTCTCTGCCAGTCTCGGATGTGAACGTCCCCGTTACCTTCACCGCCACACTCACGCCGACCACTGCCACCACGGCGCCCACACCAACGGGCACCGTCATCTTCACAGACGGCGCCGCCAATTTGGGAAGCGGCACGATTAGCGCGAGCGTGGCGAGCTTCACCACTTCCGCTCTCGCAGCCGGCAGCCACACAATCACAGCCACGTATGGCGGCGACACGCTCTACACCGGAAGCAACGCCAACTTTGTCCAGAAAGTGATCGGACCGCCGAACATCCAGCTAGTCTCAAGCCTGAACCCTTCCACGCCGAACGTGAACGTCACCTTCACCGTGACGGTCAGCTCCTTGAACGGCACTCCTACAGGAACCGTCATATTCAACGATGGTTCGACTGCTCTCAGCGGCGCGCTGCCCATCGATGGCTTCGGAGTCGCGGCATTCAGCACCGCCACGCTCGCTGCGGGAACGCATCCGATCACGGCCGTCTACGGCGGCGACGCGAATTTCAGCACCGTCACGTCTCCAGTCGTCACGCAGCGAGTGGAGGACTACACGATCAGCGCCACGCCTGCCTCCGCAAGCATCAAGACCGGGCGCTCGGCAAGCTTCGTCGTCACCGTGACGCCGCTCGGCGGGTTCAATTCTCCGGTCACGTTGCAATGTGCGAATTTGCCGCTATTCGCATCGTGTGATTTCGCCCCCGCCACTCTCACCCCGAACGGCACGGCGGTAAGTTCGAAGCTCGTTGTGAAAACCGAAATGTTCCAGGCGCAACTCCGCAACGACCGCGACAAGTCGCCGTTGAATGCGGCCTGGCCACTTAGCATCCTCGGCCTCGCGGGAATCGTTCTCCTCGCAGGCCGCCGCCCGCGTCGGGTTCGAAAACAAGCGCTCCTATGGAGCACGCTGACCGTCGTCGCGCTGTTTACATTGGCAAGTTGTGCGGGGATCCCACCGGCGGCGATTTCAAAGACGCCGCCAGGCGATTACACGGTAACCCTCAATGTGTCCGGAAACGTGGGCGCCGTCGCTGAGGCTCATACGATCAATCTGACCGTGACTGTGACGGAGTAAGAGCGAGAAACTCGGGAGCGATTTACAGAGCCTCGCGACCGTTTACCGAACGGCTGCCGGCTCCGCGATGGCAGGTGAATCGCCCGTTCGATGATCTGCCATCTGAAAAAGCAGGAACGCGTGCACGGCGTCCAGCGCCGGCTCGCTCTTTGTCGTGATTCGAACTCGAGCTCCCATTGCCGTTTCCTCATACCGATACGAAATCTGGTCGTGCAATTTCGTCATCGTCGCAACGCCAGGCGGAATCGTATCGTGAATGAACATCGGCGCTTCGAAATTACCGGCGGCGAACATTTCTGCGATGTGCGCCAGGTGCGCGCGAACCTGCTCGCGGCTCTGCGCGTCTCCCGAGCCGTTTGCCGCGACGTCAATCGCGCCTCCATCCTTATAGAGCAAGAAATGATGAGTGGTTTTCTCCTGCGAGAATCCCATCTCGTGTTCTCCGCGCTTCATCATTTCGCAATGTTTGTCGCCGGCGTCTTGCGCCGCCTCCTTCTGCTGCGCATGAACTGCCGCTGCAAAAACCAAAGCCACAAGACAAAGCGCTGCTTTTCGCATCCTTAATCTCCTTTACTTCTGTTTTTCGATCCAAAACGCGCCGCCCGCGTCGTCCGCATAACTGTTTCGGGAAGATGGTCCAATAACCGTGCCGGATCGCCCTTTCGTGTCCGCGAAAGCCGCGCGTTCCAATCTCTCAGAATCCGTCCAAGCTGCGCCTGCATCGCCTTCAGTTCGCGGAGTTGCTGCTTCACGTCGCGCAGCTTCGCTTGCACCATCGCTCGCGCGGTTTGACAGGGTACGCCGCCTCTATCGCGCACCTCTAGAATGGACGCAAGCTGCATCAAGGAAAATCCCGCGCTGAGTGCCCGCCGGATCAGCCGCACGCGTTCAAGCGAACTCGCCGGATAGTCGCGATAGTTGCCGCGGGTGCGCGGCGGTCTAGGCAGCAAACCCAGCCGTTCGTAGTGCCGCAGCGTGTCCGTGCTGACGCCCGTGAGCGTCGCAAGTTCTCCGGCGTGCATGGAACGAAGTCTACACCCTGGAACCGGTTCCAGGGTCAAGCCCGAACTTGACGATCGGCCCAAGAATCGGTGCGCGCCATATCGCGCCATTCCGCACCCCTGCGCTATACTCGCACTGCGGCAGATGCCATTCGCCGCCCCCAATCCCGTGCGAGGTTCCCATGCCCGCCGATTCGTTCAAAGCCCTCATAGCAGAAGGGAACAGCAATGCGTACACGGTTGCCTTCAAAGAGCTAACCAACGAAGCGCTCCCGAAAGACGAAGTCCTCGTTGAAATCCAATATTCATCGCTTAATTACAAAGACGGCCTCGCGGTGACCGGTCGCGGCAAAATCATCCGGAAATTTCCGATGGTTCTCGGCATCGATTTTGCGGGACGCGTTCTCGAATCGAGGTCGCCGGAATTTCGCCCCGGCGACCAGGTTTTCGCGGTCGGCCACGGTTTCAGCGAAACCCGCTGGGGCGGCTACTCCCAGCGCCAGCGCGTTCCTGCCGAAGCCCTGCTGCGCATCCCGAAAGGCCTCTCGCTCAAGCAGACGATGGCGATCGGCAGCGCTGGATTCACTTCGATGCTTTGCCTGATCGCGCTCGAGCATCAAGGTATCAAGCCCGGCGAAAAAGAAATCATCGTCACGGGGGCCGCAGGCGGCGTGGGTTCCACGGCCGTCGCTCTCTTCGCTGCGAAAAAATATAAAGTGGCCGCATCCACCGGCCGTCCCGAGCTCCACTCCTTCCTGCGCGACCTCGGCGCCACGACAATCATCGACCGCGCCGAACTCGCGCAAAAATCGCCTCCACTTATTTCCGAGCGCTGGGCAGGCGGCATCGACACCGTCGGCGGCCAAACGCTTGCATCTTTACTCGCCGCCACCGCCTCCTACGGCGCCATCGCCGCCTGCGGCCTCGCTGGCGGCGCCGAACTCTCCACCACGGTTTTCCCGTTCATCCTGCGCAATGTTGCGCTCCTCGGCATCAACTCCGTCCTGACGCCCAAGCCGCTCAGCATTCAAGCTTGGGAGCGCCTCGCCCGCGAATTGCCTCTCGACAAACTCGACTCGCTCACGAGCACGGAGCCGCTCTCTTCTGTTCGCGACCTCGCCGAAAAAATCCTGGCCGGAAAAATCCGCGGCCGGGTCGTAATCGACGTCAACGCCTGACGCATCGCGCAGCCACCGCTGCCGGAACGATCGAGGACTCTGTGCTAGAGTATCCGGCGGCGAAACCTGGGGTATTTCCGGCGGAGAGCGATGGCGATTCTGGTTACTGGCGGTACCGGCTACATCGGCAGCGTAACGGTCGAGCGCCTCAGGGCAAAAGGCGATCGCGTTATCGTGCTCGACGATCTTGCCCGCGGCCACCGCGAATCGGTCGACCCGGACGTTCCGTGCTATCAAGGCTCCGCCGGTGATCGCGCGCTGGTAACGCGCCTCGTCAAAGAGCATGGCATCGATTCCTGCATCCACTTCGCTGGGCTCGCCTACGTAGGCGAATCGGTCGAAAAACCATCCCTGTACTTCGAAAACAATGTCCAGCAGGGAATTTCTCTCCTGGGAGCTCTGCATCTCGCCGGAGTTCGCCGATTCGTCTTTTCATCGTCTTGCACCGTCTACGGCGAGCCGGAAAAAGTTCCCATTTCCGAGCAAGCGCCGCAGTGGCCGAAAAATCCCTACGGCTGGACGAAATTTACTTTGGAACGTCTGCTCGAAACCTACGACACCGCCTACGATCTGAAGTTTGTTTGTTTGCGCTACTTCAACGCCTCCGGCGCCACGGACCGTTGCGGCGAGGATCATGATCCGGAAACTCATCTGATCCCGAACGTTCTCGCAGCCGCTGCGGACCCGGAGAAAGAAGTGAGGGTGCTCGGCAATAAGTATCCGACGCCGGACGGCACGCCGATTCGCGACTACATCCACGTGGCGGATCTCGCCGACGCTCACATCCGCGCGCTCAGCCATCTGCAGCGGGGCGGCGCCAGCGACGCGCTGAATCTCGGAACCGGTCAGGGACACTCTGTTCTTGAAGTCATCGAAACAGCCCGCCGCGTCACGGGCCGCCCGATTCGCATCCGCGTCGAAGGCCCGCGCCCCGGCGATCCGGCGAGATTGGTTGCGGACTCATCCCGCGCCAAATCCGTTCTCGGCTGGACGCCGGCGATGTCCGATCTCTCGTCGATCGTCCGCTCGGCCTGGAACTGGCACCAGAAACATCCCCGCGGCTACGGTTCGGTCGCGAAATAGTTCTCAGCAAGCACGCTTCGATATACTTATACGACACTCACTTCTCGAACGATGTCACTGCTCCGCGTCGCGGGAGTATCTTTGAACTCGAGCCCGGAAAGTCGCCGGATTGGGGCCGGCTAGGCGAACTTTCAGGCGCTCGACCCGCGCTCAGGCTCAATTTCCGGGTCAGGACTTTGTCGAGTTCCGTTGGACGCTGGTCAAATGAACTTGTCTGTAGCGGAAAATTGCGGGCCACGTGGTGGCATGGAGTGAATCCGCCTCGCGTGAATGCGGCAGACCAGTCGGTTCCGGCCTCACGAAGTTTCTTTCGGGCTTAATACTGAGAGGTCCGATGAGAATGGATAGCAGGTATTCATACTTGAAACTCGCAGCGTCGATCGCCTTGCTGCTCGTTTCTTCCGCCGGACGCGCTTCAGCGCAATCCGACTACGCCGTGATCAAGGTCCAGGACGGTGGAACGATCGCGGGCACGGTCAAATGGGCGGGCCCAATTCCCAAAGCCCCGAAACTTCCGATTACAAAAGACTCCAGGATCTGCGACCCGGAGTCGCACCGGACTCGCGATCTCGAACGTTTGCTAATCGATTCCGACGGAGGCGTTGCGAATACCGTCGTATTTCTCAAGGACATCTCGAAAGGCAAAGCGATGGAGCTTCCCGAGGCGCGCCAGCATCTCGATCAGAAAAGTTGCCGTTACCTCCCGCACATCATGCTGATCCCGCAGGGCAGTAGCCTGGAGGCGAAGAGCAGCGATCCCGTCCTCCACACCGTGCACATGACGGGCGCTGCATCCAACAACATTCCGTTTCCAATGCAAAACCAGATCATTCCGATCAATCTGCCGCGCGCGGGTGTTGTGGAACTAAAATGCAATGCCGGGCACGTTTGGATGAACGCAGAAATCCTCATCGTGAAACATCCGTACTACTCCGTCACCGACGAGCATGGTTTTTTCAAGCTCACCGATGTGCCTCCCGGCGAATATGAAATCGAAGCGTGGCACGAGGGCTGGCAGAACCTGTCGGAAGAAACCGTCCTCGACGTCGCTGCCCAGGTAAAAGTAAAGCGGCCCATCTACAGCCCGCCGGAGACTTGGGCGAAGAAGGTCAATGTGAAGCCGGGCGAGACGAGCGAAGTGAACTTTGCGATTTCCGCAAAATAGGAGCGCCTGCCGGCGGGCAATTGATCACGCATCCAAAAATAGAAAGAGCCCCGGCACAATACCGGGGCTCCTTTATTTTGCAGGGAAGCGTTCGCGCTTTACTGAGTGCGTCCGTTGTGCTTCTTCGCGTAAATCCTTCTCGACTCGCGATTCTGCTGCCGGTTGACGATCCTCTTGTCCGCCGGGCTCAATTTGCCGCCATTGGCCGCACGCATCGCTCTCGTTTCGCGGTTGATGGCGCCTTCTTGCCGTTCGAGCTTGGCGGTTTCTCCAGGCGTCAGTTGGCCGCTCTTTACGCCCTGCGCGATCCGGTCTTGCTGATTCTCTTTCCGCTGGTGAATGGTTTGCGGGTTCGGATCCGTCGCGCTCGACTGCGCGAACGCTGCCGGCACCGACAGGACCATAAGAGCCGCACCACCCAAAATAAGCTTCGTAATTTTCATGGCATCCTCCGTGTGTATGATTTCTTTATTTTAAGTGTCGGCCCCCGGTGCTTGTCGGGAAGGCCGTACGATTCATCAAACACGACCGTGCCAGGAAAGTTGCGACTTCCCGAGTCGCAGTGCAAGTCTATGCACCAAAGAGGTTTAGCGTGGTCTTCACGGGCCACACCGTGTTCCCCCGCCCAGCATCCAATCATGTAACGGATGCGTACTCAAGATGACTACATATAGAATGATGCCGGGAGACCCGAATGCCCGCTAAGAAAGCAGCGGATTTGAGCTATTCAGATGTGACGCCGAAGCGCGTCTACATGGGCCGACGCAATTTCCTGTTGGGCGTCCTGGCCACGGTCGGCGCCGTCGAAGGCTACAAAAAATTCTCCTACCTGCTTCCGGCGTCCGCGGGCGGCAACGTCCCCGTGAAGCTGAACGGGGTCGTGAAATGGCCGGGCAGCACAACGGAAGAACAGACGCCGCTCGAGAAAACCACGCACTACAACAATTACTACGAGTTCGGCACCGACAAAGGCGACCCCGCGAACAACGCCAAGAATTTTGTCACTTCGCCGTGGACGGTTTCCGTGGAAGGCGAAGTGAAAAAGCCGCGCAAGTTCACGATGGACGAAATCATGAAGCTCGCGCCGCTTGAAGAACGGATCTACCGCCACCGCTGCGTCGAAGCCTGGTCGATTGTCGTGCCCTGGATCGGATACTCGTTCAGCGTCCTCGCAAAGCTGGTCGAACCGACAGCGAATGCGAAATACGTCGCATTCCAGAGCTATTACGACGTGAAGCAGATGCCGGAAGGCCCGATGGCAGGCATCGAGCTTCCTTATGTCGAAGGATTGAGAATTGACGAAGCGATGAATCCTCTCACGCTCTTGACGGTTGGAATGTATGGAGAAACTTTGCCGAACCAGGACGGCGCGCCGGTTCGCATGGTCATTCCCTGGAAGTACGGATTTAAGAGCATCAAGTCGCTCGTCAAAATCCGTTTTGTGAAGGACCAGCCGCCAACGACCTGGAATATTGCGAATCCGAGCGAATACGGCTTCTACTCGAACGTGAATCCAACCGTCGATCATCCGCGCTGGAGTCAGGCCCACGAGCACCGCTTGAAAGCAGGCCTCGGTTTGTTCGATCGCCCAATACCTACTCTGATGTTCAACGGATACGGCGATCAGGTCGCGAGCCTCTACGCCGGCATGGACCTGCGCAAGAATTACTGAGCGGAGTGCTCGTTGAATTCAATCCTTACCAGCAAATGGACGAAGGTCGCCGTATTTCTGCTTTGTCTCGTGCCGCTCGGATTGCTCGTCCTGCGTGGGCTCCACAACGACCTCACAGCCAACGCGGTTCAATTCGTCGAGCACTGGACCGGCGATTGGACGATTCGCTTTCTGATCATCACCCTTGCCATCACGCCGCTTCGAAAGACGCTAAGGCTTCCGCAACTCATCCGTTTGCGCCGCATGCTCGGCTTGTTCGCGTTCTTCTACGGCTGCCTCCATTTCTCCACTTGGCTCGCACTGGATCGCTATTTCAACTGGTCAGAAATGCTGAAAGACGTCGCGAAGCGTCCCTTCATCACCGTAGGTTTCACGGGGTTCGTCCTGATGATTCCACTCGCCATGACTTCCACCGCAGGATGGATTCGCCGCCTCGGCGGCAAGCGCTGGCAGCTGCTTCATCGCGCTATCTACCTGAGCGCAATTGCCGGCGTCATCCATTACTACTGGCTGGTGAAGTCTGACATCCGCAAGCCCCTTCAGTACGCCGCAATTGTCGCAATCCTGTTGGCGTGGCGCGTAGGCTCTTGGCTGATCAATCGCAGGCAAGGCGGCCACGCGCGAGGCGTCCTACGTCCCGAAGAACCAACCACCGCCGAGACAATCTAGGCTTCACGTCTGTCGGCACTTTTGACTCTTCTTTCGCATTGTCTTGCGGCCGCAATTTCCCCAGCAGTTGCACGGCATGCCGTGCCCGAATTCGCATGCACCGCAATGTCCCGTCCCGCCAGCTTTCCGCTCAATGCGCGCCCCATAAATTCCGCTGATGCTCCCCATTACCACTAGCCTATTGCGCCGGCCGAACCAAGAGCGAACAATAGAAGAAGAGGATGAATTGAATTGCACCGTTACAAACCGGACGAAGATGTCCAGCGACGAACTGGCCAACAGCATCACTCACGGAATTGGCCTCGTTCTCAGCATTGCAGGATTTGTCGTCCTGCTTGTCTTCGCCATCATGCGCGGAGGCGCATTGCAGATCGCGAGCTGCGCCGTCTATGGCGCCACTCTCGTTTGCGTCTACGCTGCCTCCACTCTCTACCACGCCCTGCCTTCGCCGCGTGTGAAACACGTCCTTAAAATTTTCGACCATTGCGCCATCTACCTGCTCATCGCCGGCACTTACACCCCGTTTACTCTCGTTAGTTTGCGCGGCGGCTGGGGTTGGTCGCTCTTTGCAATCGTTTGGGCTCTCGCGATGGCGGGCATCGTTTTCAAACTCTGGTTCGTCGACCACTTCAAAATCTTGTCCACCGTTCTGTATCTGGCGATGGGCTGGATCGCGATCGTCGCAATCAAGCCGCTTCTATCGTCCATCCCCGCGCATGGCATGTACTGGCTCGTCGCCGGCGGACTCCTCTACTCGATTGGTGTCGCGTTCTTTGCCGCCCGTCGGCTTCGGTTCGCACATGCGATCTGGCACCTTTTTGTCATCGGCGGAAGCACTTGCCATTACTTCGCCGTACTCTTCTACGTCATACTCCGCTACAGGATCTAGCATCCAAATACACATGGATATACCAGTCGACGAGTGACTGGCCCGCAACTAGACTCTCGGACAGGTGTGTGCGGCTAACTACTCCATTACAATAGATCAACCAGGAGCCACTGAAACTCATGACCAGAACCAGCTCTCACTCCGGCTCACGCGGAAAAACCGTACTCACCTCAATATTTTCTAATCGCAACATTCGATTGCTTGCGAATCCCATAAGTGGTCTTAAATACAATAAGTTACAGAATTCTAGTCCCAACAAGAGCGGGCTTTTCCCGGTTTTGGCTTCTGCGCTTTTATTCGCGCTAGCCGTGTTCCTCTCAGCTTGCGGCGGCGGTGCGAGCACCGGTGATCCGGGCGGCACTACCGCTCCGACGATTACGATGCAGCCCGCCAGTGTCACCGTCACTGTGGGCCAAACTGCGACCTTCACCGTCATGGCATCTGGTACCACGCCGCTCACTTACCAGTGGAAGAAGGGCACTACCAACGTCGGCGGGAATTCTGCGAGCTACACAACCCCTGCAACCACTTCAGCAGACAATGGCTCGAAATTCGAAGTAACGGTTACGAATTCCGCTGGAAGCGTCACGAGCAGCATGGCCACGCTCACCGTCAATGCAGCGGCGGGGAAGCCGGTCATCACAACCCAACCTGTGAACGTGACCGTCGCGCTCGGGCAGACCGCCACGTTCACTGTCGTCGCGACCGGTACCGCGCCTCTCACCTATCAATGGACCAAGGGTGGTACGACCGTCGGATCGAACTCAGCAACCTACACAACCGCCGCGACCACCTCTTCCGACAACGGCGCCCACGTTCAGGTCACGGTCAGCAATTCCGCAGGAAGCACGCCGAGTAACACCGTCACCCTCACTGTAACCAGTGGTCCGCCGCCGCCGAGCACCGCCAACGTTCTTACCTACCATAACGACATCGGACGCACGGGCCAGAATTTGAACGAGACGATCCTGACGCACACCAACGTGAATTCGACCAACTTCGGCAAGAAGGCGTTTCTTGCGGCGGATGGCCTGGTAGATGCCGAGCCGCTGTATGTTTCCAATCTCAAAATTGGCGGCACCGCGCACAACGTCGTATTCGTGGCTACTGAGCACGATTCGGTATATGCCGACGACGCGGACACCTTCGCTCAGTTGTGGAGGGTTTCGATGCTCGGTTCCGGCGAGACGACGAGCGAAGCCGTGAACGGTTGCGGCCAAGTTTCACCCGAAATCGGAATCACTTCCACTCCGGTAATCGATCTGAATGCCGGGTCAAACGGAACGATCTACGTGGTCGCGATGTCAAAGAGCGGTACCACCTATATCCAACGGCTGCACGCCCTCGACCTCACGACTGGCGCCGACCTTGCAGGGAGTCCGGTCACAATTCAAGCGACATTCCCCGGAACGGGTGCGGGCGGCAACGGTACCACTATAACTTTCAATCCCCGTCAATATAAAGAACGCGCGTCACTGCTGCTTTTGAACGGCGTGGTCTACACGAGCTGGGCGTCGCACTGCGACGATGATCCCTACACCGGTTGGATCATGGGCTACAACCAAACCTCGCTGCAACAAGTGAGTGTCATCAACATTACTCCGAACGGATCGCGCGCAGCGATCTGGATGGCCGGTGCCGGCCTCGCCGCCGATTCTAACGGCAGCATCTATTTCCTCGCCGGCAACGGAACCTTCGACGACACGCTTAACTCCAGCGGCTTCCCGGAGAACGGCGATTACGGGAACGCGTTCATTAAGCTCTCGACCACTGGCAATTCGCTCGCTGTCGCCGATTACTTCAACATGTTTAACACCGACAGTGAATCGGCCGGCGATGTGGACCTCGGGTCCGGCGGCGCGATGGTCCTGCCGGATTTGAAAGACAGCGCGCAAAACACATGGCATCTCGCCGTCGGCGCGGGCAAAGACACCAACCTCTACGTCGTCAACCGCGACATGATGGGCAAATTCAGCACCGCCAACGACAATGCCATCTATCAAAAGCTCAGCGGTGTACTCCCCGGTGGCGTGTGGGCTATGCCCGCTTACTTTAACGGTACGGTCTACTACGGCTCAGTCGGCGCCGCTCTGAAAGCGTTTCCGATCACCAATGCGAAACTCGCAACGTCCGCTTCTTCCAGTTCGTCGGCAACCTTCGGGTATCCGGGCGCCACTCCGAGCATTTCCGCAAACGGCACGTCGAATGGAATCGTCTGGGCCATCCAGAACAGCGGAGCCGCGGTGCTACACGCCTATGACGCGGCGAATCTTGCAACCGAACTCTACAACAGCAATCAGGCCGCGAATAATCGCGACCATTTCGCAGGCAACAAATACATCACGCCGATGATCGCGAACGGCAAAGTCTTCGTGGGCACTCCGACAGGGGTAATGGTTTTCGGCGAGCTTCCGTAAGAATATTGAAGCTTGCTGAGCGGGTCCGGCAAGAATTTATTCAGTCGTCCGGATGAACTCCGAGCCGGTCGTTTTCCTCGCCTGCCTCAAGCGGACGAATGCACAGTACCGTCCAATCCTCATTGCACTGATAAATCTGATATGCAGGAAGATCCTCCGGCCGCACGGTGTAGTCTCCTTCCTCCATGGACGCGGTATCGTTCGAGTCCGTCATCACGTAGTGGTTCTCTTGATTCACGCGAATCCGAAATGCGGCGGAAGGTGGCTCGTAATTTCCATAGCTGAAACAATGCCCGATGCAAGCCCGGTCAACGATATGCTGCATCAGCACGCGTGACTCGTCGGGCTTGCGAATCGTCGCGAGCACGCGCTGACCGGGTGGCAAAGTTCCAGTCAGGCGCTCCACCTGTGTCTCCATTCGATTCGCGATCGCCGTATCCTGATACAGAAACAAGAAGAACGCGGCTGCGATTCCCGTCAGCGCAATCAGGTGCCATTTGCGAGGAAGCATTGCACCGAGCAAGCAGCAAACGAGAACGGCCGAAACGGATGATACCCTTTCGGTGAGGAGCGCCAGTGCTACGGGTTGGCTTGCGGCACGCACTCCATCCGGAAGGAGGAATACGCCCACCTCGGCGAGGGCGTATAGCTGTAAAGGGAGCAGGTAAGCGTGCCAGAAACCCCGCACGCGTCTCCGAACGATCGTATCAATCGCGATTCCGACCACAACGAAAGCGCCGAGGAGCGCTTCGATGATCTTGTATCGGTCACCGAAGAGCACGAGCTGGTCGCCGCCGTTAAAAATGTAGAGAGGTTCGTCGACAGTATCCGTAATGAAGTGCCGCCACAGGTAAAGGCGCAACAACCACAAGCCTACAGCCGCTCCCAGCACCAACAGAAACTGAAAACGAAGCGGCACGAGTTTTGCGATCCAAATGTAAGCGGCGGCAGAAACGAGCCAGATAATCCCCAGCGGATGCGCGAGGTAAATGAATGGCATGAACGCGATCGCTACCGCACGTTCCCATCCAGTGCCTCGCCAAAAAATCGCAAGCGCGAAGAATGACAATCCGAGCGAAAGGTAGTAATTGAGAAAGCCCATTTCGAACGTCCAGCCGTAGGCCACCATCGCGATGATCGGAGTCAGAAACCAGGGTGCGCGGCGCCCTGCTGCTGATACCAGTGCAAACGTTCCCCAGAAAAAAATCAGTATTGCCAGCGCGATAGAAACCTTCTCGCCAACTTGTAGTCCAAACAGTTTGCCGAATCCCGTCAGAAGATAGTCGAACAGCACGTTGGTCCACGGATGGGCAATCCACAGGCCGGGTATTTGTCCTTGCTCGATCAATTGCGCGAGCCATGCGTTGTAAGTGTGACTGGCGAGGTCGCCGGCTTCGATGTGTCGATGCCAAAAGCAGGGTGCTAGAACAAGAGCTGAGATTCCGCTCAACTTCGGCCAATGTTCGACGATGAATTCGCTCGCGCGTGGCAGTACGCGTGTCTGGGGCAGCGTCTCACTCGGCGAGTTAGTTTCCAGGCGGGATTTGGAAGTCGTTGTCAGATCAGAGCGAGATGGCAATCCAAGGTTCCCCAGTGCAACCAGTGTCGTTCCACAAACATACCACGCCATTGCAATGAGTTGTCGGCCAGCGCTTGGAAATGTGACGCTCGTCACGCGGTGTGGTGATGCCGATTACCGCGAGCGAATGTGCGTAGGTCTATTTGTGTAAGTGGAGGTGGCCCATGAAAGCACTTGATAATGTAACTCGAATCTCTCTTAAGACGATCCTCTATACGACTGACTTCTCGCCATCTGCGGAAGCAGCCGCTCCCTACGCTCTGGAACTCGCGCGGCGGTACGGCGCAAAGGTCATTGCCATGCATGTGCGTGCCCCGGAAGTGAACAGTATGATTCCGCCGGAATCATGGCAGGCTGTTCACGAGGCGACCGAAATTCAGGCGAGAGAGCAGGCTGAACATCTGAGGGCGCTTTTCCGTGGTGTCGAGAATGAAATTGACGTGGTGGAAGGGGGGATTTGGGACGTCATCTCGAAAGCGATTGGGGAGAAGAAGATCGATTTGGTCGTGACCGGAACCCACGGTCGCGAGGGATTTGGGAAGGTCCTGTTGGGTTCACATGCAGAAAACATTCTGCGTCACTCGCCCGTTCCGGTACTAACGGTGGGTCCCCATGTTCGACGTGACCCCGAGCCCGCAGCTGAGATGAAGCATATTCTTTACCCAACGGATTTCTCGACAGCTTCCCAGTTGGCGCTCCCGTACGCGATCTCACTCGCAGAAGAGAATGAGGCCGAATTGGACATACTGCGGGTGATCGCACCCCAAAAACCAGGTGAGCTGCTACGTCCGAACGAATTCGTGGAAGCCACGGTGCGCCAAATGCAACAACTCGTTCCCGCGGAAGCGGAGATCTGGTGCAGGCCAAAGTTCATGGCGGAGGTCGGACAGCCTGCGGAGAAGATCCTGGAAGTGTCCCAACGGCGCAACAGCGATCTGATCGTTCTAGGCGTGAAGCGTGTCGACCGTGCAGTTGGCGTGACGCATATTCCGTGGACGATCGCTCACAAAATCATCGCGGAAGCACGTTGCCCGGTGCTGACGGTGCGTGGCTGATTTCGTAACCAGGGAGCTGTTCAGGGAGCAGTGTCGAGAGGCGGTGTGGGCACCAAACCGGGAAATTTTCCGGTTCGCGAGGGCCACCCCCATACGGTCTCTCGACTCTTCTCTCGCCGTCTTATTACTGAATTACAGGCCAATTCAGTTTTGCCCGGGCCCCTAATGTCTTCATAATGCCGCCTTCGCAATCCCGCCTTCGAGATTCAGTCTGACGCGAATCGAGATACACTGGCAGACTGAAACTGCAACCCGAGAGCCGAAGCATGGGCCGACGTTCGACATTCGAATGCATGTTCGTTCCGCAGTCTGTCGCGGTGATCGGCGCGACAGACCGCGAAGCAAGCGTTGGCCGCACGCTGGTATTGAATCTCCTAAACGGGCTGTATCACGGCAAAATTCTCGCGGTAAATCCGAAGCGTGACGAAATCCTTGGCCTCCATTGTTACAAGAATATTGCGAGCGTACCGGAGAAAGTGGATCTCGCGGTGATAGTGACTCCGGCTGCCAGCGTCCCAGCCGTGGTTGGCGAATGCGTTGATGCGGGAGTCCGCGCCGGAATCGTAATTTCGGCCGGGTTCAAGGAGATGGGAGCCGACGGATCCAAACTTGAGCTGCAGATCCAGGAGCAATTGCGGCGCGGAAGCATGCGGCTGATCGGTCCGAATTGCCTCGGAATCATGAACCCGATCGCTGGACTGAACGCCACGTTCGCACACGATCTTGCGCGGCCTGGCAACGTGGCGTTCCTCAGCCAGAGCGGGGCGCTCGAGACGGCGATCCTGGATTGGAGCATCGATGAGCAGGTGGGATTCAGCGCGATCGTCTCAACGGGTTCCATGCTCGACGTCGGATGGGGAGACTTGATCGATTACTACGGCGAAGATCCGGACACGCACAGCATTCTGATTTACATGGAGTCGGTCGGCGACGCCCGCTCATTCCTGTCCGCGGCGCGGGAAGTGGCGCTTCGGAAGCCGATCATCGTAATTAAGGCGGGACGTTCCGAGGCGGCTTCGAAGGCTGCCACCTCTCACACGGGCGCGATGACCGGAAGCGACGAGGTTTTCGACGCAGCCCTACGGCGTTGCGGAGTGTTGCGCGTTCAGAGCATCGCTGACCTTTTCTATATGGCGGAGACGCTCGCGCGGCAGCCGAGGCCACGCGGGCCGCGGCTGACGATTCTCACGAATGCTGGCGGCCCGGGAGTGCTCGCGACCGACGCTCTCATCGCGAATGGAGGCGAACTCGCGCAGCTTTCCGCGCCCGCGATCGAATCACTCAGTGAATTTCTTTCGCCCCACTGGAGCCACGCGAATCCGATCGACATACTTGGCGACTCCGGACCCGAGGAATACGCACGCGCACTCGAAATCGCGATTCGCGATCCGAATAGCGACGGGCTGCTGGTTGTTCTAGCTCCACAGGGAATGACGGATCCGGCGCGAGTCGCGGAGCGGCTGAAGCCCTATGCGCGCGGGTACGGAAAACCGGTGCTGGCCAGTTGGATGGGTGGCAAGCTCGTTGCGCGCGGCGTCGCGACTCTGAACGCCGCGGGCATTCCCACGTTTTCGTATCCCGACACTGCGGCGCGGGCGTTTGATTACATGTGGCGCTATACCTACAATCTGCGCGGGCTTTATGAAACGCCGAGCTTAGCGTTGGAGGTGGAAGAAGGAAACAGTTCGCGCGCGAAAGTGGAAGCGATTTTGGCGAACGCGCGCCGAAGCGGGCGCACGATTTTGAACGAAGTGGAATCGAAACAAATTCTTGCAGACTATGGAATATCCGTCGTCGATACGCGCGTGGCCCGGACGGACGAGGAAGCAGCATCGCTGGCTCGCGAAATTGGCTTCCCGGTAGTACTAAAGGTTTACAGCGAATCGATTACGCATAAGACCGACGTCGGGGGAGTGCTGTTGAACCTGGCCGACGAAGAGACGGTGAAACGGGCATATCGAAAGATCGAAGCGTCGGTGGCCAAGAAGGCGGGAACCGGGCTATTTCAAGGTGTGACGGTTCAGTCGATGGTGACCCTTCAGGGCTATGAGCTCATTCTTGGCAGCAGCGTGGACCCGCAATTTGGGCCGGTCATCCTGTTCGGGTCGGGCGGGCAGCTAGTGGAGGTCTACAGGGATCGGGCGCTGGCTTTACCGCCGCTTAACGCCACGCTTGCCGAGCGACTGATGGAGCAAACGCGCATCTTCACGGGTCTTAAGGGCGTGCGGGGCCGCGCATCGGTTGACGTAGAAGCCTTGCAGAAAATTTTAGTGCGCTTCAGCCAACTGCTTGTCGAGCAGCCGTGGATCAAGGAGATCGATATCAACCCTCTGCTCGCGGCCCCAGAGATGATTATCGCGCTCGACGCCAGAATTGTTACTTACCCGGGCGATACCGCTGAGGCGATGCTCCCCAGGCCAGCGATTCGGCCCTATCCGACGCAGTACATCGGGCGATGGACAACGAGAGACGGAACCCCGGTGATGATTCGTCCCATTCGGCCGGAAGACGAGCCGCTGATGGTGAAATTCCACGGGACGCTTTCAGAGCAGTCTGTGTATCTGCGGTATTTCCACATGGAAAAGCTAGACTCAAGAGTGGCGCACGACCGCTTGCTTCAGAAATGCTTCATCGACTATGACCGCGAGATGGCGCTCGTCGCCGACCGGCAGGATCCGCAGACAGGCGAGCACGAAATTCTCGCCGTAGGCCGGCTGACGAAGGCTCCCGGCTCTTCTGAGGCGGAAGTGGCAGTACTTGTGAGCGACAAGGCGCAGAAACAAGGGTTGGGAAGTGAGCTGGTGGGGCGTCTGATCCGAGTGGCGCGCGATGAAAAATTAGAGCGTATCGTTGCGGTTATCCTGCCCGAGAATTACGGAATGATGGCGCTCGCCAAACACTTCCAGTTCAGCATTCGTGAAAGTGCCGATCCCACTGTGGTTGTGGCAGTCCTGAACGTGTAGTTCGCCTCCCCGTCCGTGGTGACCTCCGTCACAACGAGAAGTGATTGGTGTCACGCGACTGCCGTCAGCAGGGGCCTAGAGTCAGATGACAAGAACAAAGAAGGAGGATTCAATGGCAACCGCTTTGCACGACGTGAAGAATACCGTCGGTACAACTCCTGCGGGGTTGATGAAAGCGCTCGTATTTCGCGGGCCTAATCAGGTCGTGCTCGAGCAGGTTCCGGTTCCAAAGCCTGGGCCGGGCGAAGCCGTAATACGTGTGACGCTTACCACGATTTGCGGCACCGATCTTCACATCCTGAAGGGCGAGTATCCGGTGAAGCCGGGGCTCGTGATCGGGCACGAGCCAGTGGGAGTGATCCACGAACTCGGCGTAGGTGTGACCGGTTATGAGGTTGGCGACCGAGTGCTGGTCGGCGCTATCACGCCATGCGGTCAATGCAACGATTGCCTTCGCGGCAACCTTTCCCAATGCGGCGGGCCTATCGGCGGTTGGCGATTCGGAAACACGATCAACGGCGCGCAGGCTGAATACGTGTTAGTCCCGTTCGCGCAGGCTAACCTGGCGAAGATCCCAGACGATTTGAAAGACGAGCAGGTTGTCCTGTTGTCAGACATCGCATCTACGGGAATATCCGCGGCCGAGAGCGCCGACCTGCAAATCGGGGACACGGTGGCGGTGTTTGCGCAAGGACCAATCGGGCTGTGCGCCACAGCAGGCGCCAAGCTGAAAGGGGCAAGCCTAATCATCGCCGTCGAATCCGATCCGATACGCGCAAAGATGGCAAAGAAAATGGGGGCGGATATTGTGGTGAACCATCTCGAACAGGATGCTGTGGCGGAGATCAAAAGGCTCACGGGGGGCAAGGGCGTCGACGTGGCGATCGAAGCGCTGGGCACGCAGGCGACGTTCGAATCCGCGCTCCGAGTGCTGCGAGCGGGCGGAACTCTCTCGAGCCTGGGGGTGTACTCCGGCAAGCTCTCCGTACCCCTCGAGCCATTCGCTGCAGGGCTCGGCGATCACAAGATCGTCACCACGCTTTGCCCCGGCGGAAAAGAAAGGATGAGGAGACTGATGGAATTGGTCCGGCACGGCAAATTGGATCTTGTGCCGTTTCTCACGCACACCTATTCACTCGACCGAATCACGGAAGCGTACAAGGTTTTTGGCGAGCGGCGGGATGGCGTACTCAAGGTGGCGATCCGGCCATAAGGCGCCGGTTTCGGCTCGAGAAGCGCGGGCGCAACGAGGGAGCGCGCTCCAAGCGTTTGCTGTGACGGGAATCACGAAGTCGAGTGACCACAATCACGGAACGGCGAGGCCGGATCGAGGATAATTATATGAAGCATAAGCCGGCTGCGGAAGCCTCAACGACAATGCTGACTAAGAAATTCTGGTACGTACGACGTGTTCCGGATGAGAACTTGAACTTGAGCACTCGGAGACCAAAGGCGCGCTCTCCGTATGGTCTTGAAATTATCGAGAGCTGTATGAACTGCCCGCACAGAGAAGATCGACTATTTTGCAATTTGTCCCCCGCGTCGGTGCAGAGGCTCGCCGCCATCACGTCGCCTTCAACCTATCCAAAGGGTGCCACTCTTTTCGTGGAGGGGCAGACGCCGCGAGGCGTGTTTATTCTCTGCAGCGGAAAAGTGAAGCTTTCCACGTCTTCTGCGGACGGAAAAACACTAATTCTCCGTATCGCGGAGATCGGCGAAGTGCTGGGGTTGGCTGCGGTGGTGTCCGGCAAGGCATTTCAAGCAACGGCCGACGTTTTGGAGCCAACGCAGGCCAATTTCATAAGCCGTGACGATTTTCTCGGGTTTCTGCGCCAAGACGGCGAGGCCGCGCTGCGCGTCGCGCAACAGCTTGCGGAGAACTATCACCATGCCCTGAGCGAAATGCGGACGATCGGTCTTTCGCATTCGGCGGGTGAGAAACTCGCCCGGTTCCTGCTGGACTGGATCGCCGAGCATCATGAGGGCAACGGCGAGATCAGAGTAAAGCTGACGCTCACGCATGAGGAGATCGCGCAAATGATCGGCGCGTCCCGCGAAACGGTCACGCGACTATTCGCGGATTTCAAGAAGAAGCAGCTCCTGCAAGTGAAGGGTTCGACGCTCGTGATTCGGGATCGAGCGGGACTCGAGAAACTTCTCGAAAGTTAGATCCATCGGACCACGACAGGAATTCCACAGTTTTGTTTTATTTCCTCGATAGGGGAGAACTAGGCGTCTTCTTCGACAGGCTTTGGCGCGTAGGGATACTTCGGCGGTTTCGGCATGTGCGTCGTACGGTAGTCGTCTAACTCCGCGTTTGAAAGGCTGAAGTGGCTGGCTTCGGGATGATTTTCCGATGCAGCGAGCTCGCGGTGAAGTTTGTGGGAGCAGATATCCGGAGCGTCCTGGTATCGAACGCGGCGCGAATCAAACGCTTCATTCGGAATCGAAATCGTAAATTCGCGAGGCTCGATCGCCGGTTCACGAACGGTGAAAGTATATTCGCGCACATGATTCTTGGATTGGAAGCCGACGAACTGAACGATGATGTGGGGTTCTTTCATCCTGGGCCGGGTGCGAGTGCCTCTGCTTAGACCTTTTCTCGGTGCTGTATCGCTTTGTATTCGCTATCTAGACACAAAAAAAGGCGGGTCAGCGTAAGCCGACCCGCCTTTTCTCGACTAGAGGCTAGTGACGTTGGCTGCCTGCAGACCCTTGGGGCCGCGGGTAACTTCGAATTCAACCGCCTGGCCTTCGTTCAGCGACTTGTAACCCTCCGCCTGAATGGCGGAAAAGTGGACGAAAACGTCCTCGCCGGACTGGCGCTGGATGAACCCAAAACCCTTGCTGGCATTAAACCACTTCACTGTTCCTTGTTCTCTCACTGATGTACTTCCTTCTTTTTAAGCTATTTGTGCTTCTCGACCGCCTCCAGCCGTAAAGCAAAAGAGGCCGCAAGTGTGAACTTGCAGCCCCTTCAATCGAATCTAAAGGTGTTACAAGAGCAACAAACGCAGACAAAACATAGCATGCTTCGCGCCTTTAGCCTAGCGAAATCTTGGCTGATCCACCGAGCGGTCAGTGAGACAGTTACTCCCTCCGAGCCGCGGGATTCAACACGTTCGCTCGCAAGTGGGCCGCAAGTGCATGGTTGGCGCCGACCTTCTCCTGGCGCGCGGTGGATTTATCGTGGAGCCACCGGATGTGGCTCTACTCGCGCACTCGTTTTCAAGAGTAATTCTGGCCCAAATATGATATTTCTCTCCTCGAGAAGCGACCCTCACGCGACTCAAGCATTTCTCTCCGGAGGTTCAGCATGAAGAAAATCCTGATTATAGTTGGCGCTGTTGTCGCCCTACTGTTAATCGTGATTCTCATCCTGCCGTCGCTGATTGACGCGAATCGTTTTAAGCCCGAGATCCAGGGCCAGCTTGGGACGGCGCTCGGCCGCAACGTCCAGATTGGCAACATCAAACTTTCAATTTTTTCGGGCGGCGTCGTGGTGAACGACGTCTCCATTTCCGACGATCCTGCCTTTAGCAAGTCGCAGTTTCTAACGGCCAAAGAATTAACCGTTGGAGTGCATCTGATCCCTCTCATTTTTTCGAAGCAGCTTGAGGTGGAATCGATCACAGTGTCGAAGCCGGAAGTCTCGCTGCTCCGCAATTCCGCCGGGGTGTGGAACTACTCGAGCATGGGCGGGACCGCGTCGAAGGCCGCTGCAAAACCTGCGAATGAACCAAAATCGGCGTCTGGAAGTCTTTCAGTGGGAAAGATCGAGATTTCGGACGGGAAAATCAGTGTGGGCACCGCGGGATCGCGCGGGGCACCATTGATTTATCAGGACGTGAACCTCACAGCCAGCGATCTCTCCTACACCACTCAGTTTCCATTCAAACTCTCGGCGAAAGACCCGGCTAACGGCGCGCTCAAGGTTGAAGGCAAGGCCGGCCCAATCGATCAAGCAGATGCTTCGCTCACGCCGCTTGACGCAAAGATCGACGTGCAACATCTTGATCTTGGCGCGTCCGGCGGATTTCTCAGCCCGTCGGCCGGAATCGGAGGCCTCGCCGATTTCAACGGCACACTTACTTCTGATGGCCGACAGATGAGTTCGAAAGGAACGGTGAAGACCACGAAGCTCAAGATGTCTGCCAGCGGTTCTCCTTCGACTGTACCGGTGAACGTAGATTACGACGCCGATTATCAATTGAAGCAGCAGTCGGGGACGCTCAAGCAGGGAGACATTCATGTCGGCAAGGCTTTCGCGCGATTGACCGGCACGTTTAACGTTGCGGGCGACACTGCGTCCGTGGGGATGAAACTGAATGGACAGGCGATGCCCGTTGCCGATCTCGAAGGAGTATTGCCTGCCGTCGGCGTCGTGCTTCCATCCGGTGCAGCGCTGAAGACAGGCACGCTCGATGCGAATCTCGCGATTAATGGTCCTGTCGACAAACTGGTAATTACTGGCCCGGTCAATTTGACGAACGGGACGCTTGCGGGATTCAGCCTAGGCTCCAAGCTCGGCGCACTCGGGTCCTTTGCCGGCCTCGGAGGTGGAAGCAAAAGTTCGGATACCGTCATTCAGAGTCTTAGCACAAACGTCCGAGTGGAGCCTGCCGGAACGCACGCCCAGGACTTGAAAGTGGTGGTGCAGGGAATCGGCACCATCACCGGCGATGCGAACGTCGCTGCGGGCGGTCAGTTGAACTGCAAGATGGTGGCGCACCTGGCCGGGGCGATGGGCGGCATCTCGCAAGTAGCGTCGTTGCCATTCGGTGGCGGAGGAAACAAGAGCGGCGACAGCGGCGGCATACCATTTTCAATTACCGGCACCACTTCGAATCCCGTCTTTGTGCCCGACGTTGCGGGAATGGCAGGAGGACTTGCGAAAGGGGCCGCAGGATCGGTTCTCGGCGGGGGCCAAAAGGGCGGCGGTGCGGCGGCGGGAGCGCTCGGCGGACTTTTTGGAAAGAAAAAGAAACAGTAGCCGGCGCAGGTCGTTGTGTTCGCTTTAAAGTTTCGAGCGAGGGCCGGAACCTGCGGTTGAGGTGAGGGCCTTTTCCGAGTCAGCGAATAAATTCCGCAGTGCGCGTACAACAACGCGCATCATGATCACGATCGCGACGGTCGCAACCAGTACGACTATTGCCGCGGCGTAGGGATGGCGCGTCGCAAACCAGATTAGGAATACGACTGCTCCATCTTCGCTGAGGCTCAGCGCGATATTTGAGATTGGCTCGGGCGAGTGAATCACCGCCGCTCGAGCCGCCGTCTTACCGCCATGTGCGGCCAGCGCGATCAACGATCCGGCCAACGTAGCCAAAAGCTGTTCCCAGGTAGGCAATTGTGAAGTGGCAGCATATGTGATCAAGGCTGCCACTGGAACTCGAACAAATGTCTGCAGCGCATTCCAGAGAAGATCGAACACCGGAATTTTGTCGCCAATAAATTCCACCAGAAATAACACCACGCAAGCGCCGATCACATACCAGTTCTGAACAGCGTCGAGGGAAGGCGGGAGGGCCACGACGTCCGTGCGCACCAACAGGCCGAGCATCGCGACCGTTGCGTACACGTTTAGTCCTGATGAAAAGCAAACCACGATGAGCAGGGCCGACAGCGTGTCGCCAGTCGGGACGAAAGGCGAGAGCAGGGAAGCGTTCATTCTGATATCCGATTTGTACGCTCGGAGCGCGACCGCAGCCGAATCGTCAGCGGGTATCCGCCGGCCGTCGCGCTGCGGCGCCAGCAGTCACCCGTTACCTTTGACTCTTGGGACACCGGCGGCGGGCACCAGACGGAATTATGCACTATAATGCACTCTGTACTTGGGCTTGCGCGGTTGACTTCGCGCGAAGCGTCATCCTCTCATTAGATTCGCAACCCCTTTCTATATTTGCCCGGTGCGAGCGGATTCGCGCTTGTCACTCGATTTTTTCGTCGAGCTGCGCGGCGAGCTTTTCTCCGTCGCAGGTGCTCAACATAACCGTAGCAATAGGAGACGCGAATGAAACGGGTGCTGTTCGTCGATGATGAGCCGCAGGTTCTTGAGGCGCTCAGATTTATGCTGGAGCCGCAAGAACTTCAATGGGATACAGCATTCGCGCCAAGCGGGAAATCAGCGCTCGATTTGCTTGCCGGAACTTCCTTTGACGTCATTATCTCGGATATTCGCATGCCGGAAATGGACGGCGCGGCGCTGCTCCAGATCGTTTGCGAACGGTTTCCAGGTGTTGTGCGGGTCATCGTATGCAGCCAGGAAGAGATGAACGGAGCTCTCCGCGCCGTTCCGGTGGCGCATCAGTTCCTGGTGAAGCCCTGCGATCCTCACATGCTACGCGTGGCGGTGGAACGCGCGACGAGTCTTTCGGATGTGCTGGCCAACAAGATGCTCGCGAGCATCATTGGATCTGTGAAGGATCTTCCGGTGCTACCCCGGACGTTCCTGGCGCTTCGGGAGAAACTCGCTGACCCGGACGCATCGGTGAAGGAGGTCGTAAAGCTCGTCGAACAAGACGTTGCGATATCCGCGAAGATTCTTCAGCTAGTCAATTCCGCGTTTTTCGGGCTGCCGCGTGAAATCTCCACGATGAACACCGCCGTGAGCTATTTGGGAATCGAAATGCTCCAGAATCTCGTTCTGTCCGCGGAGGTATTTCGCGTTTTCGAAAATGCAGCCGCGCTTCCGGGGTTTTCATTTGAGGAGCTGCACGAGCATTCGCAGCTCACGGCGAAAATAGCGTCGCACATTCCAGTGTCGGCGGCGGTCCATAGCGCCGCCGTCGTCGCGGGATTGCTTCACGATGTCGGAAAGCTGGTTCTGGCCACGCGGTCGCCGAAACATTTCGCTCGCGCACTGGCGGGAGCAGAAGAAGAAAAGCGGCCGTTGTTCGCCGTCGAGCAGGATTTGATGGGAGTATCGCACGCCGAAGTCGGCGCATATCTACTTGGAATCTGGGGATTGCCGTGCCCCGTTGTGGAAGCGGTGGCGCATCATCATCATCCGCAGCGCGTTCCGCAAGGCACGCTCGATGCGGTCACAGTCGTTCACCTGGCGAACTTCCTGGCGCACGAACATCCCGTTCACCAGGTTGTGGACCCCGAATCGCACGTCTACGCCGCGCCCGAGCCCGATTATCTCGAAAACCTCGGCCTCACCGATCAAATTTCATCGTGGAAGGAATTTGCAGAAACCGCCGCCATCGAAATGCGCGGCGGTGCCAAGCGCGAATCCGGCCAGACCATGCAGCCCGCCAGAAAATAAGCACCCGGCAACGCCGCGTTTAAATCCTCAGCCGCCGGAGCGCAGCCGCGTTTCGCCTACTCGACGTTCACTGACAATCCCACCGAGTGCGATGCGGATCCGATCGTAAACGAAACTCGCGCATTGTTGTCCAAACCCACCGGCGTGCCGGGATTCCCCCCGCCGCCCCCGCCTCCGCCACCTCCACCACCACCGCCGCCTCCGCACGCAGCAATCGAAAGCAGCGCCGCAAACACGACTAGGCTCAGCGCGAATTCAAGTCCGCGCCGCTTCCGCAGAAAACCAAACATCGCGACAAGCGCCAGCACACTGAACGTGATCGCGAGCCCTGGTCCCGTTATGGTCGGGTGCACCCTACGCCCCGGCGCAACTCTCGACGGCGCCATCGTTGCAACCGTGAGCATCACGTTCGCCGTCATCGTGCTCGGACTAAACGTCACGCTCGAAGGCGACACGCTGCACGTGCTCTCCGACGGCAACCCTGTACATTGAGGCGCGAGGGCAAATGTTCCGGTAAGGCCGTTCATCGCCGTAAGCGTCAGCATCGTGCTCCCGGATTGGCCGGGTCTTGTAATTGTGATTGAGTTCGGATTCGCAACCACGCTGAAATCAGGGCTCGCAACAACTGTAATCGAAGTATTTCCCGAGGAACCCGTATAAAACTTATCTCCACCATAAACAACCGTGACGGTGAAAATGCCGGCGGGAAAATTGATAACCCCAAAACTGCTCTGTCCACTAGCATCGAGATTAAGCGCAGGGACGCCTACATTCGCAGTGGTTTGGACCGTTAAAGATCCGGTTGGAACCGGGCCTCCTGGCTGCACGCCAGCGACCTTTATCGTAAAAGTCACTAGTTGCCCCTGCTGGATTGACGAGCTCGAAGCCGTGACCGATGTCATTGAACTAAGTGAATTTATGGTTTCCAATAAGCCTTCGCTATTGGATTGATTGTTGTTTGCGTCGCCCGAGTAATGTGCTCCGATTACATGAATGCCGAATGGTAGCGCCGAGGTAGTGAGTGTGGCTTGCCCGCCCACAACGGTCACCGGAGCGCCTAGATTGGAAGCGTCCAACAGAAATTGTACTGTTCCTGTGACCGGCGCTCCTCCTGTGGGCGTAGCGGCCATAGTTGCGGTGAATGTAACGCTCTGGCCAGCCTGAATCGTTGTATTGGAGGAGACCATTGTCGTGGTTGTAATGTAGAGCAATGTGATGGTGGCGGTTCCGGTAGAAGAGGAATAACTCGGATCACCGGAATACTTTATCGCGTAGTTATTCTGGCCTTGCTTGAAAGTGCCGGCCGGTGCGAGAACGTTCGCCCCTGCGTCGACTTGATGCGAAGTAAATGAATTTATGAAAATCGAAGAACTTCCGATAACAGTCGAACCCAGCGACATTGTTACTGTACCCGTCGGAACGATATCTGAATAGATATTTTGGGCAGTTATGGCTGCACCTAGTAGGGTTTCTGCGCCTGAGAATGTGACTTGACTATTATCGCCGCTGAGGGTCGTAGCCGCCGGAGTGATCGTTATCACGTCGGTGGCTGGAGTGGGGGCGCTGTAACTATTGTCGCCAGGGTATATAACCTTTAGATTGTGCACGCCGCCGGGAAGATCGATTAGTTGATCTTCCGCGTACCCGTTGCTGTTGAGCGCAAACGTCCCGCCGTCCAGCGGTTTCGTGTTGTCTGTCAGAGTCACAGTTCCCGTCGGACATCCCGTGGTGCCCTGCGTGTTACCCGCGCAGGCGTCACCCGCCTGGCTCGTCACGTTGATCCGCAGCAACGATGGAGAGACGCCAAACGTCGCCGTTGTAGCGTTCGGATTCGTCAGATTCCCTGAGATGGGATCGAAAAGCTCATACGCGACCGTCGCCTTGCTCGCTTCCGGCGTCACTTTCACGGAAACTGCCGTCGAATCGCTTGCTCCGAAAGTAGCATCCCCCGGATAGTGCGCGGTCACGGTGTACGTGCCGCCGGGCAAGTCAACGATGCTGCCCGTCGCGCTCCCATCAGTAAGAAGGAAGCTGCCCGCTCCCATTCCCGTACTCGTCACCAGCGATACTTCTCCGCCCGGTGTTCCCGTGCCGCCGGGAGCCGGAGCTACCGAGATCACTACGTTGGAAGTCGCTCCATGCGTGATGTTCATCGGCGCCGGTGTGATCGAAAGTGTCGTAGCGCTCCCTTTCGAGGCTCCAGCCGCCGTAACCCACGCGCTTACCAGATTCGCCGCGTTCACCGTTCCCAGCCCGGTCGCGCGATCGTACCCGACTCCCGTGGCATAGCCGGTCAGCACTCCGAATTGATCGCCGTTGATATTCGTACGGCAATCGATCGTGCTTCCCGTAAAGCACGGCATCGCAATCGTGCCGTTGGTCACGTCGTTGAACACACAGGTACCCGTTGGAGGCGTGCTCGAATTACAGCCGCTTGCCGGCTGCTGTGCCGCCAGCTTGTACAGAAGGTAGTTCGGATTCCCCTGCCGCGAATTCGTTTTCTGATCTATAAGCGCCATGATTCCCGCAAACGCAGGAGCGGAAGCAGACGTGCCTCCGATGCCGACAACCGTGCCATTCGGGTCGGAGCTGTCACAGTAGGAACCCGTAATGTTCTTGGAGCAGATCACGTAGAAGTTGCCATTAAACCCATTGCTCGCGAAAAGCGAAACGTCGGGGATATCGCGTTTCCCGTCATTCGGTACTCCGGTACCGGTCTGCCAGATCGGCTTGACATATCCGCCCGAGCAACTAACGATGTCCTGTCCATCCCCCGTCGTGCACGAACTCTTGCCCCCGCTGCCTCCCGTTGCCGCAACTGCACCTGATAACCCAGGATTGTTGCAATTGGATTCTGCATTTGAAGTTCCCGTCAACATCGAGAATTCGGCATTCGTGCACGAGTCGTTCCAGGTCATTTCCGGAATGTACGATTTGGCCGAGGCTTGATGCGCGTCGTTCGTCGGATTGAAGTAGTTCGTGGGATTGGTAAGATCGTTGAAATCAGTCCCGCCTACAGCTACGGTGTACGGTGTCGACGCGAAACCGCTAACCTGCAGACCGAATTGAGCGGGATTGTCACGATCGCAGCCGGCCGAGCCGCTGTCTCCGCTCGCAAGAAAGACGGACATCCCCTGCGCGGCCGCCTGCTGCCAGAGCAGATTGAAGAATTGATTGCCCGCGGTTCCCAGCGCGGCCTCGCAGATTCCGTAACTCTCGCTGACCACGGGTGCAAGATTGTGGTCCACGATGTATTGCGCGGCGAGATCCACACCCAGCGTCGTGTCCGTTGTCGCGGCAACTACGAACTTAATCGCCGCACCTGGCGCCACCGCGCTCGACCACTCCAAATCCAGATCCGACTCGATCTCGTCAGGCTGCAATCCCGGATCGGGACCGTCCACGATCATCACGGGATCATTCGACGTGATTCCGAAAAGCGTTCGAAACTTCTGCAAATCGACGAAATCGACATCCGTTTCACCGACGATCGCGATCGTTTGTCCTGTGCCGACGACGCGCGGAGTAGCATTCCAGAGTGGCGACACATTGTAGATGGTTGCGAAATCGAAGGGTCCCACGCCATAAGCTGTATCTTGACCAAAAAAATTCGGCAGCGTAAAGAGCGGACCCGCCGGAGTTAACGCGCTCGTTCCTTTGGTTCTCTTAAACGTACCGACCATGTGATTCATCGCATGCCGAGGAAAGTTGTGCAGCGTAAGCACTCCCGCGACAGCAGGCACGAGCGCCGTCGGGATTTGCGGGTCGCTGGCGTTGGCCCAGTGGTCTTCGTTGTTGACAGAGAATTTATGAATTTCCGTATGGAATGCGCGCTGCACTTGTGCCGCAGTGCCGGAGAACTCGATCACCGTGCGCCCGTTCGACACTTGCGCGATCTCGAAGCCCTGTAGCTGGAGCCACGATGTGACGGCCTGGATGTCTTGATCGGCGGGGCCGAATTGCTGACCGAATTGCTCAGGTGTGAGCCACGCATGATAGCTCGGAGACGATTTGTCCTGCTGCTGGTCGAGCAGCGCTTCGAGCGCTGTTTCTAGCTCAGGGGCACGCTTCAGAACAAGGAGCATGCGCTGCATCGGCAGACTGGGCGGAGCCGCGCCGCGATCGAACTCGGCGCGAGCCAGCGGATACGTGTTGCCGCGGAGAACCGTCAGCTTTGTGTCCTCGACGGGCTGCGTAACGAGCGCTCGCTTCGGAACCGTCTGCGCCGAGGCGAAGACGGGACACATGGCCACGAGTAGCAGAATCAAGGAGATGCGGCGGACGGGCTTGCAAAAAACCGGGAAGACACCACTGCACTTCTGGGCTGGGGTTGGGGGCCTCATTGTTCACCTATGCTAGCAATAGGTCTGGTGCGGGGGATTGTTTACAACAAGCTTATAGTTTAAATCAAGTATTAAAATAAGGATGAGATAAACCGATGGTTCTTCGCCGCGCTTTCGCGGCCACTTCATGATCTGACCGGCGCGCTAGAGCATTTGGCGGAGGACGTACTGCAGGATTCCGCCGTGCTGGTAATAGGCGACTTCGAACGGGGTGTCGACGCGCGCGACGGCGTTGAAATGTTTTTCCTTGCCGGCGGCGTCGCGGGCGCGGACTTTCATTGTTTTGCGCGGCTCGAAATTGTGGGCGAGGCCGCCAATCTCGAAGATTTCAAGGCCGGTGAGGCCGAGCGTCTTGGGAGTTTCGCCCGGCAGGAACTCAAGCGGGAGGACGCCCATGCCTACGAGGTTCGAGCGATGGATGCGCTCGAAACTTTCAGCGAGCACGGCGCGGACGCCGAGAAGAATCGTTCCTTTGGCGGCCCAGTCGCGCGAAGAGCCCGAGCCGTATTCTTTTCCAGCGACTACGATCAGCGGAACGTGCTCGTCGCGGTACTTCATGGCGGCGTCGTAGATGCTCATTTGTTCACCGCTGGGCTGGTGAATCGTCCAGCCACCCTCGGTGCCGGGCGCGAGCATGTTCTTCAAGCGGATGTTGGCGAAAGTGCCGCGCATCATCACTTCATGATTGCCGCGGCGCGCTCCGTAGGAATTGAAATCTTTCGGCTGCACTCCGTTCGCGATCAGATATTTCCCGGCCGGCGTGTCTGCGGGAATCGAGCCGGCGGGGGAGATGTGATCGGTGGTGACGCTATCGCCGAGAACGGCGAGAGCGCGAAGGCCGTGGAGATCGGCGAGCACGGATGGGTTTTTCGACATGCCTTCGAAATACGGCGGGTTCTTGATGTAGGTGGATTTCGAATCCCAGGCGTAGAGATCGCCTTCGGGAATTGGCAGGGCGCGCCAGTGTGCGTCACCGGTGAAGACGTCGGCATACTCTTTGCGGAACATTTCGCTCGTAACCGATGCGCGCATCGTGGTTTCTACTTCCTGCGGCGTGGGCCATATGTCGCGCAGGTATACGGGCTTGCCGGATTTGTCGTTGCCAAGCGACTCGTTGACGATGTCGATGTCCATGCGTCCGGCGAGGGCGTAGGCGACGACGAGCGGAGGCGACGCGAGATAGTTCGCACGGCAGAGAGCGTTGATGCGACCTTCGAAATTGCGATTGCCGCTGAGAACGGAGACAGCGACGAGATTGTTGTCCTTGATCGCGGCGGCGATGGAATCGGGAAGCGGCCCGCTATTGCCTATACAGGTGGTGCAGCCGTAGCCGACGAGATGGAACCGCAGGGTTTCGAGATAAGGCCAGAGGCCGGCTTTTTCGATGTAGTCAGTGACGACTTTCGAGCCGGGCGCGAAGCTGGTTTTCACCCAGGGCTTGGAAGTGAGGCCGCGCTCGACGGCTTTTTTCGCGAGCAGTCCAGCGCCGAGCATAAGGGATGGATTCGAGGTGTTGGTGCAGCTGGTGATGGCAGCGATGACGACGGAGCCGTCGGCGAGTTCGAAATTGTCACCGTTGCTTTTCACGCTGACGTGCTTGGGCGCGGCGCCAGCGAGCGATTTTTCGAAGGAGGTTTTTGCCTGGGTGAGCGGGACGCTGTCCTGTGGGCGCTTTGGTCCAGCCATCGTAGGAACGACGGTCGCGAGATCGAGCTCGAGGCGATCGGAGAAAATGGGATCGGGAGTCTGGTCGGTGCGGAAGAGTCCCTGTTCTTTCGTATAGGATTCGACGAGGCGCACTTGATCCTCGCTGCGGCTGGTGAAACGCAGATAGGAAAGCGTTTCGGAATCAACGGGGAAGAAACCCATTGTCGCGCCGTATTCGGGCGCCATGTTCGCGATAGTGGCGCGGTCGGGAAGAGTGAGGCTCGAGAGTCCTGTGCCGTAGAATTCGACAAATTTTCCGACGACGCCTTTCTTACGCAAAATTTCCGTGACAGTGAGAACGAGGTCGGTCGCGGTGGCGCCTTCAGGAAGGCGTCCGTGGAGTTTGAAACCGACGACAGCGGGAATCAGCATCGAGAGAGGCTGGCCGAGCATCGCGGCTTCGGCTTCGATGCCGCCAACGCCCCAGCCAAAAACACCGAGGCCGTTGACCATTGTGGTGTGCGAATCGGTGCCGACGAGCGAATCGGGGAAAGCAGTCCAGACGCCGTTTTCCTGTTTCTTGAAAACGACGCGAGCTAAATACTCGAGATTCACCTGGTGGCATATGCCGGTGTCCGGCGGAACAACTTTGAAATTCTGAAAACCTTTTTGGCCCCAGCGCAGGAAAGCGTAGCGCTCGATATTGCGTTTCATTTCGAGGTCGGCGTTGAAGAGAAAGGCGTTTGCGGCGCCCGATTTATCTACTTGCACGGAATGGTCGATGACAAGCTCGGCCGGAAGCAACGGATTGATTTTTTTGGGGTCGCCGCCAAGATGGCGCATTGCGTCGCGCATGGCGGCGAGATCAACGACAGCGGGAACGCCCGTAAAATCCTGGAGCAGGACACGTGCGGGCATGAAGGAAATTTCTTTTTCGGAAGCGCCTGCCGCACTGGTGGGATCCCAAGTGGCGAGGGCGCGGATGTCTTCCGCGCGGACGAAGCGATCATCTTCGTGACGGAGAAGATTTTCGAGGAGGACTTTGAGCGAGAAGGGCAAGCGAGATGGCTTAGCGGTACCGGAGCGCTCGAGGGCGTCGAGGCGGTAGATTTCGAAGGAGTCGCTGCCGACTTTGAGGGCGGCGCGGGTGCCGAAGGAATTCTTGGGTGATGGGCTCATGCGCGAATCAAGGCTCCTGTATGCGTCACAGGTTATTGTAGCGCAGGCGGAAGGGGAAGGTAACCGGGACGAACAGAGTGTGAACGTCCGTCCGCGTGAAATGCCGCAAGGGTAGCCCGTTCCGTAGAGTAGGAAAGTGGTGACGAGCGATGAGAGACGCGTATGCCGAGGCGGGGCGAAAGCGTGGGATAATTTCGCGAAGGGGCAATTGATGAATGTCGTTCTGATTTCAACGTACGAGCTGGGGAGGCAGCCGTTTGGGTTGGCGTCGCCGGCGGCGTGGCTGAGAGCGGGCGGAGCCACCGTGACGTGTTGCGACCTGTCGCGTGAGACTTTGCCAGAAGATGTGGTGCGAGCGGCGGGTTTGATTGCGTTTTACGTGCCGATGCATACGGCGACACGGTTGGCCGCGGCGCTGGTGCCTGCGCTTCGAGAACTTAACCCTCGGGCCCATGTGTGTTTTTACGGGTTGTATGCGCCGGTGAATGAGGCTTATTTGCGCGAATTGGGAGTGGGGACGATTCTTGGCGGGGAATTCGAGGAAGGGCTGCGGTCGCTTGCAGAGCGATTGGGCGGGATTGGGGCGAAGGATTCGAACGCTGCGAGCGGCGCGAGTGGTGATGGCGATAAGCAGGCAGAGCCGGTGGTTTCACTTTCGCGACAGAAATTTTTGACGCCGGACCGCAGCGGGATGGTGCTGCTCGAACAGTATGCGCGGCTGGTAATGCCCGGCGGCGAAAAGCGGACGGTTGGGTACACGGAGGCGAGCCGGGGGTGCAAACATTTGTGCCGGCATTGTCCGATTGTGCCGGTTTACAACGGGACGTTTCGCGTGGTGGAGCGGGAGGTGGTGCTGGCGGATATTCGGCAGCAGGTAGCGGCAGGCGCGGAGCACATCACGTTTGGCGATCCGGATTTCTTTAATGGCGTGGGGCACGCGATGCCATTGGTCGAAGAATTGCACCGCGAATTTCCACGGCTCACGTACGACGTGACGATCAAGGTGGAGCATTTATTGAAGCATTCGGATTGCGTTGCGAGGTTGCGCGCGACAGGGTGCTTGTTTGTGACAAGCGCGATCGAGAGCGTGGATGACGCGGTGCTTGGAAAGTTCGAGAAGAATCATACGCGGCCGGACTTTTTGCGAGCCGTGGAATTGTTTCGAGAGGCAGGGCTCGCGCTGCAGCCCACTTTTGTTCCGTTTACGCCGTGGACTACGCTGGAAGGATATTGCGAATTGCTCGCGGTGTTGCGGGAGCAGGAGCTGGTTGAGAATGTGGCGCCGATACAGCTTGCGATCCGGTTGTTGATTCCAGCCGGGTCGCGGCTTTTGGAGCTGGAGGAGATTCGGCGAGGCGTGGGGGATTTTGACGAAGCGGCGCTTGTATATCCGTGGAAGCACGCGGATCCGCGCGTGGACCGGTTGTGCGAGGAGATTCAGGGGATTGTGCATTCGGGGGAGAAGACGGGGCGTGCGCGGGCGCGGATTTTCGAGCGAGTGGAGGATGCGGCGTTTGCGGCGGCAGGTGGAGGGATTACGCGGAGCGCTCTACCCGCACTCGTGGCGCGGGCAGCGATCCCGTACTTGAATGAGCCCTGGTATTGTTGAGCGGAACCGACCGGGGACCAGTTGGTTCCCATCGCGGAGGCCAGGAAGAAGTTGAAGCAGGCGGACACCTTTGTTTAGGTGTGTAGAATCCCGGGGACCGCAGATAAACACTGATGACGGCAGATAAAACAGCGCAAGTCGAACAGAACGAAACAAAGCGAGTGCTGATACTGGCGAGCAAGATGGGGTATCAGACACGGGGGTTTGGGGAGGCGGCGGACAAATTGGGAGTGGCGGTAGTGTTTGGAACTGACCGGTGCCATCAGATGGAGAATCCCTGGGGGGATGAGGCGTTGGCGCTGCACTTTGAAAAGCCACGGGAGGCGGCTGAGGAAATTGTGCGGGCGCTGGGCACGAAGGCGGATCGAGGGAATGCGGTAGGTGCTGTAATCGCGCTGGGGGACCGGCCGACGCCGACGGCGGCATATGCAGCCGAAGCGCTTGGGATCGCGGGGAATCCGCCAGAGGCGGCGGAGATTTGCCGGAGTAAACTTCGGCAACGAGAGGTATTGCGGGCGGCCGGGGTTCGGGTGCCGGACTTTTTTGCGTTTTCGCCGTCGGATGATTTGAGCGGCGTACTTGCGCGCGTGAAATTTCCGTGCGTGGTGAAGCCGTTGTCGCTGGCGGCTAGCCAGGGCGTAATTCGGGCGAACGACGCGGAAGAATTTGCGGGTGCGGTGCGGCGAATTCGCATGCTACTCGATTCTCCGGAAATTCGAGTGTTGCGCGAGCCGGGGTTGGACCGTCTTTTGGTCGAGACTTACGTTCCGGGGCGCGAGGTGGCGGTGGAGGGGCTGATCGACGGCGGACGATTGCGAGTGCTGGCGATTTTCGACAAACCCGACCCGCTTGAGGGGCCGTATTTCGAGGAGACAATTTACGTGACACCTTCGCGCATGCCTGCTGACGTGCAGGCGGCGATCTCGGAATGTGCTGCCCGGGCCATTGGGGCACTCGGATTGACGACTGGCCCGGCTCATGCAGAGTTTCGTGTGAATGAGGATGGACCGTGGGTGCTCGAAGTGGCACCGCGGCCGATCGGCGGGTTATGTTCGCGGGCGCTGCGGTTTGGAGCAGAGCTGATTTCGCTCGAGGAACTTGTATTGCGTCATGCGCTGGGGCTTCCGGAGAGCGACTCGGCACGGGAGGAAGCAGCGTCTGGCGTAATGATGATCCCAGTGCCGCGGAGCGGGATTCTTGAGGGCGTCAACGGGATCGAGGATGCAGAGCAAACTGCGGGCGTGACGGAGATTCGGATTACGGCGCGGTTGAGGGATTACGTGGCGGCTTGGCCGGAAGGCGCGAGCTATCTGGGATTTATTTTCGCACGGGGAAAGTCGGCTGCATTTGTGGAGAAGGCGCTGAGGACAGCGCACGCGAAGCTGGAATTCAGCTTTTCACCTCGGTTGCCCGTGGAGCATCCGGTGACGCGGAAAATTGAAAATTGAAAGCGGCGACAGCGGTGATGGCGCCGCCAAGGGCCCAGTTTGTCTCGAATTCAAAGGAGCCGCCTAGTCCGATTTCAAGATTCTGGTGGAGTCCACCGGACACGAGGAGCCGGCTCGAAGCCGGCGGTACAAAAGGCTTCCTGGAATTTAGCCTTTGGATTTCTGGGGGACGTATCCTTCAGGAAGCTTGGCGCCTTCGCCGAAAAAGAATTGTTCGAGTTGCTCTTCCATGATTTTTTGAGAGTTCGGGTCGAGAGGGTTTAGGCGGTATTCGTTCATGATCATTTTGGAGTGCTCGAGCCAGAGCTTCCACGCGTCTTTGGAAACGTTTTCGTAGACACGTTTGCCGATTTCACCCTTCCAGGGAATGCGATCGAGGCCGGGTAGTTCGCGCCCATACTTCACACATTTGACCATGCGGAGGGTTTGGCCGGCGGGTTGCGGAGACGGCGCTGCCGGTGTGTTGTCCGCACATTTGTCGTCGGCCATTTGGGCCTCCTGAAAGCGTATTGGAATGCTGCAGTTCCAAGATACTTGAATAACAGTTGAATTTCCAGCCAGCGCCGGAATGAGACTACCGGGGTATTGAAATCATCCGATACAGCTGTGATTGCCTCTTGCGGTAGGGGCGTGATTTTGAGAGAAAGATAGACTCGCAGGTCCACGCTATCGAGGCTTCCGGAGACCACTGATGAATACCCGCGCGACGGATATGGCTGAAGCGCCCCAGGCGGATTCGTATTACTGCGAAGTTCCGAACGATCCTTGCACGATCGTGATGTTTGGCGCCTCGGGCGATTTGGCGCGACGGAAACTTCTGCCGGCACTCTACGACCTGGCGGTGCATGCGTGTTTGGCGCCGCGGTTTCGTTTGCTGGGGTATGCGCGGACGGAAATGAGCGACGGCGACTTTCGGAAACGCGCGGGCGAATTCCTGCCGAAGGGAGCGGATGCGGGAGGAGAAGGCAAGCTCGACGATTTTTTGAAGCATTTGCACTATTTCAGCGGCGATTATGACGACCCGGGAGCATTCCAGCGGCTGGCGCAGCGATTGGATGAAGTGGATCGCGAGGGGAATCTGAATGGCAACCGGCTTTTTTATCTCGCTACGCCTCCGGATGTTTATCTGAAAATTGTAGAGCAGATCGGCGCGGCGGGACTGGCGAAACCGAAAAGCGAAAGGTCATGGACTCGCGTAATTATTGAGAAGCCGTTCGGGCACGACAAAGCGTCAGCATGCGATTTGAATGCGAAAGTGCTGAACGTTTTCAGCGAGTCGCAGGTGTACCGGATCGATCACTACCTCGGCAAAGAGACGGTGCAAAACATGTTGGTGTTCCGATTCGGCAACGGAATTTTTGAGCCGCTGTGGAACCGGAACTACGTTGACCACGTGCAGATTACGGCGGGGGAATCGCTGGGAGTGGAGCGGCGCGGGGGATTTTACGAGAACACGGGCGCATTGCGGGACATGATTCAGAGTCACGTATTGCAGTTAACGTCACTGGTGGCGATGGAAGCGCCAGCGACATTCGACGCGACGGCCGTGCGAAACGAAAAGATTAAAGTGCTGCAGTCGATTCGGCCGTTTACCGCTGAGTCGATTTGGAAGTCGGTTGTGCGCGGCCAGTATGGGCCGGGGACCGTCGGAGGGAAAGCGGTGCCGGGGTACCGGCAGGAGCCAGGGGTGAAACCAGATTCGGCAACGGAGACTTTTGTTGCGCTGAAGCTGCATGTTGATAATTGGCGATGGAGCGGCGTGCCGTTTTATTTGCGGACGGGAAAGCGGTTGGCGCGGCCCGGAACGGAAGTGGCGATTGAATTCAAGAAAGCGCCGCATATGGTTTTTCAAGGCGAAAGTGTGGAATCGAATTCGTTGGTGTTGAACATTCAGCCGGACGAGGGAATTTCACTTTCATTCGGAGCGAAGGCGCCGGGCGGGCACATGCAGATACGTCCGGTGACGATGGATTTCAGGTACAAGCAGGCGTTTGGCGGGGGATCGCGCGACGCGTACGCCACGTTGATCAATGATTGCATACGCGGCGATGCGACGCTGTTCGACCGCGCAGACAGCGTCGAGGCTGCATGGGCGCTGGTGGACCCGATCCTCGATGCGTGGCGAGACGCTTCTCCGCCGCCGTTCCCCAATTATCCGGCGGGCAGCCAGGGGCCGAAGGCTGCGGACGATTTGACGGTCACCGATGGACGGCACTGGCGCCCGATCTGAAGCAGCGATCCGAACTCGAAGGCGCCGAATACTGGCAATTGGCGTGGAGGAATTTCTATGATTCTTGCGGGCGACCTGGGCGGAACGAAAGCGAATCTCGGGTTGTTCGACGTGAAGGCGGGAAAGCTCGCACGGATCGCGCACAAACGATATGCGACCGCGGAATTCGGCGGGCTGGAAGCGGTTGTGACTGATTTTCTCGGCGAGATGGGCGGGAAAGTGACCGCTGCTTCGTTCGGGATTGCGGGTCCGGTGGTACAAAACCGTGTGCACGCGACGAATTTTCCGTGGATTGTGGATGGAGCGGCAGTGGCGCAACATCTGGGAATAAGCCGCGTGCGACTGCTGAACGATTTGGAAGCGGCGGCGTTCGGGACCACCGCAATGGAGCCGGCGGATCTGGAAATGATTCATGAGGGGGTGCCGGTTCCCGAATCGAATCGCGTAGTGATTGCGGCGGGAACGGGATTGGGGGAGGCGATTCTCTTCTGGGACGGTACGCGGCATTTACCGATGGCGACAGAGGGAGGTCATGCGGATTTTGCTCCACACACAGAGCAGCAAGCAGACCTATGGAAATTTTTGAAGGACCGAGAAGAGTACGTGAGCAACGAGATAATTTTGTCGGGGGGCGGATTCAAGCGAGTGCACGAATTTTTGAATATCTCCATCCGGCACGATTTCGACGAGCACGGAGTCGATCCGGCCCCTGGAATTACGCAGCGCGGGCTTTCTGGGGAATGCCCCGTGTGTGCGGCGACGCTCGATTTGTGGGTAGATATATACGGGTCAGAGGCGGGGAATTTGGCGGTGCGCTCGCTGGCTCGGGGCGGAATTTTTGTCACGGGCGGGATTGCGGTGAAGATTCTGCCGAAGATGACGAACGGGCGATTTATTGCCGCGGTGAGAGACAAGGAAAAGATGGGAGACTTTTTAGCGCCGATTCCTGTGGTGGTGGTGCTGAATGAGGAGTGCCCGCTGATAGGGGCGGCGTTTGTGGCGTGGAAGGGGTTATAGGCGGGTTTTCTTTTTTACAGGCTAGGAAGTTGTCTCGGTGCATTCCTCAATGGTTCTCCCGGGTATCCCTAAAACGTGACAGATAAATGGCAGTAAGAATGATTACGGCTGATCCGCATCTTGGTTGGCCATGGCGTGGTCTGACCATACGGGAAAAATTCGGAAGAGGAGACAATTTTATGCGCGTTGGTGTGATTTACTTTTCTTGTAGCGGAAAAGGATGAAGACGCTGATGGCTATCGAGGCGACGATGAAAGTGATGAGGATCGGTTTTGCGTGGCTGGTGATGAGGGTGAGAATCTGGCGACCGTAGAATGCCCCGAGGTAGGCGAGGATGGTGAAGCGGATGGCGCGGCCGATCGATAGCGCGACGAGAAATCTGTTGCGGGAATACTGCAGGGCGCCTGCAGCGATCAGGAATGGGACCATGGGGGAGGGAGGCGGCAGGATCGCGGGAATCACAACGGCGCCGAATCCCCACTTCTCGAAAGCTTTCGTTACTTTGTTCATTTGGCGGCGGGAAATCCTGTGCTCCATGGAACTCTTGCCCTGTCGCCGCGCGAAATGATACGTGACATAACCTCCGATCACGGAGCCGATCGTTGCCATCACCGCGAAGTAGGGCCAGAGAGTGCGTTGCTTTGCGGCCAGGATGATAGTGAGGGCGTCCATGCTGCCGGGGACTGGGATTACGGAGCTGTCGATCAAGCCGAGAAGGATCAAGCCCGGGCCGCCCAGGTGGTGGACCCAGTGAAAGAACTGATGTACGGGCTTGGCGAGTTCGACGGCACGGTGAGCGAACATTAGGTTTCGAGGTCTCTGTCAAACCGGATAGGTTCGTTCTATTTCTGAAATCCTTCGAACGCGCACGTGGGATTTTTCCAATCCTATCGTGTTAGCCTTTCAGCTCGCATCGGAAATTGCCACCAGTTGCTTACTGAATTCTCCGTGTACTTTCACCGGGAAACCCTTCTACTCAACAGACGGTCCCGCATGGGGTGTGGTTTCACAATGATACCGCGGCTTGCAATGGGCCTGGTGATACTATGCCGCCGGATTCCGGAGGAGTTTTTCCCAAGACATGACGACCGACAAACTCAAGGCGCAAAGAGCTATGCACGGGTTGAAGCGCGAGCTGGGGTTCGGCTCGGCGACTGCGGCTGTCGCCGGCGAAGTGATCGCTGTGGGAATATTTCTTACGCCCGCGGGGATGGCAAAGGCGGTCGGGTCGCCGATGTGGTTGCTGATCGTGTGGGTTGTAGTGGGCGCAATGACGCTGAGCGGGGCGTTGTGCTACGGAGAACTGGCGGGGCGGTTTCCGAGAGCCGGGGGCACTTACGTATTTCTTTGGGAGTGCTTCGGAGCGAGGATAGCATTTCTGTTCGGGTGGATGAGTTTGCTTGTGATGGAGCCGGGCCTGACGGCAGCATTCGCGACAGGGTTAGCTGGATATGCAGCGTATATCTTTCACTGGTCGCGGCTGGGGATAAAGGTTGGGGCGGTGGCAGCGATTTGGGGGCTGTGCATCTTGAACATGGTTAGCACGAAGATCAGCGCCGGATTTCTGCGCTGGGTGACGTGGTTGAAATTCGCGGTGCTTGGTACGCTGGTGATCTGGGCGATCGCACGCCGGCTGGGAACGTGGTCGAATTTTGTGCCATTCGTAGCGCAGCGGCAGGGGGCTTTGCCGTTGGCGCCCGCGTTGGGCATTGCGATTGTATCTGCATTTTTTTCGTTTGGGGGGTGGTGGGACGCGACCAAGATCGCAGGAGAGGTCCGCGATCCCGCGAAGACGCTACCGCGAGCGCTGGCGCTGGGGGTTGTATCGGTGACGGTGATTTACGTGCTGGTGAGCGGGGTATTCTGGTATTTGATTCCGTTCGAGAAAGTGACGTCGGACGAAGCTTTCGTCGCGAAAGCTGGGGCCGTGCTGTTTGGGCCCGCCGGCGGGATCGTATTTTCGGCGATTGTGGTGACGTGCGTGTTGGGCAGCCTCGCGGCAGTGATTATGTCGTCGCCGCGGGTTTACTACGCGATGGCGAAGGACGGTCTTTTTATTCCCGCAGTCGCGAAGACGCATCCGCGTTTTGGAACGCCGGCTCGAGCGGTTGCTGTCCAGGGGATTCTGGCATCGGTGCTCGTGGCGCTGGGGAGTTTTGAGGAGATCGTGTCGTATTTTATTTTTGTCGCGGTGGCGTTCATCGGGTTGGCGGTGGCGGGGTTGTTCGTCCTGCGCCGGCGGCAACAACCGCTTGAGGGCGCGATGGCGACGCCGGGGTATCCGGTGACGCCGCTCGCGTTCTTGCTGCTAAGCGTGGTGATGCTTGTGCTGCTTGCGTTACATAGTCCCCGCCAGGCGCTGCTCGGGAGCGCGGTGGTGCTAGCGGGCGTGCCGGTATTTCAGTGGATGAAAGACGGGATGATGCAGCGAAGCCCTGCGGACTAGGAGATCGATACCGGAAATCCTGTACGCGAGTTCGACGTTACATGTAGGTGAAGAATGCCGTTGACTTGATTCAGCGAACGGTGCGAAGAATTATTGGATAACTATTTTCAAGAAATGAGCGAGCATGACTTTAAAAGAATATCGGAAGAAACGGCGGTTTGGAGTGACACCGGAGCCGGCGGGTAAGGGCGAAGCGAACAATCGAAAGGATCCGTCGCTGATTTTCGTCGTACAGAAGCACCGCGCCTCGCGTTTGCACTACGATTTTCGATTGGAGTGGAAGGGAACACTGCTCTCCTGGGCCGTGCCGAAGGGCCCGTCGACCGATCCGGCGGTCAAACGACTGGCGATGCAGGTGGAAGATCATCCGATTGAATACGCGAGTTTTGAGGGCGTGATACCGGAGGGCGAGTACGGCGGGGGAACGGTGATGGTGTGGGACACAGGAACTTGGGAGCCGGAGCAGCCGGACCCGAGTGTGGCGCTCGAGAAGGGCGATTTGAAGTTCACGCTCCACGGCAGGAAGTTGAAAGGATCGTGGGTGCTAGTGCGGACGCGAGGCTTCGGGGGAAGCAGTAAACCTTCGTGGCTATTGATAAAACACCGCGACAAGTTCGCATCGTCGAAAAACCTGACGATAACAGAACCGAGGTCGGCGCTGAGTAACCGTCTTCTCGCAGATATTGCGCGAGACGGTGGAGGCGACGTGGAAGTGGCCGCAACGGGCGACCCCACAGGCAAGGCACTGTCCAAGACAACTTCAAAAAGAACAAAGCCGGCAGCCGCGGCGCGTCCCCGTAAGCGGCGAGCTTAAGTTCGTTTGTTCGTACTGCGGTCGAGGAGCAAGCACGCCACGTGAGCGATCGAATTCCATTTCGCGTTCAACCGATGCTGGCGACTCTTGTTCGCGAGCCGTTCGACAAGCCCGGATGGGCCTACGAGGAGAAGTACGACGGGATTCGGATGCTCGCGTACAAGGAAGGGAGCCGCGTTCGATTGATCTCGAGGAACAAAATCGACCGGACGAGCGGATTTCCACGGATCGCGGATGCGGTGCGCGCGCTGAAGCCCGCGACGCTGCTGCTGGATGGCGAGGTTGTGGTGTTCGATCGCAAGAAAGTTTCCCGGTTTCAGTTGTTGCAACAAGGGAAAGGCGAGGCTGCGTATGCCGTTTTCGATTGCCTGTATCGCGACGGGAAGGATCTGCGGCGAGAGGGGCTTTCGGTGCGGCGCGAGGCGATGGAGAAATCGCTTGGAGCCGGCGGCATTCTGATCCCCTCGCGACGGCTTGCGAAGAACGGATTGGAAGCGTTCCGGGAGGCGAAGCGGCGGGGATTTGAGGGACTGGTAGCAAAGGATCTTTCTGCTCGCTATGCGGAGGGACGATCGAGAGATTGGCTGAAGGTGAAAGCGCACCAGGAGGATGAGTTTGTGATCGGCGGATTTACGAAACCAGCAGGAGCGCGAAAACATTTTGGTGCGCTGTTGCTGGGAGCGTATCAGGACGGGAAATTGCACTTCGTCGGAAAGGTGGGCACCGGATTCGACGAGACCTCGCTGAGTTCCTTGTACAAGAAGTTTCGGCCTTTCGTAAGCGACCGCCCGGCGTTTGTGGATCCACCAAGGGAGAAGGGCGCAATGTTCCTTGCTCCGAAATTTGTGGCGCAGATTTCGTTTCAAGAATGGACGGCGGATATGAAATTGCGCCAGCCTGTTTTTCTCGGTTTGCGCGACGACAAGAAGCCAAAGGAAGTTGTGCTGCCGGAGCCGCAAAAATGAAGAAGACGAAGAAGGAAGCGAAGGGCACGGCGAGATTGCCGGTGAACATTTCGAACCCCGACAAAATTTTCTGGGCTGACGAGGGCTACACTAAAATCGATCTGGCGGAGTTTTATCAAGCGATATTCCCCAAGCTTGCGCCGTACGTGAGGGATCGCCTGTTAACTATGGAACGGTGCCCGGATGGACTGGCCGGGGAATGTTTTTATCAGAAGGAAATGCCGAAGGGCATGCCGGCCGGGACGCCTTCAAAGCGAATTGAGAACGAGGGAGGACGGCGGCGGTTCACGAACTATGTGGTTGGAGGAACCCTTGAGACGCAAATTGCCCTTGTGAATCTCGGATGCATTGCCGTTCACGCGATGGGCGGGCGCGCGAGTTCTCCGCGACAGCCCGACTGGGTGTGCTTCGACCTCGATCCTGAATCCGGGGAATTTGCCGATGCTGCGAGAGCGGCGCTTCACATAAAGGAAGGGCTTGATGCCCTGAAGCTTGTGTCGTTTCCGAAAACATCGGGCAGCCGCGGAATGCATGTGTTCGTGCCGATTCGCGTGGGACCGGATGCGAGCGACGTGCTGTCGTTCGCGCAGGCAGTCGTTGGCCGGGTGGCGGCAGCACACTCAAATGAGCTGACTGTGGAGCATTCGATCGCGGCGCGGAAGGGGCGCGTCTATCTCGATCCATTCCGGAACGGATTTGGGCAGACGGTCGTGATGCCTTACTCGGTGCGGCGGAAACCGAAAGCTCCCGTGTCGACCCCGCTTTCCTGGGCGGAGGTGAAGCCCGGGATTGTTCCTTCGAAATTCAATATCGGGAACTTCGCGCAACGTGCCAAGCAAACAGACCCGTGGAGAGATTTTTTCCAAAGCCGCCAATCGCTTGACCGGGCCGTGAAGCAAGTGAAGACGCTGTAGATCAGACTATTCGCCAGCGGCCTTCTTGAACTGATTTGTGGCATCCCCACTGGTGGAATCAAAACTGTTTTCCGGTACGAGCGCATTGTCAATTCTGAACACGCTTCTCTTAGCGACTAGATCCGACGCCCAGAGGAAAATGTCGAAGAGCCGTGCGCGGTCGAGGTTGTCAAAGCCGTGAGTGGGACGGACGAGCTCTCCCGCCTGTGCCATGCACTGTTGAAGAAAGCGATCGACTGCGACGGAGGTAACGACGTCTGCGTCGCTTAGCGGATTGGAGTTGCATCGATCCAACTTCTCGTAGCAGTGCGTTATGAAGTGCCCGGTACAGTAAAAACGAAGCGCGAGCAGGCCGACCGCGGGGTTTCCGCAGTGCTGCGTGTCGCATCGAATCCACTTCCTCGCGGATAGCTCGGTTCCTTCCGCTGGTTTGATTTGCTCCACGGAATCTTCTTTCATAGCCCTCGTTTCCTCGAATGGTCTGTATCCGGGCAAGTGACGACCCGTCGGTTCGGCGTGTTGGAATTCAGCGATAAGCGCTCGCATCAGCAAACCGGGGCGGCAATGATGGCCGCAGGAGTGTCCACGAGATTTGGCAGAGCTGCTTCGTAGGTATGAACTCTCGAGCAGACATCGATCAGGGGCGAAATCATTTTGAGAATCGCCGCCGAGGTCTCCCATCGGTTTCCGGTCGCGTCCTTCTCGGCTTTCCACAGACTCATGACGAGGATCAGCCGCGGCTCCTTATGGGAACTGAGCACGATCGCGCCAGCGAAGCCTCGCTGTTTTTTCAGGTGGTCCATCAAAGGCCCCTGGACGCAATTCCGCAATTCGCGAATTCTCCCGGGCTGAGCGATGAATTCTACGGACCGCACATTCAAGGTTCGGAATCCCAAGCTACCGTTTGGCGCCAATGTGGTTCTCGCTTCCCATGGATCAGAATTGAAAACGACGTCCTCAATTCGTGTGGCTTCAGTTTCGATCGGATGGCTCATGTTTTTAGTTCTCCTCTTTCGGTCCTCGTCGGAATGGCGGGGAAGCGCACCCCGGTTCGCTCGGGGTAGGGACGACCGGGATGCGCCTGGGGCGTGAGGAGTTCGAGCATTGCCATCCTTCTGACTCAGAACCTCGAATTGCACTGCCAACGTATCGGCCATTACCTGGAAATAGTGCGCTCAGGGCGTGAATCGTTTCAGTTTGGGAAAGTTTTTTTGTTTCTTTTTTGAGTCAGGAGTTCGATATGGCTAAGTGGAGGTGTCTTCTTCAGTGCGCGGGAAGCGTCATTGCGCTTGATTTCATAGGGGGATATACTTCGTGCCCTCATGAGGGGCATGTGGAATTCTTCTCGTTCGATGAGGCCTATCTTCAGAGGCTCCGAGACCGGGACTTTCCGACGGAGCAGCATTTTGTCAGCTATTTCAGCCAGCTCTTGCTGATTAAGCTGCGGTCCCGCCTTCGTTCTTCGCAAGCCGTTGAAGATATCCGTCAGGAGACATTCGTCCGCGTACTGAAAGCTATGCGAATGCAGGGCGGGATCCGGAGTGCGGAAGGGCTTGGGTCTTTCGTTAACTCTATATGTAACAATGTGTTGCAGGAATACTACCGTTCCGCCGCGCGCGGTGTACCATCGGACGAGACTCCGCTTGATCCTCCTGATGAGAGCATTGATTTGGATGGGATACTCGTGGCAAAACAGACTCAGGAACACGTAAAGCTAACGCTTTCAAAACTTTCCGAGAAAGAGAGGCGGCTGCTGCGTGCCATGTTCTTTGAGGATAAGGATAAGGACGAGATTTGCGTAGACTTTGGGGTCGATCGCGACTATCTGAGAGTGCTGTTGCACCGGGCCAAACAGAGCTTTAGGACGCTTTATGAGCAAGCGGAACCGCCGGCCCGCCTACCTGCGGGCGAATCGGGCCACAGATGAAACGATTTGCGCTCCCACGTCACTACTGGGAGGATGAACACAATGAACCATTCCGAAGCGATACGGCTAAAAGCCGCTGAGAAATACCTCCTGGGCGAATTGAGCGCTGAATTGCGCGACCAGTACGAGGACCATTATTTCGGATGTATGGAGTGCGCGCAGGATGTTCGAGCTGGCGCGGTGTTCGTCGACAATGCGCGGGATGTTTGGAGCGCCGGAACGGTCGCGGAAGCATCAGTGCGGCCGGCGGGAAAGCGAGTTGGCCGTTGGTGGGGAGTGCTGATGCGTCCGGCTTTTGCCGCTCCTGCGCTGGCACTGCTATTGATGGTCGCTGCGTATCAGAACGCGGTGACGATTCCACATTTGAAGACGGCGCTGTCGCAATCGGAAGCTCCGCAGACACTTCCGTCATTTTCGTTGATCGGGCAGAATTCGCGAGGCGCAGCTCCGCTGACGATCTCGGTGCCGTCTGACAAGTTCTTCAGCATGTTCATTGATATTCCGCCGCAGAGCCAGTTTTCTTCCTATGTGTGCGAGTTTCAGAGCGAATCCGGAACGCCTGAATTGGCGTTGAATGTATCCGCGCAAGAAGCGAAGCAAACCGTCCAGTTGTTGATACCTGCCGGACGCCTGGCATCGGGAAAGCATGTCCTCGTTGTGCGAGGATTGGGCTCGCCTGAAAAGACCGATGCGGATAAGATAGGCGTCGTTCGTTATCCGTTCTCTCTCGAATACACCAAGTAGCTTGATATTGACGCAGGAGGCAGCGCCAATGCAAAAGGAAAACCCTCGCAAGACGTACATCTACAACGCGCACGGACATGCTCTGAGCGGCCACATTAAGAGACCGCTCGATCAACTCATCGAAGTACAAGCCGGAATGTCGCTTCCAGCGATCGGAGGCCACGGCAGCTCGCGAGTGGAAAACTTCCGGTTCAATCAATTCGTTTCGTTCAAGTGTGGGCACACGACGGTTTCCGGAAGCAAGAGCGAGGAAGATGGAAGCCATACGACTCTGGTTACCTCCGCGGTGGAGGGTTTGAATGTGCTTGACGTAGTGACAGCGGACCGGCTTGTGACTCGGATCGCAAGCAATCACAAGCTGGAGGATGCGGAAGCGAAAATTACCGTGCTGGGAAGCAAGATTGACAATCTGACGATCGCGGGGTGCAAAGTTCATGTGGAATTCGACGACGAACTCTTTCTGCGGCTGAACACGTTCGAAGCCTTGAGAAAAGAGTTTGAATCTAACGCTGGATTCCGCAAAATGGCTGGCGATCCGTTTCAACCGGGTCAGACACCAAAAACGATCCAAGCTCATGGAGTGATGCTTTGCTCCCTCGTCAAAGACATGAAGACGACGTGCCCGGGAGTCAAGCGGCAAGGCCATGCCTTCGACATTCCCGAGTTCGGGAGAGTTTTTGTCGGAGAAGTCTTTGCTCAGCACAGCAAACGAACCGTGACGATGCTTCGCTTCGAGCTTGGTTGCCCGGTTGCCGGTGCGATGTCAGCAGCGCAAGGCGTTGGCAACGGCACTACCTGGCCATAGGACGCCTGGTTTGCCTGGGATTTATATTGTGCGGAGCGGGGTGCAAGCGTCCCGCTCCATTTTCTCCGGAACGAGCCTACGAAGACGCTTCACTCAAACTCCAGCACGGCGACTTGAGCGGAGCATTGTCCGAAACTGAGTCCGGACTCCACAAATTCACCTCCGCCGAAAATGAGTGGCACTGGCGTTTTCTTCTGCTGAAGGCAAAAGTACTCGTCCAAGAACGACGTGACCGCGATTCTTTGGCCATCCTCGAGCAGGAAATTCCCTCCTCAGTTGCGAACTGCGACCTTGTCGTATGGCGCAAATTGACCCAGGGCTCTGCGAAGACTCACTTGCTCCAATACAAGGATGCTGACCGGTATCTTGGCGAGGCAGAAGAAACAGCAAAAGCCCACTGTCCGAATCTGTTGGGCGAGGTCTACTTAAGAAAGGGCACTCTCGCCAACTTGAGCGACGATTTTGGTGTTGCAGAATCGAACTACCGCGACACTCTCCGAATCGCGCGCCAACAAAATGATTCATTTCTGGAAATCGCGGCTCTCGGTAGCCTGGCTGTCGTTGCGACGAAGAGGGGCCATTACGACGAATCAATCGATTGGAATCGCCAGGCCTTGCAATTATCGAGATCCGTGCATGCGGAGAGCTCGATATCAAAAATCTACGGGAACCTGGGTTGGAGCTATTTCGAGATGGGAGATTTCGAGAACGCCCTCGTGCTCTATCAACAGGCTGAAGAGGCGGCTGCAAAGGTAGGTCTTGCGGGGGATCGAGTCTACTGGCGGATGAACATCGGCAACGTAAACCTCGCACAACGCAATTACGCTTCCGCAAGGCTCGCCTACGAGAAAGCACTCGATTTCGCAAAAAATCTTGGAGATGAAAAATCCACGGCGGAAGGTCTTGAGAACCTTGCGCTGGTAGCTTTGGAAACGGGGCAGACCGAGTCAGCGCAGCACTTCTATGATTCCGTTGTGCAGTTTGTGCGCGCATATCCCGACCCTTACGTTGAGTTGAACGCTCTGATCATCGGGGGCCGCATCGCCCAAATAAGAAGGGAATACGCACAGGCGGAACAATCGTTTCAGCACGTCGTGCATGACCCCAACGCCGGAGCTTCGCTGCGTTGGGAAGCCGCAGCGCGGCTGGCGGAAGTGTATGTCGCCGAAGGTCGCCCAAAAAATGCCGAGAATGAGTTTCGACAGTCGATTGCAACGATTGAAAAGGCCAGGTCGTCGATTGATCGTGAAGAATTGCGCCTGCCGTTTCTCACGAGCGCGATCGCATTCTACGATGACTACGTCGATTTCCTGATTTCGCAGGGCAGGACTGAGGACGCGTTGCAAGTTGCCGAGGTGAGCAGGGCGCAGACACTTGCCGAGGGGCTCGGACTCAGCTCAAAGATCTCGTTTCCGCTTCCGAACTTTCAGCCACAGTCGATTGCGCAGCGATTTGGCGCGACGCTGCTGTTTTACTGGCTGGGCGAGAAGCATTCGTATTTTTGGGCAGCGACGCGATCTGGCGTAAGGCTTTTTACGCTGCCACCTGCTTCCGAAATCGAAGCGTTGATCAAGCCGTACCGCGAAGCGCTGCTTGGGCCTAGAAACTTGCTGGAAACTGCGAATGCACAGGGAATTAAACTGTACGAGCTGTTAGTTGCACCGGCGCAGAAGTTGATCCCGCCCGGCTCGCGCGTGATTGTGCTACCGGACGGCGGTTTGTACGACTTGAATTTCGAGACACTGCTTGTTCCGACGCCCACGCTTCACTACTGGATCGAAGATGCGGTTGTCGCAAACGCGAATTCACTGGTCTTGCTGGCTGCGTCCGCGAACGAGCGGCCGGCAAGGTTGAAAAAGCTGTTATTGATTGGCGACCCGCTCTCGCCGAACGCGGAGTTTCCAGACCTGCCGCAGGCGGCTGCCGAAATGGGCGATGTAGAGCGATATTTTGCGGCGCCGGATCGCACTGTCCTATCGCGGCAGCGAGCGACGGCGGCCGCTTATCTGAGCAGCAGGCCGGCGCAATATTCGTTCATCCATTTTGTGGCGCACGGCACTGCGAGCCGCGCGAGCCCGCTTGATTCTGCTGTGATTCTCACGAAGGAAGGCGATTCCTACAAACTGTATGCGCGAGATATTGTGTTGCAGCCGTTGAACGCAGATTTGGTGACGATTTCGGCATGTCACGGGGCGGGGGAGCGCACGTACTCCGGCGAAGGTCTCGTCGGGCTGACGTGGGCGTTCTTGCGCGCAGGCGCGCATGGAGTGATCGCGGCATTGTGGGAGGTCAACGACAACTCCACGCCGGCATTGATGGATGATCTCTATGGTGAGATTAAGAAAGGATCCGCGCCGGACGTTGCCCTGCGCCACGCGAAACTGAAGCTGCTTCACTCCGGGACGGTTTACCAAAAGCCATTCTATTGGGCACCCTTCGAGCTCTATCGCGGCCACTGAACCGTTCTGCGCTGTCCGCAGTGCCGTCGCGAACCCATTTCACCGAGGATTCTCGATAAGCAGCGCAATGCCCTGGCCGCCGCCAATGCAGGCGGACGCGATGCCGTAGCGCATTTGCGAACGCCGTAGCTCGCGGCCGAGCGTGACGGCAAGACGGACGCCGGTGGCGGCAAGCGGGTGGCCGATGGCGATTGCCCCGCCGTTTACATTGAGCTTACTGCGATCGAGGTTTAGTTCGCGTTCGACGCCGATCACCTGCGCCGCGAAGGCTTCGTTGATTTCAAAGCGATCAATTGCATCGAGTGAAAGTCCAACACCGTCGAGGAGTTTCCGGATGGCCGGGGCCGGGCCAATGCTCATGATTTCCGGCGGGACGCCCACAGTCGCAACGGCGGCAATCCGGGCGAGCGGCCGGGTGTTTCTGGACTTGGTGTAAGCCCCCGAAGCGACGAGCGCGGCCGCGGCACCGTCGACAATTGCTGAGCTGTTTCCTCCGGTTTGAACGCCGCCGAATGCCGGGCGGATTTTCGCGAGGGTTTCGTAAGAAGACGGGCGGATGTGCGTATCTGCTGCAAGAGTTTCTACACCCTTTGGAAGACGAATTCCGCGCGGCTTGTAATCTTTCAGTTCAAACGCTTCGGTGACGACTGGAACGATTTCGCCGGAAAGGAAGCAGCTCTTCTGCGCGGTGACGGCGCGAGAAAAACTCAATTCCGCAAAACAGTCCACTTCCTCGCGCGCAATCTTGTATTCGCGCGCTATTTTCTCGGCAGTGTCTCCCATCGTCACATTGGCAGCAGGATCAAGCAGCGCCTCCCAGAGGAAGTCCTTGAACTCGACTTGTCCCATCCGGAAGCCGCCGCGATGGGTATACGCGGCAATTGGATTGCGGCTCATGGATTCCGTTCCAACGCAGAGGCCGAGGTGGATTTTCTTTAGAGTGATCGCGTCGGCAGCTTGTCCGATGGCTTCGATGCCTGTGCCGCATACTCGCTGAACGAGCAGCGCGGGACGATCGAGCGGAACGCCGGAGTAGAGGCCAATGTGCCGCGGAAGTAGGTAAGCATCGAAACTGGCCTGCGCGACGCTGCCGGCGATAACGGAGCCAACGTCCGCGGGCGAAACCTTCGTGCGCTCGAAAATGGCGCGCGCGACTTTGATGCCGAGGTCGATTGGAGAGACAAGGCCGAGCGGGCCGCTGTAATCGACGAATGGCGTGCGCACGCCATCGAGAAGCCAAATGTCTTCGTAGGCGATGAAGAGACCGTTCTTATCGTTTGCCGTCATTATTTTCCCTTGATGCGAAAAATGAGGTGTGAGGGTTGCGAGCTGTACAGCTGTTCGACGAGTGCCGCGCGGTGATCGAGTACGGCGCGCTGATTCAACGAGCCTTTGTCGGTCATTTCGCGAGCGTCGAGGGAAGGTGGTTCTTCGAGAAGAATCGCGCGGCTAACTCGATTCGAACTGCCGGTGGATTCCGCAGCGAAGGCTGACAGCAACGTTTGAAAGCGGTCGCGTACGGCTTCGTGACGCAGGACTTCTGCAATCGGCGAACGGAGCGAGAGGTCCGAAGAGAGGGAGCAACACGCCTCCAGGTCGGCAAAAATCATCATGCCGATTTCGTCGCGGTCGTGTCCCGCAATGACGACGTCTCGCGCGAATGGAGCGAAGTAACTCAGAATTCTTGCCCGCAGCGGGCCCACGCTCACCCATGTGCCGGTCGCCAGCTTGAAGTCTTCGGAAAAGCGGCCATCAAACAGAAAACCCTTATTAACGTCGGAAGCATCAACGAAGCGGACGGCGTCGCCGAATCGGTAGAAGCCTTCGTCGTCGAAAGCCTTCTTAGTGAGTTCCGGTTGGCGCCAGTAGCCGGGGGTAATATTTGGGCCACGCACCCGGACTTCGAGTTTGCTTCCCTGTGGAATCAGTTTGGCCTCAACGCCAGGAATAGGGATTCCAATTACCCCGGCGCGATCCGTTTCCCAGGTGGTTTGGATCGCCATCGGAGCGGTTTCGGTGGAGCCGAGTCCCGTGACCATCACAACTCGCTCGCCGCAAGTTTCGAGCGCGAGGTTACGGTAGGCGTCCCACACGGGTTGCGACAAACCGGCGCCGGCGTAGAAGAGCAGTTTTAGCCGGCTGAAGAAATTTTCGCACAGCCGGCGATCGGCACGCAGAGACGGCAGCAAGTCCTCGTAGCCCTTTGGGACGTTGAAATAGACCGTCGGAGCGATCTCACGGAGGTTGCGAATGGTTTCTTCGATGAACGATGGCCCGGGCTTTCCTTCGTCAATGTAGAGGCTGCCGCCATTGTAGAGAGCGATGCCGATATTGTGATTGCTACCGAAAGTGTGATTCCACGGGAGCCAGTCGATTAGAGCAGGAGGCTCGTCCTGCAAGAAGCCAAACACCTGGGCGATCATCTGCTGGTTACAGCAGATCATGCGGTGCGTATTGATCACGGCTTTCGGCATGCCGGTTGAACCGGAGGTGAAGAGGAACTTCGCGGGGCTATCCGGATCGATTCGTGCGTGGACCGCATCGAGGGTACTCGTCGGTCGTGTAGCCAGGAGATCTGCGAATGGAGTTGCCTTTCGAAACTCGGGCGGCGCAGTGGCGACCACGAGTTCCATCTCGTCGGTGACGGCTACTTCAACAGCCCGGCGATATTTTTCGCCGTTTGAGACGAAGACCATTCCAGGCGTTAGAAGTCCGAGGCAGTGCCGGAGTTGTGCGAGATCCTTCGACACAAGGGAATAAACCGGAGAGAGATGTGCCGTGGGGATTCCGGCGTGCTGACCTGCAAGCATTAGAAGCAGATGTTCAATGTCGTTTTCCGAAAGTATGGCAACGGGGTGATCAGCGGTGAGGCCTCGATCGAGGAGAGCCTGGCCAATCCCTTGCACGGCGGCGTAAACCTGCGCATAGGTGAGCGAACGCCAGTTTCCGTCGGTGTCACGTTTCGCTACGCAGATCCTTGCGGGCGCGATTTTCGCCCAGTGCGCGAGGCGATCGGTCAGAACCGTTGGATATGGACCGAGAGGTTCGTCCGGGCGAACGAGAATGGACCCGTCTGTGCGGCGTTCGACGGATGCGCCGGAAGTGCGGAGGCGTACATTGCGTACCCGCCCGCCCGGGTTGTTCGCCCCACGCACGGGCATGTGGCTAGTGGCTGCGGCTGGATCAGTCATTCGATAATGCCATCACCTTAATTCTAATACGCAAGGACTTGCCCGCAAGCGGTGTAAGCAGTCAAAGTGGCGTGGAAAAGCGCGCTACAACTCACTGGGTCCACTCTGTGTCACGCGCGGACCCAACCATATTGGGTGTTGCTGGGCTGTGCTCCGGTTTGTTTGTACATTTCTTTGAGGCGGTCGATGTAGTTCCCAGGCACCGGATTTCGCTTGGCAGTCGGATCGACGCCGTAGATGCGGGCTGCGTTCAAACCGAATATTTTGGCTTTCACTTCTGAGGTGAGCGGAGCGTATCCGAATTGTTTTTGGAGAGAATCCGGCATCTCGATGCGGCGCATCGCTTCAATTTGCCACTGCGGTGAACCCCACCAGATGGAATCGGTGCCCCAGAGGACATGGTCATCGCCAAACGGCTGAATGATCATCCCGAGGACGTGCGTGCAAAGGAGCGGGTGTGTGGTGGCCATCAGCGCGAAAGTAGTACCGAGCTCCATGTAAACGTTCGTCATGTGGGGATTATTCTTGCGGTATTCACACAGGTCGGACACCCATGGGACGTAGGCAGTCTTCTTAAATCCATTTTCGGCAGCGGGGAGAGCGTCCTCGAGAGCCTTGAACCCGGAATGATAGATGAGGAAATTCAGGTCTGGAAAATCCTTAGAGACTCGTACGAGGTCTTTCGGGTGGCAGTGCGCTTCGTTGAAAATGCCGATTGCGAGACCCTTGTGCAGGCAGATATTTTTCACACGTAGCTTGCGGCTCAGTTCAAGCGCAGGGTAGGCGACTTTTTCGTCGTCAGCCCACCAGCCGTCTTTATTGGAGCCGAGCCCTTGGCCGGTGTAGCCCTTCCACGCGTTGATTTTCAAGACTTCCGCCTGGCGATGCATGGATTCCATGTTGCGCGCGCCGAGATCGGGCGAGAACAGTCCGTGACTAACCATGCGCTGGGAATTGGTGAGTTCGTTGATGAGGAAACGGGTTCGAACCATCTGATCCGGAGAAATAATCGTTTCTTCTTCAGTTAGTCCCGGCACGCCGCTGATGCAGGCCATGGTCGTGTCGCTATCGAGGAATACTTCCTTGATGTAATTCTCGAAATAGAGATCGGTTTGTTCCTGCCTCTTTTTGCTGAGGGCGGGATTGACGGCAGCCGCGGCGTTGCGCATTCCGACGAGATCCATCCCGTAGAGCATGCGGTGGCCGGCGGAGACGTGGTGATTCTGAACGTCGAATATGAAATAGGTAGTTTTCGCAGCATCCACGGCGCCGGGCTCGAGGAGCTCCGCGGCTTCGACAGTGAAGAAGTTGCCGAATACAGAGTTGAGCGCGGCGAAACCGGCGGCCATTCCGCAGGCGGTGCGGAAGAACTGGCGGCGGTCGATTCCGAGCTTGTGCGCGTTGAGCGTGGCGGATCGCAAGAGTTCGTGTTCGACGGCCTTCTGCGCCGGCGTTTGCGGCATCGGAATAAATTCTTCGTTTGACACCCCCTGGGTGGGGATCGGCAAATTGCGATCAAGGTACTCGTCGAGTTCACATTTCCGGGTCCAACCGTGTTCGGGTTCGGGCTTTCGGATTTTTGGGGCCGTCTTGGGATTCAACATTGATTCCTCCTATTCGGCTAGGCTTGACGAGCGAGTAGGTCGAAAGTCTTCATTAGTAGCTTTAGGTTGGTCGTAACGGGGATGTCACCGTCGGTTGTCAAAAGCGCGGCTTTGAACTTAGAGGAAACCGGGTTCGGTGCGCTAGAAGAATCGCCACTTTGGATAGCTTCCATCGGGAATGCAAGTCCGTATGCGGAGGTTTCGGGATTGTTTGCTGCCCGCATGACAAAATCAGGAGACGTCGAGCAAAGAATTGCATCCCATGGCTGCTGCAGGATCAATTCACAGTTGCTTGCAGTTGCCGTACCGCGTGCGAGCTGGAGAACGGGGAGAGCACCGTAGAACCGGACGATGTTGAAAACAGGCGCGAGGAGAGAAGCCCAAGACTGGCAATTGTCAGCGGATAGTGGCGGCAACACATCCTCGCGGATGAAAATCAAATTGGCGCCGGCTTCGACGAGAGACGATGCGATTTTTGTGATTGTGGCTGCGGCTGCTTCGAGGGCGGGTTCCTGCAAGTCTTCCGCGCGCAGGTTTTTTTCGGCGTCGAGTTGGGTCAGACGGGCAGCCACTGTGAAAGGTCCGGAGACGCCCGCCATGAGGAGCGGCTCATCGCGGAAAAGGGAATTGAGCCGGCGAATCACCTCGACGGCGGCGTTTACGCGGGGACTGTTCGCAGCTTCTTCTGGTGAACGCAGGCCCGGGGGCACGTCGCCTTTCCGGGCGGTTTCGAGCCAATGAATCGTGCGAGTTTGATTTGCCGAGTCCCATCGAACTGTGCCCCCCAGCGCTTCCAGCTCCAGGAGCGGATCGAAATAGCAGGAGACGCCATCGGTGCGGAGCTGCGAGCGGATTTGGCGAAGAGCGTTGGAGATTTTAGTGGGGTTTTCGAGGAAGGCGCGAAGCGAGAGATTTTCGATTTTTGCGCCTAGAGAAAATACGATCGGGACGATCAGCGGACGCGGTTGCGGAATTCCTTGCAGCAGGCCCTTCACCAGCTGGCGGGAAGTGAGTTGGTCAGTCATTCGTGGTGCCACACTCTTTGGATCTGCGAAGTCTGCCTCGGACGGATCTGAGCCTCTCCCCGGGGCCAATGTCGAAACGGCCGAGACGTAACGCGCATCGTTGCTCTACTGACGGAAAACGGGACCCAGGGATTGGGCGTCGGGCCAGCGGCCGTAGAATTGCAAAATGTCAGCCGGAGGGCTCGTTTTATTCCACTCCTTGTGAAACTCGTCGAAGGATTTGCCGCGGGCGAGGCGGCTCTTGCGTTCGTTGTCGCGCTGCTCCTTTGTTTTTTCAACATCGAGCTTCTGGCGCTCAGGGTCGTACACAATGTGGTAGATGTTCCGGGCCGTCCAATCGGAGACAATTTTCTTTTTGAGGTCCTCGAGGACCTCAACCGGCTCGCGTTCGAGAGGGTCACCATAGCCGGGTCCACCGCCGCTAAAACCGAAGAGCAGATCGCCCTCGTCGTAGAGCTTCGGAGTGCGCGCGATCAGCTCGAAGGTCCAGTCGCCGTGTACCGTGGTGTTTTCAAGGATGTCACGGCTGTCCATCGAGAGTTTCGGGTTTCCGTCACGCATTTGTTTCAGCAAATCCGCCTTGCGAACGCTGATGCCAGGAATCGGCGCCGAAGCGTAGCCCCCGAAAAGGGGCTGACCTAGCGGAACTTTGCTGCCATTGCCCATGCAGAGTGAGACCAGGTTAGGAACCTTGTGAATCATCCACTGCTGGACTCCGCCGGAGCCCCCGCGATGGCGCCCGGGACCGCACGAATCCTTCCAGTGTTGCGAGAGGGTGACGGTGACGGGCAGCTCGCTTTCAACCTGCTCGGAGTCAGGGGCGCGTCCGAAGGCGCACCACGCGAAACCGTACGCGTCCATCCCGTCCGTAGAAGCGCGGCCGCCCTGCCCCTGCGTGTTGAGTGAGAACGACAGCACGTCTGACACCGCGAGATTCCATTGCGAATGGCCGGCGCAGATCTGCGCGGTGTGCTGGCTGCCGGGAGAAGCTGCGACTTGGCGCCAAAGGCCGGCGCTCGAAAAAGTCATCTTCGCGAAACTGTTGTGCGTGGCGCAGCGGCACTGCATGCCGATATAGACGCAACAACTTGTCGCAGCCATCCGCCCGGGATTCAAAATGATGCCTTCCGGGAAAACAAAATCGATGGGCGCGAAAGTGGAGCTGCAAATGGGCAGATCGTGGAAAACATATTCGTACATGAAATTGGCGATGTGACCGACGACGGCTTGCGGGTGGACGTTGTACGACGACGGGTTTTCGGGGGAAGTGCCTTCGAAGTTGAAAGTGAGCGTGCCGCCTTTTTTGATCAGTGTGAGATAGCAGGCGCGGACGAGCGCGGGCGTCCAGCCGATTGCATCATTGAAGACAACCGCGCGGAATTTGCCGTCGGGGAGCGCCTTTATTTTCTGGCGCGCGGCAACTTCGGCAGTGTCCGACATCTTGCGGAGGAGGCCGACGACAAACTCGCCGCCGCGCTTGTCGGCGAGCTCGAGAAGGCGGACGCGGACACGGTCAGCAGTTGTGCAGCGAGCGCGAAGATCGGAGATGAACATGGCCGGGGCGCGCAGTCCGTAGACTGCGTAAAACTCAAGGAAATCGTTGCGAAGTTCATAGTTCTCGCCGATTTTGATCGGCGGCATGTTGAGGCCCTCATCGAATCGCGATTTCGCGCTGACGGGCATGCCGCCCGGCTCGATGGCGCCGGTTTCCGTGGTGTGAAGCGCAGCCGTAGACCAGGCGATCAGCGTACCTTTGTGGAAAATCGGCATCAGCGCCACCTGATCGGGATTGTGGATGCCGCCATAGAGTGCGTCGTTGGTGTACCAGATGTCTCCTTCGCGAATGCCGGGATTTTCCGCGTAATATTTCTGAATGAACTTAATGACGATCGGTTGAATGATAGCGTGGAGGTACGTTCCGCAGGACGCGTTCACCAGATCTCCATTGGCAGTGAAAATTGCGACCATCGAATCGCCGGAGACTCCAAAGTAGCTGCGTGACGAACGGACGAAGACTTCCATTGCTTCGTCGAGGATGTCGTTGGTGATCTGGACGCCGATTTCGTAGTCGCCGGCGCGGACCTTGGCGGCACATTCTTTTTCGAATGGCGTCGCGGGCGCAGGTTTTAACCACGCGAGTTTTTCAGCCGTTGTTGGGATGGGCATGTGCCTCCTTCAAATCTGCCTGGGCTCAGCTTTCTAGAATGCCGAGACCGCGTTCATCGATCGAAAATTTCATCGACGGCGGAACCACTACCGTCGTGTACTCGCCTTCGAGAATTGCGGGACCTTCGAGCATGTTCCCAGGCCGGAGCGATTCGTACGCGTAGATGGGCGTGGGGAGATAATCTTTCGCTTCAGGCCAATAAGCGGGCCGCTCACCTTTGCGCGCCGCGGACGGGTCGTGACCTTCAAGCGTCATCTTAGGGAGAGTGATCTGCTGCACGGGAACGATCGCTTTCAAGATGAAGCTGTCGACGAATACGCCTCCTTCGGGATTCACTACAAACGGGCTAAACGCCTCGCTGAATTCTTTCTTGAATGCTTCGCAAATTGCGGCGACATCTTTGGTGGAATGAAGCGCAAGCCGCGGCGAGAGGGCGCGCTTCACGTGGAACTGGCCGCCGTATAGCATGTCGAGTTCGAGGACGAAGGAGGCAGAATTCGAATCGAGGCCATCGGCGACGAGATCTTTGCGCGCTTGCTCGAGCAACTCCTCGACGGTGCTATTGAACACGGCGAATTCGCCGGTTAGCTCCTGAGTGCCGGGAGACATCAGCGTGAGCTTTTTCGAAACTTCGTAGACGTGCATGATATCCATGGTGGACGAGCCGAACGCGCAGAAGACGGGAGAAAAGGGAAACGTGACGGCCTTCTTGATATCGGCCTTGTAGCCTTCCGCGTGCGTGGCGCCGGCGCCGCCTCCGACGAAAAGGATAAAGTCCTCGGGGCTGTAACCGCGCAGGTGAACCTCTTTCATGATGGCCGAGGCCATATTGCCATTGACGATTTTGCGGATGAGCGTGGCGGCCTCTTCAACAGAAATACCGAAGGGCTTGGCAATTTTGTCGCGGATGGCGGCGATGGAGCGATTCTTGTCGAGTTTCATGCGGCCGCCGGAGTAGTAGCCGGGATTGATGTAACCGAGGACGACATCAGCGTCCGTGACGGTGGGCTCCGTGCCGCCAAGGCTAAAACACGCGGGGCCGGGCATCGAGCCGGCGCTGCGCGGGCCGACCTGAAGCTGATTCTGGAGCAAAGGATTGATGGAAGCGATCGATCCGCCGCCGGCGCCAACGGAAAGCGTCTTGATCATCGTGATACCGACCATCCAGTGGTCAATGATTGGGCGGAAGTCGTAGCTGCGGACGCTGTCTTTCACCACGAGGCCGACGTCGAAACTCGTGCCGCCCATGTCCGTCATCACGACATTTTGATATCCAAGCGATTTCGCAACGTGATGCGCGCCCATCAAGCCTGAAACCGGGCCGCTGTTGAAGGTGCGGCACGCGGTGGTCCGGAAGACCTCGGCGATGCCTCCAGAGCTTTGAATCATCAACAGGGGTTTCTTATACCCGCGCTCGCGCAATTTGTCCCACATCGCGGAAAGTTCGATCTGCATCGAACGCTGGAGGTAGGCGTCGAGAATTGCCGCGAGCGTGCGCTCGTATTCACCGAGCTTGCCGACCACTTGTCCCGCAAGCACTACGGGGAGGTAGCCGATGTGGAACTCTTTGTATTCGTCGCGGATAATTTCCTTCACGCGGCGTTCGTGAGCGGAGTTTAGAAAGCCCCAGAGAAGGGAAACGACGAAGCCGCGCGCGCCCCGGCTAACGAGGTGACGGACTTTTTCGCGGACGTCATTTTCATCGAGCGGACGGATGATTGTGCCGCGGGAGTCAACGCGTTCCTTGACGCCGACAATCATGTCGCGCGGAATCAACGGGTCTGGTTTTTTCTGGATTGCGAGGTTACGGCGTTCCTGGACGCGCGTGCCGTCGATCCACTGCGCGCCGCGACCAATGAGAACAACATCTTCGTGGCCCTCGGTGGTGATCAGTCCAAGACGCGGGCCTTTTTTCTCGATGAGGCGATTCATGGCGATCGTGGTCGAGTAACGGATCATGTCGATCGCAGGGAGCAGGTCTTCGATCTTCATTCCAAGCGCGCCGGCGCCTTCTTCGATAACGCGAGAGAAGCAGACAGAAAGATCGTAAGGCGTCGTCGGCACCTTTTTGATCAAAGCTTTCCCGTTAAAATTGAGTACGAGGTCGGTGAAAGTGCCGCCGACGTCGATATCGATCGAATTCATTCAGTTGCCTCGAGCCTCTGGTCGCGGATTACGAATTCGCCGTTCCGCAAGCGTTCTTTCAGGCTGTCCAAATCAATTTCGATATCGTGCGTGAGGGGATGGCCCGGAGGCAGGTATTCGGTTTCGACCTGCGTGCCGCAACCGGGGCAGTAAAACTCGACGATGCGAACCCAGAGCGGGTCGGGAGAAAAGCTGAACGCGCCGGGCACGAGCGGCGGGTGAATTTCGCGCGGGTCACGATCGTAAAGGAGGCAGCCTCGCTTGTAGTTCTCTCGCGCGGGACCGATTACATGGCCGCAACGATTGCAGAGCCATTGCTCGCGGTCGAGATCGAGATCGAGATATTCGGTGATGCGGAGGCGGTTTCTGTGATCGGACGGCATGTGCAATTCTCCTGGCACGGCATTCGCGCAAGCGGGCGGGTCTAAAACCCGCCCGACAAATAGAATTCTTACTACGCGCCTCTTCCTTCTCGCATGAGGGCTGCGTTCCCGAATCGATCAACGGACAAGCTCCAGCCCTCGGGGACGAAATAAGTGGTATTGAGACCTTCGAGCACGGCTGGACCTTCGAGGCGATTGCCGGGCTCGAGTGATTCCCAGCTGTAAATCTGAGCTTCGCCGCTCCGGCTACCCCAGAAAAGTTTGCGGCTCCCTGTGTGCGCGTGCGAGGGATCGGGTCCTTTCAGAGTACGCTGCGTGACGTGCGGCTTCGACATCGCTTTCTTCACGCGGACGCGCATCAATTCCAATGCGATGTTTCCCGCTTGACCAGCCGGAGAAGCACCGAGTGCCAATGCGACAGCAGCCTGCAATTTAACCGTGTCTGCGAGATCTGATTCAGAGCACGGAACCAGGATTGACTGGCTGCCGGAGCAAGATACCTCCAGTTCGATCTCGTACGTGAGTCCCTCCGGTCGAATTCCCTCGCCGAGCAAATCTTTCGTGGCTTCGGCTTTCATTATTTCGAGGGTTTTGCGGCAACTACTTCCACCCTCGTTCGAAATCGCGATACTGGCGAGCCCGTGTTCGTAGACATGGCAGATGTCCGACACGGACGAGCCGAAGGCGCTGAAGACAGGGCCGAGCGCGAACAACTGGACTTTGTTGAGGCCGGCTTTTTCGGCGACGCCGCAGGCAAAAAGGCTGCCGTTGCCGCCGTAGGCAAAGAGCGTGTGTTGAGAGAGGTTCTTTTTCAATCCCTTCGCAGATGCGGCGAGCAGGTCCGCAACCAATTCGAAGGCGCGGCTGATGACCAGCCGGCACGCTTCCTCTACGGTAACGTTCATTGGTTTCGCTACTTGTTCCTCGATCACGGATTTCGCCAGATCGCCGTCGAGAGGCTTTGCGCCGCCAAGGAAAAATTCCGGATTGATGAGGCCGGCGGTAACGAAGGCGTCGGTGAGCGTGGGTTGATCGCCGCCGAGGCCGTAGCAGGCCGGCCCCGGAAAGGAGCCCATGCTCTCCGGACCCAATTCGATTCTTGGATTTCCTTGAGAACCCAAGGGCTTTACGACACTACCGCCGCCAAGTGCGATCGAACGCAAGTCAGGCAGCGAAATTTCGACGGGGATGCCGAAGAAGTCGGAAGGTCTGCGATTGATCGGCAAACCATCGTTCAAGACGCTGATTTTAGCGGTGGTGCCGCCGATGTCCATGGCGACGACGTCCTTAAGGCCATAAAGTTGGGCGAAAAAAACGCTGGCATGAATGCCGAGAATCGGGCCGGATTCGATTGTGTCGATCGCTTTGGTCTTGGCAATGCCGGCAACTCCGCCATTGATGTGGCTAACGAGGAACGTTCCCGCATACTGTGAGGTTTGGCGCAGCTCGTCCTCAGCTTTGAATAATGTGGCGGCGAGAGCCCCGTGAGTATAGGCATTGATGACAGCGCAGTAGGTGCGCGTGCGATCGTCGGCGCTCTTCGAGATGTCGCTCCCCGCCAACACCGGAACCGAACCGAGAAAATGATCCGGATACTGCAAATCAATCGCTGATTTTACCGCGAGTTCAGGGGCGGAATTCCGCTGGCTGCCTTGCAAGCTGACGCAAATTCGTCGAACGCCTCCTTCGAGAAGCGCGCGAGCAGCGGTCGTGACCTCGTTCTCGTTGGAGGAACCGTTAACGCCGATGACGTCTTTTTCAGCGAGAAGGCGATTCAGCACCGAGCTGCGCGGATCTTTGCCGTAGAGGTCTTTCTCGTGCCCTTTCGAAACGAGCAGGCCAATTCTCGGACCGCGAAGCTCTGCGAGAACGTTAGAGGTAATAGTGGTGGACCAGCGAATCAGCTCGATGTGCTCGAGAAAATCGGGCGTATCAGCAAAGCCGAGCTTCGAAGCGCCTTGCGCCAGACAATCGAAGAGGCAGACGGTAAGGTCATGCGGAGTCGTGTCGACCTTTGCCGAGAAGAGTTGCTCGCCATTTGTGAAAATGCCATCGGTGAGAGTCCCGCCGACGTCTATGTCAACCGTCCACACAGCGTTCTTCACCTCAAATGTTCTACGAGCTTCTGCGATGTCATGGTCCAGCCGAAGAATGATTCTACGTTGAACAGCGTCGCGTCGTGGGCTGCCGCGGGACCGGCGGGCATGGCAGCGTCGGAGAGCAATATCGGCCAGTAGTCGTGAAAATAAGCATCGCGAAGCGTGGATTCGACACAAACATTTGTGGCGATGCCAGCGAAAAAGAGATACTGGACGCCGCGCATGCGAAGCTGGGAATCGAGCGATGTGCCTGCGAAGCCGCTATATCGCGTCTTGGTGATGACGAGATCGCCTGGCTGAGGCGCGAGGTCTTCGACGATTTCGCCGTCCCATGTTCCCTCGGTGAGGACTTTGCCTTTCAGTTCGGGTCGCGAGCACATAAGCGTCATCGCCAATTCCTTGTGCCAGTTGGGTGAGCTTGGACCGCCGCTGTCGCTCAGGTCCGGCTTATAGGCCATGCGCAGGTAGACGACCGGCACTGCCGTGCGGCGAGCGGCATCCAGAACGGAGCGAATTACGCAGATCACGCGCGGCGCGTCGGTGATATCGGCGCCCGCGATGTCGAGCATTCCGCCCTTGCTTGCAAAAGCGTTCTGCATGTCCACCACGACGATCGCCGACTTTTTGAAATCGACTTCAAGCGAATTTGGTCTTGCATCTAACTTAAGCATGCTGATTTCTAGTCGCGTCCCGCTTCGATTATTTTTTCTGCCAGACCTTTGGGATTTGTGTAGATCACCTCGTGGCCTCCTGGCATTTGCACCAGGCGATAAAGGCCCAGTCGGCTCGACATTCGCGGATGCCAGCCCCACTCACCCGGAGGCAAGGCGGTATCCTCGGTGCAATTGATATAACTCTTCGGGATAGGCAGCGAATAGAACTTTTTCAGGTCAAGCTTGTCTTTGCACGGCTGATACGGTTCCGGCGAAAGGCGCGAGTAGGTCCACTTTGCCATTTCGAGATCAGCGTCGTTTACGAAGGCTTCACGCCAGATTGAAAATGGAATCATCACCGTGTCGTCCGACGATTCGCTTGCGAGTTTGTCGAAAAGCGCACCGTAATGCGGAGGCGCTTCGTCAGTCAGGCTGTGGCCGTCGCGAAGGACAAAGCCATTCACATAGACGAGGCGTTTGATGCGCTCCGGAATCGCTTCCGCCACCTTGGAGATTACAGTACCGCCGAAACTGTGTCCGACGAGGACAAGACCTGTGAGGTTCTTGCCTACGATGTAGTCGACGACAGATTTGGTGCAGTCGGCATGATTCACGCGCTTGTCGACGTCTTCGCCGTGTCCGGCAATAGTGGGAGCGTGCGCCGCGTGTCCATTTTCTTCCAATGCGCGAATCGTCGCGTCCCATGCTGAGCCGTCATGCCAGGAACCGTGTATCAATACGAACGTCTCCACGACAGGATCTCCTGAGGGGTTTGCGAGGCCGCGGTAGATTCAAGCCCTGCGAGCCGGATTCGCGCACTCCCGATGACGGCTGAAGGACAACGGCCACGCTTTCAGTAACGGAAGGACAATGCGGGCCCGATGCTCTGCAATTTCGCCGCGCCGGCCGCGAAATCACGTTCCACGGCCGGCCTCGGCTCAAGTCTTAGAACGAGAACTTAGCCGCGAACTGGAACTGCCGCGGGTTTAGTACGGTCCTCGGGGTACCGAAGAGACCATTTGGAACCGGTGGGCTCGGCATAGGCACCAGGCTCGGACATGTCGGACCTCCGGCTCCGGTGTCAAATGCGAGAGCCTGAGCTTGAGTAGCCAGCGTTGCGGCATCCTTGTAATTCTTCGGTGTGGCGGTGTTGCCGCAGATCACAGACGCGCCATATACGGAAGTAACTTCGTCAACGTTGGTCCGGTTAAGCAAATTGAACGCATCCATAATTAGATCGAGCCTCAGGTGCTCTCGAATCTGGAAATAACGAGAAACACGCAGATCCCAGGAGTACAGATGGTCGCCGTAGTAGGTGTTTCGACCAAGGTTGGCAACGCGGTCGGTGACGGGGTTGGTATCGCCGTTGGCGTCGAATCCAACGAACATCGTGAAAGGGCGGCCGGATTGAGCGGTGACGATGCTGCTGAGAGCGAAGTGGCGAAGGAAGCTGTCCTCAGGAGCAGTTAACGTGAAGTTCGTGATGAAGCGGTGGCGGACGTCCTGGTTAGAATTGGCGCGCTCAAGCGACCGGTCATAGAGATCCTGCGGCGTACTGACGAAAGTTGTAAACGTGCCGTCGTCAAGGGTGTGCGAGTACGTATAGTTGGCGTCCAGGCTAAAGATTTTGCTAAATCGCTCGATCACCTGCAGCGTGAGCCCGTGGTAAACGGAATTGCCGCTGTTGTCCGTGAAATACAGCAATCCTGCGTTGTTATAAGCCGGGCCACCGCCCACCGGGTTGCCGGGAGCGGCCGGATAGCCAAAGAAATCCTTTCCAACCGGGTAGTTGTCTGGCGGTGCCGGCGTCGGTGCGCAATTGAAAAGATTACCTGGACTCACTTCCGGCACGGTGGTGCCAGCCGGAGCGCCGAAGAACGGGCAGACGTTCAAATTCTCTGCGCGGACCAAGTGGTGCGCGGCAACGAACATATAGCCCGCGCTAACGGTGAGGCCGTGCCCGATTTCCCGGTCAATCTCAAGGTTCGCTTGCTCCGAGTACGGGATCTTGCTGCGGGGATCGACCAGACCGTCGCCAGCGGTGCAGGACGGAGGGCACGGGCCCGTGATGAACTGATCGGGAACTTGGCCAGTGGTGATCAACGTAGCGGCGGCGGCAGCCGGGAATCCTCCAGGCCCAGGCGTGAGTTGGTTGAGAATCCATGTGGCAACTTCGGAGCGTTTGCGAATGCCATTGACGAGTTCGCCGGGAGGATCGCCAGGAAGGATAACCGGGCGTTGCGGCTGGGTGATGAACAAGAATGAGAGATTGTAGCGATCATCGAACAGTCCGAAGCCGGTGCGGACAACAGTCTTGCTGTCGGGCGACCAGGCCAGGCCGACGCGGGGCTGAAAGCCCTTATAATGAGGATTGATCTGCTTCCACAAGCCCTCCTCGAAGTCCCAACGCAGGCCGTAGTTCAGCGTTAGATTGTGACGAAGGCGCCACTGATCCTGCGCGAAAAACCCGTAATACTTGTGAGCGAGCGTTTCAGAAAAATTCTTGGTTTGAGACGGCAGGTAAGCATTCGACCAGTCGGTCGGAATCGGGGGCGGCGTGGGAAGCTGGCCGTTGATATCTGGCTGCGCCGTGCCGACCGGGGCGCCCCAGAACACGATCGGAGTTCCTTGCAACCCGTCGTTCGGGTTGACGCCCGGAGTTGCCGGGAAGAACGGAGGGTTCGCAAGCGGACATGGGCCGTCGGCAGGCGCAGATGCGAGCGCCGGAAGCGGTTCCGGAGAGCCGCTATTCACGAAGTTGGCGAAGTCCACGAGACAGTTGATGCCTGGCAGCACGATTCGCATCGGAGTGAAGCCAGGCCAGATTACAAAGTTATCGACGTAGTTGAAGTCGGCTCCGAATTTCGCGACATGATTTCCCTTGACCCAGGAAAGAGAATCGGAAACCTGGAACCGGCTTTCGTAAATCGCGTCGAGGACGCCGAAATTGTGTCCGAACAAAAGAGTGTTCGGAATGTCGAGGTTCGGTTCGCCGGTAACTCCGGGGAAATTGTAGTGGCGGCGGGCATATTGGACGAGAACGCTGTTCACCAGGTTGGGACTGATCGTGGTGGCGACAGTACCGACGAGAGACTGATCGCGGAGGAAGACGTCGTGACCGCTACTGGGCGCGCCGATGCCGCCGCCGTCGAGCGTGCTGCCGACCAGTTGATTGAGGTCGCGGCCATCTTCGACGTTGTAGCGAAGAGACAAGTGATTGTCGGCGTTGAACTGGTGATCGAGTTTGATAATGCCGTAATCGTTGTCCTTCGTTTTCAGAACAGAATTCAGAAACGCCGTCCCGGAAACCGAAGGGCACTGCGCGAGCGGAACGGTGCAGCCTTCGGGAGCAAGCCCGAGCATCGCTTTGGCGCGGTTGATCAAGTCCACGTTGGTGGTGCTGGTCCCGTCAAGCAAGTCTACGGGCTGGAGATATGTAGTCGGATATGTGGGAGACTCACCGCGGCGCTGGCCTTCGTAGTTCATGAAGAAGAAAGTCTTGTCTTTCTTGATTGGGCCGCCCGCGGTTATGCCATACTGATTTTGGCGCAAGGTGTCTTGTTGCGGTTTCTGCTGGAGGATCGAGCGGGAGTCAAAGTAATTGTTCTGCAAGTAGTCGTACACCGATCCGTGAAAATCATTGCCGCCGGACTTGGTCACGATGTTGACGATCCCGCCAAGCGCCCGGCCATACTCCGCACCGAAGCTGCTGTTCACTACCCGGAATTCAGCAACCGATTCTTGCGGCGGAGTGGAGCGCTGCGAACCGGTAGCTGTATTGACGTTGTCCGCGCCATCCACTGTTACCAGGTTGCTCAAATCGCGCATCCCGCCAAAGGATACGCGAGTGACTTCAAATTCCGTGATTGTTGACTGCAAACTGGTGCGCCCCGTGGCGACGCCGGGAGTGAGCAGTGCGAAATCTGTGAACAAGCGCCCGCTGATCGGGAGGGAATTGATTTCTTGCGTACTAATCACCTGGCTGATTTCGGTCTTCGTGGGCTCGATGACAGGCGCTTCGGTGGTGACGACAACTTCCTCGGCGGCGGTCGCGACCTTCAGCGTCACGTCAATCGTGGCCGACTGGCCGACTGTCAATTCGATGCCTTTGCGGACAGTCGTAGCGAAGCCTTTAAACGCGGTTGTTAATTCGTAGTGCCCCGGGGGAAGGTTGGCGATGGCGTAGTAACCGGAATCGTTCGATGTGGCCGAGTACGAACGATTCGTGTCGGTTTGACGCAGAGTAATTGCGGCTCCTTTGACGGCGCCGCCGCTTTCGTCGAGCACGGTGCCGTTCAACTGGGCCACCGCAGTGCTGCCTTGCGGATAGGCTGGGCTCACATACGCTAAGAAACAAGCCACGGCCAGAATGACTAGAAGACCATTTCGTACCCTCATCACCCACCCCTTTCAGGCTGAATTCGCTACCCCTCAGTCTCGAATCCTATTGCGTGAGCCCGAAATAACCCGATTGTGCAGAAGGTCTAACGCCTGCTGTGTTCTTTGTCAAGCCTTTAATCGTCCGAGTGTGCGTTTATCGCCCGATATCAAACCTTCGTTTTCCGCTCATTTACTGTCTCTATTTGCCTCCCACATTCGTATCTTGCCGCGCAGAATCAGATCGAGCCGCAGCGCACTCTTGCGTCTCGGGTGACGAGTTATTGTGAACTCCCGTGTTTCTAATGGCAGCGGTCGGGATTGCCTGCCCGATATTTCCCGGGCGGCTGTCGCGATTCAGAAAATAATTAATCCAAGAACTCGTACCCTTCAACGCGCGGTTCGGTGGAGGGATGTAGGTTCTCAAATCGTCAACTCGACCCTCTGATTTTGCGCGGTCGTACACGGACACCCAGATGCACGGCTTGTCGACCACCTCGCATCGGCCGCTCGATGTGCCGCCACAAGGGCCATTTCGTAAATTCTTCGGGCAGGTCTGCGGGCATACGTACTCCATCTGGCCCAGAACGCAATTGCCACACGCCTGGCATCCGAACAGAGGAGACTTAATGGCGAACTCGGCGCGCTCGAGTGTGCGTGCCGCAACAGGGTGCCTGTCGACCGAGCGAAAGATCGCCGCGAGAGCACGCCGGAGCCTTCCGTCCCGGTTGACCGGGAAAAGCCGTCCCATTGCATCGAGAAACCGCGGGACGAACGTGCGTTTTTGTGAAGGGGCGGGCGAGGTTGAGTAGAGATAGAACGCGCCCGTAGGGGCATACGCAAATTCTTCGGCAAATTCCTCCCACTTCGGCGACAGTGCTTCGGCGCGCTTCATGATCCATCGGACGTGGTCAGCCTGATGGTCGCCACCGATGTAGACGCCGGCATAGCCCAGCCCTTTAAGAATGGCGGCCATACGCGCGGCGCGCTCCAGACGCAGGGCTTGCCCTTTGTCGGAAGCCACGCTCTCTGTTTGAACTCGTTCGAGCAGTTCGGGAGCCACCCAACAGCCGGGAGGTTCGCCCTTGTTCATACGTTCCGCCGCTTTCGCCCCGAGAACGTAGACATTTCCAAGGACAGGTGTGCGGACTCCTCGCTCATCGAGGTAGCGTTTCAATTCGCGGAATTTCTTAACGTCGTAGCCGAGCTGCGTAACCGCGTAATCCGCCCCGGCAGCGATCTTCTTCTCGAGCTTCAAATACTGATAGGCGCAATCTGCTTCGATGTACTTAAACGGAGAGACTGCGACTCCGATCCAAAACGGCATACCGGATTGGCGCATGTCGTCGATCAGGCATACCAGCTGAACCGAATCGAGATCGAAGACAGGCGGCGAGCTGCTGGTCTCGGAGCTTTTCGGATAGTCCCCAGTGATCGCGAACACATTTTCGATGCCGAGCGCGTTCAGGTCTTCGAGCGATTTCTGGATTCCGATCCGGTCGCGGCTTGCGCAGGTGACGTGAATGTTGGGCGTAAGGCCGCGCGCGCGCGCCGCCGTTCCTACTCGGATCGGATCGTGTCCCAGCGCGCCGCCCGCATAGCTCGTGATGCTGCCCGCTACCACGCCAGGAACGCGCGCCAATTGAGAGGCGACATCCAGCAGGAGCGCCTCTCGTTTCAGGCGGCTCGCCACCAGTTCCACCACGTAGCAGAATTTTCCGTTGCTCAGAGATTCGCGCAGCGGATTCGGCAACGCCATTTCATTTCCCCAATTCCTTCCGGATTGTTTTCGTTCCTTCCACCATCGCGCACAGCTTTGCGAACGCGACGTCCCGCGGCAAATGGAAGCAACCGCAGTCCGGAAGAATGAACATTCGCTCGGCCGGGACCACTTCAAGCGCCTTTCGTATTCGCTCTGCAACAACGTCCGCAGTCTCGACTGCCTGCGTCTTCACATCGATCACTCCGACGCCCAATTGAAACGGAGGGGGGAGTTCCTTAAAAATATCCAAATCCTCGCCGCCGCGACGCGCGAACTCCAGCGTCAATTGTTGAACCTTCGCATCCAGAATTTTCGGAAACAGATAGCGGTAGCTTCCTTCCCAGGAAGGTTTGCCGTAACGATTGCCGTAGCAAATGTGAACGGCGATCGTCGCTGCCACACCTTCCACCATTGCGTTCAGCGCATTCACGCCCCACGAAATGTCATCCGGGAATCCTGAAAAGTACGGCTCGTCGATTTGGATTATTCTTGCGCCAGCCTTTACGAGTTCTTTGAGCTCCAGATTCATCACGCGCGCGATGTCCATGGCCAGGGCTTCTTCGCTCGGGTAGAACTCATTGCGGATGCGCTTCGTGAGAGAGTGTGGGCCGGTGACGCAGAACTTCGCTTCGCGTTCGGTGAACTTGCGGAGGAACCTGAAATCATCGGCCAAGCCAAGGGGCGCCAAGGGTAGCTTTCCAGAGACCGAGCTATCGTAGAAGTCGTAATAGAATTTTTTTGAGGAGCGATCTATCTCGACGCCCGGTAAGCGTTCAACAAAATAGTCGATGAGGTTGTCGCGGCGCAGTTCGCCGTCGGTCACGATATCGAGGCCGGCAACCTCCTGATCCTTGATCGCGGCTTTCACCGCCGTATCATGGACTTCATCGAGATCGTGCCGGCTGATCCGCCGGGCGAAATATTCCGTCTTGAGGCGCTCGAGCCAACCCGGCATCGAGTAGCTGCCAACTACGGTCGTCGGAAGAATTGGAAGAGTCATCGGGCTTACTCCCGTTGCGTCGTGTAGAGAATCGAAGTGCGCGAACCTTCACGGTAGCGGAACGGAGCGAAATGCACGTCGTAGCCGGCTCGTTCTCCCACTTCCCGTAGGAGAACGCCGTTCACCCAGTTCACGATCGAGCCGTCCAGCTTTCCGGGTCCATGAAATCCGAGCCTGTAGTCGTTGAGGTTCGTGACGAAGATGTCCTGCACTTGCAGGAATCCGCGCGGGTGCAGCAACGGAAGTGTGTTCCGAAAGCTTTCGAGCGCGCCGGAACTCAGATGAAAACGGAAATCGCTGGGAGCATCCTCGAGGATTTCTTCGAGATGCGCTGGATTCAAGCCGGCAGGGAGGCTCACGTCTGGCAAGTCTTCAATGCACACGAGGCGGTCTTCCAGACGAACGGCCCTCCAAATGTCCTGCCAGAACGAAACGCCGCGAGCTCGATCGCCAAGGAATTCAGGACCACTCTCGAGCAAACGCTGAATCGTCGCACTTAGCTGAGAGATCGGAACGTCACACGCCTTCGAGATTCGTGCGGCTTCGTCGCGCGGAATGAACGCGCGTACTTGGACCAGATACAGGCGGCCTTCCCGGCGCGCGAACTCTTCGTCCGGCAGGTTGTCGTAGACGTTGGTCAGATGGATATGGAGGACCTTGTGGCGAAGGAATGCGAGCGTCTTTCCGGGGTCGAGCGCGTCGAGGACGATGAAGCTACAGAGATCGAGGTGTTCACCGAGCGCCGGACGAGAGCGATCGAGCGTCGAGAGCGAATAGTCGCCCAGGAGAAACTTTACTCGGGGATAGTATTTCGTGCCGCGTTCTGCATCGAGCGCGCGGAAACGGTCGAGCCAGATCCGCGAGCGGGTACCCATACCGACGCCGATCTCGAGCGCAAAGATTTCCGGCGGAAGCTGGTTCTTGTTTTCGAGGTCTCGCAATAGCGTCCAAAAATCGGCGACGCAATCCGCGATGGCTTCGGGGTGATTCGCGTCTGATTTCCCCCCTGGAAGGGCCTGCTCGTAACCTTTGCCGGTCGCCTTTTCCCAATCCGAGAGACGGTGCCAATAGAGTCTGTTGAACTGCCAGGCGATGCTGGAACGGAACGAAGCGAAGTCCTCCAGATAAATCCGCCCGGATTCGGGATGTGAAGTGGGATCCGCGGCAGCCAACGCGCAAAGCATCTGCTCGCGAAGCGCGCCCGGCACCAATTGGCGCGTATCAACGTGAATTTCCATCACGGGGAAAGTTTCGCCTCGATCGGTAACGCACTGAGTCACCGTAACTGCCTCGCGGAAATTCTGGCGGTATTGAATCCAGTCCAAATGCACTCGGAGATTTGCGAATTGGCGCTCGTCGAGATGGCCCTCCGCTAGAAGCGAATAGACCGCGCCGACCACGTCTTGCGCGCTCGCCGCGGCCTGTTTGCTCTGGAGATGATTCATCTGCAGGATCATGGCTCTCGAACTTGAATCATCCCCTCTCGCGGCTCAGACTGCGGCTGCCTGTTTCGCCAGCACAAGTTTCACGGCTTGCACGATTCTTTCTTCGTTCGGCAGAACATAAGATTCAAGCGGCTCGCTGTAGGGTATCGGAGTGTCGAGCGCGGTCACCAATTTGATCGGCGCTTTCAATTCGTGAAAGCCGTGCTCGGCGATTTCCGCTGCAATAATAGCAGCCGCAGATGCGTGCCGCGGTGCTTGGTCCACTAGAACGAGTTTGCCGGTCTTTCGAACAGAGGCGATGATCGTTCCTACGTCGAGTGGAGCGAGCGTGCGAGGATCGATTACTTCGGCGCTGATGCCGTCCTTCGCAAGGATCTCCGCGGCCGCAAGCGATTTCTTCACCATCCAGGCCGTAGCCACAATCGTGACGTCCTCGCCAGCCCGCTTGACATCGGCGGCGCCGAAGGGGATCAGGTAATCGCCGTCCGGAACTTCACCCTTGTCGAGAGTCAGCATGTAATGATGTAGGTACACCACGGGATTATCGTCGCGGATCGCTGACTTCATCAGGCCTTTTGCGTCCGCAGGCGTGGAAGGAATCGCCACCCTCAGACCGGGACAACCCATCATCGTATTGTAAATACAATTGGAATGCTGACCGGCCCAACCAGCGGCGAAGCCGAACCCGGCTTTGAATACAACCGGCACTTTCACCTGCCCACCGGACATGTAACGAAGCTTGGGCGCTTCGTTGATCACTTGATCGAACGCTACGAGCATGAATTCGCTCATATACAGCTCGACAATCGGGCGCAGACCTGTCATAGCCGCGCCGACCGCAGCGCCGAGTTCCGCTGTCTCGGATATAGGCGTGATTCGGACGCGATTCTTGCCAAATTTCTTCAACATCGGATCGCGTTCCGTCATCGCCATGTTCTGTCCGTAGAACACAACGTCAGAATCGCGCTGCATCTCCTCGATGATGGCCGTGACCATCGCCTCGCCGAATACCATTTCGCGCGCCATCGGTCGCCTCCTATGCGTATACGTAATTCAGCGCTTCTTCAGGAGCAGGGAACGGGCTCGCCAGCGCGAATTGCACTGCTTCCTCTAACTCCACACGCGCTGCCTCAGCAATGCGCGCCGCATTGGGTTCTGTCAGCGTATTGTCATGGATCAACTTCGCGCGGAATTTGGGGATCGGATCGTTCGCACGCGCAGCTTCATACTCAGTTCGTTTGCCATACACCTCGATCGCTTCGTGCTCAGGGAACTGGGTGGGTACCGGCGGAACCGTGATTGCGTTCCCGTGCGCGCTCAAACGGTAGAACTTCGATTCGATCAAGCTCGGGCCGTGGCCGTTTCGGGCGCGTTCGGCGGCTTTTGCTACCGCATCGAATACTTTGAGTGGATCGGTGCCGTCGACGGTGACGCCGGGGATGCTGAAGGCTTGCGCCTTTCGTGACAGCGGGTCACCGGCGGCGTAGTTCGCATCCTCGAGACTGATGTGCGTGTAGGCCTGGTACTCGTTGTTCTCGAGGACATACACGATCGGAAGCTTCCAGACAGCCGCCAGATTCAACGATTCGTAAAACGCGCCTTGCTTCGATGAGCCGTCGCCAAAAAAACAGTAGACGATCTGGCCGGGGTGTTTCACTTGGGCAGTCAGAGCGGCGCCGGTGGCGTGCGCAATACTCGCGCCGATAATTGCTGACGTGCCGGGAAAATGATGCGAGGGGTCCGCTAGATGCATCGAACCGCCGAAGCCTTTACAAAGGCCGTCTTTTCGGCCGTAAATTTCGGCCATTATTTTTTTCGGAGAAGTACCGAGCACGATCGGGTATCCGTGGCAACGGTAGCTCGGCATTACAAGGTCGTTCTCGTTCCGTGTCGCGAGCGCTCCGACAATCGAGGCTTCAGCGCCATCAGCGAGGTGTGTGTGTCCGCGGATCACGCCGGGATGCTCGACGAACGTGCGTTTCACGCGTTCCTCGAACTCGCGGATGCGGACCATTTGCGTGTACATCCAGATGAGCCGGTCATTTCCGAGATCAATTGACCTCTGCATCGCTTGCTCCTTCACTGTCTCGCGATTGGCGCGGCTTCTGCCGAGTGGTCGATCTCGCACAGCGGATCGCCAACCGGCACTTCGTCTGCTTCCCGCGCGAGAATCCGTCCCACTACTCCCTCGATCGGGGAATCGAGTTCGTAATTCACCTTCTCCGTCTCGAGCTCGACAACGGGCTCGCCTCGCTTCACCATCTCCCCCTCCCGTTTAAGCCAGCGGACCAGCTTCACTTTCGTTGTGCCGATGCCTCCGGATTTGGGAACCCTCAGAATCGTAACGATGGGTGCCACCCTCGATCGAAAAATGTTCAACAACGTCCCGTGCTTTCACATCTGCCGAGCGCCTATGGCAGTGAAAACAGAACCAAGGTCGGAGTGCCGCCTTGATCAGCTCCGTTCAACTCAAAAAATTTGGACATGAATCCCGATACCGCGGCCACGTACTGCTTGCCGTGAATCTCGTATGTAATCACGCCGCCCGCGACAGGTCCGCCGGCGTTGAACCGAAACAACACCTTGCCGGTCTCCGAATCGAGCGCGATAACGTCGCCCGAGCTTTCGCCCGTAAAGAGCAGGCCGCCGGACGTAGCAGTCACGCCTGCCAGCATCGGCTTCGATGCGTCGTAGCGCCAGCGTTCTTTTCCCGTGGAAGCGTCGAAGGCGGTGAGTCGGCCGCGCGCCTTGTCCCACGTGTCGAAATGGGGCAAGCCCCCGAGATAAAAATCCGCGTCGAAGCGAGGAGGCTCCTTGTCTTTCTGAATGATGGCGCACCAGTCATTCGCAGGCTCGAAAAGCGTGTTGGTGAGGGGATTGTACGCCGGCCCGCTCCACTCTGCCCCGCCGAGCGGACCGGGACAGACGCGAACCGCGTCGCCGAGCGGCACATCTGCGTTTTCACGAGTTACGAAAGGTACCGAATAAAGTAGTTCGTGCGAATCGCGGTCGAGAAGCTTGAGCAAACCGTCTTTGCCGGACGCGGCAATCACGTTGTGTTTCTTTCCGTCCACGGTTGTCGCAAAGGTGGGGCTCACTTGCGGCAAGTCCCAGTCGTGAATATCGTGTGGCACACTCTGGAAATACCATTTCATCTTTCCTGTAAGAACATCGAGTACGACGAGCGAACTCGTGTACAAATTTGCGCCCGGCCGTGCTTCGTCGTAAAAGTCAGGAGCGGGGTTCCCGACAGGCACATACACCTCGCCTCTCTCTAGATCGAACGCGAGCGGCGTCCACACGCTGCCGCCACCGTGCGCCGCAATCTGCGGATCTTTTCCCCACGTCTCCGAGCCGGGCTGTCCGGGATCCGGAATCGTATTGAATTTCCAAACCGGAGCTCCATCGGAGAGACGAAACGCCCCAACCCAGCCTTTTGCGGCCCATTCGGAGCCGGCAGTTCCGATGACAACGAGATTCGTGAAAATCAACGGCGGCATGCTGAAAAAATATCCCTGCTTGGAATCGGCGATTTGCTGAGCCCAGACGAGCTCGCCGGTCTGAGAGTTCAGCGCAAATAGATATCCGTCGGAAGTCCCTCGAACGATTTTACCGTCTTTGATCGCAGCACCACGATTCGGCGGAAATATTTCTTTGGCACGCGGTTTCCATAAGTGTTCCCAGCGCAGCCGACAATCCGCCGCGTCGATCGCGATCGTGTAGTGCGTTGTCGTGAAATACAGAACGCCGTTATAGACGAGCGGATTGGTCTGAGAGGGCACGCGCTCCTTCGTCTGGTACATGCATACGGGACGGAGGGTCACCACGTTCGCCGGGGTAATCTGCTTTGCATCGACGAACCTCGTGCCGGCGTAATCGTGATTCGAGTGAATCCAGTTCTCCTTGCTGCTCGCGGCGTCGTTGAGTTCACGCTGCCGAGGACCGGTCTGCGCGAACACCTTCAACGGCAGCGCCAGAGCGACAGTGCCGACCGCGATGCACAACCACCTTGCTGCCACATGTCCTCCCGAAACCGTGTACCGCCCGAATGGTAGATCAGTTTGTCGCTTCAAGAATCGTTACCGCGCACGCAGCGAGATCATTGCCAAGAATCCCGCCGCCGTTTTCAGCCATTCCGATTCGAGCTTTGGGTATCTGAATATCGCCGCCCTCGCCGCGAAGCTGGATACACAGCTCATTCAACATCATCAAGCCGGTTGCTCCGATTGGGTGTCCTCGTGAGACGAGGCCTCCCGATGGATTCACCGGAATCTGTCCTCCGCGCGCTGTGGCTCCTGACGCAGTGAAGGGGCCACCCTCTCCGCGCGGGCACAAGCCAAGATCTTCCACCAGGTGAATCTCCGCAAACGAAGTCGCGTCGTGTAGCTCCACAACATCGACCTCGTCCGGTTCGAGTTTGGCCGCCTGATACGCGCGGCGTGCTGCGCGCACCGGAGCCCGCTCGTCCTCCCAGGTAGCATTGAATCGGCCCCCGGAGATGGCGTGAGCGCGAACGCGAACCGCGCGACGGCGCGTTTCTGCTGGAAGGCCGCGAAGATATTCACCCGAGCAGAGCAACGCGGCGGCCGCTGCGTCCCCTATCGGCGCGCACATCGCGCGGGTGAGCGGGTCGCGCACCATTCGGTCCTTAAGTACGGAATCGGTGTCCATCGGGAACCGATACTGCGCGCGAGGATTGCCGACGGAGTTCGTGTGGTTCTTCGCAGCGGCGCAGGCGATCTGCCGGGCGGTGGTTCCGTAACGAGCCATGTGCGTCCTCGCCCAAAGGGCGTAGATATCGATCGCGATCGAGCGGTCAGGGCTCGGTGCAAATTCTGTGCCGCAGCTGGCCGCGGATTGTCTGTACAGCTCCTGCCACTTTTCGGGATCGAGCCAGTCTGTGCCCTTTTCGAGCCGAACAAAAAATTCGGCACGACGATCGGGCGCGTACATCTTCTCAACTCCGATTGCGAGCGAGAGATCGCATTCACCGGAGAGAATATCCTTCCACGCTCCGTTAAAGGCAACGCTGGCGCTCGCGCACGCGGCTTCGACATTGGTGGTTGGCACGCCAGCGGGCAGAACCCCTTCCTCGATCAACGGCATCAGGCAAACTTGCCCCTTGATGTTCGGCTGGCCCCAAAAATCGAGCATCATGTTGCTGAACCAAATGTGGCCGATTGCGGCGCCATCGATTGACGCGTCGTTGAGAACACCAAGACACGCATCGCGAACGAAGCTCTTCGGCGACTTCTCCGGGAAGCGCCCCGCCGGCGTGCTGAAGATCGCGATGATGTATACGTCGCTCGCCAATGTGTTCTTTACCAGCTCGGCTTCGAGTCTGCGATACCCATTTCTGCTAGTTCACACTCCGCTCTGCATCCGACCAGTAGGGTTTTCGTAGCGCTTTCTTGTCCGTCTTCGCGGCTGCCGTCTTCGGAATTTCCACGCGAAACTCCACCGACTTCGGCGCTTTTACTCCTCCCAACCTGGCTTTGCAGTGCGCGATAACGTGTTCTTCCGTGACAGCCTCGCCATCGCGGACCACCACGATAGCCTTCACCGCTTCGCCCCACTTTTCATCCGGCACGCCGATCACCGCACATTCGCGCACTTGTGACAACTCCATCACCGCCGCCTCTACTTCCGCGCAATACACGTTGAACCCACCGCTGATGATCATGTCCTTTTTTCTGTCGACGATATAGAAATAACCGAAGTCGTCTCGATAACCTACATCGCCAGTGTGGTGCCAGCCGTAGGTGCGAATTTCCTTCGTCGCTTCCGGCAATTTGTAATAGCCGCGCGTGACAAGCGAGCCGCGGGCGACGATCTCTCCAGGCTGATTCGAAGGTAGAATTCGTCCGTCGTTATCCATCACAGCCAGACGAACGGCGGCACTGGCTCTCCCGCAGCTTTTCAATCGCTCGGGATGATTTCCTGCAGCCGCGGCGGCGAGAGTCTTTTGATCAAGCCAAGTCATAAGCATCGGCGCTTCGGTCTGTCCGTAGCATTGGCACATGCAGGGCCCGAAAACTTCGATGCCTTTCTTGAGTTTGTCGGGAGAGACGGGCGCGGCGGCGAGCAGAAAGACGCGCAGGCTTGAGTAATCATACTTTCCGAGATCGGGATGTGCGAGCAACGCGTAGAAAGCGGTCGGCGGCAAGAAAATGTGCGTCACTCGAAAGCGTTCGATGCTTTTTAGAACCTCAAGGGCATCGAACTTCGGCAAAACGACGTTAGTCGCGCCTAGTGGATACATTGCAAACGCCACCGTCCCGGCGGCGTGTGAAAGTGGAGCGGTGCTCAGACAGACCGGATCGATGTCCTCGCAGCGCCAGTAATGGCCAGCCAGTTCAACCATTGTGCCCCATGAACCATTCGTCACCATGACGCCTTTTGCAGGTCCCGTAGTGCCACCGGTAGGGACGAGCCCCATCAGGTCGTCCGGATTTCCGTAGGGGTCCGCCAACTCATTCCTGTCGCCTGCCGAACTTCGATTCATGAACGTCTCAAGCGACGAATCACCATCGCACGCGGCATCGAGACAAATGCAGTGGCGCAAACTCGGGACTCGCTCCTTGATTTCACGGACAGAATGGCGGAAGGAGCTGTGATAGAAGAGCCAGGAAGTCTCGACATAATTCATGTACTCGATGTTGGCGGCCGAAGCGTTCCTGTAGTTGATCGGCACCCAAACGCCGCCCGCCCGCAGAAGCCCCAGCATGCAAAAGAGAACTCTCGCATCATTCGGCGCGTAGATCGCTACCGGCGCTTCGGGCTCAATGTGCGCAGCCCACATGGAGTCGGCAATCCGCTCGCTTGCTTCCTTCAGTTCGCGGTAGGAGCAACGCGTATCGCCGTCGATGACGGCGGTTCGATCCGCATACGCTTCGGCGCCTTTATCGAAGTAGTCAATCGCCCGCATTCGATCTGGCTCTCCCTTAAGACCGCGCCAGCCGTCTGCATATTCTGCGGCAAACGTCGATTACGAATAAATCTTCGCCTTCGCCAGCCCGTAGCCTTCCAGGGCGTGGAGGAGCTCGCGATGTCCGAATGCGGCAGCGGGCGAGGCGAAGCCAAACTTACGCGGCTCCGCGTGTATCAGGTGATGCGCTGCGTAGGCTTGAATGAGTCCCGTTTGCCTGTAGGCGCAAGCGCCAAAAATCGCGCATTGCGAAAATCCAGTGGTCCCGCGTCCCGTTACAAAGTCGATCGTACGGTGCTCTCGCGTGTTTTCCCGTGGAGGTGTGCCAGCTTGCACCGAGTTCGCCATCTCCGCAAGTTTCTGCTCCTGCTCTGCTTTCGGCAGCGGGCGAATCTGTTCTTCGTAGTATTTTTCCGTCGCCAGCACATTTGTCATCAGTGTGCGGTCGAAAATTCCGCCGAGAGTCCGCACATTTGCCACCTGAGGATGGTTCTTGAACCAGACCGGATTCGGAAATCCGCCCCAAGGCAAGACGAGTTGCGTTTCGATCGAGCCCGGCACGGTAGCCTCGTGGCCGGTGGCTCGCGGCCACGCTTTATACCGGTTCTGCTCCAGATAGAGTGCTTCCGTTTGAATCACCGCAAAAATGGTCTGGGTTGAGCCGAACGTGGGTACGCCCTTGAACATGGAAAGAATTTCAAGTGTGTCGATCCCTCCGGCCTCGATGCAAAAATGCGCCGCGATATCGCTTGTGGCGGACATGTATGCGGTCGCGGGAGCAACCAGCAACCCGCGCTGCGCGAATTTCGTGCCCCAATTGTCCGCGACGTTGCGAATCCAGGCTTGTTCGCCGCTGATATCGAGATAATGGCAGCCTGCCTGCAAACTGGCGTCAACCACGCGCGGACCATGATACAGAAAAGGGCCAACGGTATTGCACACCACCTTGGCTCCGGAAAATAAACTCACGAGCTCAGCGGTGGAGTTTCCAGTTTCGGCCACTTCGTAATCCGCCGTCTCGATTCCTGGAACGCGGCTCAAGACCTCTTCGATCTTCGAGCGATTCCGGCCAGCCGCAGTGAAGGGCACGTTGTACTCGCGAAGAAATTCAGCGACGAGGCGGCCTGAAAATCCACTGGCGCCATACAAAACGACCGGTCTCTTGTTGGTCACGATCGATCCTCCCGCTCGCGGAATGCGGACTCTGCAATCTTGCAGGTTTGACCTGAGGCGCTGCGTCCATCCGCGTCAGCTACGTGTAGCCCGCCGGGAAATATTAGGCTAAAGTCTCTTTTGCGCCAGTAGGCACCTTTCTGTAACCCGGTATCCAAGGAGAGCCCTCGATGGAGGATTTCAACTGCCCGGTTCGAATCACGACGGAAATCATCGGCGGTAAATGGAAACCGTTGATCTTGTTTTATCTCCAGGATGGAACGCTCCGTTTTGGCCAGTTGCAGAAGATGCTTCCGGGAACGACCAAGAAAATGTTGACGCAGCGACTTCGAGAACTCGAGCGCGACGATATCATTCACCGGAAGGTATACGCTCAAGTGCCACCTCGAGTCGAATATTCGCTCACTCGGCACGGACAGAGCCTGAAACCGATCCTCGTGCTGATGTCTGCCTGGGGCAGGCGGCATCGCGCCCGTCACGGCCGGGCGAGAAACTAAGCCCGTCATTTTAGAAGTAGGCACAGCTCTTGCGCTGCAGCACGCAAATGCGGGAGGAACTTGGTCTGCATTTCTTGGATGGAGACGCGTTGCGCGTGTGCTCCGATGTTCAGCGCCGCCACCACTTTGCCTGCGGGATTTTGAATGGGCACAGCCATGGATCGCAAACCGTGTTCGAGTTCCTGGTCGATGATCGAGTAGCCCTCCCGGCGCACTTGTCGAAGCGCTTGCATCAATTTGGCCGGGCTGGTGATTGTCCGTTCCGTGAATCGCTTGAATTGTGCGCGCTCCAGATATGACTCGACTTCTTCCGGCGACAAATTCGCCAGAATCGCGCGTCCCATCGAAGTGCAAAATGCGGGTAGGCGGCTACCCACGCCGAGATCAATCGACATGATGCGCGTCACGTTGGCGCGCGCGATGTAAACGATATCGATGCCATCGAGAGTGGCGATCGAGCATGATTCGTGCAGAAGATGGCTGATGTGTTCGAGGACCGGCTGAGCCGCGGTCGCGAGCGGCATCGAAGAAATATAGGAATGGCCGAGCGCGAGAATCCTGGGCCGCAGAAAAAAGTGCCGGTTGTCGTCCGATCCTGCGAAGCCAAGTTTCGCGAGCGTGTAAAGGCAGCGGCGGACTGCCGCACGCGATAGGCCCGTGCTGGTGCTAACCTGCGAGATTGTGAGGTGGTGGCGTCTTTGCGAAAATGCCTGGATAACGGCGAGCCCGCGCGCGAGTGATGTCATGAAATTAGGGTCGCCCGTAAAAACATCGATGTCTGCGGATGGTGTGATGGCGGCGATTGCAGCGCTTCCGGCGCTCACGCGGGAGCCAGCCGCGGATTGTGGGACTGGGTTCTTCTGAGAATTCAGGTCAGTCACTGGGAGCCCCGATCGCCTTCCGAGGCGGGGAGGATACACGAATTGGGCGATAGGCGCACGCTATTTCGATAATCGGCCTTGACAACCTGGAGACCGGTTGACTAGATTCGCCGCATGCTTGCCGATCGATTCTTCAACACCTCACATATTTCAGGGTGAGAACTTGGCTGACTTTGTTTCATTACGGGACAGCGTCGAGGAACTCGTCCACGATGGCGACGCGGTCGCGCTCGAAGGTTTCACGCATCTGATTCCTTTCGCGGCGGGGCATGAATTGGTCCGGCAGCAGCGTCAAGGTTTGACGTTGATTCGGATGACGCCGGACATCATCTACGATCAGATGATTGGAATGGGATGCGCCTCGCGGATCGTGTTTTCCTGGGGAGGCAATCCCGGTGTCGGGTCGTTGCACCGGTTTCGCGACGCGATCGAAAATGGGTGGCCGAAGCCTCTCGATATCGAGGAGCACAGCCACGCGGACATGGCTGCGAGTTACCAGGCCGGCGCTTCAGGATTGCCGTTTGCCGTAATGCGCGGTTATGTTGGATCGGATTTGCCGAAATACAATAAGCGAATTCGGCCGATTACGTGCCCTTTCACCGGAGAGGTATTGACGGCAACTCCCGCGCTCAAACCCGATGTCACGATCATTCACGCGCAGAAGGCTGACCGTAAAGGGAACGTCGCAATTTTTGGGATTGTTGGTATTCAGAAGGAAGCGGCCCTTGCAGCCAAGAAAGTAATCGTCACCGTTGAAGAGGTTGTCGATGACCTGAACGCGCCTGTGAACGCGTGCGTGCTGCCGGCGTGGGTGATTTCGTGCATCAGCGTGGTGCCGGGCGGCGCGCACCCTTCCTACGCGCACGGCTACTACAAACGCGACAATTCATTTTGTAAGGCTTGGGACATTATCTCGCGAGATCGTGAATCATTTCTCGTTTGGATGAATCGGCACGTCCTCGGTACGAAAGATTTTGCGGAGTACCGGCGCAGCGTTGACTCGGAAATGAAGGTCGGACATGCCTGAAGCCGCCTATTCGCAGGTTGAGATCATGACGGTTGCTGCGGCTCGCAAGCTGAAGAACGGAACTGTCTGCTTTGTCGGCATCGGCCTGCCCAGCGCCGCGGCAAATCTCGCGAGGATCACGCACGCTCCCGAGTTGGTGTTGATTTATGAGTCGGGAACGATCGGCGCGAAGCCGGATGTGCTGCCGCTTTCGATCGGCGACGGCGAGCTGGCAGAGACTGCGGACACCGTTGTCTCGGTACCGGAGATTTTTCGCTATTGGCTGCAGGGAGGCCGCGTCGACGTAGGTTTTCTCGGCGCCGCTCAAATCGACAAATTTGGGAACATCAATACGACCGTGATCGGTTCTTACGACCATCCGCGCGTTCGTCTGCCGGGAGCCGGAGGCGCCCCGGAAATTGCGACAGCCGCAAAAGAAGTGGCTATCATCCTGAAGCAGAGCAAACGCGCGTTTGTCGAGAAGCTAGACTTCGTGACTTCGTCCGGGTACTACCCGAGCGGACACGGAAACGGAAAGCCGGGAACGCGCGGGCGTGGGCCCACCACCGTGATCACGGATCTGGGAATAATGCGTTCGGATCCGGAAACGAGGGAACTGGTGTTGACAGCGATCCACCCGGGGATTGACGTGGAACAGATAAAGGATGCGACCGCGTGGCAGTTGAAAATCGCGCCGAAACTTGAAACGACACCGGTACCCGCCGCGCGCGAATTACACGCGCTTCGTGATCTTCACGCGCGCACGGCAGCGGCGCACGGTAGCGCTGCTGTGACAGAATAGTCTCTGCGGCATGCAGGCTTCTGCCGCTCGGGAACGAGGAGAAAAATTTCAAATGGCAAGTTTGCCCGGCTATCGGCGGCCCTTTGCAGGCACGCAACCGAATCATCTTCATACTCCTTACGTTTCCTCGATCAAGCGTGCGCCATCGAAACCGCTGGTCTACATGCCGCATACGCTTTCCGAAGTCACGGGCCCCGTATTCGACCGGAAGATCGTGGACGTGAAGGCGTTCGATTTGACGAAGCAGCACTCGGGCGAGCCACTAGGCGAACGTATCGTCGTGAGCGGCCGCGTACTGGATGAAAATGGACGCCCCGTGCGTGACACGCTCTTGGAAATATGGCAGGCCAATGCGGCGGGACGCTATTTGCACAAGCGTGATCAGCACGATGCGCCGCTCGATCCCAATTTTACCGGCTGCGGCCACACCATTACGGATTCCGAGGGCCGCTACCGCTTCATCAGCATCCGGCCCGGAGAATATCCTTGGGGCAATCATTACAATGCGTGGCGCCCGGCGCACATTCACTTTTCATTGTTCGGCCCTGCTTTTGCCACTCGCCTCGTCACGCAAATGTACTTCCCAGGTGATCCATTGCTCGCTTACGACCCCATCTTCAATTGCACAGCGGACGAAAAAGCCCGTAATCGCCTGGTGTCGCAATTCGATTGGGAGACGACGGTTCCCGTGCAGGCGCTCGGTTACCGGTTTGACATTGTGCTCAGCGGCAGGGAAGCAACGCCGATGGAACGCAAATGAGCCTCCAGCGCACAACTTCTCAAACCGTCGGCCCCTTTTTCCGAATCGGTTGCTCGTGGCTGAATCGGGACGGACTTGCGGATCCAGGAGTTTCCGGACATCGCGTGACGATTGAAGGCCGCGTGTTAGACGGCGACGGTACGCCCGTTCCGGACGCCTTGCTCGAAATTTGGCAAGCCAATTCACACGGGAAATACGCGCACCCCGACGACAATCAGGACAAGCCGGTTGAATCAGGATTCCAGGGTTTTGGCCGCATTCCGACTGACGATGACGGAAAATTTCGATTTGCAACGATCAAACCGGGGCCAGTACCGGGTCCGGACGGAAAGACGCAAGCCCCGCATTTGGCAATCTCGGTGTTCGCGCGCGGCTTGCTCCGGCGCCTCGTCACTCGAATTTACTTTCCGGATGAGACCGGGAATGCAGCGGATTTCGTGCTGAATCTGGTGGAGCCGGAGCGCCGTGGTACATTAGTCGCAAGAAATAGCACAACTGCGGGCGTGCTCGAATGGAATGTGGTACTTCAAGGCCCGGGGGAAACGGTTTTCTTCGATGTATGATCCACAATGCCGCTGGTCACGTTGAGTGGAAGTCGTTAACTCCAAACGCGTCGCGCTGTTTCCACGACAAGCCGAAGCTTCGCCCACTGCTCCTCTTCAGTTAGAAAGTTTCCTTCCATCGTCGATGCGAATCCGCACTGCGGGCTAAGCGCGAGATTTTCGAGAGGGAAGTGACGTCCGGCTTCCTCGATCCTTTGCACCAGTTCATCGCCGCTTTCAAGTTGCGGGCGCTTCGAGCTGACGAGCCCCAGCACGACAGTCTTTGTGCGCGGGACAAAACGAAGGGGCTCAAACGTTCCCGAGCGCTCGTCGTCGTATTCGAGAAGAAAGCGGTCCGCGTTCATCGTTGTGAACAGCTTCTCGGCGATCCCGTCGTAGCCGCCTTCGGCATACCAGTGGCTGCGATTGTTGCCGCGGCAGAGATGAATCGCGAGGGTGATGCCGGGCCGTCGAGCGGCCGCAAAACAAGCATTGTCCGCACGAATTGCTTCATCGAGCAACGTATCGGGGTCGGAATTCATTTCTGCACGAATCCACTCGCGCCACTTCGGATCCATATAGTAGCTGTAGCGCGGCGCATCAATCTGGATGTACGTCACGCCCTCCGTAGCCAGGCGCGCTAGCTCCGTCTTCATGATCTCAACAATGTCCCAGAGCAGTGCGGAATGATCCGCGTACACTTTGTCGGTGATTCCGCGCTTGAATGAAATGGCGGGAAACTGCGTGGCGCTGGGAAGCGTCATCTTGATCGCGCCATTGCAATTCGCCTTCAGGAATGAGAGTTCATGCCCAGTGAGCGGCCGCACCGCACGAAGCTTCGACTTCACGATACCGGTCACGCTGCTCGCGTGAGCGTCCTTCGCCTCCCCGGCTTTCCAGGTGCGCGCCACGGAATCGCCCAAGTCGAATCCTTCGACGGCATCGGTGAAATCGCTCATGAAGTTCCGGCGGCGCAACTCTCCGTCGGTGAAGATTTCGAATCCAAGCTCCTTCTGCTTCGCAAGGACACGCAAGATGTGCCGGTCCTCGATCGCCTTGAGAGAAGGGGAGCCGGGCCCTTCCGTTCGGCGCGCTTCCAGCAATTCGGCGGGCCGCAGGAAACTTCCGACGTTGTCAGCGCGATAAGGCGTAGGCATGTTGTTGGTTCTCCCTCCAGCTTTCACGATTTTCCAGTTACCGGTCGGAGATCGCGCCGGCTCTCATCAAACCCGCGCACATTGTGTGCGGTATCAGCCGGCTCAATTCCGAGCGAAGCGCTGCGAAATCTCGCTGAGATCTTCGCGGCGGTATCCTTCACGAGGGCGACTTTCTGTGCCAATTCTTTTCCGCGGAACCGAAGTGTCGGCCCGGCGATCCCGACTGCGGCGATCACCCTTCCGCCCTCCGACAGGACCGGAGCCGCGACGCCGCTCAATCCTCGTTCCAGTTCCTGCTGATCAATCGAGTATCCACGCCGGCGAATTTGCGCGAGGTGCGATTTCAAATCGGGAAAGCGCGTCAGAGTCGACGGAGTGAATCGAGCCAGCCCATGTCCCGCAAAAATCGCGCCGATTTCCTCGTCGGAAAGGTACGCGAGAACTGCTTTCCCGACCGCGGTGCAGTGAGCAGGGAAGTGTGAGCCAATCGGAGTTCGCACCGTTATGACCGAACGGGCGGAATCAACGCGGTCGAGGCATACGATTCCTCCCACACCGGGCACAGCGAGACTCACTGCCTCGCTCGCTTGATGGGACATCTCAACCAGAAATCGGCGGGATTCGCTTTGCAGGGTCCTCGATTCCACTGCTTTGGTACCCAGGTCATAGAGTTTCAATCCTAGCCGGTATCGCTCGGTCTGCGCGTTCTTTTCGATCAGATGGAAGCTCTCCATGGCATGGAGCAATCGGTATACGGTGGTTTTGTTCAGGCTGAGTGCCGATGCAAGTTGCGTGATTCCGAGTTCAGGTCCGTTCTGGCCAATATGAAACAGAATACGGATCGCTTTCCGGAGCGATTTGCTGGTCCCGGAAACGGAATGTTCTTTTCGCCGCACTGCTCGGCGTCGGGACGCTCTGATCACTGCTGGTCCCTGTCCTCAGCTGTTTTCATACGAATCGTCAACCCCGGCTGCTCTGAGAGAGGTTTGGCTTGACGCTGGGGCATTGTAGTTAGAGAATTTCAGTCAAGTCAATATGAAATATGTATTCATATTGTGAAACAAGGTGAACGAGGGTTTGAGCCGATGTTCTTGAACAATTTCTGGTATGCCGCCGCCTGGGATCACGAGATCAAGCGCGCTCCTTTCGGACGCACAATCTGTGGCGAACCCGTAGTGCTCTATCGCCAGACCAGTGGCGCTCTCTGCGCATTTGAAGATTGTTGTCCACACCGCTTATTGCCCTTGTCAAAAGGCTCTCTAAAAGCGGACCACCTCGTCTGCAAGTACCATGGCCTCGAATTCGACGAGCGGGGCCAATGCGTCTGGATGCCAGGACAGGAGGGAATTCATAAGAACGCCTGCGTTCGAATCTATCCAGTTGCGGAACGCCACCGTTTCGTCTGGGTGTGGATTGGAAATCCGGACCTGGCCGATGAGAGAAATATCCCAGACTTGCATTGGTGCTCGGACCCCAACTGGGTTTTTGAGGGAAGCACCTATCACATGAAATGCAACTATCAACTGCTTGTCGACAATTTGATGGATCTGTCGCACGAAACCTATGTTCATCCATCAAGCATCGGACAGCATGAAATCGTCGAAGCTCCGATCAAGACCACGTCAGACAACCATTCTGTCTCAGTAACCAGGTGGATGTACAACATCGATCCGCCGCCTTTCTGGGCTGCGAACCTGAAATCGCGGGAAAAGTGCGACCGCTGGCAAATTTGTCAATTCGCCCTGCCTTCGAATGTGATGATTGATGTAGGTGTCGCGTTGGCTGGTACCGGCGCTCCCCAGGGAGATCGTTCGAAAGGCATCACGGGAATCGTTGTGAATCTAATGACGCCCGAAACTGAAACCTCGACGTGGTATCACTGGGGTATGGTCCGGGACTTTCAGACCGACGATCGCGGTCTAACGTTCCGGATCCGCGACGCACAAGCTTCCGTGTTTTCAGAGGATCTCGATATTCTCGACGCGCAGCAGGAAAATATTCTGCGCTTCCCGGATCGCCGGCTCTTGAACTTGAAAATCGACGCCGGGGGAGTCCAAGCCCGGCGAATCATCGAAAACGAACTGGCGCGGCGCAGCCCTGCGGCTGCTGGTTAGACCCAGAGTTTCTTGTTGAGTTTGAGTCCATGTTCACGGCAGTAGCTCACGTAGTGATTGATAAACCAGAAGACGTCGAGCGTCTCGGTCAGGGTGTCGTTGTCGTCATAGAATTCTAGCGACGCATTCAGCCAGAAGAACGTCTTCATACCGTTCGGATCGTCTGACACCAACGTGTGAATTGCGCCGGGACTTTCGTGGACGTAGCTGCCGGGCCGCGCCACCCAGTCGTATTCCAGGTAGCGCCAGCTTCCTTCCAGCGTGCACGCGAACACCGGGCCGCGGTGACGGTGGCGGCCAAGCTTTCCTCCCTTTTTAACCCAGAGAATATTCGCAAAGGCGCTTCCTCGGACGTCGAACGCCAGATGGCGAATGTAAACGTTTTCGATGAACGGGACCCAGGGAGACTCGTCCTCTCCTGCGCCGATATGGACATCAGGGCGCGAGTATTCTCGTACGATATCGGCGATGTTGGAGTTTGTATCGATAGGCATAAGGCCTCCTTCCGATCGGTGCAGCGAACTTTCAGGCGCAGTGTCGCAGCCTCAAGGCGGAGGATGCTAGCACAAAAACATGGAACGGATTGGGCGGCGTCGATTCCCGGAGCCCGGATTCCTATTTCATGGCAGTTGCGTTCGATTATCGTCTGATTCTCGAGGCGAAGGATTCAGCAGGCGTGCAGCGACGAGGTTCGACGCGTGTGCTGTGTTAGCATTCGCGCGCACTTGCATCTTTGTTTTTTTCGCATTGCCAGCAAGGGGGACCCATGAGGTTAGGCCGGGCGGTCGTTCGCATCATGAAAATCTCGAATTGGATTGCGGTTTCGGCGATCCTGATGCTCCTCGCGGTCGTTGTTCCTTCGGGTCAGTGTCAGACGCAGAGAGACGTGAAAAAAATCATCATCGACACGGATCCAGGCACCGACGACGCGCTGGCCATGCTTTTGGCTCTTAACTCGCCTGAGCTAAATGTTCAGGCCATCACGATCGTAGCTGGAAACGTTACAGCAGACGTCGGACTCGAAAACGCCCTCAAAGTGATGAGCCTGGCAACCAGGTGCGACATCCCTGTTGCTCGCGGCGCGGTCCATCCTCTCTTCCAGAAGCTCAACACGGAAGAATTTTGGAATGGGCGCAACGGGCTGGGCGGCGCTGAATTGCCTCCATCCAACTGTCAAGCCGCTGAGAAATTTGGGCCAGACCTGATTGTCGAACTGGTCCACCGCTACCCGCACGAAATCACGATAGTCCCGATCGGTCCGCTGACAAACATTGCGCTGGCCGTCTCGAAGGATCCATCCATTGTTCCGCTTGTTAAGAATTTAGTCCTGATGGGCGGATCGATTACGGGAGGCAATGTGAATGCGGCAAGCGAGTTCAATATTCACAGCGATCCTGAGGCAGCGTCCATTGTTTTCAATGCGGGCTGGCCGATCACGATGGTGGGATTAGATGTGACGGAGCGCACGCTCATCACCAACGCCGATGTGGCGCGACTCCAAAGCAAACCAGGGCCGGAGTCGAAGTTCGCGGCCGCTGTTGCTCGCTTTCAAATCGGGACCTATCAAGACACGGGCTTCGGTGGCGGCGCGGTGCACGACGCGCTCGCAGTCGGCGCTGTGATTGACGCCTCATTTCTGAAGACGCAGGACATGCGCGTCGATATCGAAACGGATGGCAAATTCACGCGTGGCGAGACGGTGGGCAATCGCGGAAATGCCATTGACCGGGTCGTTCCCAGGGGCGACCGGCTCGAAACCGTTGGCGTCGATGCGGTTCAGCCCAACGTGCATGTAGCCGTTGGCGTCGATTCGGCTCGATTCATTCGACTGTTTGTCGACCGCATCAGCGGAAAATGAGCCGTTTCGTTCGGGGAATTTGTCCAAAGACGTCGCCCTTTTTAATGACTCCGCGTGTTTTAGAACTCGTTTTGTCCCCAATGCGGCGTAACCGAACCTGGCGCCGCTTCGTCAAACACTTAGCACAAATTAACCGCGCGAAGGGGGAGCAACATTCTGCATCGGCGCCGCCGGGGTTCTCGGTGGGCCGCCCGATCCGAGCTTCAGGAGATGTTCCCCCAATCCCGTCCTGATTGCCGGATCGGTGTCGATATGCTGAAATGACCTTTAATGGACACCAATACAACCACAACTGCGGTACCCAATCCGCCCAGTTCCAGCTCGCCTGAGCATCGCTATTCCGATCGAAGCGGCGAACCCAAGAGCCACTGGTGGGTCTGGCTCCTAATCGGAGTTCTCATAGTTGGCGGCGCCCTAATTTATTACCGGCATCGGCAGGCGGCGGCCGAAGCCGCGGCGAAGGCGAAAGCGTCTCAGCAACCCCGCGCCGTGCCCATCGTGGCCGCGACCGCTCGCAAAGGCGACATCGGCGTTTACGTTGAGGCTCTTGGGGCGGTAACGCCCGTCTACACGGTAAACGTTACGAGCCGGGTGCAGGGCCAGGTGATGAACGTGTTCTACCGCGAAGGCCAGATGGTTCGCAAAGGCGATCCGCTGCTGGAGATCGACCCGAGACCGTTTCAGGCGGCCCTCACGCAGGTGGAAGGGCAGCTGGAACACGATGAGGCGGTCCTGGCCGAAGCTCGAATCGATCTCGAGCGCTATCAAGCTGCATTCAGTAGAAATGCGATTGCGAAGCAGCAGCTCGATGATCAGACACAAGCCGTAAAGCAGGACGAGGGCACGGTTAAGAATGATCAGGGTCAAGTCGCCAACGCCCAGGTAAATCTTGTCTACACCCGCATCACTTCGCCAATCGACGGGCGCGTGGGCCTCCGGCTAATCGATCCCGGGAATATGGTACAGGCGAACGGTACGACGCCCTTGGTTGTTGTTACTCAGCTCACTCCGATCACCGTGATTTTCAGCGTGGCGGAAGACTACCTCTCCCAAATTCAGCTTCAATTGCGCCACGGAAACAAGTTGACCGTGGATGCACTGGACCGCGCGCAAGAAAAGAAAATTGCCCAGGGAACCCTTCTCACGCTCGACAATCAGATTGACACCACCACAGGCACCGTCAAGCTGAGAGCCATATTTCCCAACAGTGACGGAGCGCTGTTCCCCAATCAATTTGTGAATGCGCGGCTCCTGGTCGAAACGCAGCGTGACGTTACGCTCGTGCCCACCGCAGGCATTCAACGAAATGCGCAGGGCCCGTTCGTCTACCTGATCACGGATCAGAAAGCCACGCTTCGAACGGTCAAAGTGGGCACAACGGATGGGAACATCACCGCTATCGAAGGAATCAATCCCGGCGACGTGATTGCCGTGAATGGCTTCGACAAATTGCAAGACGGGCTTCCCGTAACGATTCGCAAACCCGCGGCGAATGGAAACGCCAATGCAAATTCAAACGAGGGTACCGGGGAAACTCCGTGAATCCGTCTCGCCCGTTCATTCTAAGGCCGGTCGCAACCTCGTTGCTGATGGCTGCGATTTTGCTGGCAGGGTTTGTGGCGTTTCTGCAGTTGCCGGTTTCCGCCCTACCCGAGGTCGACTACCCCACGATTCAGATACTCACGTTTTATCCCGGCGCGAGTCCCGACGTGGTGGCGTCCGCCGTCACCGCCCCGCTCGAACGGCAGTTTGGGCAAGTCCCAGGCCTGAACCAGATGACGTCGACGAGCTCGGACGGCAGCTCGGTGATCGTGCTGCAGTTTTCGCTTGACCTTAGCATCGACGTTGCCGAACAAGAGGTCCAGCAGGCCATCAATTCTGCGCAGACGTACTTGCCTTCCGACCTTCCCACTCCGCCGCTCTACAGCAAAACAAATCCTGCGGACGCTCCGATCCTTACTCTTGCTCTCACATCGGACACGATTCCGCTTTCTCAAGTGGAGGATCTAGCCGATACGCGGTTGGTGCAAAAAATCTCCCAGCTTCCGGGTGTGGGACTCGTGAGCATTAGCGGCGGTCAGAAGCCCGCCGTTCGCATTCAGGTGAATCCGACCGCGCTCTCGCACTACGGAATTAATCTCGAAGACGTTCGCACCGCTATTCAACAGACGAGTATCGACCTCGCGAAAGGGAATTTCGACGGCCCCCGCCAGGACTATCAGATTCAAGCCAACGACCAGCTCCTGTCGAGCAAGGAGTTCAAACCCGTTGTGGTCGCCTACCGCAACGGGGCGCCGGTATTTTTATCCGATGTCGCCAACATCATCGATAGCGCCGAGAACGTGAAGCAGGCTGCCTGGATGAACGACATTCCGGCGGTTATCGTCAACATTCAGCGGCAGCCGGGCGCGAATATCATTCAAGTCGTTGACCGTATTACGAAGCTGATGCCCCTTCTGCAGCAGACACTGCCGGCATCCGTGAAAGTTTCGGTCCTCACGGATCGCACAATCACGATTCGCGCTTCCGTGCAGGACGTCGAGTTTGAGCTGATGCTCACCGTCGCGCTCGTCGTTATGGTGATCTTCCTTTTCTTGCGAAGCCTCTCCGCAACGATTATTCCCAGCATCGCGGTCCCGCTGTCGCTCGTCGGTACCTTCGGCGTGATGTATATCGCAGGTTACAGCCTCAACAACCTCACTCTCATGGCGCTGACGATCTCGACGGGTTTCGTCGTAGACGATGCGATTGTGATGATTGAGAACATTGTCCGCTTCATTGAGGAAGGCGACACTCCGCTGGAAGCCGCTCTGAAGGGTTCCGAACAAATCGGCTTTACGATCGTGTCGTTGACGATATCTTTGATCGCCGTCTTGATTCCTCTTCTATTCATGGGAGATATTGTCGGCAGGCTCTTCCGAGAATTCGCAATCACGCTGAGCGTGACGATTCTGGTATCTGCTGTTGTCTCGCTCACTCTCACACCGATGATGTGCGCGAAGTTGCTGCGCCACAAGACGGAGGCGCAGCGTGGGCGGTTTTATGCGGCGTCCGAGCGTGCTTTCCAGCGCGTCATCGACTATTACGGCGAGACTCTTCAGTGGGTCCTTCAACACCAAACCGCAACGTTGCTCGTCGCAGCAGCCACTCTCGTTCTCACAATCTGGCTCTACATCCTGATCCCCAAGGGGTTTTTCCCTGTCCAGGATACGGGAATCATTCAAGGCATTTCCCAAGCGCCGCAATCAATCTCTTTTGACGCGATGTCTGAACGGCAGCAGGAGCTGGTTCGCATCATCCTCAAAGATCCCGCCGTCCAGAGCGTCTCTTCTTTCATTGGCGTTGACGGCACGAACACCACGCTCAACAGCGGTCGCATTCAAATCAACCTCAAGCCTCTTGAAGAACGAAAAATCAACGCTTCAAACGTAATCCGCAGGCTCCAACCAGAACTCGAAAAAGTGGGCGGCATTACTCTCTACATGCAGCCTGTGCAGGATTTAACCGTCGAGGATCGCGTCAGCCGCACGCAATTCCAATATACGCTCGAAGACCCCGACGCTGCCGAACTGAGCCGGTGGACAGCGAGGCTTGTCAAGAAATTGCAAGCCTTGCCCCAACTCCGGGATGTCGCCACCGACCAACAGACTTCCGGTCTTGCTGCGTCGCTCGTCATCGACCGCCAAACGGCCTCTCGGCTCGGAATCTCGCCGCAAACGATTGACGAGACGCTTTACGACGCTTTCGGCCAGCGCCAGGTATCTACTCTTTACACGCAGCTCAACCAATATCACGTGGTGCTGGAAACCATGCCGGACTTCCAGAGGAATCCCGCCAAATTGCAGGACATCTACGTTCGCTCTGCAGCCACGCAGAACTCGTCCGGTTCTTCGACACCTGTGGGTTCCTCCACGTCTTCCTCATCTTCCGGCGGAGTCGTCACCGCCACCGCATCGGGCGGTGGTTCCGGCAGCACAGCCGGCCCTTCAGGCCCGAACTCGAATGCCACAACCGGTTCCGCCAATCCAGCGGCCGTAACTGCGCTAAATGGCGCGGCAGTTCCTCTCAGTGCATTCACTCACTTCGAGTCGCGCAGCGCGCCGCTCGCCATTAACCACCAGGGACAGTTTCCGGTGGTCACGATCTCCTTTAATCTTGCGCCGGACGCTTCGCTGGGTGACGCCACCAAAGCCATCGACGAGGCACAGAAAGAAATCAAAATGCCGCTCAGCGTCCAAGCCGCCTTCCAGGGCACGGCCGCGTCGTTCCAAGCCTCTTTGTCCAACGAGCCGCTCCTGATTCTCGCCGCGCTGATCACTGTTTACATCGTGCTCGGTGTTCTCTATGAGAGTTACATCCATCCGATCACGATTTTGTCCACCCTGCCGTCCGCCGGCGTGGGAGCCATTCTCGCGCTGATGATCACAGGCCAGGAACTGAGCGTCGTCGCCTTGATTGGAATCATCCTGCTGATCGGCATCGTCAAGAAAAACGGCATCATGATGATCGACTTCGCGCTCGAAGCGGAACGCAAGGAAGGGAAGAGCTCCACGGACGCGATCTATCAGGCATGTCTGCTCCGTTTTCGTCCCATCATGATGACCACAATGGCTGCCCTGCTCGCCGGTCTGCCGCTCGCTCTCGGCACTGGAATCGGAGCGGAATTGCGCCGGCCCCTCGGCATTGCGATGGTCGGCGGACTCATCTTCAGCCAGGTACTGACGCTCTACACGACGCCGGTGATTTACATCTTCTTCGATCGTCTCGCTAAGAGGTTTTCGGGATCGCGCAAAAGCGCGATGAGCGGAGGTCGCATTCCGGCAGAACAAGCATGAGCCTGTCCTCGCCATTCATCCGCCGGCCCGTCGCTACCACGCTATTGACGGTAGCTGTTGCACTGGCCGGCACGGTTGCATTCAATTTCCTCCCAGTGTCGCCACTTCCGCAGATCGATTTTCCAACCATCTCCGTGGGCGCATCCTTGCCCGGAGCCAGCCCGGAAATCATGGCCTCCTCCGTCGCCACTCCGCTTGAGCGCCAGTTTGGCCGCATTGCCGGGATCACGGAAATGACTTCGTCGAGCTTTCTCGGCACAACGAACATCACACTGCAGTTCGACCTCAATCGCGATATCAACGGGGCCGCCCGAGACGTCCAGGCGGCGATCAACGCCGCGCGTAGTTATCTACCCTCCAATTTGCCAAGTAACCCGACCTATCGAAAAGTCAATCCCGCCGATGCTCCCATCATGATCGTCGCCCTTACATCGGACGTGTATGACCGGGGCGGCATGTACGATGCCGCGTCCACGATCATGTCTCAGAAGCTCTCGCAGATTCAGGGTGTGGGACAAGTGACCGTAGGCGGAAGTTCTCTGCCTTCCGTTCGTGTGGAATTGAATCCGGTGCAATTGAACGGGTATGGCCTCGGCGTTCAAGACGTTCAAAAAATGTTGAGCGCGCAGAATGCAAACCTTCCCAAAGGTCAGATCTCCGACGGTCTCACCACCGCCGATATCACGACGAACGATCAGTTGTTGAAAGCCGAGTTCTACAAGCCACTCATCGTTGGCTACCACAAGGGCGCTGCCATCAAGCTCTCTGACGTCGCGGACGTCCACGATTCCGTCGAAAACATTCGCGCAGCCGGATATGTGAATGGGAAACCCAGCGTGCTCGTGATCATTTTTCGGCAGCCGGGGGCGAACATAATCGATACCGTCGACCGCATCTATTCGGAACTTCCGTCCCTGAAAGCTTCAATTCCCTCCGCGATCAACCTCACCGTGGTTCTCGACCGCACGACGACTATCCGGGCGTCGGTCAAAGACGTCGAACGCACCCTTGCCCTTTCCGTCGGTCTCGTAATTCTCGTCGTGTTTTTCTTCCTGCGCAGTGTCCGCGCCACCTTGATTCCAAGCGTCGCCGTTCCGGTTTCGTTGATCGGCACTTTTGGCGTGATGTACCTCTGCAATTACAGCCTCGACAATCTCTCGCTCATGGCCCTCACAATCTCCACCGGATTCGTCGTTGACGACGCCATCGTCGTGATCGAAAACATCACCCGATATCTCGAGCAGGGAATGAGCCCCGAGCAGGCCGCCTTGCACGGCGCCAGGGAGATTGGGTTCACGGTGCTGTCGATCAGTCTCTCGCTCGTAGCCGTGTTCATCCCGATCTTGTTGATGGGCGGAATCGTCGGACGCTTGTTTCGCGAGTTTGCAGTCACCCTCTCAGTTGCGATCATCGTCTCGCTCGGTATCTCGCTGACGACGACCCCGATGATGTGCTCCCGGCTGTTGAAACACGTTGATCCCGAAGGGCATGGCTGGTTGTACCGGACGAGCGAGAAGTTTTTCACGTGGATGGTGCGCACCTACGAACGCACCCTGACAGTCGTACTGCGCCATCCCGCATTCACACTAATCGTTCTGCTGATCACGATCGGCGTTAACGTCTACTTGCTGATCATCGTCCCGAAAGGCTTCTTTCCGCTGCAGGACAACGGCACCGTTTTTGGCGGGCTGCAGGGCGCGCAGGATATTTCGTTTCAGGCCATGCAGCAGGACGTTAAGACTTTCGTTGACATGATTAAGAGTGATCCCGCGGTGGCCAACGTGATGGCCTTTACGGGCGGCGGTGGCGCCACGAATGGCGGATTCATCTACTTGGGGCTCAAGCCGCTGGACGAACGAAAAGTCAGTTCGAGCGAAGTCATCAATCGCCTTCGGCCCAAACTCACTTCTGTTCCCGGCGCAACAGTCTTCTTACAGGCCGGCCAGGACCTGCGCATCGGCGGCCGCCAGAGTAACGCCCAGTATCAGTACACGATTCAAAGCGACAATCTGACTGACCTGGTCAACTGGGGGCCCCAGCTCCTTCAGCAAATGAGGAAGCTACCGGGCTTCACCGATGTCAACACAGACCAGCAAAACAGCGGCCTTCAGGCGTCGCTCGTCTACGATCGCGCCACCGCCGCGCGCCTGGGAATCACGCCTCAGATGATTGACAACACCCTCTATCAATCTTTCGGACAGGCGCAGGTTTCGACGATGTACACCTCGCTCAACCAGTATCACGTTGTGATGGAAGCGGCGCCCCAGTTTTGGCAAAGCCCGCTCGGCTTGAACAACGTCTACGTTCATCCAGCTGCCGGTGGCGAAGTTCCGCTGAGCGCCATCGCCCACTTCGCGCCCACCACTGCGCCGCTCTCGGTGAATCATCAAAGCCAGTTTCCCTCGGTAACAATCTCCTTCAACCTTGCCTCGGGCGTTGCTCTCAGTGACGCGGCGGCGACGATCAATCAAATGGAGCAGCGGATTGGGATGCCTCAGACGATTCGCGGCATGTTTTCGGGAACGCTGCAGGCGTTTCAATCCTCTCTTTCCACCGAGCCGATGTTGATCATCACCGCGCTCCTCGCCGTCTACATCGTGCTGGGAATTTTGTATGAGAGCTTCATCCACCCGATTACGATTATCTCCACGATACCGTCCGCGGGAGTGGGCGCGGTGCTCGCGCTTATGCTATTCGGACTGGATCTCAGCGTCATCGCCCTCATCGGAATCATTTTGCTCATCGGGATCGTGAAGAAGAACGCCATTCTGATGATCGATTTCGCGCTCGCTGCGGAACGCAACGAAGGCAAAAGCTCTCAGGACGCAATCTTTCAAGCTTGCCTCCTCCGTTTCCGGCCCATTCTAATGACGACCATGGCCGCGCTGCTCGGTGCCCTGCCTCTCGCCCTCGGCAGGGGCGTTGGCTCGGAACTCAGGCGCCCGCTCGGCATCGCAATCGTCGGAGGATTGATATTTAGCCAGATGCTCACGCTCTATACGACCCCTGTCGTCTACCTCTATATGGATCGCTTGCGTCTCTGGTGGGATGCGCGCAGGCAGAAGGGACCGGCAGGGGCAACTCCCCAGGAGATAGCCGGATGAATTGCCCGCAAACCAATTCTATGGGTCAAACTGACAAGCGCCAAAAACTCGTATACAACGGCCCAAGGGCGGCGGCAAACCTGCAGCTGTTTTGCATTGCAATCATGGCCGGTATCGCTTTGCTCGGCGGCTGCACCGTCGGTCCGAAATATCACACTCCCTCCGCGCCGACGCCGGCTGCCTACAAAGAACTGACACCGGCGAACTACGCCGTTACGGACGGCTGGAAAGTCGCACAACCCAAAGATGACGCGCTTCGTGGAAAGTGGTGGGAAATATTCAATGATCCGCAGTTGAACGCACTCGAGGATCAAGTCAACGTTTCGAACCAAAACATTGCCGCCGCCGCCGCTAGCTTCTTTTCTGCTCGCGCCCTCGTCAAAGAAGCCCGCTCTCAATATTTTCCAACATTAACCACGGGGCCTTCCATCATGCAGAACCGGCAGTCTGCGTCCCTGAGAACTACTACGACGGGCTCAGGGGGCGGTGGTTCCGGATCGTCCAGTAGCCTCTCATTCACAGAGTACACGCTGCCGTTTGACGCCACCTGGCAACCGGATCTGTTCGGCCGCATCCGCAACACCGTGCGGTCGCAGGTCTACGGCGCGCAGGCAAGCGCGGCCGATCTCGAAAACGTGCGACTGACTGTTCAGTCGGAAGTTGCAGTCGACTATTTTTCGCTTCGCACCCAGGACGCGCTGCAGCAATTGCTTGATTCCACCGTCCTCGCTTACCAGGAGTCGCTGAAACTAACGCAGGCTCTCTACGAAACCGGCATCGACTCCGATGAAGCCGTCGCACAGGCCGAAACGCTGCTTGAAACCACGCGAGCGCAGGCAACCGGTGTCGGTATTGCGCGAGCCCAGTTCGAGCACGCGATCGCCGTCCTCGTCGGAAAGCCGGCCTCCGAGTTTTCAATTCCCGTAGAGCCGTTGACGGCCAAACCTCCCGCAATCCCCTTGGGCCTTCCCTCCCAGCTCTTGGAACGCCGCCCGGACATCGCGGCGAGCGAGCGCCTGATGGCGCAAGCCAACGCGCAGATTGGCATCGCCACAGCCGCCTACTATCCCACGGTTACTCTCAGCGCCGCGGTTGGCCTTCAAAGTTCCTCCGCTGCGAGTTGGTTCACCTGGCCGAGCCGGTTCTGGTCCGTAGGCCCGGCGCTCGCAGAAACGCTTTTCGACGCCGGACTACGCCGCGCGACCGTTCAGCAATTCCAGGGAGCTTACAATCAGACGGTCGCGAACTATCGCCAGGCGGTCCTGACTGGCTTTCAGCAAATCGAGGACAACCTGGCCGCTCTTCGCATTCTCTCTCAAGAGATTCAGCAGCAGGATGCGGCTATCAAGTCCGCGGAGAGAAGCTTGACAGTCGCGACGGACCGCTACAAATTGGGAATCGATCCCTATCTCAACGTGATCACGGCTGAAACGAGTTTGCTGTCGGCCAAAGAAACCGCGGTCAGCCTGCGAAACCAGCAGATTACTTCCAGCGTGCAGCTGATTGAGGCGCTTGGCGGAGGCTGGGACAAATCGCAACTGCCCTCCGGCCAGCAGTTGATCGCCAAGCTCCCCTGAACCCCGCGACACTCCATCAACAGCCGTCGCGCTCCCTGCTTCGCAACTTCGGCGCGGCGCGGGTGTTTGCTCTGTTGATGGTGATGCAACCTCTTGATGAAAAAGCCCGTCCCAATGATGAGAAGTTTTGTAACATTAATAGAGGGGAGGCAATCCTGTGAAGAAAATTATACTTTTTACTTCGATGTTGCTCTTTTTTGTGGTTGCTGGCGCCGCAAACGCGGAACCCAAGCCAATCAAGCTGTTGCTGTCGCCTGCATCCACCATTTCGAGTGCCGATTTGATGAAGCATATCGTTGAAAAATGTCCGAACGTCTCGATTACGCTCGACCCGAAGAAATCTGACTTCATGCTCGAAGCGGGCGGCTGGTCGGGCAATTACAAGTTCACCGTGTATCAGCATGGCGGAGTCGCGGTCTACAGCACCACGACTCGTATGCTGAGCAACGCGGTGAAGGATGTCTGCAAGTACGTGAATCTGCCAACTAGCACTACCAGCGTTAAGTAAACGTCGGCGGATTCTTTTCATCGTCACCGCTTCCGATGCGGATGGTTTCGTCCGTCTCCTGTGGTATCGTTTCGCCTCCACGGGAGACGGTGAATGGAATCCAATGGTTTCAAAGCGGCGAGAGATTTTGCGCAAATGATGGATGGCCGCGACCCGCTCGCTGCCTATCGAAACCGATTCCATATCCCCCGCGGACCGGATGGCGCCGAGTGGACCTACCTCACGGGCCATTCGCTCGGCCTGCAGCCAAAATCCGTGCGCGCCTATGTCGAGCGCGAATTGCAGCTCTGGGAAGAAATCGCTGTCGAGGGCCACTTTCACGGTCCGCAGCCGTGGGTCCCCTATATCGAACTGCTCACGGAACCAACAGCCCGCCTTGTTGGTGCGCTGCCATCCGAAGTGGTCGTGATGAATACGCTCACCGTAAATCTCCACTGCATGATGGTTTCGTTCTACCGTCCCACGCGTGAGCGGAACAAAATCGTAATCGAGTCGAATGCGTTTCCTTCAGACCAGTATGCCGTCAAATCCCAGATTCAATTTCATGGTTACGATCCGGCGAACTCGCTCATCGAACTCACCCCTCGTCAGGGCGAAACCGCGATCCGCACGGAAGACATCGAAGCCTTGATCGACAAAGAAGGCAACAAGATCGCCCTCTTCATGCTCGCGGGTGTGAACTACCACAGCGGCCAGCTTTTTGATTATGCGCGCATCACCGCCGCCGCAAGTGCGAAAGGCTGCGTAGTCGGCTGGGATATGGCCCACGGAGCGGGAAACGTACCCCTGGCGCTCCACGACTCCAATTGCGACTTCGCAATCTGGTGTACCTACAAGTACGTGAACGGTGGCCCCGGCTGCATCGGCGGCTGCTTTGTCCACGAACGCCACGTGCGCGATTTTAATTTGCCTCGGTTCGCCGGCTGGTGGGGACAAGATAAGCCCACCCGCTTCCAGATGGGCCCCGACTTTCACGCGATTCCCGGCGCGGAGGGATGGCAGTTGGGCAATCCTTCCGTTCTCGCAATGGCCGCTTTGCGCGCGTCTATGGAAATATTCGACGAAGTAGGGATGAATGCTCTGCGCGAGAAAAGCGTCACACTCACAGGGTATCTCGAATTTTTACTGCAGCAGCATCCCTCCCGCAACTACTCCATCATCACTCCGCGCGATTCCGCGCAACGCGGCGCGCAACTTTCCCTGCGGCTTCATCACAAGAGTCGCGCCGTGTGTGACGCGCTCAAAGACGAAGGCGTGATCTGCGACTGGCGTGAACCGGACATTCTTCGCGTCGCCCCGGTCCCGTTGTACAACTCCTTTTCGGACGCCTATACGTTTGTCGAAAAATTCATCCCTATTGTCGAAGCATAGGCAAGTAGTCGCCAGAACAGCACATTCGCGACCCACCCCGTAAGGCCCATGCTATATTCATGAACCGAAGCAAGCGCGCTCGATTCCACCGCAACCCTTCTGATTCTGAGCGTCATCAGCAGCGCGTACTGCCGGTCGGGGGAACACATGAAAATTGCAGTGCTAGGTGGGGACGGTTATTGCGGCTGGGCCACGGCCCTGCATCTCTCGCAAAAGGGCCACGAAGTCGCGATCATCGATAATTTTCTCCGCCGCCAGTGGGACGATGAATTAGGCGTGCAAACTCTCACTCCGATCCGCCCGCTCGCTGAGCGCCTCCGCGTCTGGCAAATCCGTTCCGGAAAGATAGTCGAGCTCTTCGTCGGCGACGTTGCCGATTTCGATTTCCTCTCTTCGATGATCAAGCAGTTCAAGCCCGATGCCGTTGTCCATTTCGCCGAGCAGCGTTCCGCGCCGTACTCGATGATCGATCGCAAGCACGCCGTCTTTACCCAGGTAAATAACGTCCTCGGAACTTTGAACGTCCTCTTCGCAATCCGCGAGCTCCAACCCGATTGCCACCTCATCAAACTCGGCACGATGGGTGAATACGGAACTCCGAACATCGACATCGAAGAAGGCTACATCACGATCGAGCACAACGGCCGCAAGGACGTCCTGCCTTACCCCAAGCAGCCGGGCTCCTTCTACCACCTCTCGAAAGTTCACGACAGCCACAACATTATCTTCGCCTGCAAAATCTGGGGTATCCGTGCCACCGATTTGAACCAAGGCGTGGTCTACGGCACGATGACCGATGAAACCGCGCTCGACGAAGCTCTTATCAATCGCTTCGATTATGACGATGTCTTTGGCACCGTCCTGAACCGATTCTGCGTGCAAGCCGCTATCGGCCAGCCTCTCACCGTTTACGGGAAAGGCGGACAAATGCGCGGCTTCCTCGACATTCGCGACACCGTTCGCTGCATCGAGATCGCCTGCCAGAACCCCGCTGCGCGCGGAGAGTGCCGCGTCTACAACCAGTTCACTGAGCAGTTCTCGGTTCTCGAGCTCGCGCAAATGGTCGAAACGGTCGGACGCAAACTGGGTATGAACGTCGAAATTGACCACCTGCCTGACCCGCGCGTCGAAGCGGAAGAGCATTATTACAACGCGAAGCACTCGAAGCTGATCGATCTCGGATTACAGCCACATCTCCTGTCCGACGCCCTCCTCGATTCTTTGGTGAACATCGCTGTGAAGTACCGCGACCGCGTAGACGCATCGCTGATGCTGCCTCAGGTCAACTGGCGTGAGCCGCGCAACGATCGCCGCCTTCAAATGAATATGACAGCCCGCGCTTCTCTCGGTGAACGCGCCCGCAAGGCGTCTGCGCGGCCTTCGTCTAGGGGAAAAAAGCGCTAGTCAGTTTTTGTCCGGCTCATCGATGTGCCGGATTTAAAAAACCGTTGCACGCCTAAGTTCGTCCCTCATTTTTCATTCTGCTTCGCGTCTTATTTTCCGCTGAAAAACACAAATGTAACTCCGACGCACACGAACAGCACTCCCGTCCACCGTCTTGCCGAGACGTGCTCTCCGAGAAACAATCTCGCTCCCAAAGCGCCAGCGACGTAATTCAACGCGGTCACGGGCACAACGAAACTCACGTTTTCGACGGAAAGCATCGCCAGAAGAGCGAAAAACGCCACTGCCATCAACGCCACTCCAAGCCACATCCATCCGACGCCCATTGCCCGGAAGATAGCTACCACGACAGATGTTGGTCGAAAGTCCGTCACCTCACCGAGAGTCTTCATCGCACGCGTTACGCACAATTCGCCGCCCGTTCCCGCAATTACGATCAAAAAAAGAAGTACGAGCTCTCTCAGCATCAGGTCCGCTCCGTCGTGCGCGGCGGTGTCTGACCCACAATTAAAACTCCCACGCAGATGACAGCGATCCCGATCCATCGCATCGGCGTCACGCTTTCGTGCAACAAGAAATGCCCCAATAGCGCCACGATTCCGCAACCCAAAGCCGCAGCTGGCTGCACGAAGCTGTAGTCGGCGTACGACAAAACGAGCATGTACGCCACCATGAATGTAATCAAGGATGCGATTCCCAGCCAGATTTCGATCGAGCGGAATATTTGAAACAAGCTATAAAGCGCTTGCGCGGCGGTATGAATCTCCACCGGACCCACAGCTTTCATCCCGATGCTCAGAAGGACATTCCCCAGCGGGCCGAATATCACCACCAGTAGGATTAAAAAATAAGTCTTGAAGTGCCTCGCGGAATGGGAACCGTGGCTCGCTTCAACTCTCGGATCTAACAACTCTCTCTCATCCTGGACCGTGGGTTTACTTTGGCTCATTCGTCCTCTATTTCTGTTGCGATCGCTCAAGTGTGCGTTGCTTGGTGCAAGACTCTGGAAGGGCTATTGCGAGACGGTGTCGCGATCGTGCGAAAGGAACCACTGCCAGGTCTTTCTTAATCCCTCGTCAAGTCGGGTTTGCGGATCGAATCCAAGCATGCGGTGTGCTTTTTCAATGCTCGCGTAATTGCGTTGGATTTCTCCCGCCCGCGCCGGCTCGAACCGAATATTGAATTTGGAATCAGGTAGCATCGCCTTCATCGTGTCAATCAGGCTCCGAATCGACGTTTCGCGCCCCGAAGCGATCTGAAAGAATTCACCGGGCGTTTCAATTTTGTCGGCCAGTAGAATCGCGTCTACCAAATCGGACACATAAAGAAAATCCCGCGTCTGCTCCCCATCGCCGTAGATCACGATGGGTTCGTTCCGCATCAAGTTTCTGAAGAACTGCGCCACGACGCTGCCCTTGTGATACGAGTACGGCCCGTAGACATTCGAAAAACGCAGCGCCACGGTGCTCAATCCAAAGGCTCCGCAATAAGCCGAACAATAAGCTTCTCCCACGAGCTTGCTCGCTCCATAGGGGGAAATCGGGCGTGGCACCATGCCTTCGTGCACCGGAGGTTCCTGCTCCCCGAGAATCGCGCCGCCCGTGGAAGCAAAAATCATTTTCCTCACGCCGGTCGCACGGCACGCTTCCAATACGTTCACAGTCCCAACGCCATTAATCTCGAAATTCAGTTGCGGATCGGACAGCGATTCCACCACCCGGGTGTGCGCCGCGAGATGTACCACCACATCGGCGCCGTGGCACGCTTTCGCCACCTCCGCGCGATCCCGAATATCCCCGACTTGCAAGCGAACGCCGAGTGACTCAACATCCTCGCGCCGCCCAAGACTCAGATTGTCCAGCACTTGAACGCTGTCGCCCCTCCCAACGAGCCGCGAAAGCAAGTTGACGCCAATGAAACCGCAGCCCCCGGTGACCAGATATGTTTTCATGCGGGATTCCCGATTTGAATTCTTTCCGTGCCTAGGCGATGCCATCGCTTTTCATTGCTCGCGTGGTGTGCAACTCGCGTTGATTTGCTCATTGAATCGGCACCAATTGTCACCGGGTAGCGCCCTGCGCGGCGCTCTGCCCGGCTGCGACAAGCCGCCCTTCTCTGAGGAAATAGTCAATTCCGCGCCACCGAATGGTCTTGCGGCTAAAACTGATCAGCCAAATCACGAACGCGAGCGCGTCCCACAGCGGGATTAAAGCCATCTTCTTCCACAACCCGGTCTGCTTCATCGCCCATACGCCGATAGCCCACGTCATTGCGATTCGCAGCACGAGATATGTTCCCAGGTATCCTGCTGCCACACCGATCGACGGTCGAACCGCCACCGCCATCAGCGCCCAGGGCAAGCCCCACGTGAAAATTAAGCCGAAATGTCCCCATGGACGCATCAACCGCATCACTGTCATCCAACGCACGCGCTTGTAGAGCAGCTCTCCGAGCGTCTGAAAATCGGCGACCGTCTGCACGACATACGGCAGCAACTTCACTTCCAATCCCTGCTCGGTCGCGAGGCGGCCAATGTAGAGATCATCGGCAGGACGATCCTCGATCCGCTGGTACCCGCCGAAGCCGGAGATGTTCTTACGCGTCGTTATGATTGACTGCGACAATGTAAACTTCACGCCATCCACTTCCCACGCCACGATGATGCCCGCAAAGAAATCCGAGATCATCGAAATCGATTGAAGCTCCTCGAGAAAAGTAGTTGCCCTCGTCGAAACATATAGACACGTAGCCGCACCGACCTTTGGGTCGCGGAACGGCGCGACCACGGCGCGTAGATAGTCGGGCCTCACTCGCACGTCGCCGTCCGTAATCACGAACAAATCGTACTTTGCTTCGTTCGTCAGCCGCACCAGCCTTGCGACTTTATCGTTGATCGCATCACGCCCGGAACCGAACAGAACGCGAATCTTCGTCGCAGGGAAGTCGCGGACTAGTTTTTCGAGCAACGGCACCGCCGGATCGTCTGAGTCAACACAAAATACGATTTCGTACTCGGGATAATCCTGGCGGCAAAAGCTCGCGTAGTTTTCGTACGCCTCCACGTCGAGCCCTTTGATCGGCTTTAGGCAGCTGACCGGCGGCAGAAACTCAGTATTCGCGACGCTCTCGCGCTTCGTAGTTCTCAGAAAATCGGCGGTGCTATAGAGGGCGAGTAAGTAGTAGATGAAGGGAATCGCAGCGATGCCGAGGACCGCCCAGCAGACGACCGTCAAAATCTTCGCACCTCGTTGCTCCGACTGGCAAAATGAATAATGAATTATGAGCCCGCGAGACTCTAACACAAAGCCGGAAATTCGGTCCCGTACCGATCCGGTCTACTGCATCGTTTTCGCACTTCGCTTGGAACTTGACTTGCCGCGCGCAGAAAGCGCAGCATCTAAGTTCAAACTCCCTTGATTGCGCCCGACGAGTTTAGCTCCCGTTCCCGCTGCTGACTGTACGATTTTTGGAGACGGCGTAAGATGCAACGGAATTTCATCGATCGGCTGCTGTTGCCCGCCATCTTCGGCCTCACTACGGTTCTTGCAGCCCTCATTCTCTGGCAGCTGCTGCTGGGCCACCGCCGCGTCGAAATTCAAGCCGCAACCAAGGAACAAGCCCTATTCGTCAGAACCAAAACAGAATCGGAATTGAAAGCCAGCATCCTTCTCCTCGAACAATTGGCCGGTCGCTGGCAGGCTGCCGGAGAGCGCAACGAAGCGGACATGGAGTCCGACGTCGAACTTGCTCTCAGCGGCTATCCTGCCTATCAGGCCATCGAGTGGGTTGATCCATCCTATCGTGTACTCTGGGTCACGCCGCAAAACCGGAATCGCGGCGAGCGGGGCGCGGACCTCAAGTTCGATGAGCCGAGCCGGATGGCTCTCGAATCAGCCCAGGAAAGTCGCTCCGTGATTGTCACCCATCCGGTGAAGTTTCGACAGGGCGGCAGTGGACTCCTGATTTGCGTGCCTGTCTATTCTCACGACAAGCTTTCCGGTTTCCTCCTGGGAGCATTTCGGTACCAGGCTCTTCTTTCACCGATACTCGCAGACGTGGCCCCCGACTATTGGATCGAAATCTATGATGGTGGAGAGCAGATTTACAATCGCTCCGCGGGTAGCCAGCCGGCCAGGCAATGGGTGCAGACTGCCGATATTCAATTTCAGCAAATCACATGGCGTGCATACGCTTGGCCAAAACCTGTAACGCTCGCCTACACCCGCTCCCCGTTGCCCCAAGTTGCGTTCGTTGCCGGCATATTGCTCGCCGGAATGCTGGGATTTGCAGTCTACATGGCGGAAACTGCCGAGCTCCGCGCGAAAGCTTTGGTCAAAGCGAATGCGCACCTCGAAAAAGAAATTGCTGGCCGCGAGCAAGCCGAAGACGCGCTTCGCCAAGCGCAGAAAATGGAGGCTGTCGGTCGCCTCGCCGGCGGAGTCGCCCACGACTTCAACAACCTGCTCATGGTCATTCGCGGCCATGCCGCACTGTCGCTGCGCAATGTGAGTGTCGATGGCTCGCTGCGCAGGGAACTCGACGAAATTCTGCAAGCCACGGATCGCGCCTCCTCGTTCACACGACAACTCCTCGCCTTCAGTCGCAAACAGGTCCTTCAACCCCGCGTCCTAGATCTCAATGCACTCACCACACAGGTCGCCAATATGCTCCCTCCCGTTCTCGGCGACGACATCAAGCTCTCGATCGATCTTGATCCGCAGCTCGGCCATGTCAAAGCCGATGCCGCTCTCCTCGAACAGGTCCTCATGAATTTGGTGTTTAACGCACGCGACGCCATGCAGGAAGGTGGCGAACTCACGATACAGACCCTCAATACCGTTCTCGATGAGGCTTCGTTGTCCGCTCATCCCGGAGCCCACGCTGGCCCGTACGTCGTACTCCTCATCCGGGATACTGGCCACGGCATGAGCGAAGAAACCCAGTCGCACATCTTTGAGCCGTTTTTCACCACGAAGGACAGAGGGAAGGGAACCGGTCTCGGCTTGGCCACCGTCTACGGAACTGTGAATCAGAGCGGAGGCTTCATCAGCGTTTCAAGCAAGGTGGGAACCGGAACGGAAATTAGAATATTTCTGCCGCGGGTGGAAGATCCCGTCGAAGCACCCGAAGGCCCAGAAATTCCGGTTCGGGCTCATAAGGGTGAAGGAACAATTCTCGTCGTCGAAGATGACGACGCTGTTCGCCGCATGACGCGCGAGTTCCTGAAAATCGGCGGCTACACGGTGCTCGAAGCGCGTAGCGGCGCCGACGCGATTCAATTCATGGAACGCCGCGAGCAGGCTATCGACCTCGTTCTCACTGACGTGCTGATGCCCGGTATGAAAGGACGCGAACTTGTCGAGCGCCTCGCCAAACTGCGTTCGGGCATCAAAGTCCTTTACATGTCCGCCTATACCGAAGACGCTGCAATTAATATTGGCGTTCTCAGTCCCGGAACCGCGTTCATCGAAAAGCCCTTCAGTCCCGACGACCTTGCCAACAAAGTTCGCGAGGTTCTAAGCGCCAGCGAAAATGGCGTCGGCGAAGAGCATCTTCGCCGCAGCTAGTTACCTGCGATTCCTGCCGGCCGGACCTTACGCCGTAGCGAATCGGGCTTCCTGGCCCGCTGTGTTGCGGAACTCGCTAAGCCCCGGCTCTGCATTCGCGATTTTACCCTTGATCGTCTTGCTCACAGCCCGGCCGAAGAAGACGCCGGACGGGCACGCCACCTCTCCCCTACAACCCGCCTCTACTTGCTTTTTTTGAGTGTCCCCACGAATCCGGGACCGGTTATCGATCCATCGTCGTGTATGCCCCACACTGTCTTCTCTTCCTTGCATGTGAGGTTGAGTTTTTTATCCGCCACTTCGTAGCTGCAGTCCTCGTTCTCACCCATCATTGCGAGCGAAGCCTGGCCGCCAGACTTGAGATCGAGCGTCACCAAACCGGTTGCGCTCGTGTACGTACCCGCAATTCCGGATCCGCAAGCCGCAAGCGTCACGGATGCCCCCGCGATCATCGATGAGAAAACAATCTTCCTAAATAACGCACTGTTCATCACGCATCTCCTCGTGGGTAGAGATTAAGATCACTACTTCGCATCCCATGAACCCTCTGGCGCCGGTCGTGTCGTCCGCGGTCTCGTTGTTCGGCAAGCGATAACAAATTCCGCGCTTCGCGGCGCAACTCGCCCCGCGCGCCTTGGGCCATTTCTCTACGGTTGCCGCACGCCAGTCCGGGTGCTAGGATTTCGCAATCAACACGCACATTCGTTCTTCTGTGACCTGCTGCCCCTCGGGCCGTGGGTTAGTCGCGTTCACTACGCATTGCGCAGGCGAATGGGAAAAACTGTCATGTCGCTTCGAGATTCTCGACCGTCGCACAGTTCTGCCGATCCTCTCGGGAGCGCCAGTGCGGACAGAACCCCCGAAGAACGGCGTTCTCTCGACCAGCTTTTCAGCGTCACTTACGAAGAGCTTCGCCGCCTCGCCTCCTCCGTGAAACGAGGCGACCCGAGCGCCACCATCAGCCCCACCGCGCTCGTCAACGAAGCTTGGCTCAAGCTTTCGAAATCGCCGCGTTTCACATCCGCGTCCCGCTTGCACTTCAAACGCATCGCCGCTCGCGCGATGCGCCAGCTTCTGATCGAAGCAGCTCGCCGCAGGAATGCAAACAAGCGCGGCGGCGGCGCGGACGTCAACGTCACATTCGACGAGTCCTTCGACGAAAAACCATCTTCCGGGCAGTCGCTGCTCGCTCTCGATTCCGCTCTCGAAGAACTCGCGCGTATGAACCCGCGCCAGGCCATGATGGTCGAAAGCAGGTTCTTCGGCGGGCTCGATATTGCCGAGACCGCGGAGCTTCTGGAAGTTTCCGAAGCCACCGTGTTGCGGGATTGGCGAGCAGCCAAGGCTTGGCTCGCTCATGAACTTCGCCGGGCTCGCTGACTGTCCCTAGGTGTCGGTTGCTCAGAAAAAATGATGGATAGCACTCGCTGGGATCGCATTCAATCCGTCTTCCACGGCGCCGTGGACCTGCCGATATCGCAGCAGCGCGCTTTCCTCGAGTCATCGTGCTCCGGTGACGCATCTTTGATCGCGGACGTGCAGGCCCTGCTCGATGAAGATGCGAAAGGCAGCTCATTGCTTGACCGCGACATGGCCGACGTCGCCCACGAAATTCTCCACGATCCCATTTCGCGCTCTTTTCCCTTCAAGGAATTTGGTCCCTACCGAATCCAGCGGATTCTCGGCGAGGGCGGCATGGGGATCGTTTACCTCGCCGAGCGCAGCGACCTCCACAGCCAGGTCGCGATCAAAATTCTCCGCGATGCTTGGGTATCGCCCTCCCGCCGCGAGCGATTCCTGAGCGAGCAGCAAACACTCGCGCAGCTCAACCATCCATCCATCGCGCGGCTCTACGACGCTGACACGTTGCCCGATGGCACGCCGCTGTTCGTCATGGAGTATGTGGAAGGCGTTTCTCTGATCGAATATTGCAAGAAGCTGGAATGCTCCATCGACGAACGGTTGAAACTATTCCGCTCCGTCTGCGAAGCTGTTCAGTACGCCCACGGCCACGCCGTGATTCATCGCGACCTGAAACCATCCAATATTCTCGTAAAGACGGAAGGTGCCGTTCGCCTCCTCGATTTCGGCATCGCGAAACAGCTCGAAAGCGTCGACTCGCCCGCCGATGCCACTCGCACCAGTTTCCGCTTCCTGACGCCCGCGTACGCCTCCCCCGAACAAATTCGTGGCGAGCGAGTCGGCATCCAGTCCGACGTCTACTCGCTCGGCATCATTTTGTACGAACTGCTCTGTGGCCATCTTCCATTCGACTTCTCGAATCGCACTCCTGCCGAGGCCCAGGCCGCAATTCTCGAAAGCGAGCCGGTCAAACCTTCTGCTGTCGCCCGCCGGTCCATCGAGCGATTGAGCGCAAATTCTCCGGCAGCACCTGTCTCGATCCACAAAGCAGCTTGGACGGACTTGGACGTCCTCTGCCTCACCGCGATGCACAAAGATCCTGACCGCCGCTACCGCTCCGTCGAAGCGTTGATTCGAGACATCGATCACTATCGCCGCGGCGAACCGCTCGAAGCTCAGCCGGATTCCGTACGCTATCGAGTGCGCAAATTCGTCAGCCGCAACCGCCGCGCAGTAGCCGCCTCCGCGCTCGTGTTTTCAATCGTGGTCGGCTTGGTGGTTTTCTACACTTTCCGCCTCGCGAAAGCCCGCAACGCCGCCCTCGCCGAAGCTTCTCGCACCCAGCGCGTTGAGCGCTTCATGCAGGACCTCTTCCAGGGCGACGCTGAATCCACTGGCCCCGCCGACGATCTCCGCGTCGTGACGGTTCTTGAACGCGGAGAAAAGCAGGCGCGTTCCCTCGATGGCGATCCGGAAATTCAAGCCGACCTGTATCAGACCCTCGGCGCCATGTACGACCAGCTCGGCAAATTCGACCAGGCCGATTCGCTCCTCAAAGCCGCGCTCGCCCAACGCAAAGCCATCTTCGGCCCAGACAGCGCCAAAGTTGCCGAAAGCCTCGTCGCTCTTGCATATCTCCGCGGCGATCAAGCTCGACTCGAAGAAGCGGAGCTCCTCGCCCGCCAGGGTCTGGAAATGAGCAAACGCCATTTGCCTCCGGATCACCCTGTCGTCGCTAGAGCCACGATGACTCTTGGCCGCACTCTCGATAACCGCGGCAAATATGACGAAGCTATTCCTACTCTCGAAGAAGCCATGCGTCTCCAGTCTGGCCCGAACGGGGTCCCTGCGGATCTTTCGGCGACGCTCGGTGAGCTTGCCAACACGCACTACTACCTCGGCCACTACGACATTTCCAAAACTCTGAACGAACGCGCACTCCAAATGGACGAACAGATGTACGGCGACCGCAATCCCAATGTCGCCCAGGATCTCACCAATCTAGCGGACATCCAGTATCAGTGGGGCCACTCTGCTGACGCCGAGCGCCTCCAACGGAAGGCGCTCGACATCATGCAAGCGTGGTACGGCAAAGATCATCCCGAAACAGCGGACGACATGACGATCCTCGGCAAGTACCTCATCGCAGAAGGTCGCCCCGAGGAAGCGAGTGCGATTCTTCGCGAATCGCTCGGTGTTCTCGAACGCAGATACGGCAAAGTCCATCCCCGCGTTGCTTTTGCTGTCGGCGAACTCGGCGTCGCGCTCCAGCACCAGGGCAATCTCGACGAAGCAGAAGCGGACTTCCGCCGTCAGGCGGAAATCTACAGGTCAGTGTACGGCGATAAACACCAGCAGCTCGGCGCGGCGCTGGCCAATTTGGCGAGCGTCTATGCGGACCGAAATGAATATGCGAAAGCCGAGCAGCAATATCGCGACGTCCTTCAGCTCTACGCCGAAGCTCTCCCGCCCGGCCACCTCAATATCGCCATCACCCGCGTCAAACTCGGAAGCACTCTGCTTCGCGATCGCCGGTACTCCGATGCGGAAACAGAAAGTCTCGCAGGCTACGATCTCTTGCTGAAGCAATCAACTCCGCCCGCCAGATGGGTTGAAACCGCGCGCAACGATCTCGCCGCAGAATACGACGCAATGAATCAAGCCGAAAAAGCCGCGAAAATCCGCGCACAACTAACTAGCCCCTCTGCCGCTGCGCACCCAGCAAAGAACTAGCGCCTTCCGTTTCGAGCCTCTCCTCCGGCCGCGCAGCTGCCGGATACGGAAGCCTACGGGCCCGCCAGCTGGCTCCTGACTTCCCCACCACGCCGCCGGCCGAGTGAACTCCACTTCACATTCCTTCCCTCTTCCTGCCAGAATCTACGAATTTACAGTCCATCCGATTTCTGGGTTGAAAAGAAACAGTCTGTAACTATAGCTTCTATAATGAGTTGCGTCTCCACCCCACTCGCCGCTCCCTGCCTCTTCTGGCGAGCCGATTGCTCTGTCACTCCTGCGGACTACCTGAGCCACGAATCAGTTTCGGGCCCCTTCAAAAAATTTTGCTTGGGTAGCCCGCGCCAATACTTGGGAACCCAACGAGTGTGCTTCGAACCGGAGTCCTCTGTGCTCGACGACCAGAATAGCCACGTCAGCGAACGTGGCGCCGCAATCTTGCTTGGCCTCTCGCTCGCCGACCTTCGCTGGTTCTCCCGCCGTGCGGGCCTCGGACAAATCCAATCCACCGCCGACGAGAGCCAGCTCGTTTTCACCTACGACGAGCTCGCCAAGCTTTCCGCCATCTCAGCCCCCTCCGCCGACTAGTCGATCTCCCCTGAATTTTTGCACCCGTTCTGTTTCCGCCGCACGTAACGCCCGTCGGCATCCGCATTTCCCTCCGTCGGGGCACGACATGCCTGCCCGCCGAAGGAGGGTCGTGCCCTCACGACCCACGGCGAAGCGCATCCGAACCTCAGGCACGCTCAAATATTCCTCGTTCGTAGGTTTTCTCCCGACCTTCGCCTCCCTCCACCGTACCTTTCGACGGCTGTGCCAAATCCGTCCCTCGGGCCAGTAGCTGCTCTCTCTTCTCACTGCTAGCCTATCCGTTACACGCAGAAAAGCTATGAAAGCTCCAAACCATCCACGTACTGCCCTTAAATCCGCGCCTGCACGCGCACGATTCCTGGATTTCGCCTGCGTTCTCCTCGCGACGCTTGCCCTCAGCTCCTGCACAGGCTCAGCCGGCAAGCCAGGCACGAACCCCGATCCGCCCACCGTAACAATCTCGATCAGTCCAACCTCCGCCTCTGTACAAGAGGGAAGCACGAAACAATTCTCAGCCACCATCGCCGGCACATCGAACGAAAACGTAATGTGGTCTGCCACAGGCGGCACCGTGACCACTGCAGGTCTCTACACCGCGGGCGCCGCAGTCGGAATGTTCACCGTCACCGCAAAAAGTATGGCGGACAATTCGAAATCAGCCAGCGCCACCGTAACGATCACCGCACCCGCTCCTCCTCCGCCACCGCCCGGCACGGCTTCCTCAATTCAAAAGGACGGCATCACCTGGACGTTCAGCAAAGCCGTCACGGTCGGCCAATTCGTCAACGGTGATTACTTCGTGGTCGGTCCCGTCACGATCACCGCCATCGACCCGGCACCCACCACGTCTTCGCCGTACTTGAACGGCTCAGTCCTCAATCTGCCCACAGCAAATGGAAAAAGCGGATTCGATTCACGCCTCAACGACGGCACCGACGAATCCTGGTGGTTCGACGCCACCCTTCGTTCCTACCCGCCAATCACTCTGAAACCCGGCGACGTTCTCGTTTCCTCCATCAGCCTCGCGCAAATCCATACCGACCCCGAAGTGATGCGCGCCTCGGACAAAAGCGCAAGCCCTGTAAAATCAGTTTCCGTGCTCACGGTTCTCTCTGCCGCGCCTTCTGCGGACGCATTCCGCCCCTCGTACTGCGATCGCAGCCAGACGATCTATCATGCGAATTCATTGCAGCGCGATCTCCTTCCATCTCTCGCGCCCCCCAACCCTTCCGCCACGCCCCCTCTCGCGCAATTCGAAGCCTACTATCGCCGCCCGTGGATCGACACAAACGCTTTCCTCTTCGACGCCCCCGCAGACTACATGCCAAGCTACGGCCAGCACATCGCGTTCGCCGATTCCTACGCATCGCTCTTATTGATGTTGAATTTCACCGCGGATCAGAAAGTGAACCTCACGAATTATTTCGTGCAATACGGCATCGATTTGTACGGCTGCGCGCAAGCGGGTTACGGCTGGCCGGCGTTCGGCGGGCATCGCAGTGGCCGCAAGCTGCCAATTCTCTTTGCAGGGGTTTTGCTGAACAACAGCGGAATGAAAAATGTTTCCGTCGCGCATCCGAATATCTTTGGCGAAGATATGCAAACGGTCTACGTGAATCGGCTTCCGCCCGCAGGCACTTTCACCGCAGCTTGGCAGGGAGCAAAAGTAATTTACGGTGGCCACTACGGTGTCAACGCCGACGGCAGCGTCGTCAGTTCGGGCCTCTATGGCCCCTACGAGCAGCTCCAGCCGGCCAATTGGCCGCTGATCAATCCCACTGAGCAGCTCGGCGAAGCCTATCGCCGCTGCTGCACTTCCGTCTCATGGGTGGGCGAAGCGCTAGCGATCCACCTTCTCCATGCGGAAAATATCTGGAACCACCCGGCGTTTTTCGACTACGTCGATCGCTGGATGACGGAAGACGACACGCAGGCCATCGCCGAAATCAGAGCCCAGTCCGGCTTCGACTACAGCGCCAATTGGGAACGCCAGGGACAAACCCGCTTCTGGCTCCAAGGCGAATTCCCGCAGTACACCTTCATTGACGATATGTGGAAATCCTACAGGTAGCACAGGCACTCCTGCCCGTGCCCACGGCAAATCGAAGCGCAAATCGTCCGAATTATCGAATCGGATGAATCAACGGTGAATTTCTGCGGAACTCCTTTGTCCTACGACGACGTGATCAACACAGCGACGCTCGTCCACTAACCAGTCGAAGCGGATCAATCGGAAGGAACCGCCGCAGCGCATCTGAACGCAACGGAATCAGCGCCAATGCATTTCCAACCAAAATCAAGAGTTTGTCATTCTGAAGGCATCCGGCCAGGATGGCCGAAGAATCCCAACTTCAAATCCAAGCAACGCGTAACGCCACGCAACAACCGCCCAATCTCTACGCCGTCTTCCAATCCGCCGGCGGCGAACTAATCGCCCAAAATTCAGGCGCCGGCTCGCGGAACTGAATCCCCACCGTCGCGAGCCCCGCATACGGCGGCCCCAAAAATGCCACCGTCGCCTCGTGCCGATCCTTACTCTTCAAGTTCGTGAGCTGCACCGTCTGCCCCAGCGCCACTTTCGCCGCCAGCACAATCAGCGCTCCATGCGCGCTCACAGTCACCGTAAACGTTTCCTCTTTGAACCCCTGCGCGCCCTCCGCCTGTCCCTCGATAAAAAGCGGAACGTCCAGCAGCACCCGCTCGCTTCGCCGCTTACCAAATGTCGCCATAGAGTTCGCCGCCTCTGTTTGCATCGCCTGCTATTCACTCTAATCCGCATCGCGCACGGAGTGAACCCATTCTCCCGCCCGGGTTCTGTTGTAGTAAACCGCCCAAGCATCATCGCGCGCACTCGGCTCCAGTAGAGGCAGGCATGTCGAAGATCCCCGATGACTTTGCGGGACCGTGCCCGAACGTCCTCGAGCGATCACTTGTCTCGGAATTCGAAATAGTCGAGCAACCTCAGCAAGCCGCGGATGAGCATCGAATCTCGACCGCTCTACAACTCCCGCAGCGCCAGCACCACCGGCCGTCGCGCCGCCCGTATCGCCGGCGGCACCCCGCCAACCAGGCCCATCAACAATGCGAACCCTATCCCAACCGCGAGCAATATCGGCGTTATTTTGAACGCAAACGCGAGGTGCGAAAATGTCTGCATGTTCAACGTGCTGGTTGTCACTCCGTTGATCGGCAATACCGAGATGCATCCGACCATCCCGCCAATCAGTGCGATTACGATCGCCTCGATCACAAACGATATAGCAACCGCTCCGCCTCCAAAGCCGATTGCTCGAAGCGTTGCGATCTCACGTGATCGTTCAGAGACGGCGGAGTACATCGTGTTCAACGCGCCAATCACCGCTCCAATTCCCATAATGAACGCCACGATTGTGCCCAGCACCGTTATGATCGTTGTCAACGCTATTGACTGCCTCGAGTAATACTCAATTTCGCGATCCACCTGCACCTGGAGCGTCGGATCCGCGGTAATGGAATCCTTTAACTCCGTGAGCGCCGCCGGCGACGTCAGCCTCATGGTGACGGACTGGAACAGGTTGTCCGGACGCTTGTACGCTTGATTGAGCACGCGTGCATCGGCCCAGATTTCGGAGTCGAATGCGCTGCCGCCAGCGTCGAACACGCCGACCACCTGCCAAACGCCTCCGCCGAATTGCGCCGGTTTGCCGTATTCCAGGCCTCCATACGTCGACGTAACATTTCTCCCGATAATGAGTTCATTCAACCCGGGCTGAAAGAATCGACCCTGCACGATTTTTATGTTGCTGCGGACTTTCATCACATCCGGAGATACTCCCCGAATCTGCACGTTTGCGTCGGTTCCGGTTGTGCGAAGCGGAAACGCTGCGATCATCACTGCCTCCGGACTGACGAGCGGCTTCCCGTTTTCCCGGGCCACTCCCGGTTTGTCCTCGAGCACTCTCACTTGCTCGAGTGTTATTGACCCATCGAGCTCGCTGCTGGAACCCGCACGGCGGATGAGTGCGTTGTCGGCCGAGCCCGAAGCCACGAGCGTAGCGTGAAATCCGCGAGCGAGCGCGAGCATTGCAATGAACACACCGACGGTTCCAGCGATCCCCAGCACGGCTACAATCGCCGAAACCCAGCGCACTCGCATGCTTCGCAGGTTGTATAGGATTGGAATCGCCATCTGTTAAGCCCTCCGGAGCGCGTCAACCACTCGCAGTCTCATCGCGGACGTCGCCGGAAGTATCCCCGCCAGTAATCCGACTGCCAATGCCGCTACCATGCCTGCCACAATCATGCGAGTTGGGAGCGCGAACGACTGCAGCACCCCGCCCGTCGGATCTCCGCTGAGCGTAAACAGTTTCGCAAAGCCAAGGCCGATCGCCCCGCCCACCAGCGCTATCAATGTCGATTCGGCCAGAACCAGGAGAAGTACGAACCGATCGGAATACCCCACCGCCTTCAATACCGCAAGCTCTCCGATCCGCTCACGAATTGCGAGTGCCATCGTGTTGCCCGTCACCAGCAGCAGTGTGAAGAACACCACACCGCCAATCGCCAGTATCAAAAACTCGATGTTTCCGGCTTGCTTCACCCACGAAGCTGCCATCGCTTGCAACGTTTCGCTCTTCGTCTCAAACGGCGAGTTCGCGAATGTGCCGTCGATCGCTTTTACCACTCGCGCGGCATCGTCCGGTGAATCGAGCTTCACCGTGTACCACCCGATTTGTCCCTTCGCCGCCGCTGGGCGCCGCTCGTCCAGATATTCATAGTGAAGCCAGAATTGCGACAGGTCCACTCCCTCCCGCGGGCTGTCGTAAACTCCACGAATATTGAACTCCCACGTCCCGCCGTAAATCGGAGCCTGCAACGGCACGCGGTCGCCAATCTTCCATTTGAATCGTTTCATCGTCTTCGACCCGACGATAGCTCCTTCGCGATCCGCCATGAACGCATTCCACTGATCGTCCGGCACCGCAAGCTCCGGAAAAACCTCCCGTTGATTCGCTGTGTCAATAGCAAAGCTCGGAAAGAAATTCTTGGGGTCTTGGTAAATCCCGCCAAACCACACGTCGAACATCACCGTCTTCACCCCAGGAATCCGGAGAATCTGATCCCGGTACGAAATCGGAAGCGGCTGTATGATCGAAACCTTGTTGATCACCATCAGCCGGTCAACCCCCGCCACATCCACTCCTTGCGTGAACGCTCCGTGGATGATCGCTAAAAATCCGAATAAAAATAGCGCCACCACGAACGAACCAATCGTCAGCGTCGTTCGCAGTTTCTTCCGCAACAAATTCGCCTTAATCAACGTTAGGTACTTCATGCCAGACTCCCCGCCGTCGTCGCCACTCCTTCGACGAGTACCCCCTTATTCAGGTGCAGAGTCGCCTGCGCCCGTTCCGCGGCCATCGGGTCGTGCGTCACCATCAAAATCGTTTTCGCGTGTTCCTTCGAAAGCTGCGTCAGAATCCCCAGGATTTCATCCGCGCTCTTCCGGTCCAGATCGCCCGTCGGCTCGTCGCACATTAAAAACGTCGGATCGGCCACAATCGCGCGCGCAATCGCCACCCGCTGTTCCTGCCCGCCCGAGAGTTGCCGCGGATAGTGATTCATCCGGTCGGCCAGATTCACCACCGCCAGCGCCGTCTCCACATGTTTCCGCCGCTCCGATTTCGAAAGGTTCGTCAGCAGCAGCGGCAGCTCCACGTTCTGAAACGCCGTCAGCACCGGAATCAGGTTGTACATCTGAAAAATAAATCCCACATGACGTGCTCGCCACTGCGTCAATTTATTTCCGGACATGCTCGTAATCTCGTCGCCCGCCACAGTAATACTCCCGTGCGTCGGCACGTCCAGCCCTCCCAGCAAATTCAGCAGCGTCGTCTTGCCCGACCCGCTCGGCCCCATGAACGCGACGAATTCGCCCTGATCCACGTCCAGATTCAATCCGCGCAGCACATCAATCTCCTCTCCGCCGCGCTTGTACTTCTTATCCAGTCCGCGAATTTTGATCAGGCTGTTTCCGTTTCCTCTGCCGTCCACTCGCACCATCTGCGCGCTCCTATTTCTTGATTTCCACTGCCTGCCCGTCCCGCAAATTTGCCGGGCCCTTCACTACCACCAAATCTCCCGCCGCCAATCCCGCCAGTATTTCCAAATCCGTCCCACGCGTTCCGCCTGTCGTCACCGCCCGTCGCTCGGCTCGTCCGTCCTTCACAATGAACACAATCTTCTTCCCATCTTCATTACGCACCGCGTCGGGCGGAACTAACGCAGCCGGCGCCACCGCCCCCTTTTTTTCCTCCGGTTCCGCTCCCAGGAACGTGACCTTCACTCCCATATCCGGCAGTATCTTCGGATCGAGCTTCACAAACGATATCCGCACCTTCACCGTCGCCTTCTGCCGGTCCGCCGTCGGAATCACCGTTCGCACTTTCGACGGGATCTGCCAATCCGGATACGCATCGAGCACGGCCGTCACCGGTTGCCCCGGTTCCACTCGCGCGATGTACGCTTCGTTCACATCCACTTCAATTTCGTTCGAGTTCATGTCGACCAGCGTCGCGATCCCCGTGCGCGTAAATCCGCCGCCGGCCGAAATCGGCGACACCATCTCCCCCACTTGCGCATCCTTCGAAACAATAATCCCGTCAAACGGTGCCCTGATCACGCAGTTATCCACCGCCTGCTTCGCTTCCTGAATCCGCGCCTCCGACGCCAGTACCTGCTGTTTCGTCAGCGCGATCTTCGCTCGCAAACTGTCCGCGGTCGTCCGCGCGTTGTCGAGCGCCTCTTGGCTCTGCACCCCGGCCGCCTGCAATTCCTGCGCGCGGTGTAATTCGATCTCCGCGTTTCTCAGTTGTACCTGGAAATCCGCATTCTGCGCCTCGGTCGCATTCCGGTCCGCCATCGCCGAATCAAGCGCCCGCTTCACGTCCGAATCATCGAGCTTCGCCAGCACGTATCCCTGCTGCACGTGCATCCCTTCATCAAAAAAGACGCCCGTCACCCGCCCCGTAATTTTTGCCGCCACCGTCGCTCGTCGTCGAGGCGTCACGTATCCGCTCGCATTCAATAGCGTCGGACGTCCCGCTGCCGCTTTCTGCGCCGTCGCCACCTCCACCACCGGCGTCTGGTTCCGAATTGCAAACACCCCGCCCGTCACAATCACTGCCAGTCCCAGCACCGCCGCGCCAATACTCAGAATTTTCCCCGTTTTGCCCCCGCGCCGCTTCCCCTCGTCAATCCGCAGCGATCCCAGGTCGGGCTTCACCGAATTGGAAGTTGTAGACACTTACACCGCACCCTTTCGAACAGAGTCCCACAACTATATATTAACGTGCAGCCCCGCGGGAAATTACGCGCCCAGGCAACAAAATCTCAGCGTTCGAGACGCCAGCTGAGTGAATATGCGAATGCAGCAGGGAATCAGGAAGCTGCTGGAAGGAAAAGCTTTAGGTCAAACCAATCGGCAGGCATACCACTTACACCAACATCGAAATCCCCGGAACACCGCTAAATTCCACGCTCCGCGAGCCCATCGTACCGCGCGAGGCCACATCCATCCTTTTCACCGCTCCAAACCCGCGCCCTCAAACGCTCAATCGCGTCCCCGGACGCCACTCCACCACTCTTTCGCCACCCTCAAAACTACGCTCAAACACAGCCTCCACCTGCTCCCGCGTCATCGGCGCTCGAATGTTTTTCTGCAGTATCATCAGCGTGTTTCCGTCCACTGTCGCCGATATCGCTGCGGTCCCATCCGACAATTCCTTGTAGCCGTACCGAACGCGTCTCCCATCTGCCGAGGTCGCACTCCATGTGTCGAAGCTCATCGTCCACCTATCCTTCGCAACCCTGTAGGATAGTGACGCACCTCCTCAAATCGTTTCACGGAAATGTGAGGAATTAACCGGCTCTGCCGATTTCCCTCGTTCGCCTACCTCCACGCCGCCGATTCATGCGGCCATTCTCTCCCCGCCGGCATCCTGCCCGCGCCTTTGCCTCTGTCGCGCCCTCCGACTTACCGCGGCCACAGCTCCGCGTGCGCCGCCTCCACCACGCCCGTCACCGAAAAACTATCGAAAAAGTCTCGGTTCTCTGCGCTATCTCCCGCGAATTTCTGCCGCCACGAATCAAGGTCCGCGTTTTTTGCCACCGCCGCCTTGATTGCTTCCAGCCTTCGATGCGGAGTGGTTGCCGACCGCTCGATTTCGTCCGTCACAGCCCGAATCACCGCTTCCAGAAATTCGATCTCCTGCTGCACGTAAGCCTTGCCTTTCAACACCTCGCCGTGTCCCGGCACGATCGTATCGGCGTCGAGCAGCAACATTCTCTTGAGCGTGTCGATTTGCGCGGCAGGGAATCCGCCTCCCAGATAAGGAACCGGCGAATCCACCAGGTCGCCCGTGATCAAAATCCGCTCTTTCGGCAGATAGACCACCGCATCGCCGCTCGTATTTCCAAGACCCAAATATTTCAACTCCACTCTGCGATTGCCCAGCTCGATATCCATCTCCCGGTCGAACGTGACGTCCGGAAACCGCAGCTTCAATTCTCGGAACTCCGGCCACACCGCATCGCTTCCCGCGATGGCGTTCCGTAAATCCTGCCTCCCGACTTCCGTGATCGTGTTCCCAGCCGGATCCTTTCCCGTGTCGAGCTCGTTTTGAAATCGCACCGCCCGGTCCCGGTATTGCTCCACGAAACTCGGTTGGCGCTGCTTCATCAGCGCCGCGGTTTCCGTCTGCGCGACGATCGCAATTCCCGGAAACGCTTCGGCATACGCCCTGTTCCCGAAATTGTGATCGCCATGATGGTGCGTGTTGACAACGAAGCGCACCGGCTTGTCCGTCCATTCGCGGATCTGCGCGATGTCTTCTCGCGCGCTCGACTGCAAATAGCAGGTGTCCACCACCAGCACGCTCGCGTCGCCGATGATCACCACCGTATTGCCCTGCGGAAACGTGTCCGGCGCGTCCTTGTGCCGGATCTCATAAACTCCGTTCGCGAGTTGCGTCACCGTCCGCTTCGTTGTATTCACCGAATCCGCCGTCGCTCGCGGAACGGCGAACGCAAACAGCAGCAAAATCATGGCGCACAGCGAAGCCGCTAAAGAACCAACTCTTCGCGCAACTGCACATCCCATGGAAAGCATCGCAGTATCTCCTGAAGGAATTTGTGCCGGCGATCCGGCTTTTGCATTCCTACAGACGCAGTCACGTTGAGAAGGTTAGTGTAAACCGATGATCTATATTGATGTCTGGTTAACTAGGAGCGAAGACGCACCGCTGCTTGTTCGTAGTACGCTTGCCGCGCAAATTTGGATGTCGTGATCGCATCTCACACCCGGTTAATCGTCCCCCGGCACGTCGCCGCCCCGCAACGGCAACACACGCGCTTCCCGGTTTTCGAAAATCCGTAATCGTAACCGAGCTCCTCTCCCGCCCGGATTCTCCGCAAACTAAAAAGCCACAAACGCCCTCGATACTTCCTCAGCTTCAAATTCGGCTCGCAACTGTGGTTGATCAATTCCGCTCCATTCCCGCCCGCCGCCCCGTCAATCGACCAGTACGCATCCAACTGCGCCAGATAATTCAATCTGCGCCCTCTCCCCGGCGACCCGCGCAAAAATCTTCGCCGCGTTTCCACCCGGCCGATCCGCTCGCCCGCATACTCGATAATTTTTCGCCCGCCGGGAATGTTTTGCGCCGCGCACACCCCCAGCCGGTGCACGCCCGACCGGATCACGCGCAGCCTGTACGGGGAAGCTTGCGAAATCAGTTTTTGCGAAGTGCGGAAAATCAGTCGCGTAGTGACAGTCTTCATGAAGGGAAGAGGCTGCAACTCGAACGAAATGCAGCCTCCCGAATCGTCGCCACCCGGCGTTACTAACAGACTTTCTTAAAAGTCGTGTTCGACACGTTCTTCAAACCCTTCGCCTTATTCAACTTCTTGCTCTTCTTCGCCGCCATCTTTCTTCTCCTCCTCCATTCAATTCTCGCGGGTCCCCACTTCGCCTCGGTTATATTCAAATCCCGCTCCATTGTCCAGTTTTCAAGATCGTAAGCTTTGTGGGCATGAGGAAGAAACCAACCGAATCATCCCCCCACCCTTTCCGAACCGAAAGGGCTGGGGCACCCGCAAGTTCTAAAGACAGCACTCCGGAGTGAACTGGCTGAGTGGTATCATCCGCTCGTGACCGCCGATAATTGTGGAATCCGGCGAGAGGGAACGGCGAAGGACGAGCCACCCGCCGGACGATTCCAGCCTCTGGCACGCAATTTGCAAACTACGGGAAGGCGGAGAATGAAGAGGAGTCTCCATCAGCTCTATGAGCCTTGGAATTATGTCAAATTTGCATGCCCGAAGTGCGGGTCGCCGATTCCGTACTTCGAGGTTAGAATTAGTTTCGGTCGCGGATATGCTACCGACGACTTTAAGTGCCCTGCCTGCGAGTCTACGCTCTGCGTTTCGCGCATCTACCTTTGGTCCGTTTTCTTAGGCACCCTTGCTTTGGCTCTCGCCATCACTCTCACCCTGAGAGTGCAGCCTTGGTGGCTCTTTGGGGTAGTGGCATTTGTCGCTTGGGAAGTCGTCTCTCTGTTGGCAGGAATTTACGTGAAGTGGCTGTTTCCACCGCAAATATACTCTGGTGATTATTCTCTTACCATTCGCAGCTAACAAGTGAGGATTTGAGGCCGATTCGATGACGGCCCGCTCCCGCATCATTTTGACCGCCCCCATTTTCCGCACAGTTCATAATATGACATCCGGCCTGGAGCGGAGGCTTCGCTCGCCGATCGACACATTTTGTCACTTGACAACTAGTAACTACTATGTTAACATGAGTCGTGGCTATCGACCGAAACCCGCTCCGGCCCTCCCCGTCTCCCCCGCCCCACTTTTCGCCGCCTCCCAACCCCCCAATT
>JBARFX010000073.1:0-4049 GCA_049797655.1 Candidatus Acidiferrales bacterium | reverse complement strand
AGGTGTTGTGCAAGCCGGGCTCGATCACGCCGCACACGAAGTTCAAGGCGGAAGCGTATGTGTTGACGAAGGAAGAGGGCGGACGGCACACGCCGTTCTTCACGGGATACCGGCCGCAGTTTTATTTTCGCACGACGGACGTGACGGGAGACGTAAAGCTGCCGCAGGGAGTGGAGATGGTGATGCCGGGAGACAATATATCGGTGGAGATTTCGTTGATAACGCCGGTGGCGCTGGAGAAGGGGCTGCGGTTCGCGATTCGCGAAGGCGGCCACACGGTCGGGGCCGGCGCCGTCGCCGAGATCATCGAGTAAACATGCCCAACGGAGAAAAAATTCGGATTCGTTTGAAAGCGTACGATCACCGCATTCTCGATCAATCGACGAAAGAGATTGTCGACACGGCCAAGCGTACCGGCGCCGAAGTGGCCGGGCCGATTCCGCTTCCAACGGTTATCAATCGCTGGACCGTCCTGCGGTCGCCGCACGTGGACAAGAAGTCGCGCGAGCAGTTCGAAATGCGCACACACAAGCGCCTGATCGATATTCTCGAGCCCACGCCGGACACGGTTGACGCTCTGATGAAACTCGATCTGCCGCCGGGCGTAGACGTTGAGATCAAGGCTTTCGGACGCGAGCACACAACGAAATAACGTTCTTAGGGAATACGCCTCAGGCCTTCCGGTCTGAGGCGTTTCGAGGAAAGAGCGAACGCGATGGCAGTCACAGGCATACTCGGAATCAAGCTGGGAATGACGCAAGTCTTTGCCGACGACGGCACCGCAGTGCCGTGCACCGTGCTTCAGGCAGGCCCCTGCGTGGTGGTGCAGCGGCGGACGAAAGACAAAGATGGCTACGATGCCTTGCAACTCGGCCTCGTGGAATTCATCAAGCCACAGCGCGTGCGCAAGCCAATGACCGGTCATTTCAAGAAAGCCGGCGTAGCTCCGATGCGTTACGTGCGCGAAGTGCGGCTTGGCGATTCAAAGGACGAAACGAAGGCGGGCGACCGCGTGCTGGTCGATGGGTTCAAGATCGGCGAGTTTGTGGACGTGACCGGCATCAGCAAGGGCAAAGGCTTCGCGGGTGGCGTGAAACGCTGGCACTACCGCGGAGGCGACGCGAGCCACGGTTCGATGTTTCACCGCGCTCCGGGCGGCATTGGCGCGAGCTCGTTTCCTTCGCGCGTATGGAAAGGCCAGCATTTCCCCGGTCACATGGGCAATGAACGCGTGACTTCGAAGAATTTACGCGTGGTGAAAATCGATACCGACGAAAATCTGTTGCTCGTCCGCGGCGCCGTTCCTGGCCCGGCTGGCAGCTACATCTTTATCAACAAGGCCAAAGCGGCCAAGTAGCACGCGAAAGAGACAAAGAGACGACGATGCCTGTTGCGGACGTAATGAACTTGGAAGGAAAAAAAGTCGGCCAGATCGAACTGGCGGACGATGTGTTCGGCGTGAAGGTCAATCAGGACCTTCTGCACGAAGCGGTGCGGCACTATCTCGCCGGACGCCACGCTGGTACGCATAAGACGAAAGATAAGAGCGAAGTAAGCGGCTCGGGCAAAAAGCTCTGGAAGCAGAAGGGAACCGGCCGCGCACGTATCGGCTCGATCCGGTCGCCGCTCTGGCGTCATGGCGGCACCGTGCACGGCCCTACGCCGCGCAGTTACGACTACGCATTGCCGAAGAAGATGATTCTGGGCGCGCTGCGCTCGGCGCTTTCGGCGAAGCTTGCCGAAGAGAAATTGACGATTGTTGACGGCTGGAAGCTCGAGTCGCACAAGACGAAGCCGTTCCGCCTGGCGCTCGGAAAGCTCGACAAGGAAACACGCACGATTCTGCTGGTTGAAAATGGCGCAAACCTAAATCTCGAGCGTGCCAGCCGGAATCTCGATGGAGTGACGCTCGTTCCGGCAACAGGGCTCGAGCCGTACGACTTGATGCGGCACGAAGTTCTGATGCTGTCGCGCGAAGCGGCTGCCAAGTTGAGCCGCGCGCTTTCGGCCACGAAGCCCGAAGTTCCGGTACAGATCGAACCGGCTCCACGCGCGATCGAGAAGAAGGCGGCACCAGAGAAGAACGAGAGAGCCGAAGCAAAAGTGCAGACGAAATCTGCCGCGCCTAAGGCTGGCAAAAAAACCGCAACCGTAAAGAAAGACAAAGCGAAGTCCAAGCCGAAAGCGAAAAAGGGTTAAGCGATGGCGACGAGGCTCTATCAGGTTATCCGGCGGCCGATCATCACCGAAAAAGGTCTCGCCGTGAAAGAGACGCAGCACACGGTTGTGTTCGAAGTCGCTTCCGACGCCACGAAGACCGAAATCAAGGAAGCGGTGCAGCGCGTTTTCAAAGTGAAAGTGGATCACGTGCGCACCGCAAATTTTCACGGGAAGTTTCGACGCCGGGGGCGCGCCGAAGGTCACCGGCGCGACTGGAAGAAAGCCTACGTCCGGCTTGCTGAAGGCGAAAAGATGATCGAGTACGCCGAGAATCTGTAGTTGCGGCGAAGTACGGGAGCGAAGCGGCTCTCGCGAAGGTAAGAGGCAATAAATAATGGCACTAAAAACATTTAAGCCCTATACGCCCTCACGGCGCTTTTTGACCATGCTCGACAAGAGCGAGATCACCAAGCAAACGCCGGAGAAATCGCTGACGGAATCGAAGAAGCGCACGGGCGGCCGCAATTCGCACGGTGAAGTAACGTCGTGGCATCGGGGCGGCGGGCACGCGCGCAAATACCGGTCGATCGATTTTCGCCGCGAAAAACTTGGAATCCCGGCGAAGGTGGCGGCGATCGAATACGATCCCAATCGCTCGGCGCGGATTGCCCTTCTCCATTACGCCGACGGCGAAAAGCGCTACATCTTGCAGCCCGTCGGCCTCGAAGTCGGGATGACGATTCAGAACGGCGAAGGTGCGGACATTCTTCCAGGAAACGCGCTGACGATCCGGCACATCCCGCCCGGCACTATGGTTCATAACCTGGAACTGTATCCGGGCAAAGGTGCGCAAGTGGTTCGCTCGGCCGGCGGCGCGGCGCAGCTTCTGAGCAAAGAAGGCGATTTTGCTCTCGTCAAGCTGCCTTCCGGTGAAGTAAGGAAATTCAGCGTTGATTGCATGGCTACGATTGGACAGCTGGGCAATCTGGATCACGAAAACGTGACGTACGGGAAAGCGGGCCGCACGCGTTGGCACGGAAAGCGTCCCACGGTGCGCGGCGTGGCAATGAATCCGGTGGACCACCCGCATGGCGGCGGCGAAGGACGCGTGAAGGGTAACCACCCGCAAACCCCCTGGGGATTTCCCACTCTGGGCGCGAAGACGCGAAAGAAGCGTCCCAGCGACCGGATGATCGTGGAACGGCGCAAGCCGTAGTAGAAGCAGCTCAGGACTGTCGGCCTGAGTATTTTTGGAGAAGAGAACTACAAAATGAACCCGGCGCGGCGGGGAATAGAGAGCAACCCTATGACAGCCAGCAGAACGTCTCGACGTTCGCATCGACGGACACCCCGGCGAACCACGCGCGCGCGCAAAGCAGTTCCGCGGCGTGCGGTAAAGCCGGTGGTGAAAACTGTATCGAAACTCGCGCCTCCGCCCCAGGTGCTGTACCGAATTTGCAAGGCCGGTTGGGCCGTGATTGTAGAAAAAATTCCGAATGCGCAGGGGACTCGCTTTGTGTGTCCTTTCTGTCCGCTTTCGCACCGTGTTTCGGGCCCCGTCCGGGGATTCCGGAAAATGCGGCGCGCTCAGTGGGTGAAATTGCGCCGGGTTGAGGAGTAAGAAGAAAAGATGCCGCGCTCGCTCAAAAAAGGACCGTTCATCGACGGCCATCTTCGTGAGAAGGTGGAAGCGTTGAACGAGCGGAACGAAAAGAAAGTTGTGAAGACGTGGTCGCGCCGCTCGACGATTCTGCCCGAGATGGTGGGGCACACAATCGCGGTTCACAACGGCCGAAAGTTCATTCCCGTGTACATCACCGAACAGATGGTGGGACACAAGCTGGGTGAATTTTCACCGACGCGAACCTTCAAAGGCCACGCTGTAAAAG
>JBARFX010000072.1:0-34463 GCA_049797655.1 Candidatus Acidiferrales bacterium | reverse complement strand
GCCATGCTCCGCGCCGCCCGGCACGCCCGCCTGCTTACCGTCAGGCGAAATGGCAATCCGTGCCGCGGAATTCCCCTGCGGAACGCTCACGTCTGCTGCGGGCGGCGCGGGAGTGGCCGATAGCGCGATCACGCGATGCAAATCCGCGTCACCGGTTGAAGCTGCGCCGATTTCCGGAGCGGCCCCCGCATCTTGATTCGTCGCATGGCGCGTGTTCGCCGGAGCCGCCGCGGTCGACATCGGACTGATCGGCATTTGGGGCTGTTGGTTCACAAGGGGAGTCGCGGCAATATTCAATGGCCCGGAATTTTTCTCGGCGTTCGCGACATCCGGCGCGGCAACGTCCTGTGCGGCACGATGGCGAGCGCGCGGCGCCGCAGCCGGAGCAGAAAATTGAAGCTGCGGCCTTGGAGCGGAGGGCGCCGTCCACTCAACCAAATTCGGCATGGGCGTCTCGATCTTCGGCGCGGCGGCAGGCGCGTCCGGCTGGATCAGAGTCTGGCGTGGATGCGTCACATGCACCGGCATCGAGAGAATCGTCTGGCGCGGATGAAAAGCGTCGGCACCGAGGGGCGGCAGCGGCTTGGTCGGATCACCCGGCGGACTGGGCTTCGACTTCAAGCCGGGCAGCGAAATCGGCGGCAGATCCTGCGAAGGTTGATACGTGAGCTCGATGCGCACGGGTGCGAGATTGTGTTGCGTCGCCGGCAGAAAGCCCCAGATCGGAAGAATCAGCAGCAAAACAATCGCGACGTGCCACAGCGAGGAAGCCGTAAACGCCCAGCCGGAAAGTTTCCCGCGTACCCATTCCACACGAAACGCTGAATTACCTGAGCCCGAGTCGCCGGAATCTGGAGCTTCCTTCGGAGCACGCGGACCCGCGAAAAAGTCGCGCACGCTCGTGCGGAACTCGTGCCAGGGCGATTCCCAGTCCACACCCAGATCGAGCCGTGGAAGCCGCGAATGCGGCGAGAGCTCGATCAGCTCGATGACTTCTTCGTCCCTGCGTCGCATCAATGTCGGCATTTTCCCGGTCATTATACCTGTGAAACAAAATGGGCCCGCGGAAATGCCGGGGCACGAGCTGGGTTCAGATTGAGATGCGCCAGACTACGCGGCGGCTGCTAGCCGGTAAAAACTTAATGCGGCGTCGCCCTGCTCGAGAATCCGGCTGCATTCGAGCCGGTCGAACCGCTCGGGCAATTCCATTGACTCGCGGTGCTCCACGATCACGAGCCCCTGTGGCGCGATCAAATGCGACGCATCGAGGAATTCGAGCACGCGGAGATGTTCCTCTTCGCGCTCGTACGGCGGATCGAGAAATATGAAATCGGCGGCGAGGTGCCGCGCCGCCAGCTTTTCCAGCCCGCGCACGGCGTCTGCTTCGATCACTTCCGCTCCAGCGCGGATTCCGAGCGATTCCAGATTTTGCCGGACGAGCCGTGCTGCCGCCGCATGAGACTCAATGAAAATCGTCTCTCTCGCGCCCCGGCTGATCGCTTCGATGCCGATCGCTCCCGTCCCGGTGAAAAGGTCTACGAACATCGAATCTTCCACCGATGCGCCGAGAACGTTGAATAACGTTTCGCGCAGCCGGTCGCTCGTGGGCCGCAGACGGACCTTGCCCGGCCCCTTCAATATACGACTGCGGTATTTTCCTGCAATCACGCGCACGTTTCATTCCATCAGGCCGAGATTATCGGCTTATCCAACAGTGGCAAGCTGATAGCGTTTCTGCCACGCCGGGCTCACCGACTCCACTCTCGCGACGATTTCGGCTGCCGCAGCCGGATCTTCCGCGATCGCGAAAGCCTCCCGGCGCGCCAGTTCCAAAAGCTCGTGATCACGCAACGGTTGCGCCACGGAAAATGCCGCGTCGCCATGTTGCCGCGTACCGAAAAATTCGCCGGGACCTCGCTGTTTCAAGTCGCGCTCCGCAATCTCAAATCCGTTGGACGTCGCGACCATCGCTTCGATTCGTTCGCGCGCGTCGCCGGTAATCGACTTCGGCGCGATGAGGATACAGTACGATTTCTCCGAGCCGCGTCCGATTCTTCCGCGAAGCTGATGAAGCTGCGCCAGTCCAAACCGGTCGGCGTGCTCGATCACCATCATCGATGCATTCGGCACGTCGACGCCCACCTCAATCACGGTCGTCGCCACAAGAATCTGCAGCGATCCGCGACGAAACTCGTCCATCACTGCATCTTTCTCCTCATTCTTGAGCCGCCCATGCAGCAGGCCGACCCGCATTCCGGGGAACACATTTTTTGCCAGGCGCTCGTATTCGGCCGTGGCCGCTTTCAATTCCTGCTTCGATTCTTCGATCACGGGATACAGCACGAAGCCCTGCCGTCCGCGCGTCACTTCGCGCCGCAAGAATTCCCACACGCCCGCAAGCTGCGCTTCATCGCTCCAGCGCGTTTCGACGGGCGTGCGTCCCGGCGGCATCTCGTCGATCACGGAAAGATCGAGGTCACCGTACAACGTCAGGGCGAGCGTGCGCGGAATCGGCGTCGCAGTCATCACCAGCACGTGTGGCGACACGCCTTTCTCGATGAGCCGTTTGCGTTGCAGCACGCCGAAGCGATGCTGCTCGTCCACGATCACGAGCCCCAGTCGCTTGAACTGTACCGGATTCTCAATCAGCGCGTGCGTGCCGACAATAAATTGCGCTTCGCCGCTTGCCACGCGCTCGAGCGTCTCAGCTCTCTCCGCGCGTTTCTGGCCGCTCACGAGCAACTCGACTTTGTATCCCGGAGCGGCTCGCACCGCATTCGCAATCGGACGTCCGGGCGAACCAAAAATCCGCCGTGCGGAAAGAAAATGCTGCGCTGCGAGAATTTCGGTGGGCGCCATCAACGCCACCTGATACCCGTTCTCGATCGCAATCGTAGCAGCCTCGAACGCAACGATCGTCTTTCCGCTGCCCACGTCCCCTTCAAGCAGCCGGAGCATCGGGTACGGCCGCTCGAGATCGTCAGCGATTTCAACCAGGACGCGTTTCTGCGCCGCCGTCGGTTTGAACGGCAGAATTCGCCTCACCGCTTCGCGGATTTTGTCTTCGCGTACCCGCATCGCGATGCCCGGCTGCCGGTGCTCGCGCTGGCGACGCAACGCCAGCGCCAGTTGGTAGTAAAAAAACTCCTCGAAGATCAAGCGTATCTGCGCCGGGCTGCGGCAGCTATTGAGCAGCTCAAGGCTTTCATTCTTCGGAGGGAAGTGCGCGTACAGCAACGCATCGCGCCGCGTGGGGAACTTGTACCGCTCGCGAATCGCTGCGGGAAGCGGATCGGGCACGTTGCCGTCGAAATCGTTCAGCACCGCATAAATAATGCGGCGCAGCATCCGCGAACTGATCGCTCCAATCGCTTCGTAAATCGGAACGATGCGTCCCACTTCGGTGGAATCCGCCGGCGCTTCGTCCGCGGTCCCGATCATCTCGATCTGCGGATTCACCATCTCGAGCCGGCCGGGGCGATAAGGATCGACGTCCACTTTTCCGTGCATCACGAGGCGCTGTCCCTGCTTGAACTTGCCTTCCAGGTACGAGCCATGAAAAAAGCGCGCGTAGAGGGTGCCGGATCCGTCGCGCACGGCAATGTGAAACACGCCGCCGCGCCCGCGCGCGAAACGAATCGTCCCGCCGGCGTTCGCCACTTCGACCAGAATTGTGTGCGCCTGCCCGGGAATAATTTCAGCGATCGGTGTGAACCGGATGCGATCCTCGTAACGAAACGGCAGGTAACCGAGCAGATCGCCCACGCTCAAAATGCCGCGTTCTTCGAGAATGGCCGCGCGCTGCGGGCCGACTCCGCGAAGATATTTCACGGGATTTGAAAGGGCTATGGTCATGGGGATAGCAGTCGCAGCGAATGGCGCACGAGAGTTAGCGGCGCGTCCAAACCGGCCTCACGTTTATATCATCGCTTGTAGCGCGAAAAACTCCTTGAAGGTTTTCACTTCCACTCTGCCGCATTGAGAAGGTTCACGTCTCGTGGGCTTGGGTCGGTTCTCCTTAGTCCGGCCGAAGTGGCGCACCTCGTGCATTATCCACTACCCGTATCGCTACAAGTTATTGTAACCGAGCGAGCAGCGATGCGGACTGCTTCGTAACCCGCTCAGTTACAACGCGATGCGCCAAACCCGCATCGCACAGTGAGGCAGCACAGTGGGGCAGTTGTCCGATAGTGGGAAATCCGCGTTCACGGGTGCTCACCAACGGCCACTCAGGCCGTCTATTCACCCGGAACCAGCAGAAAGGGCAGAGGCTGGCTCAACCGGCAATCGCCAACCCGATTCAATCGCGCCCAGCGTTCAACAAACGACTGAGCGAAAATCGGGTGAACCGAAGCCAGCCGTCCAAACCATGGGGATAAGCGTCGCACTCGACGGAGATGCGCGCCAAGCAGCGGCGGCGAGGCTTGCGGAGGAGCAGGCTCTCGTGCGGAATGCGCAGGCGGGCGACCGTCTGGCATTCGAGGAGTTAGTGCACCGCTACGACCGCGAGGTTCTGCGTCTGGCGCTCAACTTGGTTCATCGTTCCGAGGATGCACGGGACATTTACCAAGAAAGTTTCATGCGGGTTTACAAGAATTTGCACCGCTTCCGGTTTGAATGCAGTTTTTACACTTGGCTCTACCGGATTGTGACCAACGTAGCGCTCGATCACCTGCGCCGCCGGACAAGCCGTCGCGAAGATCAGGCGCCCGTACCGGAAGAAGCGGAAGGCGGTACCCGCGATTTCTTCGACCGCCAACCGGAAGTTAGAGCGGCCGCAAATCCGGAACGCAGCCTGCTGGGGCAGGAGCTGGGGCAGCACATTTCGGAAGCGCTGAAACGGCTGTCGCCTCGCGAGCGAATGGTGTTCGAGATGAAGCATTATCAGGGCTTGAAACTGAGGGCGATTGGGGACATGCTCGGCACCTCGGAAGAGACAGTAAAGAATTCGTTGTTCCGGGCGACGCGAAAATTGCGCGCGAGCCTGGACTGTATGCGGTAGGAATCGAGCTTCGAGAGGAATAGAAAGAATGCAGCAGCATCGAGCCGACCACAATCCGAACCTGGCGTGCGAAGAATTTGATTCGCGCCTCGTGCTTCTCGCGGCCGGCGAGCTAACCCCAGATGACGAAGCGGACTTGGCCGATCACCTGGCGCACTGCACTCGCTGCACGGAAGCACTGGAACAGGAACGGGAATTGGTGCGGTATTTCGTGGCAAGCCGAATTGAACCGGATGCGGCGCTTCTCGCAAGCTGCCGCTCCGGTCTCGAAGATACCTTGGACCGCCAGGAAGAGCGTAGCTGGATTCGCCGCCTTGCGAATGTATTTCTTCCCGCGGGTGGACTTGCGCCGCGCCCCGCCTGGAGCGCCGCTTTGCTCTTGCTGGTGGGATTTTCTGTCGGCGTACTCGGGCCGCGCCTGTTGCAGCATTCGACGCCCGTCACTAGCGATTCGAATTCGGTGGCGTCAACCGATGTGAGTGACTCGTCCAGCTATTCGCCAGGCCCTGTGAGTACCGGTGGAGTGATGCCGGTCGATCTGCACACCGCGCAAGTGGCAGGAATCAGCGTGATGCCTTCGGCTGGCAGCGGACCACCGCAGGTGGAAGTGCAGATGAGGGCTCAGCAGCCGTTCCGCGTGCAGGGAACAGTCAACAACGACAACGTAAAGAACGTCCTCCTGAATATTCTGCGCAATAATGACCGTTTCGATCCAGACGTCCGGCTCGACGCTGTCGATCTGCTGCGCGCAAAGAACAACGACCCCGAAGTGCGCAACGCGCTGTGCCACGTCGTACACACCGACACGAACCCGGCCGTCCGCTTGAAAGCGCTCGAAGCATTGAACGGCGCCGAGCCGCAAGATCTCGTCCGGCAGACGCTGCTCGATGCGCTCGTCGACGACCGGAACCCCGGCGTGCGCGTCGAGGCGATCAACGCTCTGCGCAGCATGGCGGCGCAAGGCAAAGTAGTCTCGGACGATCACATGCTCGCGGTGCTGCGCGACCGCATGCAGAAAGACCCCAACACCTATATCCGGCTGCAGAGCGCGGCAGCTATTCGCGACCTCGGCCCGCGCGAGAAATTCTAGGACGTACCAATTAATATGCCGGCCACTCGACGCTCCCGGAACCTCATAGTTTTTCTGAGCGGCGTTTTTTGCGCTATCCCGCTGTTGTTTCCGCTCGCGGCTGCCGCTCGCGAGAGGCAGCCTGGCAATCCCGCAAAATCCGGCCCGCGCGTCACCTCGCAATTGAGTGGTTCCGTCCCCACGAAAAATGGCCAGCGGCTTCATCTCGTCATCGATCTCGGCAATATCGTCATTCACACACAAAATACCAACCAAGTTGACTATCGCGTCCACCTCGAAGCGGACTCCTCCCAAAAAGACGCGAAGCTGCTCCTGAAGAGTTTTAGGATGAACGCGCGCCAGGCTGCCGAAGGCGTATATCTGCGCGGACAAACGTTCGGGCGCCAGTGCAGCGGCCGCCTGTGGGTTACGGTCGAAGTGAACGTCCCCAGGAATTACAACCTCGAAGTTTCAACGGGCGGCGGCAATATCGAAACCGAGGACATCAACGGACGTATTGGGCTTGCCACGGCGGGCGGAAACATCCTCGCGGGAAACGTGGGCGGGCCGGCGCGCCTGAATACTGACGGCGGCCATATCACAGTAAAAAATGTCTCCGGTGATCTGGTCGCCACCACGGGCGGCGGACACATCACCACCGGCTCGATCGCGGGTAACGCCACGTTGCACACAGTGGGCGGGCACATCCGCGTGGCGTCGGTTGAGAACCTCGCGCGGCTCGACACAGGCGGCGGCAACGTGACGCTCGAGCATTCGGGCGGCGAGCTTGTTGCCTCGACGGGTGGCGGCCAAATCGATGTCGGCGAAGCGGCGGGACTCGTGAAGGCGAGAACAGCCGGCGGCGGCATTCGAGTGGTCCGCGTTTCCGGGCCGACGAATCTGGAGACCGGCGGGGGCAGCATCTATTTGACGGAAGTGGATGGCGCCGTGAAAGCCTCGACGGGCGCAGGCGGAATCACCGCCTGGTTTGTCTCGACGGCCAAACCGGGGAACTGCGACTTCCAGTCGAGCGACGGTGACATCGTGATTTATCTTCCGCGAAAACTCCCGATCACAATCGATGCGCAGATTCAAGACGGCGACGATCATCGCGTGATTTTCGACCCGGCGTTCCCGGTGAGAGTGAGCTATGACGATGCGGCGAACGGCACGCGCCGGCTTCGCGCCGCTGGCGAGTTAAACGGTGGCGGCGAAGTGCTGCGCCTGCGAACAGTGGCGGGAAACATCCGCTTGATGCTCAGCGATAACGACAAACAACTCGTGATGTACAAGCAGCAGATGGAGCAGCTCGAGCAAAGATTGCAAATGCAGATGCGCTTGCTCGAGCAATCCATGGCGGCCGATGGCCGGCCGTAAGCCGGAATGGGGAAATCAATCGAGCGGCCCTGACGGCACGCTTGGGACGTATGTACTTAATAAGCAGGCTTGATAGGTCCTGGTTTGAGCGGCGACATCCTGTCCTCTTAGGGAAAAGGGGCTTCAGCCGCTGAATTGCAGTGTCCAGGATGAGGTGGCTTGATTTCACTTCGGGCAGTTGACGGAAATGCAGTCGAGGGGGCGTACCGTGAAAAATAAAATGCGGGAAACTCGGCTCCGGACCGAAGCTCGACGGCTTCTCAAAGCCGCTGGCTGTGGTGTTCTATTGCTACTCGCCGGGATTGTGATTGTCGCCACACCCGGTTTCGCGTCAAATCCCAACCACCAGATTTTTGAGCACACCTATCCGCTGCCTCCGGGCGGCAGTTTTCTGCTCGAAAATGTGAATGGATCCGTGCAGGTCGACGGCTGGGATCGTGACGAGGTCGAAGTCGAAGCCGTGAAAACTGCGAATACCGACGGTCAGGACCTCGAGCGCGTCAAGATCGACGTTGATAGCGAGCCAGGCCAGGTCTCTGTCCATACTCGCTATCCGAAGGGCGAGGGCGTTGAAGTCGCGGTCGAGTATCACGTGCACGTCCCATATCGCGTTCTCCTCGGCAGTATCGGCACGGTGAATGGCAGCGTCCTCGTACGCGGCGTCGACGGCGGGGGTGACCTTCGTTCTGTCAACGGCAACGTCGAAGTTCTGAACAGCGCCGGGCGCTTCAGCGCGAAGACAACGAACGGGAACCTGCGTCTTGAGCTGCGCCAGATTCTCGACGGCGCGCCGATGAATCTTGAAACCGTGAACGGCTCTGTCGTGCTCGGTCTTCCGTCCGACGCGAAGGCAAATCTAAAAGTCCTCAGCATGAACGGCGAGTTTTATTCCGAGTTGCCGATGACGTCTTCCACGGACATGCCGGCTGCTCGCGCATTCCGCGGAAAACTCGGCACCGGCGGCGGAGAAATTTCCGTCCGTACAATCAACGGCGGCGTCCGCCTGCTTCTACAGCGCCCAGGCGTCTAGCGCGATCCGGCCGCGCAGGTAGCCGCGTAGATGGCAGCGCAGCTAGCAACGACGAGCGGATTTCTCGCCGTTGACATTCGAATTTCATTTTCACCGGGGCGTAATTCTCAAATCGGAGGATGAAACCCATGAGGCACTTCGCATACCCAGGCCTCGCGGGCGCGGGTGTACTGCTGTTGATCCTGGGTGCCGCCCAGGTCGCGCAACCTAGCCCCGCCGCGATGCCCACGTCAGAAACTGGGATAGCCGCTCAATCGCAACAGCCAATCTCCAGACTAGCGCAGTCCGCTTCAAACTCCGCTTCCGCCACAGCCGACAAAAGTTGCCAGAATCTCGACCGTTGCGTGGAACAAATCGAGGCCCAGGCCCGTATTATCGAGAAAGAGATCGAAGCGCAGCTCCCAGACCTCGAGCGCGCAACCAGGGAGGTGGAGATGAGTTCGCCCGAATTAAGCAAACTGAGCAGCCTCTCCGCCAATCTCCAGGCCAAACAAGATGAACTTGAATCGCGTGCCGAAGCACTGGGCGCGCGCGCCGAAGAGTTCGCCCAGCAAGCGGAAGGCCTGGCGCAGCAAGCCGAAGAAAAGACGCAGCGCGTATTCAGCGGTGAGCCGCCTGTTTTTGTAGCTACCGACGAAGCCGGTTGGCTCGGCGTCGAGATCAACGAAGTCACCCCCGAAAAGGCCAAGGACCTTAAACTCGCAACCGTGCGCGGCGTCGTCGTCGATGATGTCGAACCCGATAGCCCCGCTGCGAAAGCCGGCATAAAAGAACAAGACGTCATCACCCAGTACGATGGCCAACCGGTCGAAGGCACCGTGCAGTTCCGGCGCCTCGTTCGCGAAACGCCTCCCGGCCGCACCATCACGCTCGCGATTTCACGCGGCGGCTCGACCCAAAATATTTCTGTCGAGCTCGGCGATCGCTCCGCGTACTTCGTAAAGAAAATGAAGGGAAAGATGCGCGATTTCGGCCAGGCGTATTCTTTCTCGATGCCGAATTTTAATGTGGAGCTTCCTGATATGCCCGACGTCATGGACGCGCGCACTCCCATCCTCGGTATCAACGCAGAAGATCTCACCGGCCAGCTCGGTTCCTATTTCGGCGCGCCGAATGACGCCGGCGTCCTCGTCCGCGAAGTCCGCGCCGGCACGCCCGCCGAAAAAGCAGGCCTGAAAGCCGGCGATGTGATCGTGAAGGTCGAAGGCAAGCAGGTCCGTACCCTCGCCGACCTCCGTTCGCAACTCCGCGAGAAGAGCGACCAGGCCTCTGTCAGCATGGGCGTTCTTCGCAAAGGCTCGGAGCTTACAGTCACAGTCCCGATCGAAAAACCGCGCCCGATGGAACACATGCATGCAGTCCATCGCGCCCAGCTTTAGCTGGCCGCCGTCGCGCTGCTAGCGGACGCAGTTTGCCCCGAGCAGAAAGAAGGCGGGCGGTCCTATCCAGCTCCCAAAAGGCCCGGGATAATTTCCGGGCCTTTTTCGTTGCCGCTGGCCAGGCATGGGCGAGATCGAGCAGCTCCTCCGCACGAGCCATAGAAGCTGCGCCAACCTCCAAGCCGTAAGGCACCGCCGTCAGTAGCACACTGGCCTCGCTCTGGGTGCGGTTCCTTCTTCACATGTTGCGGGTTGCACGTGGACGCGGCGACAGGAGATACCGGGCAGGGGATTCCTGAGGGTATAATTGGTGCCAGGTATGCCTCTCCCTCCAGGCACGCATCTCGGCCCTTATGAAATCGTTGCACCGCTTGGCGCCGGCGGAATGGGTGAGGTGTACTGCGCCCGCGACTCGCGGCTCGGTCGCAACGTAGCCATCAAGATTTTGCCCGCCGAGCTCTCCGCAAATGGAGACGGGTTGCGCCGCTTCGAGCGGGAAGCCCGCTCGGCGTCCGCTCTCAATCATCCCAATATAATCACCATCTACGAACTCGGGCAGGACGGTTCCACTCATTTCATTGCGATGGAGCTGGTCGAGGGAAAGACGCTGCGCCAGTTGCTGCTCGCCGGATTGATGCCGATTCAAACTGCCATTGAAATTGCCGCACAAGTGGCGGAAGGATTGGCGAAGGCGCATGAAGCCGGCATCACGCACCGGGACTTAAAACCCGAGAACGTGATGGTTTCAAACGACGGATTTGTCAAAATTCTCGACTTCGGGCTGGCGAAGCTAGCGTTGCCCGATGGAGATTTGGCAGAGACTCATGCTCTGTCCGCGTCTGAGACCCGGCCCGGTGAGGTTCTCGGAACGCCGGGATATATGTCGCCGGAACAGGCCAGCGGCGGCCAGGTGGACATCCGGTCTGACCAGTTCTCATTCGGCGCAGTACTCTACGAAATGGTGACGGGAAAGCGCGCGTTTCGCAGACCCACAGCGATGGCCACGCTGATCGCCATTCTCCGTGAACAGGCAGAACCAATCGCGGCGCTAAACCCCGACGCGCCGGCGCCCCTCTGTTGGGCAATCGAGAGGTGTTTGGCGAAAGAGCCGCAGAAGCGCTACGTCTCGACGCGGGATCTGGCGCGCGAACTTGCAACCATACGCGACCGCTTCTCTGAGAAACCAGCCAGGCAGGTCGAAGCGCGCCCCAGCAATGTTCCCGTGCAGCGGACCGTATTTGTAGGGCGAGAAAAAGAAGTCGCCGCCGCGAAAGAACTCCTTCTGCGTCAGGACGTGCGATTGGTCACGGTCACGGGACCCGGCGGGATAGGCAAGACGCGCCTCGCGGTGGAAGTGGCGAATGGCGTTGTCGACTACTTTCGCGGTGGAATTCATTTTGTCCCGCTTTCGCCGCTCAGCGATCCGGCGTTGATTGTTTCCGCGATCGTGCAGACGCTGGGGATTCGGGAAGCTGGAGGCCAGTCGCCCCTCGAAATACTCAAGAAGAATTTGCTGGATTCATTGCGAGCGCCGATGCTGTTCGTGCTGGACAATTTTGAGCACCTCGTCCAAGCGGCGCCCACCGTGGCGGAACTCTTAGCGATGGGCCCCAATCTCAAAATCCTCGTAACGAGCCGCGCAGCTCTGCACATCTACGGAGAGCATGAGTTTCCGGTGCCACCGCTGGCGCTCCCCGATTCGCATTCCAAGCCTCCCCTGGACGTCCTGTCGAAGTACCCCGCTGTCGCGCTGTTCGTACAGCGTGCCGTCGCTGCCAAGCCGGATTTTGAGCTGAACCGGGAAAATGCGACCGCCGTTATAGAGATTTGTGCACGGTTGGATGGTCTGCCTCTCGCGATCGAACTCGCCGCCGCCCGCGTGAAAGTTCTTTCACCCTCTTCCATGAGGACACGCCTCGCAAGCCGGTTGCAACTGTTAACAGGCGGCTCCCGGGACCTGCCGCAGCGCCAGCAGACGCTTCGCGCTGCCATCGATTGGAGCTACGACCTGCTGAGCGCTGCCGAGCAGAAGTTGTTTCGACGGCTATCGGTATTCGTCGGTGGATGCACGCTCGAGGCCATCGAAGCTGTGTGCGATACCAAAGGAGATCTCGATTTGGACCTCCTCGACGGCATCGCGTCTATGATGGACAAAAGCCTGCTGCAGCAAGTGGACCAGCCAAATGGTGAATCGCGGTTCGTGATGCTCGAAACGATTCGCGAGTACGCTCGGGAGAAACTCGAGGCGAGCAACGAAGAGGCGCCGACAAAGCGAGCCCACGCCGCTTACTGCCTGGTGCTGGCAGAGGAAGAGACAACCGAGCAGAACGGAGCGGAGTGGCTAGAACGCTTTGCCTTAGAACACGACAATTTTCGCGCGGCCCTCGAGTGGCTCACGGAAACCGGAGATGCGGAGTGGGGCCTTCGTCTTGGCGCCGCCTTGTTCCGCTTCTGGGAAGCGCGCGAGTATCTCACCGAAGGACGGGACAGGCTGAGCAAGCTGCTGAAGCTGCCTGGCGCTGCAGCTCCTACGAAGATCCGGGCGCGCGCCATTTTTGCCGCCGGCGTGCTCGCCAGCGAGCAGGGAGAATACACCTCGATGGACGCGCTGGTGGGCGAAAGTCTCGACATCGCGCGTCAGTTGGACGACAAACAGGGAATCGCGGTATCACTCAACGCGCTGGCGGTCAACGCCAGGGACCGGGGTGATGCCGCAGGCGCGCACGCGCTTTTCGAAGAAAGCCTGGCGTTGTGGCGGGAATTGGACGACCCGAAGGCTGTCGCTCGTTCTCTCAGTAACCTGGCGAGCGTCGTCAAATTACAGGGCGAGCATGCGCGCGCGCACTCCCTTTACGCGGAATGTCTCTCCATCTTCCGAGGGCTGGGAGACCGGACCGGTGTTGCCTGGTCGCTCAACCATCAAGGGGACGTCGCCCGCGATCAGGGTGACTTTGAAGCCGCGCGAACGCTGTACGAACAGGGTCTCGCAATTTTTCGCGAACTCGATGACCGCTGGGGGATTGCCGGCACACTCGCTGATCTGGGGAACTTGGCAAGGGAACAGCAGAATTGTCACGAAGCTCATATCCGGTACCGGGAAAGTCTCAGAATTTTCCAGGAACTGGAACATAAACGCGGCATCGCCCGGCTGCTGGAGTGCTTCGCTTGCTCAGCGGCCACTCAATTTCAGGCAGAGCGTTCGCTTCGGTTGGCAGGAGCAGCGGCTGCGCTGCGCCAAAATATCGGCGCTCCGCTCACGCCCGCGGAACAGGTCAAGCTGGAGGTCATTCTCGATCCGGCGCGGCAGGCGCTGACCAACACGTCTGGCGCGACAGCTTGGCTTGAAGGTTGGGCTATGCCGGTCGAGAAAGCGATCGACGAGGTGCTCACGATCGAGGCGGCATCTTCCTCTTCTTAACTCGCCGGTGCCCGTGCTTGCTGGCTCGAATGCGGAAGGAAATACCGATTCCGACGGATCGCTCACCCAGCGCTTACTCCGCGGTGGACGCGTCGATCAGCCGGCGCACGGCGGAGACTCGATTTGCAGGAATTCCCGTGCGTCTCGCATGTTCTCTCACGGTCGCCTCGTCCGGAGCGAGGTAGACGCAGTAAACCTTGTCCCCGGTGACGTAGCTATGGAGCCACTGTATCTGGGGGCCCATTGCGTTTAGAACGCTAACCGACTTCTGGGACATTTCCCGCAATTGCGCGTCGGATAGACTTCCAGCTCCCGGCACTTCGCGCTCGATCACATATTTTGGCATGGCCAAATGCTAGCATGCAGAGAGAGCGGCTTCAAGACGGCCCGGCCGAATCCGCAGCCGGCGGTGAAACGCTTCGCCAACTCCAACAATAAAAAATGAGGTTGCCATGGATCTTCGATCGCTTCAGAAGCCGCTGAAAGAGCAATATCGCAACGACCCATCCGCTTCGCGCATCACTCTTCGCGCAAAAGGCGCACAGACGAATGCCCCAGTGTCGTGCTCGGTCGATATCGGACGCGCCATCTACCAGGCCGAAGCGCACAAGGGAGTGGGAGGCGCCGGTGCCGGCGCCTGTTCAGGTGATCTCTTACTGGGGGCTCTGGCGGCTTGCGCGCAAATCACCTGTCAGATGGTGGCTGCGGCCATGGACATAGCAACCGAGCGCATTGAGGTCACCGTCGAGGGCGACTTGGATCTTCAAGGCACGCTGGGCATATCAAAAGATGTGCCCGTCGGCTTCGAAAGCATTCGTCTCAATTTTGACGTTGTTGCGCCTCACGCGACTCCGGAACAAATGAGCGCATTGCGGGAAAAAACCGAACAGTTTTGTGTGGTGATGCAAACCCTGTTGCGGCCGCCGAAACTCCAAGCCGGCTGGGTTCATCACGGTTGAACTCACTGCAGCGATCGGTCGGCCCGTGCCTCGGGACGCCCTCGATCATTTCAAGCCGCGAATTTATTTTTGTGGAGTTGGATCTGGCGCCATCCGTTCCTCGGCGGCCAGGAGTCCGGCGGTCTGCGATCCTACCGAGCCATCAAAAAAAAGAGGACCAAGGCGGCAACTCCTCTCAAACTGTTCTGCGTGTCATTTCACAGGTCCAAGGTAGTGGTCCAGCCAGTTGAGCGCCTCCTTGATTCAGAGAATCAGGGGTGGTGTATGCCCCGAATCGAATAGGACGTACTGCTGGTCTTGTGTGCGGGGCCGGATGGATGCAAGACAGATCCTGCAGGCGAGGAGTTATTAGCGACCGAGCCTCGACTTTCGGCCGAGAGGATCTTCCACAAGCGCGACACCGGCGAAAAAGTACAGTACCGGGACTGACTGTCCATCTTTTGACCAATAGGCCAGTCGACTTTTCGTTCACGAGCATGCTACTTTGCACCGTGCCAAACGAAAAACATTTTATTTTCTCTCCCGAATCCTGCAATTCAACCGGCCCATTCCACAGACCCTACGCACCCGCCCTCTTTCCCGATCGTCACTCTTCGCCCGCAATTGTGCACACCATTTCTAATCTACGGTTCCGCGATTAGAAACGCCCGTAAGGCGTTGAAAACATGACCTCGCGACACTTTCTAATCTACGGTAAAAGGGGGGTACCCGCATTTGCGCTTCACAGGTTTTCCACAACCCGAATGTGGAATCGATGCGGTGCGGAAACTTCAGGCTGCGCTTCTGAAAAAGAGCTTACTCGCGAATAATTTCGGCGTTCGCGCTGGGCGAGACAAGGCGAACCAGGCGTTGCCCGTCGAGGAACAAGTCGATTTCGAGGTCTTCGGTCTTCACGCGCAACTCGTCCAGCTTCGCGCCACCGCCGGTGTCTTGCTTTCCGAGCGACTCCACCGTTACGGTTCCGGGCGTCATTTCCTGTGGGACGATTACCGAAAAAGTTTGCGCGCCTTTCTTATCCCAGTCGTAGAGCCGCGCGAGGATGGCGTACTGATCGTACATATTATTGTCGAGAACCACCACGCGATCGGACGTGAACGTAAACTGTTGGGTATAGGGACGCGCTCCTTCCATACGCAGTTCCACGTTGGCGGTCGCGCCGTTGAAGACAATCGTCGAGCCGGCCTTCTTCGCGCCCTGCATGGACCATTCGTAACGGACGGGTGCTCCGTCGGGTTTGAGTTCGAGAGTGCCGGTTACATGAGCGGCGCCTTGCGGCGTTTGAATTTCGGCATGGCCGCGCGCCACCCAATTTCCGCCGCTCGCGCTGAGCGCAAATTCCTCCGTTCCGGCTTGTTGGCCGTTGACGAGGATTTTGAATTTGCCTTTGTCGGGTGCGAAAGCGCCGGTGGCGGACCAAACGACCGCTGCGGCTGCGGCGACGCCAAGTGCAATAAGAAGCGCAAGACCAGCCACGCGGTTACCGGCTCGCGAATGAGAGACGCGGCGTGAATCCCTCCTGTGGCCGTCACCTTCGTAATTCATCGTCATGCGGTCACCTTCGGGAAGATGCCGAGCGCGAGAATCTGTTCGACAACGCGCAGGGGCTCGATGTTGGTCTCGACACGGTAGTCGGCAAGCTCGTAGGAGGGCAGGCGCTCTTTGTAAAGTTGACGGAAACTGGCCTCGTCGCGAAACAGCGGGCGGTTGGTGATGTGCGCGCACCGCGAGAGAAGCTCCTCGACTGGGCAGTGAAGCCAGACAAGGACAGCGCCGCTTTCGCGGAGGAGCGCAACGTTCTCCGCCTGCGCGGTAGTGCCGCCGCCGAGCGAAATGATTCGCGGCTTTTGGATCGCGACCGCCTCACCGATGGTCTTGGCAAGTTGTTCGTGTTCGATTTTGCGGAACACGGATTCGCCCCGCTTCGCAAAAATCGCGGGGATCGTCGCGCCGGCTGCCTCAGCAATCAGTTTATCGAGATCGACGTACTGCCAGCCAATCTGGCGGGCGAGCAGCCGCGCGACAGTGGACTTGCCGGTACCCATGAAGCCAGCGAGGCCGATCAGGCGGGGACGAGCGTCAGGTTTCATCTGGTTTCGTGCGTCGTTTGTTCAATCGCGAAACGGTTGCAATCAATCGCGCTTCAGAACGTTGATTGTACCATCGAAAGAACTGAGTTCGACTTTGGCATGGCCTGCGTTGAAGGTGCCGAAGATGGCGTTGCCAAATTTCGAAACGTGCGGATGAGCGGGAGGCGTGAGGCTTGCCTGGCTGTTTACCTTGCCCTTGAGGGATGTGGCGCTCAGGTCGAAGGAATCGCCTGGCGAGAAGTGAACTTCGATCACGCCGCTGTAATTCTTGAGCCGGTAAATTCCGTTGGGGAGAAACTCGCCGTCGAAGAGGATGTTGCCTTTCGAAGTTTGCGCGTGCACGTGATAGCTGCGCAGGCTGAGCAGCTTGAAACTTCCGCTAATCGACGAAACCTCCAGGCGTCCGGCGCACCGCACGCACTGGAACGACCCTCCCACGGTTTTAACGGTGAGGTATCCGGCAGCGTCCTCGAGATCAACGCCGGCACCCACTGTTTCCACGTTCATGTCGCCCATCACGTTCGCGACGGTTACTTCGCCGGAGTCGTCGTGGATTTGAAGCTCGGCATCTTCAGGCACATTGATTCGATAATCGGCGCGCAAATCCTCGGGCGAAATGGAATCGGAGATCTGATGCGTCGTCACGTCGACTCGATTGCCGGATTGCTCGGCCTCGACTTCCACTTTGTCGCTGGTGTGCGTGGCGATCACCATCACTTCGGATTTCGTCCACGCTTTCACCACCACTTTGCCGTTGGGATTGTGAATTGTGACGACGCTCCGCGGCTCCACTTTGAAATGCTTTTCGATGTTGTGAGCGAGCGCAGGCGCGGCGCTTACAAGCAGGAGACTTGGCGCGAGAAGGCCCGTCTTCCAATTGAAGTGAAGGAGAACCGATTGAGTAACGCTCATTGGGCTGGTGCCTCCGAGTCCGATCGTCGTTCCTGCTGCATGAATTCGCCGCTCATTGCTCGTTCATCTGCGCCAGTAAGTCGGCTTTCTGCTGGTACGCTTCATAAAGGTAGTCGCGGGCGATTTCGTTCTCCGGTTCCTCGCGCACGCTGTTTTCACACAAAGAAATATAGTTGTCAACAATCTCAAGATTCTGGTGGAGGGAAGCAGTCACGGGGGATTCGGATGCAGGAAGGGAAGAGAAGGAGGCTTGCTCGGCGGACAAAAGTTGCGCGCTCAGCGGCGTCGTCGAAGACTGCGTTCCGTCGAGCCAGCGCTGCCGGTTGATCCGCGAATTGATCGGGCCGCTCAAGCCGAACGCCACGGCGAGCAGCACGGAAAGATAGGCGCCTGCGAGTGCGGGTCGAGGTAGCGCGCTAAGGCGGCCACCAAACAGTTCGCCGATCCGGGATTTACGACGAGCATTCCGAATGATGCCTTCCTGCTCGAGTTGTGCGCGGAGAGAAATCCAAATCTGTGCAGAAGGCTCGAGATCTCCAGCGGCCAGCTCGAGCGCCGCCGCGCGAATCTCTCCGAGATCTTCAACGAAGCTGCGGCAAGCCGGGCAATCACGAAGGTGCGCCTGGACGTTCGAGTCGCGTGCCCCGTCCGTGCCTGGACTCGCGATGCGCGGTTCAAATTGATCTTGAAAATCCTTGCAGGTAATTGTCGCCATTTCTTTTAGTCCTCACCGCCGGCGTTCCCGGCAGCTTTCCGATCTTCGCGGGCCTTCTCGCGCAGCGACTCGTGGAGCAGCTCGCGAAGCCGCATTCGCGCTTTGTGAAGCTGCGACTTCGAGTTTCCGATCGAGCAGTCCATGATTTCTGCGATCTCGTTGTGCTCGTAGCCTTGCACGTCGTGCAGCACGAACACCGCCTTGTACCCAGGCGGCAGTTGCTCCACAGCCCGCTGCAGATTCACGCGGTCAATCGAACCGCTCAGCCTCAAGTCAGGCGTTCCAAAATCGCGCCGCGGGCCCCCCGATTCCTCGTCGGGTTCCGTCATCTCATCCAGCGAGGTCTCGGTGGCCGACTTTTTCCGCAGGCGCATCAGCACGACGTTCACCGCCAGCCGGTGCAGCCAAGTGGAAAAAGCCGATTCACCGCGAAAGGTTGCGATCTTTCGGAAGAGCTGGAGGAACGCTTCTTGAGTCAAATCCTCCGCTTCCGCCGTATTCCCAACCATCCGCAGACACAATGAATACACTCGGCGGTTGTGCAACCGGTACAGTCGTTCGAAGGCCGCCGCATTGCCCGCTTGGGCCAGCCGGATCGCTTCCGCTTCCGGCATCTCTCCAGGCGTTTCGGTTCGTCTCACTCGGGCCACGCTACCCGTTAAGACGCATCCATACGTGCGATGCGGCGCCGGGTCTGGAAGTTGTACTCGTGGTGCTGTTCACGCAATTACTCAATCCGCCATCCTGATTTTCGCCGGTGAAAACGGGCGAAAGGTCCCTGTTGGATGAACAGGAACTCTATGAAGGCTCCGTTATTCTCTTCGGAATCCCGCCCAACGTCCAGTAAGGTTCCAAATCTAATTTTATTCTTCCATTTATTGGAGTGTCTCAGTCCTTTCCGCGGCGGCGGACTGTGAGAGGGACCCCGATAGGAGTGAGTGAATCCCCAACTCAATGGGGCTAAGCGGAAGCACGAGCGACGCGCCGGCGCGTCCGAACCTTCGGAACCGCCGGCGGCAGATTGATTTCGGCTTCGAAAGCGGAGATCTGATCCGCGGGCAGAGAGTGAAGGAAGGACTTCAGAATCACTTCCGATTCGCGCAAGCAGGTGTTCAAATCATAGTGCAGCGAGTCGAGCTGTTTCCAGCAGGAGGCAGGTTCGACGCAGGTTCCGGCGGCAACGTCGCTCGCGGCTTGCTCGAATTCGCGTCCGAGGTGCTCGACTGTATTCGAGAGGATTCGAAGCTTGTGAAAGAAGCGCGAGCGATCTCCCAAAAGAACGTTGTGAAGCAGGCTGTTCCAGGAAGCAGCGCTCTGCGCGGTATCCCCGCGGAAGAAACCCGTACTTAGCGGCTCGACAATAGGAAGATTGCTCACGTGCTTTCCGCGATCCGCCAGGACAGCGCAGCCGCCCATTAGGGCTCCGACAAGCCGGAGCATAAGATCGGAAGTGATTGCGACCTGTTGCTGGGCGCAAACCAGTTCCCCGCGGGCGCGTTGCGCGAGCGCCTCGTCGAGCGAGACGCTCATCATCGCGTAGGAGCACTCCCAACCGCGGACAGTGCTCTCGAAAACTTGATTTTTCTCCCGCGGAAGCGCAGCGCACCAATCATCCGAAACGCTACGCCGAACAGGGGAAGGGCCCCGCCTTCGTTTGAACAACACCGTGTCTCCGAAAGGCAGCGCATTATAGCACCAGATTCGGGGAACGGAGGTTTTACAACGTGGAACCGTGCAAGAGGGCGATTCCAGTGAGTTCGTGCGGGATAGCCACCGCCGACTATTCGTATTTATACGGATCAGGCGAGGCAGCAGGCAACTCGGCAGCAGAATTACTGCTCTTCCGGCCCGGTTTCGCAAGGGTTCAATTTTTAGTCCGGGACGTATTGCCAAGGTCCGTATTATCTGGACATTTGGGGCGATTCGAATGGCTTGCACGAATGTTTGCAAAGAGCGGCTTCGCAGCCGGAGGGCTTATTGCTGCTCCGGTGCGGATGCGTTCATCAGGAAGAATCTTCAGGGCGACGTCGCGACCGAGCCTTGTGTCGCGGGCGCGCGACACTTCGCCCATTCCGCCGGCTCCGAGCGGAGCCAAGATTTCGTACGGGCCTAATTTGGTTCCGGGTGCGAGTGGCATGTCGGGCGGCGATTATAACCTTGTGAGACCGTGCGCGACCGCGTTTTCTTGACGCTTCTCGAACGCGACCGCTATACTGCCGGGCGACTCATCAGAAAGGACTTACTCGTTGGAATTTGAACCGCTCGACCAGTTTCAACAACGCCGCAAAAAGCTGAGCGAAATCGAGGCGCTGGGGCATGCGCCCTATCCGCATAAGTTCGAGTGGTCGCACACGGCGAAGCAAGTCGCGGAAAGGTTTGGCGAGCGGACCGCTGAACAACTTGCCGCGGAGCACGTCGACGTGCGCGTCGCGGGGAGAATCATTGCGTTGCGCCCGCACGGCAAGGCTGCCTTCGGGCACATCGTCGGAGATGGCGCGCGCCTGCAATTTTACGTGAAGCTGGACGTGGTCGGTCCGGCGCAGTTCGAACTTTTCAAGCTTTTGGATCTCGGCGACATTGTTGGCCTGCGCGGCCATTTGTTCCGGACAAAAACGAATGAGTTGACTTTATGGGTTACGCGGCTTGAATTGCTGAGCAAGGCGTTGCTCCCCCTGCCCGAGAAGTGGCACGGCCTCGCGGATATTGAGCAGCGCTACCGCCGGCGGTATCTCGATTTAATCGTCAACGACCGACCCCGAGAAATCTTCATCGCGCGCGCCAAAATCATCCGCGAAATCCGGGATTTCTTCGACGAGCGCGGCTACGTCGAAGTGGAAACGCCGATGATGCATCCGATTCTGGGAGGGGCGACTGCGCGACCGTTTGTGACGCATCACAACACGTTCGACATGGATTTGTATTTGCGGATTGCGCCGGAGCTGTACCTGAAGCGGCTGGTGGTGGGCGGGCTGGATCGCGTGTATGAAATCAACCGCAACTTCCGCAATGAGGGGATCGACGCAATTCATATGCCCGAGTTCACCATGCTCGAGTTTTATCAGGCGTACAGTGATTTCGCCGAGCTGATGGATTTGACCGAGGAGCTCTTTCGCGGGGTCGCCGAGAAGGTGTGCGGCACGACGAAGTTCCCGTACGGCGAAATCGAAATTGATTTGAGCCGGTTCGAGCGGCTCACAATGCGCGAAGCTGTAGCGAAATACTGGATCGTCCCGGCGGAAGCGGCGGGCTTGGCGAGGGAGCTCGGAACAGCCGGAGGTCCAAAGGCCGTCGCCGGGCGTTACAACGCGTACGCTCGATCGCACAGCGCCGACATGATCGCCAATATCGAAAAGCTCTCGGACGGCGAGTTAATCGGTGAACTCTTCGAAGCCGTGGCTGAGGATCATTTGGTGCAGCCCACATTTATATATGACTTTCCGACGGCGATCTCGCCGCTATCGAAGCGCCGCGCGGACGATCCCTCGATTGCCGAGCGCTTCGAACTGTTCATCGCAAGTATGGAACTCGCAAACGGCTTCTCCGAATTGAACGACCCGTTCGATCAGGAGAGCCGCTTCGCTGCGCAGGTGGCGAAGGGCGGCCAGGAAGCGCCGAAAGAGGTCGATGTCGATTACATTCGCGCCCTCAGCCACGGTCTGCCGCCAACGGCCGGCGAAGGAGTTGGTATCGATCGCCTCGTGATGCTGCTGACGAACTCCCGCACGATCCGCGAAGTGGTGTTGTTCCCCCTGCTGAGAGCTGAAGCGGCAGAGTCCAATGCGTCTCCCGAATCGCAACCAGCGCCGAGCGCGCCGCCTGACAAAAGTCCCAAATGAAGTTCGAATCGTTCGTCGCGCTGCGGTATCTGCGGTCGCCAAACCGGCCGGCTGTGCTGCGGCTTGTCACGCTGCTGGCTGTAATCGGCGTGGCAGCCGGCGTGACGACGCTCGTGATCGCGCTCGCGATGAATACCGGATTCCGGCAAGCAATTCGCGACCGGTTGCTGACCGTGACCGCCCACGTAAACCTGAAACCAATCGGCCCCGAAGGGATTCGGAATTATCGCGAGCTGATGGCGCGGCTCGCGGGTGTTCCCGGGGTCCGTTCGATCGAGCCTGCGATTTACGACACGGTGCTGCTCTCGTCCGGCAATCACGCCCGAGGCGTGGTGCTCAAAGGAGTCGATCCGGAGATCGAGCGAAACGCGAGCGAAGCGCTGCGGAAAATTACGTCAGGCTCGGCCGATTTCGCCCCGGACGCAGATGGAATTCCAACTCTGCTCGTGGGGCGGATACTCGCAGAAGACTTGAAAATAACCGCTGGAAGCTACGTCACGCTGACGAGCCCGCAGGGCAATTTGACGCCGTTCGGAATGCTTCCTCGTTCACGGCGATTTCGCGTGACGGGAATTTTCGATTCCGGCTTTTACGATTACGACGCGAACTGGACTTTCGTGACGCTCGCTTCAGGCCAAGCGATGGCCGGGATCGGGGACGTCGTGAGTCTTCTTGAAGTTCGAGTCACGAATCTCGACGACGCCAACGCAGTTGCCGATGAGATCCTGAAGCGTGCGGGAGGCGGCGGCTTCACAGTGAGCACGTGGATGGACGAGAACCGTGCGCTGTTCCGCGCGCTGAGCCTGGAAAAACTCGTCACGGCGCTCTTCATAGGATTGATCACGTTTGTCGCAGGGCTGAATATTCTCGTCGTGCTCACTATGACGGTTTCGGATCGCGCCCGCGATATTGCTGTGTTGATGGCGATGGGCGCCAGACGTCAGCAGGTCCGAAAGATTTTCGTCTTGCAGGGGCTCGCCGTCAGTTTCGTAGGGACGTTCACGGGGCTCGTCGTTGGCTATGCACTGGCGTGGGTCGCCGACCGCTGGCAGCTGATTCCACTGAATCCGGAAGTGTACGCGATTCCTTACGTCCCTTTCCATGCGAACGGGTTTGACGCCCTGTGGATCGCGGCCGCCGCGCTCGCAATCAGCATCGCGGCGACGGTCGTACCCGCGCGGTCGGCGGCGAGAATCTTGCCGGTGGATATACTGCGATTCGAATAACCTGCCCGCGCGATTTTCAGGGTGAGGTCCATTCGCGGTCGGAGTCAGGTGCTCGTGTCAGTGCTCAATAAGGGCCGCGGCATGTGAATCTTGGGCCGCTACCGTGTTAGAATATGGATATGGCGAAGATAGGGCGTAGGAAGCTGTTCCGGGAAACGAAGGGATGCAGAGAAGGATAGGGGTAACAGTACGGCTTAAATGTGAAAGTCTTTAGAATCGTGCCGCTTTGGGAAAGACTATTCGCATGCAAAAGAAGGACATACAGTTTGGCCAGTTCGGCATCTAACGTGTCATAGATGTAGCAGTGCAGAGGCAAGCCACCTTGGGCGTCGCTGTGATTGACGACACTCATTCCTGGGCCGCCACAGGCTCCGGCGAGCTTGTGCGCGTCGAAGGCTTACGGAAAATTTACCACTCCGGATCGCAGGAAATCACACCGCTTGATGGAATCAGCTTTTCGGTTGAGCGCGGGGAGATGATTTCAATCGTGGGTCCTTCGGGCGCGGGCAAAAGCACTTTGCTGCATATCCTGGCCGCGCTGGACACTCCGACGAACGGTGCAGTATACTTCGGCGCAAGTTCGCTTGAATCGCTGAACGAAACTGAACTCGCGGAGTATCGCGGCAGCGCGGTGGGTTTTGTGTGGCAGCGGCATCACCTGCTGCCCGATTTCACCGCAGCGGAAAATGTAGCGATGCCGATGCTGGTTCGGGGCGAACCGATGGGGCAGGCGCTTCGGGCGGCGCACGATTGGCTAGGCGAAGTTGGATTGGATAATCGAGCCGCGCAGCGCGCGGGGGAATTGTCGGGTGGCGAACAGCAACGAGTGGCGATTGCTCGAGCGCTGGCAAACCGGCCGGCTCTTTTGTTGGCGGATGAACCTACAGGCGATCTGGACGAGCGGAGCGCGGAGAGTGTTTTCGAACTCATGAAGCGCCTTCACCGCTCTCACCATTTGACTTCTATTCTCGCAACGCACAACCTATCTTTAGCGCGGCGCACAGACCGAATTTTGGTTCTGGACCATGGAAAGCTGGCGCCGGGCGGAGACGTGCTCGCAGGTTCGGCGGCTTCGGTCGCATGGCCGGCGGGCGTTGGGGCGCAGATTCCAGGAGATCTCAGGTGAACCGTGTTTGAACGCTATACAGAGAAGGCCCGGCGCGTCATTTTTTTCGCTCGCTACGAAGCGAGCCAGTACGGCAGTCCTTTCATCGAGACGGAGCACTTGCTGCTCGGCCTGCTGCGCGAGGACAAGGCGCTCGCGAACCGTTTTCTGCGCACCCACGGCTCGATTGAATCCATCCGCAAGGAAATCGAATCGCGGATCACCGTCCGCGAACGCATTTCCACCTCTGTGGAAGTGCCTCTGAGCCAGGAGTGCAAGCGGATCCTGACGTTTGCCGCGGAAGAAGCCGAGCGCCTGGGTCACAAGCACGTAGGTACCGAGCATCTTCTGCTGGGCGTTCTGCGCGAGGAGAAATCCTTCGGCGCGGAAATTTTGCTTGAGCGTGGATTGAGGCTTTCGACCGTGCGCGAGGAACTCGCCCGCAGCACGGGAGAGAAGGTGCCAGTGAACCGGCCAAAAGAAGCGTCGTTGCTCGCAGAATTCAGCCGCGATCTGACGCAAGCGGCGATGGAAGGGCAGCTCGATCCGCTCGTGGGACGCGACCGCGAACTCGAGCGCGCGGTCCAAATCCTGTGCCGCCGGACGAAGAACAATCCCGTTCTGATTGGCGAGCCGGGAGTCGGAAAGACCGCGATCGTGGAAGGTCTCGCCCAACGGATCGCGGATGGAGACGTCCCGCCATTCCTCGCGGACAAGCGGATTCTTTCGCTCGATCTTTCTTTAATCGTCGCGGGCACGAAGTATCGCGGCCAGTTCGAAGAGCGGCTCAAGACGATCATGAAGGAATTGATGGAGAGCCAGAACGCGATTGTGTTTATCGACGAGTTGCACACGCTCGTGGGCGCAGGTTCCGCGGAAGGCTCGCTGGATGCCGCGAATATCTTGAAGCCTGCGCTGAGCCGCGGCGAAATTCAGTGCATCGGCGCTACAACTCCGGCGGAATATCGCAAGTCAGTTGAGAAGGATCGCTCGCTCGAGCGCCGTTTCCAGGCCGTGAAAGTTTCTGCGCCGGGAGAAGACGAAGCCATCCGCGTGCTGCAAGGCGTGCGCGACCGTTACGAAAAATTCCACGCCGTCAGCTACACTGAGGATGCAATCCGCTACGCGGTCTATCTCTCGAATCGTTATATCCCCGACCGTTTTTTGCCGGATAAGGCGATCGATCTTCTCGACGAAGCGGGCTCGCGCGTGAAGCTTCGCCAGGCCATGCTTCCCGATGAAGTTTCCGAAGTGCAGAAGCGTGTGAAGTTCATCACGCACCGGATGGAAACCGCGATCGCGAACCACGAATTCGAAAAAGCGCGTTTCTATTCGGAAGAAGAGCGCAAAGAAAAAGAACATCTGCGGATGCTGCGCGAAAAACTCAAGATTGACGACTCCTCAACGGGTATTGTCACTCGTGAAGATATCGAGGACGTGGTCGCGCGCTGGACCGGCATTCAAGTCTCCGCGATTAAGGAAGACGAGCAACAGAAACTTCTGCGGATCGAAGAAGAACTCCACCGCCGGGTCATCAGCCAGGATAAGTCCATTACCGCTCTGGCGCGCGCAATTCGCCGCAGCCGCGCGGGTTTGAAAGCTCCCGGCCGTCCGGTGGGCTGCTTCCTTTTCCTCGGTCCTACGGGAGTGGGCAAGACGGAGGTCGCGCGGCGGCTGGCTGAATTCCTCTTCGGCAGCGAGAAGTCTTTGATCCGCTTCGACATGTCCGAATACATGGAGAAACACTCCGTATCGAAGCTGATCGGCGCGCCTCCGGGATATGTGGGATATGAAGAGGGCGGCCAATTGACGGAACGCGTGCGTCGCACTCCGTACTCGGTGATGCTGCTCGACGAAATCGAGAAAGCGCACCCGGACGTCTACAACATCCTGCTGCAGGTTTTCGAGGACGGCCAATTAACCGACGGCCTCGGAAATACAGTGGACTTCCGCAACACAATCATTATTATGACCTCGAACATCGGAGCGCGGCAGCTGCAGAAACAGTCTGGACTCGGTTTCCAATCGGCGGATGAATTTGCCGCAGCGAAGAGCCAGGACGATATGGTGATGACCGAGGTGAAGCGAGTTTTCAATCCGGAGTTTCTGAACAGGCTCGACGAAGTGATCCTGTTCAATTCGCTCACGGACGACGACCTGCTACGGATCATCGATTTGCTCGTCGGCCAGATCAACGAGACGCTGGTGCATCGCCAGGTGCAGATCGCACTCACACCGGAAGCGCGCCAGTGGATTCTCGAAAAAACTTGCAGCGATCGAAATTATGGCGCGCGGCCGCTCCGGCGCGCGTTGCAGAAATACGTCGAAGACCCACTGTCGGAAGCTCTCATTCAGGGCGGACTCCAGCGGCCGGCCACTCTGGAAATTTTTCTCTCGAGTGACGGTCTCTCCTTCCGGCCCGTCGTGGAAGCAACCCCGGTGGCCCACTAGGAATCCTACACGCGCAAGCTGGACGGGAGCGGTCCAGCGGGGGAGCCAAATATCTTGGGCGGGGAAGTGCGGCCTTGACCAGAACCATGGCCGCAGGCAGGGAAATATTTCTGCGCCGATTCCAACTCCCCGTCGTTGTGTATCTACTTTCTTTGGCGCTTGCGCATCCTGTTTGTGCTCAACGATTGCAGGCGCCCCAGTCTCCTCAGTACACCATCCAGCGAATTGATTTCGTCGGGAATCGCCGCATTCAGCGGGATACTCTTTTAGCTCGCATTTTTTCCCGCCCGGGAGATCCTTACACCGAGGAAGGAGTTCATCGCGATTTTCAAGCACTGTGGAACACGCAATTCTTCGAGGATATCAGGCTCGAAGTCGAGGACAGTCCGACCGATCCTAACGCGAAAATTCTCGTCTATTACGTGACCGAACGGCCGATCATTCGCCGGATTGAGTACAAAGGAAACAAATCAGTCACCGAATCCGACATCCTTGACCGATTCAAAGAACGCAAGGTGGGGCTTTCGGTGGAAAGCCAGTTCGATCCCACAAAAATCAAGCGCGCGGAAGTGGTGCTAAAGGAGTTGCTCGGTGAACACGGGCGCCAATTTGCCACCGTAAAACCAACCTACGAACGGATCGCTGCCACGAATGCCGTAAAGCTTGTATTCAATATCGATGAAGGCCCGAAAGTGAAGGTGGGCGAGATCAAGTTCGATGGCAATACCGCATTTTCGAGCCGCAAACTGATCCGCTCGATGAGGCATGATCGTCCTTATTCGATCCCGCTGGGATTTACAGAGATTCCCGTGCTGAGCAAGACATACGATCGGCAGAAGCTCGATGAAGACCTTGAGATTGGCGTCCGCGGCCTGTACCAGAACAATGGTTATTTCAAAGTCCTAGTAAAAGATCCGATTCTAAAAATTGTCGACGAAGATCGCGGCGGAATTCCTGGGCCCTGGCCAGTGGTGGGCGCGAAACACGGGAAAGCGACCAACATCACGATTCCAATCGAAGAAGGCGAGCAGTACCGGATGGGATCGGTCAAATTTCGCAGCGGCGATCCCGAGCAGGGTCTTGTCTTCAAACCGGCTGCCCTCGCGCAAGCTTTCCCTCTTAAGCAAGGCGATATCTTCTCGGCGGACAAGGTTCGAAAAGCGCTCGATAATTACAAGAAGCTCTACGGCGAGTACGGCTACATTGAGTTCGTGGCGACCCCCATCACCGAAGTGAATGACGCCAAAAAACTCGTTGATATCACGATGGAATTCAATCAGGGCAAGCCGTTCTACGTTCGCCGGATTGAGTTCTCCGGCAACACTACGACGCGCGACAAAGTCATCCGCCGCCAGCTCCTCATTGATGAAGGCCAGGTCTTCAACAACCGCTACTGGGAGTTGAGCCTTCTGCGTCTGAATCAGCTCAATTATTTCGATACGATCAAGCCGGAGAACGCGGACCTGAAGAAAAATGAAAAAGCCGGAACCGTGGACATCAAGCTCAAGGTGCACGAGAAGGGCAAGCAATCGATCAGCTTCTCCGGCGGAGTCAGCGGAATTGCAGGCACGTTCATAAGCCTCTCCTACCAAACCAATAATTTCCTGGGACTGGGAGAGACTCTCACTCTTTCCGGCCAGCTGGGCAACTTGCAGCAAGGTGCGACGTTTGGCTTCACGGAACCCTATCTGTTCGACCGGCCGATTTCGACAGGCTTTACAGTTTTCTACAGCAAGTTCAACTATGACGAGGCCAAGCAAGAGGGATTGCTGCTTGGCCAGCAAGTCGCAATCGATCCGGCGCTCCAGCAGAACTACACGACGGATTCGCATGGTTTCACGATTTTTGCCAGCTATCCCTTGCGCAAATATAGATTCACCCGGGTAGGTATCACCTACGGCTGGTCTACCACGAACATCACGGCCTTCAGCCAATCGGCGCAATTGCTGTTCGAATTCACCCAATTCCGCAGCTTGGCAGGACCGTCGGCCTTGGACGGCATCCAATCGAGTAAAATTACGCCCACCATCTCCTATAACACGGTCGACAATCCCCAAAACCCCACCACCGGCAAGAGTTTTTATTACGGTCTCGGCTGGGAAGGCGGCCCCCTGGGCGGCAACACGAACACGCTTACCAACACGTTTACGATGACGTATTTTCATCCTCACCACAAGAAACGCAACGTGATCGGGGTCCGCGTGCTGACGAGCATGATTACCGGATACGCGGGCACCGACGTTCCGCCGTTCAGCCGCTTCTATCTCGGCGGAGAAAACGACGTCCGCGGCTTTGACTTCTATACAATTTCTCCATTCGTCGCGATTCCCAGTTCGTCGACCGCGACCGTTACTTATTTCGATCCCACGAGGCTGGGTCCCGGCGGCACGCCGACGCAGGTTTCTCTCAACGTGCCGATCGTGACGTTTCTCCCCACGCGTCCCGGAGGCGATTTCCAGGGCGTAGGCAATTTTGAATACCGGATTCCACTCGCGGGTCCCGTGAGCATGAGCCTCTTTAACGACGTCGGTTTTGATGGCGTCTTAAGGAAGTCGCAGCTGAAACTTAATGCAGGCGCGCTCAGCACTCTGCAGCAGCAATATCCAAATCGTGATTTTCCAGATCTAGTGATTCCGAGCAATTTGACCGTGCTGTCCGGAACGAACTTCAAACCTCATACCTCGGCCGGAATCGAGTTTGTGGTCCAACTGCCGATCGTCAACGCTCCATTCCGGTTCTATTACGCGTATAACTATCTGCGGCTCAATCAGACGATCAACGGGCCGCGGGGCGGTTTCTCCCTTACGGATGCGCAGAAAGCCGCATTGCCCCCGGGCGTGTTTGAAACTCAAATCGCGCCGCAACTGAATTCGATTCTGGATAACCAGATCGAGCGGATTCCGGCAGGCTTGCTTGAACCGAAACAGACTTTCCGGTTTACGATCAGCCGGACGTTCTAATTTATTGGCGCTAGAGAGAGAGTTTGTGATGCGAATACATTCAGTATCGGAATTTCAAACGGATAGAAAACGCTCGGAGGAAAGAGCATGAAATTGCGCAGACTGAGCGTTGTAATTTTGTTCGCTGCCTGGGTGGCGGGATGCGGAGGCAACTCCACGCCTGTGGGCGTGACGATCAGTCCAACGACAGCCACCGTCATCGAGCGCGGAACCCAGCAATTTAGCGCGGTCGGATCGGGTTCCACCACGACCACCGTGAACTGGCAGATTTGTCTTCCTCCGGCCACCCCCGGAAACCAGCCTACCAATTGCACTCCGCTTCCGGGACAGACCGGGACTGGGCCGACCGGCGTCGGTACGATCACCCAGGCGTCGTCTACTCAAGCTGGCGGACTTTATACAGCGCCGTCGGCGGTACCCTCCACGAATCCAATTCTTGTAGTCGCTACGAGCACGGTGGATCCCAAGGCGTTTGCTGCCGCCACGGTGACGATCAATTCCGGCATTCGCGTCCAGATCACCCCGACGACCGCATCCATCGCGCCGCAGGAGAGATTTACGTTTACGGCCACCGTCACGGGGCCAACGACGGATCACGGCGTTACGTGGTCCGTGAATAATGTTGCGGGCGGGAATGCGCAATCGGGATTCGTCTGCCCCAATCCTCTGGTTCCTACGCCTCCGGCTTGTCCCCCGGGCACGTACGTTGCGCCGGCTCAGGCTCCCGGTCCCGTCAGCGTGACCGCGACCTCCTCCGCGGACCCGACTCAATCGGCCTCTGCCGCAGTAACCGTAACGGCCGCCTCGCCCAGTCCGGTAATCACCAGCATCAGTCCCACCACGGCTGCGCAAGGTTCGGTGCAGCAAGATATCTATTTAAATGGCGCCGATACAGGTGGCAGCGATTTCTTTTCGACATCCACGGTGCTCGTGGATGGAGTCGCGGTTGCTCCCACATTTATCAGCGATGTCTTGATGCGCGTCACGATCCCGTCTTCGTCTTTGCAGCAAGCGAAGCTCGTGAACATTCAGGTACAGCGCAGCAATGGCGATACCTCGGCTCCAGCGACCCTCAATGTCGTACCAGTGCGCCCAGCAGTGATCGCGTCGACGCCCGACAGCGTGTCGCAGATGGCTTCGGGGGCCAACGTAACCCTCACAGGTGGTTTCTTTTTCCACTCGCCGACGGTCAACACATCGGCGACGTTCAATGGAACAGACGTCACGCCGGCATCAGTGACCAATAGTCGCCAGCTCGTGGTAGCGATTCCACCCGCGGGCGTCGCGACGCCTGGCCTCTATCCGCTCCTCGTTCAAAATCCGGGCATCGCCGCGAACTTGCCGTCCGTTTCCGCAGTCAACTTGGCCGTGACTCCGAACCCTGCTTCCATACCGACCGCGCCAAGCGCAAGCATCGCCGTGGGAACGAGTCCGTCCGCGATCGCGATCGATTCGGTGTTGAATCTCGCCGCAGTTGCCAACACGGGGGACGGAAGCGTCTCTCTCATTGATCTCGCCACAAATTCGGTGGTGAAAACGATTCAAAATGTTGGAAACGCGCCCACCGGAATCGCGATTGATGACCAATTGCCGAATCATATCGCTCTAGTCGTCAACAGCGGCGACAATACGGTCTCTACGATCAATCTGACGACTCAAACTGTGGTTGGAGCTCCAGTCTCGGTCCAGATCGGCGCGCCGCCGCCGCCGGTTGCCGGACCTGTCTCAATTGCGATCGGCATAAATCCCCTGACCCATCGCGCGATCGTCGCGTATCAATCGACGAACCTTGGTACGGTTCTGGACACTTCCACCGGAACGCCCGCTGTCGTCGCCCAAATTGGCGGCAGCCTAACGGCGTTCAGCACCGGCGTCAGTCCGGCGATTGCAATCGATCCGCGCCTCAACTGGGCCGTCGTCACTCCCGGCGGCGCCGGTACGATCAACCTCGTGGATCTCGGCCGGGCGGCAATTTCTGGAGATGGCGGCAGGCCTCCGCAAGTGATCGGCAGCTTGTCGATCACGACGAGTATGCAAGGCGTCGGCATCAATACGGAAACGCATCAGGTTTTGCTGAGCGATCCAAACGGTACAACACTCACGACTTTCAGTCTCCTCGACAATTCCGTGAACTCGATCGCGTTTACTGTCGGCCAATTGGGCTTTGCGGCGGCAGCCGTGAATCCGCTTACAAATGTCGGGATTGCAGTAAACGCCCAGAGCTCCACGGCGGCCGTGGTCGATCTCGAAACTGGAGTCATCTTGAAACCGATAGTCTCCGGGCTGGGGGCGTTGCCTCAAGCCGTAGCGGTTGATCCGGTTCTCAATGAAGCCCTGGTGGTGAACCAGAACTCGGGCACTGTCTCGGTGATTTCACTTGGCGATTCTTTCCGCTCCTTGCAAATCACCGCGGCGAGTCCCGCCGTGGCGTTTGCGCCCGCGGCGGCAAATCTCACTCTTACGATCGACGGCTTCGGATTTGTCCAGGGCACTTCGCAGGTCTTCCTAGACCGCACGGCCCTCCCCGCGGGTAACGTCACGGTTTCGAATGGCGGCAGACAAATCGTCGCGACGATTCCCGCGAGCATGCTCGCTCTCGCCCGGCGCTACATCGTGACGGTTCAAAATGCCACCTCCAATGTCTCGAACGCCACCGATTTGGCTGTCGTGCAACCGGTCGTCGTCGGCAATGCGCCTTCGAGTGTTGCCGTCGATCCAGACCGCGATGTAGCCGTCGTCACGAACTCCGCCGATGGAACTGTGTCGCTAGTAGATCTCACAACGGGTACGACGCTTCCCCAAAGCCCGCTTGCTGTCGGCACGGGCCCGGTCGGAGTAGCCGTGCTGCCGCGGCTTGGTTTGGCGGCCGTCGCCAACGCCGCGAGCAGCGACGTCACAGTGATCGACGAGAACGGTGTAAACAGTCCGCAGCGAGTGGCGCTGTGCGCGGGATGCACGGGCCCGACGGGAATCGCCGTGAACCAGGACAAGGCGATTGCAATCGCAGCCGCTTCGGGACCCGATACCGCATGCGCAAACGTTGGCAGCGGCTGCGAGGCCAGCTTTCTGAGTGTTGCCACGACCGGGTCATCGCAAGGGTCCAGTGTGGCTGTGAACCAGAATCCTGTTTCCGTGGCGATTGATCCGAACGGCGACGGTTTTGCCGCCGTGGGCACAGCTTCCCAATCCGGCAGCATCGACATCATCGATCTCTTGACCAACACGGTCACCTGCCGCATAAACGGAGTGCAGGTGCCGAGCGGAGTGGTATTCGATCCTGTGAACAATGTCTTCGTTGCGGCCAACAGTCTTCAGAATAATCTCGTGATGGTGGATCCCGTCACTTGTACTCCCACTACGGTGAGAGTCGGCATCAATCCCACGTCGCTCGATTACGATTTCCAGACCAGCACCCTCGTCACCGTGAACTCCGCCAGCAACACGATGTCGTTCTTGAACTACACATGTCCTCCGGCGGCGGGAGTTCCGGTAACGTGCGTGGCGCCCCAAACTCGCGCGATATTTGGACTGCCGAGCTCCGCTCAATTTTCTGAGAATCAGCAGTCTTCCGTGGCCATCGATCCGAAGCTGAACCTGGCGGTCGTCGTGGACACGAATAACAGTCGCGTCTTGCTGATTCCGCTACCGCACTGATAGAGCCCGGCGACGTTCCTATCGCGGCGCAGCGAGGAAGCGATCTCCTGCGCGCCCAGGCCAACCCCGGCGCTCCACGACGCATCCGACAGTGCCGGGCGGCTGGTGAGGGAATCCGATTGACCCTTTTCCAGGGGCGCGGCTATAATCACGAGTTTGCGTTTGCCGGAATTTACGATTAAGGAGTGAGAATGAGGATTCGATTGGCAACATTGGCCCTGGCGGCGTCGTTGATGGGACCCGCCGTGTGGGCACAGTCCAGCGGAGCGCCCGCCGCACCGGCTGGCTTGAGAGTTGGCGTGATCAACGTGCAGGTGGCCATCACCAGCACGTCGGAAGGCAAGCAGGCCGCTGCCGAGCTGCAATCGCAGTTTGCTCCGCGGCAATCGGAGCTCGATGGGCTGCGGCGACAGATCGAAGATATTCAGACGCGCCTGCGCACGGGTTCGAGCACGCTGAGCGACGACGAGAAGGCACGCCTCTCGCGCGAAGCAGAGCAGTTGACTCGCACGTTTCAGCGCAAGCAACAGGATTCGCAGGATGATTTCAACGAGGCGCAGCGCGAAGTGGTCGATCGCATCGGCCGAAAAATGATCGACGTTCTGGACAAGTACTCCAAGGAAAACGGGTATGGCGTGATTTTCGACACGTCCGCCCAGAATACCCCGGTCGTCTATGCCGCAAACCAGATCGATGTGACGCAGGAAATCATCCGTCTCTTCGATCAGAACTATCCCGTGAAGGCGGGGGCCAAGTCCTCGGCTCCTCCCAAGGCGGCAGCGCCAAAGTCGGTGGCGCCAGGACAGCCGAAACCGGCAACGCCCACACCACCGAAGCAGTAGTCGCTCGCGGTCCGCTGCGTGCGTGATTTCCGAAGGGCCTCTCCGTGTTGGAGAGGCCCCTTTTTTTTTTGAGTGCCTGGCGCGGGGCCGACCGCCATTTGTAGTGGCGCCTGGACTCGAGATACCAGAGTTGAAAGACCCCCCTTTTACCGTAGATTAGAGATGGTGTCGGAGTCATGTTTTCAATGGCTTGCGAGGATTTCTAATCGCGGAACCGTATATTAGAAATGATGTGGGAAGTGACGCTGCATCGAGGCTGTGGCTCTTGAGGCGTGGCGGTGCGAAATTTGGGGTGCGGTCTGTTTTGTTGCGACTAGAAATTAGGCAAGTATTCATTCTGGGCGAGTTAGGTGACTTTTTGAATGGTCGAATGTTGCGATTAGCCGACGCAGCGGCCAGCGTCGCGACGGCGGCCAGGGGAATTGGGGGGTTGGGAGGCGG
>JBARFX010000071.1:0-4951 GCA_049797655.1 Candidatus Acidiferrales bacterium | reverse complement strand
GACCTGGCGCGCCGCGCCGGTGCGGCCTGCGCCGAAATAGGGGTCGATTACCTGGACGCGCCGGTGACGGGCGGCGACTGGGGCGCGAAGAAGGGCGAACTCGTTTTCATGATCGGCGGGAAGGCAGAAGTGTTCGAGCGCGTGAAACCTGTTTTCGAGGCGATGGGCAAGCGATTTTTCTTGCTCGGACCCAACGGTGCGGGGCAAACCGTGAAACTCGCGATGAATCTGATTTTGGCGCTCGAAGTGGAAGCGCTAGCGGAGGCGCTTGCGCTGGTTCGGAAGGCAGGCGTCGCCGGCGAGAGTTTGGTGGAAGTGATGCAGTCGAGCATGGCGCGCGCGGGAGTTCTCGACGTGAAGGCTCCGACCATGCTGAAAAACGAATTTCCGGCGAGTTTCCCATTGCGGCTGATGCACAAGGACATGCGTCTCGCCTTAGAGCTTGCCAGCAAGGAGGGAGTAACGCTTCCAGCTGCTGCCGCCGCGTTCGCCACGTATAGCGCTGTGAAGGACGCATCGAAGGATGATCCCGATTACGCCGCGGTCGCGCGCTTCTGGAATAAATCCTGATTCGAGGGAACTAAGGCGCAGCCAGCGGCGGGAAAAAGCTGAGCGGGAGATCGCGAGCAGTGCGCAAACCCGATTGCGCGGCGAGGATCGAAGGAATCGCGTTCACCACGACCGCCGCTGTGGCCACATCGCCATGCGTGCCTCCCGGAATCGTCAGAGTGAGCGGAGGCTCACCTCTCAACTCGATCGAATCGGCGGGTTGCTTCGCGCCGACGTACATCTTCAGTTCCATATAGATTTTTTCTTTGCCGCCGGCCGTGCCTCGCGCGATCTGATGCACACCGGCCACTTGGCCCGGCGCGACTTCGAGGAATTCGGTTTTTACCGTTTCCTCCGCGATGACCGGCTCGATCGTCTCTGAAATGTCATCGAGTTCAAACCCTAGTCCGTCGGCAACCATCGCGATAGACTCCGGCAGCCCGTGATGCTTGATCACGCCGGCGCTCACCTGGCGGCGAAATTCCTCGGGCGTCATTCCCGCGCCGATTTTTTTCTGCAGCGGCAGCCTCCGCTTCGACGCATCGACCACGCGCACAGCTTTTGCCCAATCCACACGTTGCGAAACTGCGCTCAAGGTCAACACGAGCTTATCCATCACGAACCCGGGATTCACTCCCGTGCCGACGAGCGCAACGCCTTCCTCTTTTGCGGCCGCGTCGAGTTTTGCCGCAAGATCTGGATGCTTGCGATACGGATACGCAAGCTCCTCGCAAGTGGAAACGACGCAGCAGCCCGCGCCGAGGCATTCGAGCAGTTGATCCATCACATCTGGCAGGTACGAAGAAGTCGAGTGGATCACCACGTCCACCGGTTTCGCGAGCAAGCCGGCTGCGTCGACCGCGATAGCGACGCCCCAAGGAGCGTCCGCAGCGCCGACAACCTCGCCAAGATCGCGTCCGGCTTTTGCCGGATCTTTGTCGATCGCGCCGGCAATTTCCAGCGCCGGCTTCTGCCGCATCAATCGGACAATTGAAGCGCCAATCGGCCCCACTCCGTACTGGATCACACGAACTTTCTTTTTCACGTTGTTCCTCGAATCGGGATGAGCTTTTTCCGGACGGCTCTGAAATATCTCCCAGGTCAGATCGTGCGTCAGCAGAGCGAGCCGTCTACGTTAATGGGTTACCCGCCCGACTGCAACCGGATTTGCAACGCTTGTCGCATGAGCCGCCGCACCGCATAATGTGCCGGCAAACACTGTGACTCCGGAACTCGACACGGGAACATCGCGGCAAAAATGGCCGCGAGCCGCTCTACAAGCGCTTTTGCACTATGGCGGAAGCGCGCTCGTCCTTTTTTTGCTGTTCCAGTTTCTTCCCGGTTGGAAGGTATGGCACACGCTCGGAACGCTTCCGACTCATCTCTGGATTCTCGTGCTCGCCGGGTATCTGGCAACGCACTGCATCGGCGTAACGAAGTGGCGTTTGATGGTGAACCTCGCAGGTTCGGGCTTGAATTGGATGCAAGCCGCGCGCTGTTATTTTGCCGGATTGTTCGGCTCGCTTTTTCTTCCGTCGCTGATTGGCGGCGACCTGGTTCGCGCGGGGATGGCATTACGAATCGGCCGCACGAAAGCGGGTGTGCTGCTCGGTAGTTTCGTTGACCGGGGCGTGGACCTCGTGGCTTTGGCGCTATTGGCGGGAGCCGGCGCGCTACTGGTGCCTGGCGCGCTCGATCAGAAGGATCGCCGAATTTTCCTGCTGCTGGGGGGAATTGCCGCGCTGGGAATTGTGGTTGCGGTGGCTGTCGCTGTGTTACTGCCCGTTCGGAGGTTTTCCTACCGCATGAAGCGGCGATTCGTCCGGTTGAGGCGCGCTGCTCGTTCGATGGCACATCAACCGCGCGCGGTAGTCGCCGCATTGAGTTTCGCCGTTTCCGCGCAACTCGTTTTCATCACATTGAATATTGCGCTCGCAGAAGCGTGCGGCTTGCATCTCGCGTTTCGCGTGTGGCTATTTGCGTGGCCACTTGCCAAACTTTCCGCCGCGCTGCCGGTGACGCAGGGAGGAATCGGAGTGCGCGAGGCGGCGCTTGCTGCCTTGTTACTTCCATTCGGAGCGCCACCCACGCTTTCCGTGGCGGCTGGAATCGCCTGGGAGGCAATCGTGATTGGAGGCGGACTCGTCGCCGGTCTCACCTCATTTCTGATGAGCCGCTTCACCCCTTCGGTTCAGCCCTGACTATTTGCGGCGCGACGGGCAACGAGCGCCCCGCGAGTGCGACAAGATCAACCAGCGTGGCTGAGAAGAAAGCCGGAAGCCGTGCAGGCCTAAATAAAAATCCCCGGAACGACGGCGCCGCTCCGGGGGCTTGCAAATCCGCCAGGATAGAACTAAAAGCGGGAACGAGTTGCGCGGAGGAATTCACGCAACGAACTAACGTTTGGTCCGTACGATCCCACTCGCCCTGCGTCGACGGGCAGCCCCAGCATTTCAGCTTGCTCGATGCTCACACCGGCGTCATCCAATTCGGCGAGGCTGTAGCCTTCCGCAGGAGTCAAGCGACGGCCCGAACGATCCAGCGGGCGAGGCGGGCGATGGTTGTGCCAGCGCTTTCGTACGATGTCGAAGAAGTCATCCCAGTCTCTACGATTCCACATGACGTCCTCCCGTGCGCCCCGAGTTCACAGATATGGATGCAGCGCCGGCTTGTTCGGTCGCTTCCCATTTTCCGCGGGCCGGGGGTCTCGCTCCGGGGACAGGAGCGGTGCCGATAGTAACCCCGCATGTAGTGGAAAGTCTCGCCGGAACATAGTTTGTATCCTTTGAGTTATCGCTTTTTAAGCGCCGCGACAATCGGGGATTCCCTGTAGCTTCGGCGCGGAGGTCACCGAGTGAGCTTCGCTACACGGGGCTACAATCCGCTGCTATACTTTATGAAACAGGCTCGAACTGGCGAAAAATGGACCAGCGATGTGAATCCCGCATTGCGGGAGCGCGACAATTTAAAAAATGAGCAATCCAGTCATCGTCGTTCACTACCACGAGTTGTGGCTCAAGGGCCGCAACCGGAAGTTCTTTCTTGGCAAGCTCTTCACGGCCCTCCGCCAGGGACTTCAAGGTGTGCCCGTTCAGCGGATCGAACAGCCGGGCGATCGCTTCATCGTGCGTTTGGGCGACGGCGCGTCACTCGACGAAGCGACCGCTCGCGTGAATCGAGTCCTTGGGATTGCTTTCTACACTGTGGCGAAGCCGGTGGAGCGCAGTATGGAAGCGCTGTGCCGCGCCGCATGGGAAGAAATCGAGCCGCTGCAGTTTTCAAGTTTCGCCGTGCGGGCCAAGCGCAGCGACAAATCGTTCCCACACACCTCGATCGAGATCGACTCGACGATCGGACGCTATCTCCTCGACAAACTTCGCGAGCACGGCCGCGACGTCCGCGTGAAGCTTACCGATCCCGACCTGACCTGCTATGTGGAGATTACGCCTGGGCCAGCGCTCGTTTATGCGCGACGGATTCCCGGCACCGGCGGCTTGCCCGCGAATACAGCCGGCCGGATGATGTGCCTTCTCTCGGGCGGATACGATTCGGCGGTCGCCGCGTATCACATGATGAAGCGCGGCGCACATCTGAGCTTCGCGCACTTCTACGGTACCGGCGCGCGGCCGGGCGAATCTTCCGTGCACGTTGCGAGCGAGCTCGTGCGGCGGCTGGTGCCGTATCAATTCCACGCGAAACTCTATCGCGTCCCGTTTGAGGCGATTCAGCGAGAAATTGTTCGCTACGCACCGGAAGATTATCGCGTGCTGCTCTACCGGCGGATGATGTTGCGGATCGCGGAACGCCTGGCGAAGGGCGATCGGTCGCTCGCACTGGTCACAGGCGACAGCCTCGGCCAGGTGGCATCGCAAACGCTTCGCAACCTCGTAGCCGTTGAGGCGGCCGCGCGGATGCCTGTCTTTCGCCCGCTCATCGGTACCGACAAAATGGACATCATCGCCACCGCGCGCAAAATCGGAACGTACGAGACCTCCTCCGAACCGTTTCACGATTGCTGTCCCGTGTTCATGCCCCGCACTCCCGCGCTCTACGCGAGCGTGGCGGACCTTGACGAAGCTGAATCGAAACTGGATGTGCCCGCGCTGATTGCGCAGGGGGTGCGCGAAACCACGCTCGAACGTTTTCACTATCGAGGCGGGCAGGTGGAAACGGTTGCGCCAAAGCCACGAACCGCGAAAGCTGACCGGGAACGCACCGCAATCGCCTGAGCATCGAAGCAACCGTACGCACAAAAACTCACCGGCGCCCCCAGGTTTCGCGCGTTTCTTCTGCGTCCCTTTATTTTGGTAGAAATCGACTCGAGGTAAGCTTACCGATCGCGTCCGCCGCCATAACCGCCACGTCCACCACCGCCACGATCGCCGCCACGCCCGCCACCACC
>JBARFX010000070.1:0-94919 GCA_049797655.1 Candidatus Acidiferrales bacterium | reverse complement strand
TCCCATCATAATCAGCAAGCCTCCGTGAATGGTGATGAAAAAGAGCATCGGCAGAACGCTTGCTCATATAGACGTCACTGCCAACACTTCAGTTCGCATTCACGAAGAGTTTTTCAACAGCCACAGGCGTAATCACAAGTAACCGTAACCGTGGGTCATGCCGCGGTTTTTGGGGTCGTCACCGAGATTGCTTGAAAGGTGTTTACGATATCCCTGACAGGCCCGCCAGTTTCGCAAGGGGGAGCCAGTGTCGCGGATGCGGAATGTGCCTTGCTCTTTGAATGTGGGTTGCATTGGGTTCCGAAGTCCCAAGGGCTGATTGCAGCGCCGAAACCGTGGCATCGATAAGGCGTGGTTGAATCTTATCGACATAGGCCTTTCTATCCAGCCACTCAGTTTCCTTGGATTTCTTCCATGCTCGATCGGCAAAAACGTGTGCCTTTTGACTAGCAGAACGACGCGCGCGAGACTCGGGCGATTGTGCAATCAGGCGACCCTTATCAAATTCTTCTTGCGAATGGGTTGACCCGCAGGATTCGCAGTATGTTCTTTCACACACGACGCCGCACACTTTGCAAATGCGGGCGGACTTCGGCGGAAGCACATTGTGGCGAATTTGCTGGCCTCCGCGCCCCTCTCTTCGGTGATCCGCTGTGAGTGGTGTGGAAGGAGGTTTTCCCGGCTTTCCCGCCGTTTCCCACAATGACGTGCGAAGCAATTCCGCCCAAGGCGCGGCCTGTCTACTTGGATTTCAGGACGGAGTCGAGGTAGGTCGTCAGTTCGGGGCTGGTCCAGTCCTGTGGGCCGATGATCTTGCGATCGAGGCGGCCTTTGCGATCGATGATATAGGTTTCGGGGTACATCGTGGTTCCGTAGTCGAGCGCGATTTTCTTTGACGGATCGCGATAATTCGGAAAACCGATCTGGTAGGTCTTCAGGAAGTTTTCGTAGGCGTTCTGATCTTCATCGAGGTTGATGCCGAGGACCGTGCCGCCGAGCGGAGCGATCCGGCGTTGGAGCGCGTTGAGCGACGGTGCTTCGTCGACACACGGCGGGCACCAAGTGGCCCAGAAATTGAGGACGACGACATTGCCACGAAGATAGGAGAGGCGCGAAGGCTTACCGTCGAGGGTGAGCGCGAAATCCTTTTCGGGCTGTCCGCGGAGGCTGGGTTCGCCCTGGCGGTAGTCGGCGCGCGCGAACATGTACAGAAGCCCTCCGATGAAGATGAGGACGAGAGCGGTGTTGAGTTTCCGTTTCAATCAGAACTCCCGGCACCTATAATACTAGGTATCCGCGAATTGGAAGCCCGGATTTGAGAGCCGCTGCGGAGCGGATCCTACACGCTTTGGTATCAGCCATCATTCCCGCCCGAAATGAGGAAGCGTCGATCGCGCGAGCGGTTGAGTCCGTAGCGGCGCAGGCGGAGGTTGACGAAGTGATTGTGGTGGATGACGAGTCGACCGACCGGACGGCTGCGATTTTGGCGGAACTCGCGTCGCGGACGCCAAAATTGAAGGTGATGCAGGGGGGCGGGCTACCGGCGGGGTGGGTGGGGAAGAATCATGCAGTGGCGATGGGTGCGGAAGCCGCGCGGGGGGAATGGCTGCTGTTCACGGACGCGGATACGTATCATTTGCCGGGGGCGATGACGAGGGCGCTGGCGGATGCGGCGGAGCACCGGGCGGCGATGGTGTCGTACTCGCCTGAGCAGGAGATGGGGACTTGGTGGGAGCGGGCGCTGATACCGTATGTCTATTGCCGGCTGGCTTCAAAATTCTCGTATGCTCGCGTGAACGATCCTGCGCTTTCGGAAGCGGCTGCGAACGGTCAATTTATCCTCGTGCAGCGCGATGTGTATGAGAAAGCAGGCGGGCATGCAGCGGTTGCGGGCGCCGTGCTCGAGGATGTGGCGCTGGCGCGACTGATTAAGGGGGCGGGAAACGGAATCTACTTCTCGGCACCGCGCGGAATCGTACGGACGCGGATGTACCGGACGTTTGGCGCGATGTGGGACGGATGGACGAAAAATCTCTATTTATTGGTGGGTGGAGATTTGAAGTCCGTGGCGAGGGAGTTTCTGACATCGATTTCGTTGCTTGGCGGAGTCATCGCGATATTGCTGGTCATCCGCGGCGGAGCGAGTTGGGACGTCAGGTTCTTGCTTTATTACACTGCGGTGATGATTGTGGCGCTGCACGGGTTTTACGGAATTGGCCTTCACCGGAATCTCTATCCTGCGTCGTACATCAAATATCTTGTGCCGGGTGTGTGTCTTTATTACGCAATTCTGATTGCTTCATGGTGGAAGAATACGCGGGGCGCCGTTGAATGGAAGGGGCGGAAGTACAGCGCGAGGCTCGAGCGGCTGGGCACGAGCAAAAGGACGCAATGATTCGGATTACGCGGAAGGTGGAATTTTCGGCGGCGCATTTTTACCAGAATCCGAAGTTTTCAGCGGAAGAGAATAAGCGTGTCTTTGGGAAGTGCAGCAATACTCACGGGCACGGGCACAATTACACGCTTGAAGTGACGATTGCCGGGGAGCCTGATCCGGCGACTGGTATGGTTCTCGATTTGAAAGAATTGAAAGATATTCTGCAGCGAGAAGTGGTGGAGCGGATGGACCACCGGCATTTGAACTACGAGGTGCCGGAACTGGCAGGGAAGATTCCGACGTGTGAGAACATCGCGGCCGTGATCTGGGAGTTGCTTGAGCCGAAGATCCGACATGGCAAGCTTGACCGAGTGCGGCTTTACGAGTCGGCGGACTTGTTTGCGGACTGCACCGCGGACGGTAGTGGAGTCCGGCGATGAAGATTTCACTGACCCGGCGGTACGGATTCGCGGCTTCGCACAGATTGCATTCGTCGGCGTTGAGCGCGGCGGAGAATCAGCGCGTGTATGGCAAGTGTAACAATCCGTACGGGCACGGGCACAACTACGCGGTGGAGATTACGGTAACGGGGCCCGTGGATGCCGAGACGGGGATGATTGCGAATCTCGGGGAGCTGGATCCGTTTGTGGAGCGCGAGGTGATCGAGGCGTTCGATCACAAGTATATGAATGAAGAGGTGGCCGAATTCCGGGCCAGCGTGCCGACGACAGAGAATGTTTGCCGCGAGATATACCGAAGGCTCGAGAAGTTCCCGGCAGCGCGACTGGAGCGGGTGCGGATTGAGGAGACGAGTAAGAATAGCTTTGAGTATGATGGGACGTAGAGGTTATCGCGTGAGAAGACACGGCATGCGGTGTCTCTACTGGGATTCGTCGGGCACTGCGCGGGATGGGAGAGATAGAAAATGGGTGAGACTACGGAAATCGTAATTCCTGAGACCACGGGCGAGGAGACGATTGCGGACCTGGTGCGCAAGATGCTCGCGATGCTTGGCGAGGATCCCAATCGAGAAGGGCTGCGGCGGACGCCGGAGCGTTTTGAAAAGGCGCTGCGATTTTTGACGAGCGGCTACCGGCAGGATCCGGAGAAGCTGTTGAATGGGGCGATGTTCAGCGTGTGCTACGACAACATGGTGGTGGTGAAAGATATCGAGGTGTATAGCCTGTGCGAGCACCATTTGCTGCCGTTTTTCGGGAAGTGCCACGTGGCGTATATCCCGAACAAGAAAGTGGTGGGGCTGAGCAAGATCGCGCGGCTGGTGAACATGTACGCGCGGCGGCTGCAGATTCAGGAGCGGCTGACAAGCCAGATTGCGAAGACGATTCAGGATAAGCTGGCACCGGAGGGCGTAGGAGTGGTGATTGAGGCGCGGCATTTGTGCATGGTGATGCGCGGGGTAGAGAAGCAGAATTCGGCGGCGGTGACGAGCGCGATGCTGGGGGCGTTTCGAGAAAATAAGCAGACGCGGGATGAGTTTCTCTCGTTGATCAACCATGGGAAAGCGTAGCGGGTGTGGCCGGCGGAGGCGAGGGGCAGGAACGGTTCGTTCGGGTCGAACTGGATGCAAGAAGTAGAGGTCAATGAGAGGTCAATGAGAGGTCAATGAGAGGTCAACGAGAGCTCAACGGCAGACGATTGAGATAGTTGGCGGATGCCGAGTGGAGCGCGCAGAGATTCAGGTACAGGAAAGCCGCAAGGCGAAGTACAGGATTCGCTGTAAAACTCCTTTGCGCCGTGAATCCGTTGTGCTAGCATTTTTAGTGTCGAAGAGGATATAGAGAGAAGGCAGGGTACGGCTTTTCAGAGGGGGAGGGGCGAGCTGATGGAAGCGAAAGCAGAGGTTATCGAGCAGTTCCGGACGCATCCGAAAGATACGGGTTCACCGGAAGTGCAAATTGCGCTGTTGAGCGAACGCATCAGCTACCTGACGACCCACCTCAAGTCCCATGCAAAGGATCACGCTTCCCGGCGCGGGTTGATCATGATGGTCAACAAGCGGCGGAGGCTGCTGGACTATCTGAACCGCCGCGACCCGGATCGGTATCGCGAGATTGTGGAACGACTCAGTTTGCGTAAGTAGCGCTTTCCCGGGCGGCCTTGCGGGCCGCACATTTCCCACCGCAGAAACCTCAGATTGGGCCATTGATGATGAGCGCCATGCGGGCCCACAGGATCGCGTTGTGCAAGTGTGTCTGTTTGGCAGGCTCTCTTCGGCTGTATTTTCCTTTTCGAATTTTTTCACGAGAGCGAACTCTCGTATCTGAAATGGCGTTCCCGACGAATCGGGGCGCGAAGGATGTGATTTGATGTTTGAACAAGTAAGCGTCGAAGTTGGCGGACGCAAGTTGACGTTTGAAACAGGCAAGATGGCGCGGCAGGCGCACGGCGCGGTTGTGGCGCGATACGGCGATACGGTGGTGCTGGCAACAGCCTGCATGGACAACAAGGCCACCGACAAGGATTTTCTTCCGCTCACTGTGGACTACCGCGAGTACACGTACTCGGCGGGCAAGATTCCCGGAGGATTCTTCAAGCGCGAAGGGCGGCCTTCGGAGCGCGAAATTCTGACTTCGAGATTGACGGACCGGCCGCTGCGGCCGCTGTTTCCAGAGGGGTGGTCAACGGAGACGCAGATCGTCGCGATGGTGCTTTCCGCGGATAGCGAGAACGATCCGGACGTGATTGGATTGACGGCTGCTTCCGCGGCGCTTTTTATTTCGAAGATTCCGTTCGCGAACCCGATTGCGGCGGTGCGCATCGGCTTGCTCGAGGGCAAGCTCGTGGTGAATCCGACGGTGGCAGAGCAGAAGACGAGCCTGTTGAACCTGGTGGTGGCAGGGTCGGACGAAGCAATCGTGATGGTGGAGTCGGGTTCGCTGGAAGTATCCGAGGATACCGTCGTGGACGCGCTCGAATTCGCGCATGCGGAGATTCGCAAGATTGTGGGCGCGATTCGTGAACTGCAGAAGCGCGTGAATCCGGAGAAAGTGGCGGTGAAGCCGCCGGCGTTCGACGAGGCGCTCTACAAGGAAATCAAGTCGAAGTATGAGGATCGGCTGCGCGACGCGCTCGACACGGCAAAGCACCCGAAGAGCCAGAGCTATGGCCTTGTGGATGCGATCAAAGCGGAAATCATGGCGGCGATTCCGGAGGATGACGAGGAGCGCCACAAACTTGCGTATCGCGCGTTCGAGCGGCTGCGCGAGCGGATTTTCCGCGACGACATGCTGCTGCGGAAACGGCGCCCGGATGCGAGGGCGTTCGATCAAATCCGGCAGATTACGTGTGAAGTGGGGATCCTGCCGCGCGTTCACGGCTCGGCGCTTTTCACGCGCGGCGAGACGCAAGCCCTCGCAACTGCCACTCTCGGCACCAAAGAGGATATGCAGCGGCTCGACCTGCTTTTCCAAGACGAGGCGTTCAAGCGGTTCATGCTGCATTACAATTTCCCGCCGTTTTCAGTGGGCGAAGTGAAGTTCCTGCGCGGGCCGGGGCGTCGTGAAATCGGTCACGGAGCGCTCGCCGAGCGCGCGCTTTACAACCTGCTTCCGCCGGAAGCGGATTTTCCGTACGCGATGAGGGTTGTGTCGGACATTCTCGAATCGAACGGCTCTTCGTCGATGGCGACAGTTTGCGGTGGATCACTTGCGTTGATGGACGCGGGCGTGCCGCTGAAGTCTGCGTGCGCTGGAATTGCGATGGGGTTGGTGATGGAAGACGAGAAGTACGCCATCCTGACTGACATCGCCGGCGCAGAAGACCATTACGGCGATATGGATTTTAAAGTGGCCGGAACGCGGCGGGGGATCACGGCGCTGCAGATGGATATCAAGGTATCGGGCGTCAGCATCGCCATGATGCGCGAGGCGCTGGCTCAGGCGCGGAAGGCGCGCTTGGAAATCCTGGAGATCATGGACGCCACGCTACAAGTCGGGCGCGCGGAAATTTCCAGTTATGCGCCACACCTCTACATGCTCAGCATTCCGACGGACAAGATTCGCGACCTGATCGGTCCGGGCGGAAAAAAGATCCGGTCGATCATTGAAGCGACGGGCGTGAAAATCGACGTGATGGACGACGGGAAAGTTCACGTCTTTGCCGCGAACGGGCCCGCTGCGGAAGAAGCGCTGAAGATGATCCGGGACGTTACCGCGACCGCGGAGATCGGCAAGACGTATCTCGGTAAGGTGGTACGCATTGCGGAGTTTGGGGCGTTCGTCGAGATTTTCCCAGGGACAGATGGCCTGCTGCACATCAGCGAGATCGCGGAAGCGCGGATCCGTTCCGTGCGCGACGAGTTGAAGGAAGGCGACCAGATTCTCGTGAAGGTGCTGGCGATCGAAGGCAATAAGATCCGGTTGAGCCGCAAAGCGGTGTTGCGCGAGCAGCGTGACAAGCAGCAGCCGAAGCCGGAGGCCGCTGCGGGATAGTCTTCGCGATTTCGCGGGTAGGACCCAGGGGTGGCGAGCGATCGCCTCCCCTTTTTTATTTGGAGGGCGCCGCTTCCGTTTCAGGCTCAGGCGCGTCCTCGTCTTCGTAGAGTTCGCTGGCGCGCTCGCCCTGTGATGTGACGATCACGAAGCGATAACTGACACGGTGTTCGCGCCAGAGTTGGCGCGGGAGCGAGACGTGAAGCTCGGTCGTCGAGACGAACTGAGTCGCGAGCTTGACCCTCTCGCCATGGTCGACGTTGGCGATGATGGCATCGCTCGAGCGGAGGTTCTTGCCAGTGACGGTGACTTCGACGCCTGGTGGGCCGTCGGCCGTCATCAGCGGCAGTGGGCTTGGTGAGATCGCGAGGATTTCTCCGCCGGGTGGGGCCAACGGGAGTTCGGCCGTGGGAAGTACTTGAATATCGCGCGGCTCGGAGATTTGGAAGCCGCTGTCGGAGTTTTTTACCCACACGCGAATCGGGCCTAGCTCGCCGTACGCCGCGTCGGAGTGCCTTAGCTGAGACGACGGGATTCGTACTTCCAAAGCTTCAGACGAAATGAATTTGGGCGTGAGAACAAGCGGCGGAGTACGCAGGATGTTGTCCTCGAGGGGATCGCGCCCGATAACAACGGCGCTTGCGCGCGTAAAGCCGGTGCCGTGCAGCGTGACGGTGGCCTCGTTTTTGTCGGAAGCGTCGGCTGCTAGATGGGCCGGCTCGATGCTCGTTAGCACGGGGCCTGCCGGGCTTGCTACGTAGACGATTTCCTGCGCGCCGCCGCCGAGAGGAGCCTTTTGCTCGGTTCCGTTCAGCGGTAGGCCATTGCCCTGGGCAGCCTCGACTTCGTCGAGATTCAATGGCCAGAGCACGAGCTTGCGAGAAGAGGCCAGATACGGCCAAGGAATCGTGACGCGAAGTTTGGTGGCGTCAATAAATTCAGTCTCGAGGAATTCCCAGATTTTCCAGACGTCCTTCTTCGGAGTCGCTTCTGCAAGCAAGACCTTTGTACTGGCTGTGAAAAATCTGCCGTCGAGGTCGAGAGACGTGGTTTCCGCTCCAGCGCGAACGCGGACAGGATCAGACATGAAAGATGGCGGAACATCTTCTCCGGCGACAGTCACTGATGACGGTTCTGGACGCGAATCTGCGGCGGTGCAACTGTCGCGGCAGGACTGCCGCATGTCGGGATTTAGGAGCGCGAAATCGAGGCGCACAGGAGTGGCGACGGAGGTATCGGTCCACGTGACTTCGCCTGTTTTCGCGACGCGGACGGGAATTTTTACAAGCAGGTCGGGACGGTCCCAGATCTCGATGCGAGCGGAGGTGACACCAGACGTGTTAGGCAAGATCCTGTATCGGAGCTGGACTACCGGGCCCGCGGGATCTTTCTTGTGCAATTTGTGCGAGGCGGCCCTGGGGCTTTCGAGTTCAATCAAGGGTCGGGGTTCGGACTGCGATTTGTGACGGGAGTCTATTGATTTTTGCGCACGTGCGGCAGAAATCCCGAGGAGCAGCAGAACAATTTGTGCAGCAGCGTGAGCTGCCGGACGGGTCCTAGCAAGGCGCATTAGGTAACGCGCTCGATGCGGGCGCCAATGTCGCTCAGCTTCTCTTCGATGCGTTCATAGCCGCGATCGATGTGATAGACACGGTCGATGTAGGTGGTGTTGTCCGCCACGAGTGCCGCCAGGACAAGAGATGCACTAGCGCGCAAATCGGATGCCGTGACGGGAGCGCCGCTGAGCGGCGTGGGGCCGGTGACGATCGCGAGATTGCCTTCGACGGCGATGTTAGCGCCCATGCGCGACATTTCACTAGCGTGGAGATAGCGGTTCTCGAAAATTGTCTCGCGGATATGTGAGACGCCTTTGGCCTGCGTTGCGAGCGCCATGAACTGCGCCTGCATGTCCGTGGCGAACCCAGGATATTCCTCGGTGGTGACGTCCGCGGCTACGAGATTCTTCGCCGCTTTGACGCGCATCGCACGAGTGCCTTCGCAGCGAATATCAACTCCGCATTCGCGCAGTTTTTCGATGATCGCGCCGAGATGACCGGGATCGCAGTTTTCGAGAAGGAGCTCGCCTCCGGTGATTGCACCGGCGACGAGGAATGTGCCGGCTTCGATGCGGTCGGGAATTACGGCGTGAGTGGCGCCGTGGAGACGCTCGACACCCTGAATGCGAAGCGTCGAAGTGCCCGCGCCTTCGATTTTCGCGCCCATTTTCGTGAGCAGCTCGACGAGGTCGGTAACCTCCGGTTCGAGAGCACAGTTTTCGAGTATGGTTTCATCTTCGGCCAGGACGGCGGCGGTGAGAATATTTTCTGTGCCGGTTACCGTGATTTTCGGGAAGCGAAACGTTGCGCCGCGGAGCCGCTCGGCTCGGGCCTCTACGTACCCGTGTTCAACGGAGATTTCCGCGCCCAACGATTCAAGCGCGTGAATGTGCAGGTCAATTGGACGCGCGCCGATGGCGCAACCGCCAGGCAGCGAAACGCGGGCATAACCGGATCGCGCGACGAGTGGACCCAGAGTGAGGACCGACGCGCGCATCGTCTTTACGAGTTCGTAGGGCGCCTCGGCGTGCGAAACAGTTTCGGCCTGGATTGTGAATTCGCTGGGCGGAATGTCCGGGCTTTCGACACGGCATCGCATGTGAACCAGGAGCTTAGCCATCGTGATGATGTCGCGAACCCTGGGAATATTCTGCAAGTGGACAGGCTCATTCGTGAGAAGTGCCGCGGCCATTGCCGGCAGGGCGGCATTTTTCGCGCCGCTAATTCGAACAGTGCCCTCGAGTTTTCGTCCGCCCTGGATCTTGAAGCGGTCCATATTATTTCCCTCGAATCTTTGTGAGGCGGCGCACGGCCTTCGGCGTTTGGAGCGCCAGGCGAACATTACCGCCCGAATTTGCCAGCAGGCGCTTGGCGTCACGCGCGTCCGTACCATATTTCAACATGACGAGCGCGACGGGCAGATCGTGTCCCGTTTGACGCAGAGCGCGTGCGGCGATAGACGCGCCTACGCCGGCGGCTTCTTCTAGAATCCGCTCGGCGCGCCGCCGCAACTTCTGATTTGTGAGCGCCACGTAAACCATCCAGTTATCGTAAACCCTTCCGAGGCGCACCATCGCAGTGGTGGAGAGCAAGTTCAGCACCATTTTTTGCGCGGTGCCTGCTTTTAAGCGCGTAGAGCCGGTGATTGCCTCGGGTCCAGTTTCCGGAACGATGGCAATCTTTGCGACGCGCGCAAGCGGCGAGTGCGGATTCGAAGTGACTCCAATCGTGACCGCGCCGCGTTGCCGCGCAAACTTGAGAGCGCCGAGAACGTAAGGGGTGGTGCCGCTCGCGGAGAGCCCGACAACTACATCGCGTTTTGCGACGCGGGCGGCTGCGAGATCTCGCGCGCCATTTGCAGCGGAATCTTCGGCTCCTTCCGCGGCACCACGCATGGCTTTCGCACCGCCTGCCATCAGAGCCTGCACCGTTTGAGGGCGCGTGCCGAAGGTTGGGGGACACTCGGCGGCGTCGAGAATTGCGATGCGCCCGCTTGTGCCTGCGCCGATGTAATAAAGTTTGCCACCACTTGCGAGGCTTTGCACGATCGCGTTGACTGCGCGCGCAATTTGCGGCAACTCTTTCTCTACCGCGGATGCCACGCGGCCGTCCTCGCGATTCAGCACGCGGAGAATTGCGAGGGTCGATTTTTTATCGAGTCCCCGAGAGCGAGGATTCGTTTGTTCGGTTCCGGCTGGTCTCAACCGAGCGCCTCAGTGCGAAGCACTAAGTATACCGGGAGGAGGCGCCGAGTTTGAGGCTACGCGAGAATCCGTTGCACGATGTGACGAGGAAGTTATCGAGAGGCGGCTGGTGCGGAAGCGAGGCCCGATGACTCGAAAATCGCGTCGTGCAGGGCCGGACGGACCTTGCGGATTTTGATGTTGTCTACCGTGGGATTCACGCGATTTGTGAGCAAGATTATGAAAAGCTCGCGATCGGGATCGATCCAGAGGGAGGTGCCGGTGAAACCGTAGTGGCCAAAACTGTGCGGCGAGAAGTACCGGCCAGTGGCAGATGGATCGAGCGGGACGTCCCAGCCGAGCGTACGAGTGGAATTGCCAACGTCCTGGTGCGCGGTGAATTCCGAGATGGTTACGCGGGAAACCACGCGGTGATGGGCGTAGATGCCGCCGTTTAGAATCATCTGGGCGAAAACGGCGACGTCGCCGGCGGTCGAAAACAATCCAGCGTCACCTGCAATTCCACCCATGGCCCAGGCGTTTTGGTCGTGAACTTCGCCTTGAATGAGGCGCTTGCGGTAAGTCAGGTCGTTTTCGGTAGGCGGGATCTGGGTGCGGAGTGAGCGCGGCGGGTTGAAACGGGAATCTTTCATTCCGAGCGGAGCAAAGATTTCCTGCCGCGCGTATTCGGCGAGCGATTCGCCGGTAAGGCGTTCTACAACTTCGCCGAGGAGAATGAATCCGAGATCAGAGTATTCGATTTGCTTGCCGGGCTCGTTGACGAGCGGCTCGGCGAAAACACGAGCGAGGATGGCGTCGTGGCCTTTTGCGTCTTTGTAGAAATCGCGATGCGCGGGCAAGCCTGAATCGTGAAGGAGCAGCATTCTCGGCGTGACTCGCGCGCGCCACGCTGGATCCGGATCGGACTTTGCGGCGGCGGCCCATTCGGGCAGCAGGCGCGAGAGCGGCGCATCGAGGTCGAGACGTTTCTGCTGAACAAGGATCATCACGGAGGTGGTTGTGACGATTGGCTTGGTGAGTGACGCGAGATCGTAGATTGTATTCGATTTGACGGAGGGCGACTTTGCGTCACGCGAATATTTCCCGAACGCGTGAACGACGATCTGGTCTTTGAGCCCAACGGCGAGCACACCACCGGGGAATGCTCCTTCAGCGACGGCGCGGTCGAGCAGAGTGAAGGCGGGCACGAGCCGGGAGGCGAGCGCGGCGGCAGCGGGCTGCAGCGCCATCGGGTTCGCTGCTACCTGTATTCCTTCGCCGCGCCTCGTCGCGCCGGGGACTGTGACGGGGATGCGGCCATCGATCGCGACTTGCCCGAACAATGCGCGGACGGCAGCGCGCTGCGAGACGTCGTTCGTCGAGAATTCGCCGAGCCAGGTTTGCGCTTCGGGGAAACTTGAAATCAGATAGGGGCTGCCAAAAGCGAGGACCGCGCACGGCTTCCCAGCCGCGAGCATTTGATTGACGAATGCGCGCTGGTCGTCCGGGAAACTGACGTTTCCTTTGCGGTCGGCGACGCGGACGAAGAGGCCGGCGATGGCGACGTCATAGGTGTCGGGCGGAGGGAGCTTCAGCGCGCCTACGTTCACGAACTGCGTGTCCGCGCGAAGCGCTTTCAGCGAATTGACGCGCCAGCGGATTTCTGTTTCGAGCGCTGCGCCTGGGTACGCGTCCGGATCGGCTGAGAGCGAGACGAGGAGAACGCGCAGCGGGCGAGTGGCATCGAGCGGCGCGAGATGATTGGCGTTGCGGAGCAGGGTGACGCCGCGGTCGGCGATTGTTTGTGCATCGTCGGCAAATTTCGGGAGGCCGAATCGTTTGTTGAGGTGTTGGATGTCGACAAGGCGATTCTTGTCGAGTCCGAGGCGCGATTTTGCCTGAAGAATCCGGCGGACTGATTCATCAATTCGCTTTGCGGAGATTCGTCCGGACTTTACCGCGTTTTCGAGGCCCACCAGAGCGGCGTCAGGCACCGGAGGTTGGAGCACAACGTCCGCGCCGGCTTCCACCGCTCGGACTGCAGCTTCGCCGGGAGGATACATGGACGTGACGCCGCCCATATCCATCGCGTCGGTAACGATCAGACCGCGATACTTCATTTCGTCGCGCAGAAGGCCGGTGAGTATGTTGTGCGAGAGTGACGCAGGAATTGCGGCGTTGGGTTCGAGCGCGGGCACCGCGAGGTGCCCTGGCATGATCGAGCTGACGCCCGCCGCGATCGCGGCCCGAAAAGGCACAAGCTCGTTGTTTTCCAATTCCTCGCGGCTGTCGGGAACAACCGGAAGCGAGAGATGCGAATCGACGGTTACGTCGCCATGCCCGGGGAAATGCTTGGCGGTTGCGAGCGCGTCGTTTTCTTCGATGCCGCGGATGAATTGGGCGGCGTATTGCGCAACTTCCTGCGGGTTTTCTCCGAACGAACGGACATTGATGATTGGATTGGCGGGATTGTCGTTCACATCTGAGTCGGGAGCGAAAATCCAATGGATGCCGGCGGCGCGGGCTTCGAGCGCGATGTCTTTTCCCGTTGTGTAGGCAAGCTTGGGCTGACCCGTCGCCCCGATCGCCATGGCAGATGGGAAATTCGTGCCTTCATCGAGGCGCATCCCGGTGCCGCTTTCAAAATCCGCGCTCACAAGGAGAGGAACTTTGGCGCGAGACTGAAGCTCGTTCATGATAACGGCCGTCGGATACACCTGGCTCCGTTCGATTCCGAGAGGCCCGCGAATCGTGCCAACGATGAAGCCGCCGACGTGATTATCTTCCACCTGATGCAGCAGTTCTTTGTAGGCAGGACTTTCCGTCGAGGTGAATACGCCAAAATAGTAGGGCATCAGCATCTGGCCGAGCTTTTCGCGCAGGGTCATTTTCCTTAGCATGGATTCGACCCAGGCTGCGTTTGCGGATGGCGCGCGACTTTTCGTGGCTGGAGTCTTTTGGGAGCGAGCGGAAGGTGTCATGAGAAGGAGCAGCGCTATCGCGGAAAGCCCGAGTGTCTGCAACGAAGCGTTTCGGGCGTTCCATGTTGACGCCTGCATCCCGCGGCTGTATATAGCACACGGCTTCATGCGGCACAACCGAACCTCCCAGCCGATGTTTCGTTTCCGTTTACTCACATTTGTTTCATTTGCGGCAGGCGCGGCCCTGTTTATCGCGGCGTTTAGCCTGGGGCGGATGGCTGCGCCCAGGCAGAAATCATCGCACACCACGGCTCCTCCCGAGGGCGATCACACAAAAACAGGAATCGACGTGCTGGAGGTAGAGAAGTTTGCGCCGCTGAGAGGGAAGCGAGTGGGGCTAGTCACGAACCAGACGGGGCTCGATGCGCATGGGCACCGAACGATTGATCTGCTTGCGCGGGCGGAGGGAGTGAAGCTGGTTACGGTGTTTAGCCCCGAACATGGAATCACGGGAACCGCGGATGCAGCGATTTCGAATCAGGCTGACGCTCCGACGGGATTGCCTATCTACAGCCTGTATGGAGCGACTCAGAGGCCGACGTCACAAATGCTTCAGGGGCTGGATGCTCTCGTTTTCGACATTCAGGATGCGGGTGTGCGGTTCTACACTTACATCACTACCATGGCTTATTGCATGGAGGCGGCAGCGCAGCAGCACATTTCGTTTTACGTGCTCGACCGGCCGAACCCGCTCGGCGGGGAAGCGATCGAAGGGCCGATGCTCGATCCCCAGCGGACTTCGTTTGTCGGATATTTTCCAATGCCGGTGCGATATGCAATGACCATGGGAGAGCTGGCTCAAATGTTCAACGTGGAAAATAAAATTGGCGCCGATCTGCATGTAATTGCCATGCAGGATTGGCATCGCCGGGACACATTCGACATGACGGGACTCGCGTGGATCGCACCTTCCCCGGCTCTTCGTTCGTTGCGCGCGAATTTCCTGTATCCCGGGGTCGAGATTCTGCAAGCGGCCGGCGTGGCGGTGGGGCGGGGGACTCCCGCGCCATTCGAGTTGTTTGGCGCGCCGTGGATCGAGTCCTCTGTGCTAATTGTGGAGCTGAATCGCCAGGCGGTGCCCGGAGTGCGGTTTGCTGCGACACAGTTCACTCCGGCCAGTGGGATTTACAACGGAACGGTTTGCAACGGGATAGCGATCTCTGTGCGGGACCGGGCGGCGTTTCAGCCGGTGCGGATGGGGCTCGAGATTGCATCGGCGCTACATCGACTGTATCCGGCTCAATTTCACATTGAGAAGATGATCGAGTTGCTTGGATCGCAGTCGACGATAGACCGGCTGGCACAAGGCGATGATCCGAAAGAGATCGAAGCCGGATGGGCCGCCGACGTGAATAGATTTCGCGCCGTGCGTGAAAAATATCTTCTGTACCATTGAGCGGTCCCTTACACGGCGCTTAGAATTAACAATGCCAAACCGACCTAAAGCGTGGCTTGCGTGGAGCAGCGGAAAAGACAGCGCCTGGGCGCTACACACCGTGCGGCAAGCCGGCGATTATGAGATCGTAGCGCTGCTGACGACGATCAATCGCACCCACGCGCGAGTGGCGATGCACGCAGTGCGCGAAAACCTGGTTGAACTGCAGGCTGCCGCGACAGAGTTGCCGCTCGTGAAGGTGCCGATTCCTGCGTTTTGCCGGAACGAGGATTACGAGCGAGCAATGAGCGACGCAATGGCGCGCGCGAGGGCTGAGGGAGTGTCGCACATCGTGTTCGGCGATCTGTTTCTCGAAGACATTCGTGCGTATCGAGAAAAGCAGCTCGGGTCGTGCGGCATGACGGGCGTGTTTCCGCTCTGGCGGAGAAACACTCGGCGGCTCTCGGAAGAAATGCTCGCGGGCGGACTTTCGGCGTATGTAACGTGTGTTGATCCGGCGAAACTCGATCGGAGTTTCGCCGGACGCCGGTTCAGCGCAGAGATGATCGAGGCGCTGCCCCGTGGAGTAGATCCGTGCGGCGAAAATGGAGAATTCCACACATTTGCCTGTGGCGGACCTATATTCAAATGCGCAATTCCTGTGACCGTGGGAGACATTGTCGAACGCGATGGCTTCGTGTTCGCTGATCTCTTGTGGGAGGATCTTCCACTGCGACGGGATGATGCCATAGCCGCGGCTGGCGGGCAGTCTGGCGGTAGGATCTGAACGGAGGTAGTTCGTGCAGATTTGTTCGTTGCTGCCTTCGGCGACTGAAATACTTTACGCTCTCGGCCTGGGCGATTCCGTGGCGGGAGTAACGCACGAGTGCGACTTCCCGCCGGAGGCGGCAAAGAAACCGCCGCTGATCCGGCCTCGAATCGACCCTCGGGCGTTGCCTGCAGTGATCGACCGGCAGGTGACGGAACTTGTTTCGCGCGGCGAGAGTATCTATGCCGTTGACGCCAGTCTGCTGGCTTCGCTCGCACCTGATCTGATCATCACGCAGGATCTCTGCCACGTTTGCGCGGCTTCACCTGACGATCTCGCTACCGCTCTCACGCGCTTCTCGAAGCGGCCCAAGATCCTTTCTCTCACGCCTCATTCGCTTGCGGACGTGTGGGACGACATTCGTCGCATCGGCGAAGCAACAGGCCGGCGCCGGGATGCCCAGGGGCTTGCGATTGCTCTCGAACAAAAGGTAGCTGCAATCGAAATGAAAGTGGCGCGCTCTCGGCGACCGCGCGTGTTGTGCCTGGAGTGGATGGATCCGTTTTATATCGGCGGACACTGGGTGCCGGAGATGGTGGCAAAAGCAGGCGGCGAAGACGTGCTCGGTCGCGCAGGCGAACCTTCGTTCCGCACGACTCCGGAAGAGATCGCAGAAACAGATGCGGAGATTATCATCGTGATGCCGTGTGGTTATAGCGCCGCGCGCGCTGCGGCCGAATTCCGCCTCGAGTTGCTACCAGCGAGCTGGCAAAGCCTCCCGGCTGTACGAGAACGTAGAGTTTTCGCCGTCGACGCAAATAGCTATTTTTCGCGCCCTGGACCTCGGCTTGCCGATGGAGTCGCCCTCCTCGCTTACATCTTTCATCCCGGGATCATCCCGCTGGACGTGCCTGCCGCGGCGCTCCAAAAACTTTAGCCTGTAACTGTAGCCTGCCGCTAGGCGGGAAGCCGTTTGCGCCAGTGCCGGTAGAAAATCAGTCCGGCCCACATTAAGGCCACACCGATCGACGAGCGCACGGGACGCTGAACCCAGATGCTGATGGTTAGGGCCAGCGCGCCGACCACGAATATCACTGGCACGATTGGGTAGCCCCATGTCCGGTATGGACGCGGCATGTTTGGCTCCGTACGCCGCAGGCGAAGCATCGCGACGACAGCTAATCCGTAGAAAATCCACCCGGCAAAAATGAAGAGGGAAGTAAGGTCTTCGAAGGTGCCCGTCAAGGCCATCAGGCTTGCCAGGCAGCACTGAAATATCAGCGCGTTTCCCGGCGTGCGGAATTTCGGATGGATGGCTGCTGCAAACCGAAAAAAGATCCCGTCACGCGCCATTGCATAATCTACGCGGGCGCCGCTCAGGACGGACGAATTCAGAGTGCCGAGCGCGGAAATCACCATTGCGAGGGTAATCCAGAGCGCCGCACCGTGTCCCGCAAAACTTGCGACGACATCTGATGCAACGTGCTCCGAGGTCGCCACCACGTTGAAGGGCAAGGCGTAAAAGCAGACCGCGCTGAAGACGCTAAAGAGAACGATAACAAACGCAACACCGCCGATCAGAGCGAGCGGAATGTTGCGGCCGGCATCGCTCACTTCCGATCCGACGAGGTTGACGTCCTCCCAGCCGTCGAAGACCCAGAGTGCGGCCGCCAGGGCAGCGAGAAATCCGGTCATCGTGCCCCAGCCAAGCGAGGCCGGCCAAAGCGGCTGGAAATTGGACGCGCGGCCATGCGAGAAGAAGAATCCGAACACGATAATCGCGACGACCGACGTGATCTTGATGACCGTGAGGCCGATCTGGACCTGGCCGCCGAGACGCACACCGAGATAGTTGATGAAAGTAAGCAGGACAAGCGCTAGAACGGCAAGCGGCTGCGCCCAGGTAAAAGCAAAATCGGAGTGATGGCTTGCGAAAAACGGAAGCTGAAATCGAAACGTATAGATCGGCGCGGCCACGACAGGAAAGAGAAACCCAACAAATCGCATCAAGCCGGCTGCGATCGAAGCGGTTGAGGCCGGACGTCCAACGATCGAATGCGTCCATCCAAATATGTACCCCCACACGGGGCCGAATCCGCGCCGCAAGTACGCATATTCGCCGCCCGCTTCAGGTATCGCTGCACCGAGCTCGGCGAAGCTCAGCGCCCCAAACATTGACAATACGCCGCCGACGATCCATGCCGCAAAAACGATCGCAGTGGTGCCTCCCTCGCGAGCCATCTCGGCCGGCTTGAGGAATATCCCAGTGCCGATCATCGTGCCGACAACGATCGCGGTGGCGGCCCAAGGGCCAAGGGCCCGGACGAGCTCGAGACGGGTTTTCGATTTCGGTTCGACCGTCGTGGGGATAAATTTCTCCATAGTGCTCAAATGTGCGACTGGTGAGGCAATGCCGGATTACCAGGTAGCGCCCGGCTGAGCAAGATGCTAGCGAGCGAGCCCACTGCAAACGTGGCCGTTGTACCCACGGGAACGTACCAGGTCCACGCCAGCGGCGTACAGGCCTTGATGCAGACCATGATCACCAGCCCTGCAGCGAATCCAACGAGCGCGCCTGTTTCATTCGCACGCCGGTTCCACGTCCCGAGCAGAAATACGCCGAGCAAAGCACCGTAGGTAATGGACGCAATCGTGAGGCCAGCCACGAGCACCGGTCCCCAGCGAATCATTCCAAGAAGCGCGAGGACGATGCCCCAAACGATCGTCATCTGCCGCGAGCGGCCAAGCGGCTGCGCTCCACCACCTGTGCTCCGCGCTCCGAGGTCTATGATGCTGGAGGAGGCCAGGGAGTTCAATGAACCGCTGGCATTCGACATCGCAATCGCAAAGATTGATGCGAGTACCAAGCCGGCGAGGCCGACGGGCATGTCGTGCACTATGAACTGGGGGAAAATGCGGTCCGGGTCGCCGGCAGGAATCTGCAAGGCACCGTGCTGCGCATATACGAACAGCATTACGCCGAGCACGAGGAAAAGCGCGAATTGCGCAAACACGATTACGCCGCTGGCGAGGAGTGCCGTTTTGCTGTCGTCTTCGTTGCGGGCGGAGAGCAGGCGCTGCACCATGGTTTGATCGGTGCCGTGGCTCGCCATCGTCAGAAACGTGCCGCCCAAAATTCCGGCCCAGAATGTGTAGCTCCGCGTGAGGCTGAACGTGAAATCGAAAATCGTGAGTTTTCCACCCGCGGCGGCCGCGACTTGCGTTACTTCGGACCAGCCACCGGGAATTTTGTGCAGCAGTAGAAAAAATGCCGCGACCGAGCCCGTGAGATAGAGTGCGAACTGAATCACGTCCGTCCAAATAACAGCGCGCATCCCGCCTTCGAAGGTATAAATCAGAGTGAGTAGCGCGACGATGAGGATCGAAATGCGATCGCCGGTACCGAACGCCACGCTCACGACCTTACCGATTGCCGATATTCGAACGCCCTCGGCAATCGCTCGTGTTGCCAGGAAAACCATCGCTGCGGCCGAACGCATCCGTTTCCCAAATCGCTTTTCGAGAAGCTGGTAAGCCGTGTAGAATTCCCCTTGGAAATACTGTGGGATTAATACAACGCAGAGAATTACCCGCGCTACCAGATAGCCCAGCACGATTTGCAAGAAGCCCAGATTTCCGCCGTAAGCAATGCCGGGAGTGCCGATAATCGTGAGAGTCGAGGTTTCGGTGGCGACGATCGAGCACGCGATCGCCCACCACGGAGCTGTGCGGCCACCGAGAAAATAATCGCGGAGGCTTGTCTGGCCATGGCGGAAGCGCGCGCCGAACAGCGTGATTCCGGCGAGATAGATAACGAGAATGGCGAGGTCGGTTGGGCTGATATGCATCGCGCGCCGTTTTGAAGATGGCCGGCGAGTGGCGCGATGCTAACTGCGCGGTTCAAAGCCTGTCAAGCACAGCGAGGACGAATGCCCGAACAAAAGCAAGCCTCCAACGAAGCGTATTTCCTGGGACTTGACGGCGGCGGAACGAAAACGGATTGCGTGCTGGTGGACTCGACGGGCAAGACCCTCGCTCGTTCGACGGCGGGCGCGTCCAATCCGATTCGCGCGGGATATGCGAAAGCGTGGTTCACTCTCAGCGACGCGGCTGACGTCGTACTCGAGCACCACCGGATCAAGGCCGGCGATATTCGCGGGATTTACGCGGGGATTGGCGGGGCCGGACGCGAGGTGGTCGCCCGGCGGATTGCGGCGTTTCTTGAGAACGCCTTTCCCAAAGCGACGGTGAGTGTCACGACGGATTTGGCTATTACGCTGCAAGCGGCGGTGGGTGATGGCGAAGGAATTATTCTCGTCATCGGAACGGGTTCGGCTGCGTACGGGCGCGATTCCAGCGGCGAAACCGCGCGTGCGGGAGGGCGCGGCCCATGGTTCAGCGACGAAGGCAGCGCTTTCGACATCGGACGAAGAGCGCTCGCCGCCGTGGTGCGCGCCGAGGAACACCGTGGGCCCGGGACAGCGCTTTCCGAGAGAGCGCTGAAATGGCTCGGATGCGCGGAGTGGAATCGCGTTCTCGATTGGGTGGTGAAGAATCCGGATGATGTGTTTCCTCGAATTTTTCCGCTCGTCGCAGAGCTAGGAGATCAGGGCGATCCGGTTTGCCGGACTATTTTGTCGGAGGCAGCCAAATCGCTGTCTGAACTGGCCGCAAGCGTGATGGCACGATTGAAAATGACGGATCGGGAAGTACCGATTGCGAAAGCCGGAGGCACGGTGGGGCGCAGTAAATTCTTCGACGCGGCGATCGATGAAGAGCTGAAGCGCCAGGCGCCACGAGGGCGGATGATTGCTTTAGAAATGAAACCTGCAGAAGCGGCCGCGCAACTCGCGATTCGATTGGCTCAGCGAACGGCTCATGCCGGATGAAGCCTCTTCGTCCTCCGAGCGTGCGCGGTCGGCGCCTGCGGACGAAATCAAACTTCTCGTGCACGACGTGGACGAGGCGACTCTGCTGGCGCTGGTCGAGAATCCAAATCTTGACGAGCCCCAGGTAATTCAGCTGCTCGAGCGGTTAGATCTTCCGGCAAGCGTATTGGCCGCCGTTGCGGACGCGGGGAAGTGGACCTCGAGCGAATCCGTGCGACTGCGACTTGCGCGGCATCCTCGAACTCCTCGCCGCATTACGCTCGCTCTCCTCCGCCAGCTTTTTCTTTTTGATCTAGTCCGTGTGAGCCTGCTGCCGTCCGTTCCGGCGGATGTCCGGCGCGCGGCCGAAGGAATTATTCTGGCGCGTATACCTCATCTTCCGGTGGGAGAGAAATTGACGCTGGCGCGCCGGGGGCCTTCCAGGATCGCCGGTGCGATTCTCGCCGAAGGTCACCCACAGGCGATCAAGCTGGCGCTTGGGAATGCATTTTTGACCGAAAGCCAGCTTCTGAAGGTGTTGGCAAAGCCGGGTGTCGCGGAACGCGTGGTTGCTGCAATTGCACAGCACCCAAAGTGGTCTTGCCAGTACAATGTACGCCTGGGACTGGTGCGCAACGTGCATACGCCAGCGCCCGTCGTGTTGGCGATTTTACCGAATCTGACGCTGCGCGATTTGAAAGAGATTGCCAAGCTCGAACCGCTCGCGCCACACTTGAAGAAGTACATGCAGCGGGAATTGGCGCGAAGAGCGGCCGGCGGCAGGCAAGAATCGGACTAACCGCGCAAGGAGCGGCATGGCGAAGCAATCAACTCAGATGCGGTTGATCGTGGTGCTCGGGGGAATGGTGTTCTTCGGTGTGCTGCTTTATTCGACGCTGCAGCAATCGCAAAAAGAATACGAGGTATGCGTAAATTTCAAGGACCGCTCCCACTGCGCTACCGCGAGAGGTTCGACCCCGGAAGAAGCCATTCGAAGCGCCAGGGATATCGACTGCGGCTTGATCACTAATGGCCGCGACGAACTGATGGCCTGCAATGACGTGCAGCCGACGAGCGTCCGCGAACTAAAATAGCCGTGTCCTGTGCGGTTATTTTTTGGCGAGCTTGAGAGCTACGGGCGTCCCGAGCATCCGCAGATAGGTCATCAGCTGGGCGCGATGATGAATCTCGTGCTCGTTGATGCCGAATAGAATCACAGCAACCTTGCGGCGAAAGCCGAGACCGGCGTGAGCGCGCTCTTCGTCGAACACGGCTTCCTGCAGTGCCCCGACTTCCCGAATTGTTTCGCTGTGTACTCGTTCGTTGTTTTTCAACTCGTCTTCGAGCGAGCCCGGCGTTCCCATCACGGCGTGGAGGCCTTTCGGCACGCGGATTTCGTAATAAGTGAAATCTCCCTTGAGCGCACACCGCCGAACGCCCTCCTCCGATACCCAGAGGTGCCGCAGCATTTCTCCCACGCTAAGCGCTCCATTTTCAGGCTTCCATTCCATATGCTCCGGACGCAACATTGCGAAAACGTCGCGAGTGCGGGCGCGAATGGCTTCCTTTTGCTTCAGGAAAAAATGAGGCAGCGTCATTCGCTGATTATACGTCAGCCGCTGCGATGATTTCCGGTGTCTAATTTGTTTGCGGATGAGTGTGGGCCTGAATTGACAGTTCACGGTGCGCCGCTTAGCATGAAATCTCTCTGGGGGTGGGCGCGGCTAGGGACATGACAAGATGTTTGAATTGCGGAGCTGACCGGGACGCGGATGTTTGCGAGGCCTGCGGCCTTAGTTCTACCGCTGCGGAGTTTTCGCTGCGCAGCAAGCTGCTAAACCGTACGGCGATTTTCCTGCTCGGTGCGATTGCGTTCGTTGCCGCGAGCGGGCGCTACCCGGCGCTTGACCTCGACGAAATCCTGATTTTCATCGGCGTTCTTTTTTTTCTTACGCTCGGCGTTGCAGTGTGGGTTGAAAGGCGCGCGCTGCGTCACGCGGAGGTCGAAGCATTGAAGCGTGTCTACTACGGGCTGATTCCACTCCCCTGGCTGCTTGCGGTGCTATTGCTCGGCAATGGCGCGCTCGACCACTCTCCGCCGCAGCTGGAAACCGCTCGCGTCGTTGGCAAGTTTGCCATGCGGGGTCCGGTGCCGAGTCGCAGACTGATCGTAAACTCTTGGCGGGAGGGGCGACGGTTCGAGCGCGTCCCCGTCGATCCGAGTGATTTCGACCGCTTTACGACCAGCGACACTGTCGAAGTGCAGTTGAGAGGTGGCTTGGTGGGAATTCCCTGGGTTTCGGGAGTCACGCGGCCTTGATCGTTGCAGAGTCGCCACCGACTAGATCTTTGCCGGATTCTCCCGCCTTATAAACTCCCCTGCGCCGGGCTTCCCAACAAATGTGCCATTCTCAATGATCGTGCGCCCGCGCGAGAGAACGATCCTCGGCGCTCCCTTAACTCGGATCCCTTCAAACATCGAATAGTCGACACGCATGTGGTGCGTCTTTGCGCTGATTACCTGTTCCAAGTTCGGGTCGAATACGATCAGATCTGCGTCCGAGCCAACCGCGACGGTACCCTTCCGCGGATAGAGGCCAAAGAGTTTCGCCGGCGCTGTTGAAACGAGTTGCACGAAGCGGTTCGGCGAGAAGCGATTCCCGTGAACTCCCCCCGTGTATACGAGGCTTAGCCGGTGTTCGATTCCCGGTCCACCATTCGGAATTTTCGTGAAGTCGTCTTTGCCGAGTTCCTTTTGTTCCTTGAAGCAGAATGGGCAGTGATCGGTCGAAACAACTTGCAAATCATCCTGCGCGAGCCCCTGCCACAGTTTTTCCTGGTGCCACTTTTCGCGCAGCGGCGGTGTAAAAACATATTTCGCGGCTTCAAATCCGGGCGCATCCATATTGTCGAGCGATAGGTAGAGATACTGCGGACAAGTTTCGGCGTAGGCGGGCAGACCCCGATCGCGAGCCTCACGAACTTTTTCGAGCGCCTCGTTGCACGAAAGGTGAACTATGTAAACAGGGGCGCCGGCCATTTCCGCAAGTGCGATTGCGCGCGATGTGGCTTCTGCTTCGGCCGTTACCGGGCGCGTGAGTGCGTGGTACTTCGGCGCGCGTTTTCCTTCTGCGAGCGCCCGCTGCACGATCACGTCGATCGCTCCGCCGTTTTCCGCGTGCATGCAGACCATTCCGCCGCAGTTAGCTGCTGCGGACATCGCGCGAAAGATGGAAGCGTCGTCGAGCATGAATACGCCCGGGTAAGCCATGAAAAGTTTGAATGTCGGCACGCCCTCGCGCACCAGCGTTTTCATCTCTTGTAGTTGTGCGTCGGCCAGTTCCGTGATGATGCAGTGAAACGCGTAGTCGATCACGGCCTTGCCGTCCGCTTTTTTCATCCAGGTGTCGAACGCCTGATGAAGCGTTTGGCCCTTGTACTGGATTGCGAAATCGATCAGCGTCGTAGTGCCGCCGTAGGCCGCTGCCACGGTGCCCGTTTCAAAATCGTCAGCGCTCATCGTCCCGCCGAACGGCATATCAAGATGAGTATGGACGTCGATGCCGCCGGGCATTACATACGACCCGGCCGCGTCGATCAGCTTGCCTGCGTTTTCCGTGGGAAGTTCTTTGCCGATGGCAACGATCCGGCCGCCAACGATTCCCACATCGCTCGCGTAGGTATCGGTCGCGGTGACGACGGTGCCGTTATGAATGACCGTGTCGAAGCGCATTGAGCGGGGCCTCCTCGTAGTCCCTGTAGGGCGTGTAGCTTACACCGGTTTCGGACTCGCTGGCGCCTCGCGGCGATATTCGAGCGCCTTCCCGTAACCAATGCGCCACCTCTTACTGTTGCGCAGCCAAACTCGGAAGGAAGATGGCGACAATCGCGCCGAACCGCACTAGAATGGCCTCTTTCCGGCACTCCGATTTCTGGGACGAAATAATTCCATGACGCTGCGCGAAACCGCTCCTCCTTTGTCGCCCGAACAATACGAGAAGAATTTTGCGGAACTTGTGCCTCCCATGACGTCGAGCCAGGCGGTAATCGAAGCGGCCCGGTGTCTATATTGTTTCGATGCGCCATGCATCCAGGCCTGCCCGACTCAGATCGATGTTCCAACGTTCATCAAGAAAATCTATACGGGCAACTTGCGCGGTTCGGCCCGCGTAATCCTCGACGCGAATATTCTCGGCGCGAGCTGCGGCCGAGTCTGCCCAACGGAAGTGCTCTGCGAAGGCTCTTGTGTGATGCACGAGAAAGGGCAGAAGCCGATTGAGATTGGGCGCTTGCAACGCCACGCAGTAGATTACGTTCTCGATCGCAAGATTCAACTTTTCTACGCCGGGTCACCGAACGGCAAACGCGTCGCTTGCATCGGCTCAGGGCCGGCGTCGCTCGCATGCGCTGCCGAGCTCGCACAAGCCGGCTATGCCGTGACCATTTTCGATCGCAACGAAGTTCCCGGCGGGTTGAATACGTATGGTATCGCTGCCTACAAACTGCGCGCCGACGATTCGTTGCGCGAGGTCGAAGCGATCCGCAAACTGGGCGTCGAATTCCGGCAGCAGACAGAGATCGGCCACGACGTGTCGTTCGAGCAGTTGGAGAAGGATTTCGACGCAATTTTCATCGGCGTGGGGCTGGGCGAAACGTGGGATCTGGCCGTCTCCGGCGAGAATCTGCTCGGCGTGTGCGGAGCCATGGAGTTCATCGAGGCTACGAAACTCCGCTCGTTCGCCGAGGTGCAAGTTGGACGTCGCATCGCGTGCATCGGAGCAGGGAACACCGCAATTGATGTTGTTACGGCAGCGAAGCGGCTCGGTTCGGAATCCGTTCACTTGATATACCGGCGTGGCGAAAAGGAGATGCCGGCGTTTCGTTACGAGTACGACCTCGCGAAACTCGATGGTGTGGTCTTTCACTGGTACACGCAGCCGGTGAGAATCATCGGTGAAGGCGGTCGGGTCACCGCGATCGAATGCGTGCGGACGCGGCTCGAGCCAGGCAACGGGCGCGAACGGGGTAAGTTCGCGGTGGTTCCCGGCACCGAGTTCAAACTTGATGTGGACATGGTGGTCCGTGCCATCGGCCAAAAACCAGTGACGGATTTCTTCCGTGCGGTGCGCGGGATTGAAGTTCATGAGAACGGAACAATTGCCATCAACAACAGGTATCAGACCGGCGCCCAGAAATATTTCGCGGGCGGCGACTGCACCAACGGCGGCAAAGAGGTTGTCGATGCCGTCGCCGAAGGAAAAGCCGCGGCGCGAGGTATCGACGCCTGGCTCGGCGCGCCGCGCGCCCGGAACTAACGGCCCGTGCGCCTTCCCGCTTCGCTTCGAGATCGCCTTCCATTTCTCGAACCTCTCGAAAACGACTGGGATCCGATTCCCAAGGCAGTGCTCGTCGCATGGGTTATTTTCTATGGGCTGTTTCTTTTTCAGGCGGCTCGTGGAACAGGGATATTGTTGCTGATGGATGGCGTGTTCGTCCCGATTCACGAGGGCGGACACCTTTTGTTCAGATGGTTCGGTGAATTTGTGAGCGTCGCGGGCGGCACACTCCTGCAACTCGGCGTTCCGCTCGCCCTTGCGATGTACTTCTTGTTTCAACGTCAGGCGCAGGGTGTGGCATTCTGCCTGTTCTTTCTGTTTGAACAATTTCTACCGATTGCGACGTACATGGCTGACGCGCGAGCGCAGGATCTGCCGTTGCTCACAATCGGCGACGGCGATTACGTCATCCATGACTGGAACTACCTGTTCGGCAGGGTCGGGCTGCTACCGCACGATACGCAAATCGCAGCTACCACTCGGATCATCGGCTGGCTTGGTATGATCGCAGTTGCGGGATGGCTGATTTGGCGTGGAGTAAGTTCAGACTCCAACGGAACTAAAGATAAACTCCTATGAACGCGGACAGGAAAAACGAGCAACACCGTACAACCGAATACGGCCTGCCTTTTCCAAAATGCAGTTATCAGTGCTTATCTGTGTTTATCTGTGGTTACATCGACTTTTGAGGTGCTCGATGGCTGATCTACGCGTGAAATTCTGCGGGGCGGAATCTCCGAACCCGTTCTGGCTGGCCTCGGGGCCGCCCACTAATACGGGCGACCAGGTGATGCGCGCATTTGACGCAGGCTGGGGCGGGGCCGTGTGGAAAACAATCGGTGAACCAATCCAGAACACTTCCTCGCGCTATGCGTCCATAGATCTGAACGGCGTGAAGATGATGGGACTGAACAATATCGAGCTGATCAGTGACCGGCCTATCGACGTAAATCTTCGCGAGATCGCCGCAGTAAAGAAACGCTACCCGAAGCATCTGGTCATCGCTTCGTTGATGGTCGAATCGAAGCGTGAGACATGGCACGACATCGTCCGGCGTGCCGAGGATGCCGGTTCCGATATGCTCGAACTGAATTTTGGCTGTCCCCATGGAATGAGTGAACGCGGAATGGGTGCGGCGGTCGGGCAAGTGCCGGAATACACGGAAATGATCACGTCGTGGGCCAAGGAGGTTGCGAAAACGCCGGTAATTTCAAAGCTGACACCGAACGTCACGGACATCACGCACATCGCGCTCGCCGCGCAGCGCGGAGGCGCGGACGCAGTGAGCCTGATCAACACGATCAACTCGTTGATGAGTGTGAATCTAGAGACGTTTGCTCCGAGCCCGAATGTTGCAGGGAAATCCTCGCACGGCGGCTATTGTGGTCCGGCTGTGAAACCGATTGCGCTGCATCTCGTGTCGAGCGTGGCAAAAAAAGTGAAGATCCCGATCGTCGGGATCGGTGGGATCGGCAATTGGATCGACGCAGCGGAGCATATTGCGCTCGGAGCGTCGACGGTGCAGGTGTGCACGGCCGCGATGCATTATGGGTTTCGTATCGTCGAGGATATGGCGGACGGTCTAAACGCTTACATGGACGATCACGGATACCGGTCGATCGAAGACTTCCGCGGACGGGCGGTGCCGAATGTGATGGATTGGGGCGACCTTGATTTGAATTACAAAATCGTCGCAAAGATTCACACCGAGCTTTGTATCGGATGCCAGCTCTGTTACGTAGCTTGCGAAGATGGCGCGCACCAGTGCATCGAACGGGCGCCGGCAAAAAACGGAAACGGAAAGCACAATCCAAACGGGATGGAGGTTCACGTTCCGCGGATCATCGAAGACGAATGCGTAGGATGCAATCTGTGCGCGCTCGTTTGCCCGGTGGACGGCTGCATCACGATGCAGGAGATTGACAACGGTTTGCCGCCGATGTCCTGGAAGCAGAAGATAAGCAGTGGAACAGGCTCGGTCGCGCCTCACGGATAGATCGCGTTGCGCACCGGGACGGTTCACTCCGACATGATGCGTGGTGGGTGATCAGTAAAATGCGCGCAGGTCCGGCGGGTGCGGCAGGAACACCTGAAGCTCACGGCCGTAATCGTTCAGCGTCAGTTTCACTAGCTCCGCAGGCCCAACGTCTCGCAGCGTCCATCCTTTGCTCGGAACCAACCGGTCGCTGGCGAAGAGATCGCCGCTCTCGAAACCCGCTCCCTCTGGCGTCAGATCGGCCGGAGGAACTTGACACACAAGCTTGGCCTTGATATCGAGCGCGAGCCAGCGATGGCCCAGCAAAATCAGAACGAGATTGTTTTTCTTCTGTGATTTGTCCGGCTGATAGACGGCGGTCTTGAGCGGTTGCTTGTTGTCCAGCTTTACCTGGCCGCGATCGATCGGCTTCCAGTGGATGCGACCCTTGTCGTCTTTGGCGGCGGCAGTGGTAAACGCGCAGAGCACGATGAGGAATACAAGCGCGATTTCACGGCTTGCGCGGCTCAGCGGGTTGGACCGGGCAAGGCGATGCTGCATCATGGCACTGGTTGCTCGATTTAATCCCACGAGACGCGCACTTGCCGCGAGGAAATGACGACGAACCCTTTTGCGCGGGCGTGCTCGACGACATCGCGGAGGATGGCGACGTCCTGCTCGCAATATTCGGCGACGCGATCCTTCTGTCCGGCTCGCCACCATTCAACAGCTTGGAGCCCGTCGCCGCTCTTTGCCGTGCCAAGGGTGTCTTTCGCAAGCTGGTCGAGCTTCACGCGATGGCCGAGCTGCTTGTGAAGAATTTCATGAATGTCGAGCGAACGCTCCCGCAGTCTGTCGACCGGGCCATACCCGCGAAGAACTTCGAAGTCGAAGCGATTGCCGTTGAAGGTGACCACATGAGTGAACGTTTCGAGTTCATTGATGAGTTTGAGCGTGTCGTCTTCAAACCAGCGGCGGAATTTGTTGTCCTTATCCCATGTGACTGCCACCGCAACACCGAACGCGCGGATGTTTCCCCACCCGCCGTCAACTTCGTGCGAGAGCTTCAGCGTCTCGATGTCTAAATAGATTTCGCGATCGAAAAGTCCGGCCGTGTGAGTGTTCCTCGATTAATAGATGCTTGATTCGCGCTTGCGCCCCGTGTAGTCGATGTAGACAATTTTAAGATCGGAGTAAAAATCGAGCGCGGTGCTGCCGACCTCTTTGGGGCCGACGCTTGTGGCCTTGGTGCCGCCAAACGGGACGTGCGCTTCGCCGCCCACAGTGGGCGAGTTAACGTGCGTCATCCCGGTTTGAATTTTGTCAACGAATTCGAAAATCTTATTCGAATCGGTCGAGTAGATGGCGCTGGTGAGGCCGAAGCGGACGGAGTTTGCGACATCGACGGCTTCGTCGAAATTCTTGACTCGGATGATGCTTAGCACGGGTCCGAAGATTTCGTCCTGCGCGATGGCGCTGTCGGGGCGGACATGATCGAAAACGGTGGGGGCGACGAACCAGCCCTTATCGTATTTCGGACCGCTCAGGCGTTCGCCGCCGCAGAGAAGCTTGCCCTCGTTCTTCCCGATTTCGATATAGCGAAGGACGGTGTTCATTTGCGATTCGTCTACGGAGGGGCCCATTTCGACGCCGGGCTCGAGGCCATCACCGACCGAGAATTTCCTGGCGCGTTCGACGAGCATCGAAACGAACTGATCGGCGATTTTATCTTCGATCACGACACGGCTTGTGGCGGTGCAGCGTTGGCCGGTGGAAGCGAAGGCACCGAATAGCGTGGATTCCATTGCGAGCTGTAGGTCGGCGTCCGAGAGTACGACGATCGGATTCTTACCGCCCATTTCGCATTGGCACTTCTTCAGCAAGGCGGCGCCGCTTGCGTACAATTGCGTGCCAACTTCGTTCGAGCCTGTGAACGAAAGTCCATGTACGTGAGGGTTCTGGACCAGTTCGTCGCCCGCGTCCCGGCCCGAGCCCATCACCAGATTCAGGACGCCGGGGGGCAATCCGGCTTGCTCGAAGATTTCGACGACTTTCATGGCGGTGAGCGGAGTGAGCGTCGCGGGCTTGAATACCACTGTGTTGCCACAAACGAGCGCTGGAGCTATTTTCCAAATGGGGATCGCGACCGGGAAGTTCCATGGCGTGATAGCACCGACGACGCCAAGGGGCTGGCGGATCGTGTATGAAAAATTCTTCGGCAGCTCGCTCGGAAGCGTTTCGCCGTTCAGGCGGCGGGCTTCACCGGCCATGAATTCAGTGATGTTGATCGAGCGCTGGACCTCGCCGAGCGAATCTTTCAGCGCTTTGCCCTCTTCTCGTGTGAGGAGCCGCGCCAACTCTTCTTTCTGCTCCTCCATGATGCGCACGGCTTTGAAGAGGATCTTGCCGCGAGCGGGAGCAGGCATATCACGCCATGCGGGGAAGGCCAGTTTCGCCGCCGCGATCGCTTCTTTCATTTCCTCGCGCGTTGAGAGCGGAATGCGCGCTACGACTTCATCGGTGTTGGCCGGGTTGCGCCGCTCGACGATCTTCGGCGATTTCGAATCGACCCAGCGTCCGTTGACATAGTTCCTGCAAAGCGTCGTTGTTTCCGTCATCGTTGCCATGATCGCGATTCCTCTCAGAACTTAGATTCGAACTTCGCTGAAACTTTTGTCGAGGAGGCGGATGCCTTCGTCGACGTCGGCCTTCGAGATATTCATCGGAGGAGCCATGCGGATTGTGTTGCCCAGCAGGCCGCCCTTCCCAATGAGGAGGCCATTTCTGCGCGCGGCTTCCATCACCTGCGTCGCTTCCTGAGCGGCTGGCTCTTTCGTCTGGCGGTCTTTCACGAGCTCGAGAGCCTGCATCATGCCCATGCCGCGAACGTCGCCGATGAGCGGATATTTCTGCTGCAGCTCTTCGAGCTTTTGGCGGAAGTAGCCGCCAACGACGAAGGTGTTTTCGCGCAGATTTTCTTCTTCGATCACTTCAATTACGGCGCGAACGGCGACGGACGTGACTGGGTTTCCACCGAAGGTGGAAATCGTGAGGCCCTGAAATTTGTCGGCGAGTTCGGCGGTGGTGACGGTCAAGCCGACCGGGACGCCGTTGCCCATGCTTTTAGCGGAGGTGATGATGTCCGGAGTCACTTCCCACTGTTCGATGCCCCACCATTTTTTGCCGGTGCGGCCCCAGCCCGTCTGGACTTCGTCGGAAATGAACAGGCCGCCATAATTTTTCACGATGCGATAGACGATCTTGAAATATTCCGGCGGAGGCGTGATGAAACCGCCGACGCCTTGAATCGGTTCGGCGATGAATGCGGCGATCGAACCGCTGGTGGTGGTTTGAATGGTGCTTTCAACGTCGTTCGCGCAAGCGACGCCGCACTCGGGATACTTCAGGTGCAGCGGGCAGCGGTAGCAATAGGGATTCACGGCGTGGGAGATACCCACGCTGATGACGCCGGATTTTCGCCAGGGCGCTTGCGCAGTGACGGACTTTGCAAGGGCGGAGCCGCCGGAATAGGCGTGGCGGAGTGAAACGATGTCGTAGCTTGGGCCTACCATTCGGGCAAGAAGGAGTGCGGCTTCATTGGCTTCCGTGCCGGAGTTGGTGAAGAAGCTCTTTTGCAATTTGCCCGGTGTGATTTGGGCAATCTTTTCGGCGAGTGCGACGATGTGTTCATTGGGGAAAAGCGTGGAGGTGTGCTGGAGCTTGTCAACTTGCGCTTTGATTTTCGACGTGACTTTCGGATTGCAGTGGCCGACGCCGATTGTGACGATGCCGCCGAAGAAGTCGAGGTACTTATTGCCCTCGATGTCCCAGAGGTATTGCATCGAGGCATGGTCGGCAACGAGCGGCTTTTGATAGTAGTTGGTGACCGCCGGCCAAATGAATTCCTTGTGCTTGCGGACAATTTCTTCGGAGCGGGTCTCGGTGATTTTCGGTGTGGTCGTCATTCGGAGTAACCCCTTGGAACCACAGATGAACACAGATTAACACTGATGGATTTCGGCGCGGCGAACCTGAGATGCGTCAACATACGAATCGCCGATATTCAAGTTTTGGGCGCCCGAAATTCAGGAGCAATCCAACTTTAACTCCGGAGGCTCGGAGATAGTTCATAATTTGCGCCGCGTGATTTGGATCCAGTGACGCGCATGCCTTGAGTTCCAGCAGGACGCGCGTGGCTACGAGCAAGTCGGCCGCATAGTCACCCACAACCACGTCCCGATACTTGACCTTCAATTGGGCTTGCTGTTGGCACTCCAAGTCGTGGCGATGAAACTCAACGACGAGAGCGTTCGAGTAGACACGCTCGAGGAATCCGCAGCCGAGAGTGTTGTGGACCGCAAAGGCGCATTCAAGAATTTTGCCGGTTAGCTCTTGTTCCGGATAGCTGATCTCGATCTCCGGCGCCCCGATTTCGATTTTTCCATCCGTGTTCATCTGTGTTTATCTGTGGTTCCTCAGTTGGCGGCGTCCGCGGCGCGGGCCGGGGTTTGGGTGCGCGAGATGTCGCCGTAGGATTCCGGACGGCGGTCGCGGAAGAATTGCCATGTGGCGCGCACCTGCGCGATTTCCTCGAGGTCGATATCGTGGACGAGGAGTTCGTCCTTGTCGCGGCTCGCCTGCGCGATGATCTTGCCGCGAGGATTGCAGAAATAACTTTTGCCGTAGAACTCGCCGATGTTCCACGGCGCTTCTTTGCCAACGCGATTGATCGCGCCGACGAAGTAGCCATTCGCGGCGGCGTGAGCGGGCTGTTCGAGTTCCCAAAGATATTCGCTGAGTCCGGCGACGGTGGCCGAGGGGTTAAAGACGATCTCAGCGCCATGGAGGCCAAGGACGCGGGCTCCCTCGGGGAAGTGACGGTCGTAACATATGTAGACGCCGACGCGAGCAAATTCTGTGTCGAATACGAGGTAGCCAGTATTGCCGGGAGTGAAATAGAATTTCTCCCAGAAGCCGGGTGCCACCTGCGGGATGTGGTGCTTGCGGTACTTGCCGAGATATTTTCCGTCGGCGTCGATGACGGCGGCGGTATTGAAGAAAAGACCCGTCATCTCGCGTTCGTAGATGGGGACGACCATGACCATGCCGTGCTTCTTGGCCAGCTTTTGCATGCGCTCGGTGGTGGGACCGTCGGGGATGGGCTCGGTGAGTTCGTGCCAGCGAGTCTGTTGTTCGGCGCAGAAGTAGGGGCCATTGAAAAGTTCCTGGAGGCAGAGGATTTGGGTTTTCTTTTTGGCTGCGTCCTTAATCAGCTTCTCGGTTTTCTCGAGCATTTTCTTGCTGATGTCTTTGATCGAATATTTATCGGGTGACCATTCGCAGTGGGTTTGGATGAGTCCGCAACGCACAAGCCGAGGCATCAGAAACCTCCCCTGAAACGATTCGAGGACGCAATTGGAGTTAGATTCGCGAGCCAGTTTACTCCGCGGGGTGCTGGGCGGCAAGCGAGGGGAGCGGGATTGCTGAGGCTCTTAGGGTAGTTGAAGAGAAACTTGAGGCGGCCCCGAGAAATCGAGGCATACCCGATTTTGTTACGATTAGAAATCTTGTAATTGTCCTGTTTGCAGTCTTTTAAGGGATTTCGTGACCTGTCGACTGTTTCGATTAGAAATTGCCACGATGAAGACGGGAGAAGGCCGATGTAAGGCCGTGACGCCGTGTGCGCCTTCTTTACTGTGTGCATAAACTCCCACAATAGGTTAGCAGAATGAGCGGCGGTTACAAGGGGGTAGCTCGCGTAAAAATTTTGTGGGCGCAGAGTGCCGTGCGCCTACGGAAGTAAAAGGCGGCGCCTGCGGGTAGGTTCCCGTATAATCCGGCGGACGAAATATGGGGCGAGTGCTGCGATATACGTTGCGCGGGTTGGGCCGGATCTTCCCGGACTGCATTACGCTTAGCCAGGCGATTGCGTTCAATATGTTCCTCGCGTTTTTCCCGATGTTGCTGCTGATTCTGGGAGTGCTGAGCAGCACGACTTACTTTCATAGCGCGGTGAAAGATATTCCGGAGCGGCTACGGCTGATTTTGCCTCCCGGCAGCGATCAGGTGGTGGTGCAATACTTCGTGCGGAGGGGATTGCATCCGTGGAAATGGACGTCGCTCGGGCTCGCCGGAACGTTGATTGCAGGTTCGCAGGTGATGGTGGGATACATCGAGGGGTTCCGGATCATCGAAGGCGATCTGCTGCGTCCGTCGTACTGGCGGTTACATCTGCGCGCGCTCATATTGCTGTGCCTAACGTTTGCGCCGTCGCTGGCGGTGGTGGTGATGACGGTGTTTGGCAAACCGGTGCGGGCGTGGTTGATCCGGCATATCGGATTGTCCGAACTGATCCACGCAGTGGGATTTGTGGTGTATGGCGCGATCGTGTTTCTTCTGGCGATGTGTGTACTGGTCTTGATGTATCGGATCGGACGCCCGGGACACCATGGGTATCGGGATGTACTGCCGGGAGCGGCTGTGGCGACGGTGCTGTGGTGGGCCGCAGACATAAGCTTCGGATTCTACGTGCGCAAGATGCCATACGACGCGGTGTATGGCGGACTGGCTGCGGCGATCGGTTTGCTGCTGTGGATGTATTTGACGGCGATCGTGGTACTGATCGGTGCGGCCTATAACGCTGAGGCGCGGGAGGCTTCGCGGCGGCCGGGAAAGATTTGGGAGAAGCCGAGAGGGGTACTGTCGACGGATGAACAGTGATTGACGCGGACAGAACATAAAAACCACCACAGAATGGTTGAACCTGGTTCCGAGAATTCCCGCCACTGCCCCCTTAACGCGCACTTCGGAGTGCGGATGCTCATCGCATGATTGACCGGATTGCCCAGCAGAACGCCGTAAGACACGCGAGGCAAGTCTCGCGCTGGAGAAGCGGGAGCAAGCTCCCGCATTCCAAGGTTACCCGAGAACGATTTTGGATGTGGTGATGGCTTGGCCGACATGACGCTGCGTGTGATCGGCAATGTGGACGAGCAGGCCAGCGACTGTCGTGGGCAGTTGCTTTTTGCCTACTGCTCTTGATTCCGCGAGCTGGCCGGTGGAGAAGTCCCGGATGCGTGTGGAACTGGCCGCCAGCGCCGCCAAGAGTTCAGCGAATGCTTCGTCGTGGGTTGCGCCGGGAACCAGCTCCGTATTTAGCTTCGCGGTCTGGTCGGCGTCTAATTCTCTACCTTCCGCGTAGGTCAGCAAGCGATCAATGCTGCGAGCGATGTGGCGGATGTGGAAAGCTACAGGCGCGATGTTGGCGGGACGCGCGTTCAGCTGGTCGTCCGTGAGGCTGCCGCACCATTTCTGTAAATCGTCTTTGGCGAGTTCGAGGGCATGCAGGACGGCTCTTTGCACGGGCGGAATTTCTGTATGCGTTCCGCTCAGCCAGGGTTCCGGAAGTCTTGTCTCGTGCATTTGTTCGTGTCAGCGCACGGCTAGGCTTTAATGCGCATGCCGAAGAACGAGCGATAGACGAACGTGAAGGAGACGAGGAAGAAGGCGGCTGCGAGTACTTCCGTCAGAAACGGATTCTTTGACATGAGTTCGACGGCCAACTCGACGGCGAGAAGGCCAAAGAGCGTGGTGAATTTGATGACTGGATTCAAAGCGACGGACGAGGTGTCTTTGAACGGATCGCCGACGGTGTCGCCGACGACGGTGGCGGCGTGCAGCTCGGTGCCTTTCTGTTTCATCTCGGTCTCGACGATTTTCTTGGCGTTGTCCCAGGCGGCGCCGGCGTTGGCCATGAAGATGGCCTGGTAGAGGCCGAAAATCGCGATCGAGATCAGGTAGCCGACAAAGAAGAAGGGGTCGACGAACGCGAACGAGAGAGTGGCGAAGAAGACGGCGATGAAAATATTGAGCATGCCCTTCTGCGCGTACTTGGTGCAGATGGCGACGACTTTCTTGCTGTCTTCGACCGAAGCTTTTTCGACTCCTTCGAGGCGGATATTGGCCTTGATGAATTCAACCGCGCGATAAGCGCCGGTGGTGACGGCTTGTGTGGAGGCCCCCGTGAACCAGTAGATCATCGCGCCCCCGGTGATGAGGCCGAGGAAGAAAGGAGCATGGAGGAGGGAGAGCTTGTCGACGTTCATGGTGATGCCGTTGGTGAGCGCCATGATGATCGAGAAAATCATGGTGGTGGCGCCAACGACGGCGGTGCCAATCAGAACGGGCTTGGCGGTGGCTTTGAAGGTATTTCCGGCGCCGTCGTTTTCTTCGAGGAGTTCTTTGGCGCGCTCGAATTTCACGTCCATGTTGAAATCGCGCTTGAGTTCCTGCTCGATACCGGGAATATGCTCGATGAGCGAAAGCTCGTAGACGGACTGCGCGTTGTCTGTGACGGGGCCGTAGGAATCGACGGCGATCGTCACAGGGCCCATGCCGAGGAATCCGAAAGCTACCAGACCGAACGCGAACACGGGTTCTGCGATCATCAAGGAGTGCAGGCCCATCTGGCTGAAGAAATACGCGACGCTCATGAGGGCGACCATGGTGAGGCCGAGGTAGTAGCCGGAAAAATTGCCAGCGACGAAGCCAGAGAGAATATCGAGCGACGCGCCGCCCTCTTCGGCTGAGCTGACGACTTCGCGGACGTGACGCGATTCGGTGGAAGTGAAGACCTTGACGAGCTCGGGAATTACCGCTCCCGCGAGAGTGCCACACGAAATGATCGTCGCGAGCTTCCACCACTGGCTGCTGTCGTTGCCGAGCATGGGAACGATGACGTAAGAGATTACGTAGGTGAGCGCGATGGAGACGATGGAAGTGATCCAGACGAGCGAAGTGAGCGGCGCTTCGAAATTCATTTTATCGGCGTTGCCATATTTCGCTTTGGCGATGGCGCTATTGATGAAATACGCGCCGGCGCTGGAGACGAGCATGGCGATGCGCATGACGAAAATCCAGACGAGCAGCTGGACCTGGACCATCGGATCTTTGACGCCCAGGAGAATGAAGGTGATGAGCGCGACGCCGGTGACGCCGTAGGTTTCGAAGCCGTCGGCGCTTGGGCCGACGGAATCGCCGGCGTTGTCGCCCGTGCAGTCGGCGATGACGCCAGGGTTGCGCGCGTCGTCTTCTTTGATTTTGAAGACGATTTTCATCAGGTCGGAGCCGATGTCGGCAATTTTGGTGAAGATGCCGCCCGCGATGCGGAGGGCGGCGGCGCCGAGAGACTCGCCGATGGCGAAGCCGATAAAACAGGGGCCGGCGTAGTCGCGCGGAATAAAGAGGAGGATGACGAGCATCATTAACAGCTCGACGCTGATCAACATCATGCCGATGCTCATGCCGGCTTCGAGCGGGATGCGGTAGATCGGGTACGGTCTGCCGCGCAAGCCCGCGAAGGCGGTGCGCGAATTGGCAAAGGTGTTGACGCGAATGCCGAACCACGCGACGCCGTAGCTGCCCGCAATTCCGACGATGCTGAAAAGCAAGATCACGATTACACGGATCGCTTCGTATTTCAGGAGGACTCCAAAGTAGAGAACGATGACGACGGCGATGAAGGATTCGAGCAGAAGCAGGAACTTGCCCTGCGTAATGAGGTACGTCTTGCAAGTTTCGTAAATCAGCTCGGAAATTTCGCGCATGGCGCGATGGACGGGCAGATTCTTCAGGCGCGTGTAGATCGTCAGGCCGAAAATCAGGCCGAAAATGCAGAATGCGATGCCGAACAGGAGCAGGGTGTGACCGTCGACGCCGAGGAATTTCACCTGCGAGAGGTCGGGGAGCTTCAGGTTCGCTTCGCCGCCCGGGGCTGCGCCTTCCTGCTGGGCGAACGAGGGGGTAGCGCCGAGGAGAACGAGAGCTGCGCCGTTACCAAGGATTCTCGCCAGTCGACACAATCTGGCCCAGGTTCTGGCGAGCGGATTGCGCCTCGTTGATCGAGCACTCACACCTGTGAGACAAGGAACCCCTGCTTCTGCCGACATTCTTCCTCCGGAATAGGACTCCTCGAGCGGGAGTCTACGGGTCGCGAGAACCTGCAATTCCAAAAGAGCTTTTGTAGCAGGAATCGCGCGTTTCGTCAATGAAGGAAGGGGATTATCAATCCAGGAAAGTAGAGCAGACGAGTATCCTTCAGGGCGTTCGCACTCGTTTGGAGATCTCGCCACCGAATTGCTGGAAATGTTTCACATTCCAGGTATAAATGGTTTCGGCCGAAGATTTGTTGGCACAACGCATCAGCAGAGCATCATAGACGGTGCCGCCGATACCTCCTGCTCCCGCAGATTCTTCAAGAACAGCCAGATACTCATCGGCGGCGAGGGAGATTATAGCGAGGCGATCGCGGATATTCTGAATCAAGAGCATAACCTGGTCACCACTCATCCGGTACCGGCCTGGGAGTCGCGTGACGACAGCATAGAACTCGGCCAAACCGTGGGCCGCGCAACAACCATGCTTTTTGTCGGCGCGAAGAAAGGCTTCCAGGCTGCGCTCGTGATGCTCGTGGTCTTCAAGAAATGCCGGGACTAACACGGAGGTATCAAAAAACCACTTCAACGTTTCTTCACCAGTACTTGTTCCTCGCGTTCCCGGCGAATGTCGCGGACGGTCTTTTCGACGACAGCACCGGAGAGAGGCTCGCCGGTGTGAAATACCCAGACGCCACATTTCTTTTTGAGCGGAGAGCCGCCGCGCAGCGGACGGAGAGTAATCTCGTCCCTCGAACTGTTCACTTCGAGGGAATCACCGGGCTGAAGCTGCAACTCCTCACGAAGTGGCTTGGGAAGGACAATGCGCCCTGCTTTATCGATCGTCAGTTTGCCTGTCATGCAGCCATTATCCCATGCCATTGTCCATCTATAAATGGCATCCCGTATCATCTTTCTGGCAACGGGAGCTGGTGGTTATTGCGCCGGGGCGTTGCGGAGCGGGACTTCGAAGAAGACGAGCGGGTTGTTGGAGGGCGCGATGACGACGTCTGGGACGTATAGGCTTGAGGTGTTCGCGAGCGACATTTCGTGGCTCACGTTGAAATAGAGGAAGCCGTGGATCGTGCCTTTCGGCGGGATTACGTCGGCGTCCAGCGTGAGGGGGCGCAGGATGGCGGTGAGCTTTTCGACTTTCTTGTCGGTGACGACGATGGGAAGGGGCAGGCGGCGCTGTTTCGGATTCGCCGAGCCGCTGGGGTGCGCGATGAGTGTGGCGACTTCTTCCGGCCGGAGCCAGTCGACTTCCTGGCGGATTCCGTTTCTCAATGTGACTTCGAGCTGAACGGTGTCAAGACCAAGGCGCATCGGCTGATCGGAATCGTTGCGCATAAAAACCTCGACGGGGAGGATTCCGGCGTCGATTGGATTGGCTTTGCCGAATTTCTCTTTCGAGCGCGAGGCGTCGGTGTACGGATCGACGGAAATTGTGAGGCCGCTATGCTGATCGTGAGGAAGAGCGGCAGGCGACGCCGGCTTGGCTTCGGGCGAGGGCGGAGCCGCTTGCGCGAAAGCGCAACCGCAGCGAGTGAAGAAAATAGCTGCGAGCGCACCAACCCGCAGCAATTGGATTCGTGCGCGAGGCTTCATGAAGCCACTCCCAGACAGCCGCAATCGGTACCGAAACTTCATTCGGGCGCTCCGAGTCGTTCAGAGGCTCTGATGTGTCGTTTGCGCGGGAAGTTGTGCGCGTTTGGAGCGGGTGCCACTATAATACCGAGCTTGCGCGCGGGAAAGGATTTTCGGGCGACGTGCGCAATGCCTTCCGAATGTATTTCCTATACCGCATATTGACGGCCGTGGGAATGCTCGTGCTCGCACCCTACTTCGCGCTGCGGGGATGGCGGCGAGGTGAGCCGTCGAGCGCTCTAAAAGAGCGCTTGGGAATTATTCCGCGGGAGATCGCATCGAAAGCAGCGGGGGCGGCGGTGGATCATGGAGGAGCGATCTGGATCCACGCGGTGTCGGTGGGGGAAGTGCTGGCGGCGAAGCCGTTGGTAGAAGCGTTGAAGCGCCAATTTCCCGGGCTTGTGGTTTTGGTTTCGACAACGACCGAAACTGGCCAACGTCTGGCGCGCGCGCGCTTGCAATCGGCCGATGGCATATTTTATTTTCCGCTCGACTGGGTTGTGCCGGTGCGCCGGGCGTTGAAGGTGATTCAAGCGGCACTGGTGATCGTGATGGAAACCGAGATTTGGCCTAACTTTCTGCGTGAGGCGCGAAGGGCGGGCGCTACGGTGATATTTGCGAACGCGCGAATTTCGGAGCGGTCGTTCGCGCGGTTTGAACGCTGGAAATTTCTGATCGGAGACTTTTTCGCGCGGACTTTGCAGGACGCGGCGCTGTTTCTGGCGCAGACTCCGGAGGATGCGAAACGGCTTGCGGCAATGGGCGCGCCGGAGGAGCGAATCGAGGTGACCGGGAATTTGAAATATGACGGCGAGCCGCCGGAGACTGGCGCGTTCACCGGGTGGCTCAAGGAGCAGATCGGAAAGCAGGAGCGGTGGCCCGTCGTAGTGGCTGGAAGCGTCGTGGCTGAGGAAGAGGAAGCGGTGCTGGCGGCCTACGACATTGTGCAGCGGCAATGGCGCCGAGCGTTGCTAGTGCTAGCACCGCGCAAACCCGACCGGTTTAACGCCGCTGCCGAGATTGTTTCGGCGGGGGGCTGGAACGTAGTGCGGCGCAGCGGCCTCGATCTTACATCGACGCTGAGCGAGAACGCCGACGTGCTGGTGCTCGATTCGATCGGAGAGCTTGCAGGAACGTACGCGCTGGCGGATGCGGCGTTTGTGGGAGGCTCGCTCGTGCCGGCTGGAGGGCATAATATTCTTGAGCCGGCGTGGTTCTCGCGGCCGCCGGTATTCGGGCCGTCGATGGAGAATTTCCAGGAGATGGCGGAGCAGTTTTTGGCTGCGCGAGCGGGAATTCAAGTATCGAGTGGGACGCAGCTTGGCAAGGTGTGGGTGCAGTTAATTGAGGACGACGCGGCACGGGAGCGGATGGGTAAAGCCGCCCGCGATTTGTCCGAACGGAATAGGGGCGCTACGGCGCGCTCGATGGAACGAATCGCGGCGATATTGAAGGGAGCGAGGCTGTCATTATGACGCTGAAGGATTCACTGCTGTGGCCGCTGACGCTGCCGTACGGCGCCGTTTCGCACTTACGCGCGCGGGCATACAGCACCGGAGTCCTGAAGCAGCAGCAACTTGACGGAATCGTGATCAGCGTAGGGAATCTCACGACGGGCGGCACAGGCAAGACTCCTATGGTGCTGTGGATCGCCGGGCGGCTGGCGGCGGAGGGGAAGAGCGTTGGCATTCTGACGCGCGGATACCGTGGCGAAACATCTTCACAGAACGCGCCCCCGAAGGAGGCCAGCAGCGCGGAAGGGAGCGAATCTACGAGCGACGAGGTGCAATTGCTGAAGTCGCGTCTGGGGGATTGCGTCGCATTTGGAGTGGGAGCGGACCGGTTCGCGCGCGGGCAAGAACTTGCGCGGCGGGGCGTGAAATGGTTCGTGCTCGACGATGGGTTTCAGCATCTGCAATTAGCGCGCGACGTGGACATCGTGATGATCGATGCGACGAACCCGTTCGGCGGTGGACACCTGTTGCCCGCGGGCCGATTGCGGGAGCCAAAGACGGCGCTCGCGAGAGCGAGCATGGTAGTCGTGACGCGGAGCAATCACTCGCCGGCCGTGGAAGCGGCGGTGCGGCGCGACTCGGACGCGCCGATTTTCTACGCGCGGGCGGAGCTAGATTCCGTTTTCGCGCCGTATCATCCGCATTTGACCGAACAGGACGCGCGAGGGAAAAAATTATTCGCGTTCTGCGGGATCGGAAATCCGCCGGCCTTTATCGCCGATTTGCGCAATTGGGGATTTCAGGTCGCTGGGCACAAGTTTTATCCGGACCATCACCGGTACTCGCCGGAGGATGTCCGCGATATCGAGTCTGCGGCGCGGTCTGTGGGCGCCGACGGGGTGATCTGCACCGAAAAAGACAGCTTCAATTGTCCGGGCCGCTGGGCGTCAGTGGATTTATGGGTGTGTGCGATTTCGTTGCGCGTGGAGCGCGAGGACGATTTTTGGCGAACGATGATGAGGTTAGCAGAAACTCGAAAAGCCGGCAGAACGCGATCGAAGTGAATGGCACCGAGTTGCATCACCGTGGATTGCTGCGTTTCACTGCGCTGTGATACGTTTTCGCGGGGCGTGCCAGAATAACAAAGCAGCGAGCGGAGATCTATTGAGCCCCATTCATAAGAAGGCAACCCGAAACGGAGCCACGGCGAGAGGGACCACGCCCGACTCGAGCGTCGACCTCACTCGCTTACTCGATATCGTCGGGGCCTTCTCGAAGCAGTCGATCTGCGTGATCGGCGACTTCGTGCTGGATGAATTTGCGTCGTGCGAGATTTCGCGTGTTTCGCGCGAGGCGCCGGTGTTGATCCTGCGCCACCGCCGTACTGAATCGTACCCGGGGGGCGCGGCGAACGCCGTCAACAATCTTGCCGACTTGGGCGCGCGTGTTGTGCCGGTGGGTGTGGTAGGGGCGGACGAGGCTGGGCGCGCGCTGCTCGAACATTTTCGGCGAAAGCGTGTGGGCACCGCTGGCGTCGTCACGGCACGGGGCTGGACGACGACCACGAAGACGCGCTACCTGGCCGGGTGGACGCACACGACCGAGCAGCAAGTTCTGCGAGTGGATCGCGAGCCTGAGGGAATGGCGCCGGAGAGCGCACGGGCGGCGGTTTGGAGCATGGCTCGTCGGCTGGCAAAGCGCGCGGACGCTGTACTCGTTTCAGATTACGGGCTCGGCGCTGCGAGCCCTGAACTGGTGAAGAAGCTTTCCGCAAAACGCATCATGCTCGACTCGCGATACCGGCTGCGCGATTACGCAGCAGCGGGAGTGACGGCGGCGACGCCGAACGAGCCGGAGCTCGAAGCGGCATACCAGGTAAAGGTGGGCGCGAATACGCGCAAGCTCGACGAACTTGGGCTGCGCGCGCTTCGCGAATTAGGACTCGAAGCGCTCATCGTGACGCGCGGCAAGGACGGCATGGCGATATTCGAGAATGGCGCACAAGGCGATCGTCCGGCGCGGCACATTCCGATCTACGGTTCGGATGCGCCGGTGGACGTAACGGGCGCGGGCGACACCGTGATCGCGGTGTTCACGCTCGCGGTAGCCGCCGGCGCTACGTATTTCGAGGCGGCGCACCTGGCGAATTATGCCGGCGGAATCGTGGTGATGAAGCGACGCACCGCGACTGTGAGTCGCGCCGAGCTGGAAGCCGCCCTGCGCCGCGAGGCCACGACCCAGCGCTGAGCCCGTATGGACACCCGCGAAAAAATTATCTCCCGCGAAGGTCTGCACGCCGTGCTCGAGGAACACCGGCGCTCGGAGCATAGAATTGTATTCGCCAACGGGGTATTCGACTTGCTGCATGCCGGGCATGTCCGTTACTTGCAGGCCGCGAAAACACAGGGCGAGGTGCTCGTCGTCGCGATCAATTCGGATGCAAGCACGCGAGCGTATAAGGGGCCTGGTCGTCCGATCACGACGGAACGCGCGCGGGCGACTGTGGTTGCGGCGCTCGCGGTCGTGGATTACGTGATTATCTTCGATGACATGGACGTGGCTCCACTGCTTCGTGAATTTCAGCCCGACGTGCACGCGAAGGGAACCGATTACACCGTTGACACGGTTCCAGAGCGCGAAATCGCCCAGCTTCTCGGCATTCGCACGGTGATCTGCGGCGATCCGAAAGATCATGCCACGCGTGACGTGATCGCGCGCATCCGCCGCGAGAGCAATGGCTGAAGCGCGTTTCCTCCTCGTGCGGCTCAGCTCGCTCGGCGACGTGGTCCACGCGCTTCCCGCAGCATCCGCTTTGCGCGACACGTTCCCCGACGCGCGTATCGACTGGGTGATCGACCCGCGATGGAAACGATTGCTCGAAGGGAATCCGGATCTCACAGAGGTGATTTCACACGACCGCAAACGCCCGGGAGGAATCGCATCGTCGATCCGCAAGCTGCGTGAGGCGCGATATACGTGCGCGATCGATTTTCAGGGGCTATACAAATCGGCACTGCTTGCGTTTGCATCGGGAGCGCCGCGACGAATCGGTTTTCAAAGCAGCTACGCGCGGGAAGGGCTCGTCTCGGTGCTCTACACGGATCGGCTGAATCCGCACGGCCCTCACAAGGTGAATCACAATCTGACGCTTGTCGAACGGGCCGGGGCGCGAGTGGGCCGGCCGCGATTTCCGATCGCAGTTTGCGCGGAAGACGACGAGGTAGTGACCCGCGAACTGAATCAGCGCGGTCTGACGGAGTTCTACGTGTTGAATCCCGGCGGCGGCTGGGTTTCGAAGTGCTGGCCTGGGGAGCGGTACGGCGAATTGCATCGCAAACTTGCGGAGCGCTACGGTTGGCGGGGCGTCGTAAGCTTTGGGCCTGGCGAGGACGAGCTGGCTCGCAACGTCATTTGTGCAGCGGGAGATCCTGCTCCATTTGCGATCCCGCTCGCCCTAGGGCCGCTGATAGCGCTACTGCGGCGCGCGAAATTGATGGTATCGGCGGATACTGGGCCGCTGCATCTTGCTTCGGCGCTCAAAACACCAGTGGTGGGGCTATTCGGTCCGACGGATCCGGCACGCAACGGCCCGTTTTCACCCGGTGATATTTCTTTGCGAAATCCGCGCCACTCGATAACGACTTATCGCCGAGGCGCATCCTATTCTCCCGCGATGCTATCGATTACAGTGGAACAGGTGCTAGACGCAGTTGAGCGCCGAATGGGATTGCGCTGATGCAGCAGGCGCAGCCGCGAAAATTCTGGATGCGCTGGCGCGTGCGGATTGGGTATCCCGTGGCAGTGATTTATTGGCTGCTGGCGACGCCGACGCACCATTCGATCGCATACGGCGCGATCGTTGCGGCATTCGGGCTGATGATTCGCGCTGCCGCGGCGGGCTACCTTCGCAAGGACCGCGAGCTTGCGATTGCGGGGCCCTACGCGCAGACGCGCAATCCGCTCTACCTTGGCAGCGCCGTGCTCGCGGCTGGATTCGTGGTGGCAGGGCACTCGTGGTTGGCCGGAGTGCTGGTGAGTTTATATTTCGGGATTTTTTATTACGCAGTGATGAGGAATGAAGAAGCGGATTTGCGGGAGAGGTTCGGCGCGGATTTCGATTCCTACGCCGGGCGGGTGCCACTTTTCTTTCCGAATGTCTTCGCGGGAAGCGGTCCGGCAGCGGCCGCGAATGGAGAACCGCACCGCAACGGCGCATTTTCCTGGGCGCAATACCAGCGGAATCGCGAATACAGGGCGCTCATTGGGGCGATTGCTACGCTGGGCATGGTTTGGCTGCGAATGTGGATACGAATGCGGTTTGGGTACTGAGCGGATCGAGTGGAGCGCTACTGCAAACGATAGACTGCGTGCATTACGCGCTGAAATTTCGGGCGATACAGCAGATCGAAGGCGCGCTCTTTGCCCGGAAACATCTCGAGCGCGACGCGCTTGGTCGCCGCCACCATCCCGGCTGCTTCTTCCGGCGTCAGGTCGCCTGCTGCGATGGACTCAATCGTCAGCTGAACGAGAATACGCAGGCGGCGGATACGGCGGCTCTCATCGTCAATCTGTTCCTGCGTGGGGCGGGAGACAGTTTTGTCATCAATGATGGCCTGTGGCATGTCGCTAAATAGTATGGACTTTGATATTGAAATGGCGCAATAGTACTTGGGAGCAGTGAACCATGAGCCAGGGCGCAAAATCCGATCCACATCACTCGCAAGAGAAGGTTGTCGTGGCGCACATCGCGGGGAACACGGAAGAAGCGATGGTGATCCGGGGCCTGCTGGCGAGCGCGGGCATTGATTCGCCCGGTTCGTCTTCGAGCGACCCGTTTCCGGTGAGCGAACCGCTGGATGGAAGTCACGGCGTCGACGTTCTCGTACTTGAATCGCAAGTGGACGAGGCGCGACGATTGATTGCCGAGTATGTGAAGGACAACGCCGCTTCAGACCCCGCCACAGACGACGCTTCGGAAGAATAATCCCGCACGCCATTGGCCCGCGAAACACGCAGGCAATTCATGTAGCCGTGTTGCTATCTGGGATGCAATTCCGCGTACGTGGTTACATTCGTGGTTCGTCCATCGGTTAGCGCGGTGACGGCGCCGTCGCGGTCGGTGCGCAGCAGGCGCACACCGGCCTGGACGTAACGATCGACTGTGCTCTGGGCTGGATGGCCGAAAGGATTTGCCTGGCCGGCGGAAACGACGGCCACTTTGGGCGCGACGGCGGCGACGAAATCGGGAGTGGATGACGTCTTGCTGCCGTGATGCGGCACTTTGAGGAAATCGGCCGCGATGTCCGCGTGCTGGGCGACGAGGCGCTGTTCGACTTTCTTCTGAATGTCTCCTGGAAGAAGGAAGTGCGCGTCACCATCTTCGAGGCGGAGGACGAGCGAATCGTCATTCGACGCTTCGTTGACGGGTGTCGAGTCGGCCGGCCATAGCACCGCGCCCTTGACGCCAGCCCAATCGAATTCGGCGCCGGGCGTTTCATGCACGATGCGGGTACCGCGAGCGCGGGCTTCTTTGAGCAAGGTATTGAACGCGACTGTGGTCTCGTCGCGGCCGATCCACAGTTCACCCACTTGAAAATTCTGTAGCACGGTGTGCAATCCGTCGAGGTGGTCGTGATGCGCGTGCGTGAGCGCGACAACGTCGAGATGCTGAATGCCGCGCGACCAGAGATACGGCGAGACGACTTGCTCGCCGATGTCGATTCCCGAGCGGTGTCCTCCGACCCATTCCGAGCCGGGCTGGCCGCCGCCGTCAATCAACATCGTGCGGCCATCGGGAAAGGCCGCGAAGATCGAATCGCCCTGGCCTACGTCGAGAACGGTTACTTCGAGTTTTCCGCGATTCAAACTAGGGGCAAACGGGTGTGTGGCGACGAGGATCGTCAGCAATAGAAGGACGAGGGAGGGGATCCATTCTGCCGGGCGAATCGGCTGGGCGAATTGGCGTCGTGCGAGCTGTGTGGTTCGAAGCGCCGCTGCGGCGCGGGCGGCAGCGGCGACGCAAATCAACATTACGAAGAACGCTGCGACCAGCCAGAGCGGCGGACCGGGCATGCGATACGAGACCCGCGGCCATGCGCTAAACCACTTCACGATTCCGAGAAGAGCTGCCACAAGGAAGCCGAGCGCGTGCGCGAGCAGGACTGACAAGCGCGCCCAAACGAACGTCGCGACGAGCGTCAAGAAACCGAGCGGCACGATCAAGCCAGTTAGAATCACGGCGGGGATATTGCTAAGCGGGCCCGCGAGGCTCACGCGATGAAAATCCTGCGCCAGCATCGGCATCATTCCCCACTGGATGACGGCGGAAAGCAGCACGATTTCCCACAGACGGAGTCCGGCGCGAATGGGAAGAGAAAGTAGCGAAGTGGAATGCGGCGCGAGCCGATGCGCGATGCGTGCGGCGAGCCAGTTGGCGGCAGCGCGCATCTCGATTCGGAACTGAATCACTTTGGGCGAGTGCACGATATCGCGCGTGACGTCGCCGAGATGGGCGAGCGCAGCGCGATACGGCGCGCTCGAGCGGTCCATCCAAGGGAGAGCGCGGCCGGCAATCACGCCAGCGGCCAGAAAAGACAGTTCGAAGCTGGAATCCGCCAGGGAGGAGGGTTTCCAGAAAAGGAGGATGATAGCCGCCAGCGCGATCGTATTGAGAAGCTCGACGCGACGGAAAAACGGCCGGGCACAAAGATAGAGCGCGACCATCAGAGCGGCGCGAAGAATCGGCGGGCGATCCTGGACCATCGCAACGTAGGAGACGAGCGCGAGAAACGTCATCAGACTTGCCGCGCTGGCGGAGAGACGCAATTTGCGTCCGAGCCAGAAGAAGAACACGGCGAGTGCGCCGACGTGGAGGCCAGCGACGACGAGGACGTGGTAAGCGGCTGTTTTTTGAAAGGCGGTCACAACCTCGGAGTCGACGAACGTGCGATCGCCGAGCAGCATCGCGCGCAGGATTGCCAGGCGGCCGGGCTGACCTGCAAAGAGATTGTCGAGGCGCGCGAGGAGATTTCCGCGAGCTCGCGCGAGGCGGTGTAAAAGCGAAGGCGGCGGGCGATCGACGAGTCGGAGCAAGTCGGCGCTGCGCAGCGAGCCGATCAAATCTATCTTTTGGCGCGCCAGATAGCCGTCAAGATCAAATGCCCCTGGATCGAGAAAATTTCGCGGTGGCCGGGCGCGAACGAGAGCTTCCACTCGATCTCCTGCGCGAAGATTATCGGGAAGGTTGACGGCTTGTTGCGGATTGCCGTAGAGATTTGCGCGGAGTCCGCCGCTCGTCGAAATTGTCTGACCAGCGACTTCCACTTGCTCGATGTCGATTTCGTAGCGGCGGCCCCAGGGCATCACAAGCGGATCTTCGCGGAGACGCCCGCGCCAGCGAAGCGGCTCGGTGAAATCGAGGCGATTGGCGGCGATGAGGTGAGTGACGTGATTTGTCGGCACGGCGGCGCGTTCAATTCCGAGCGCCAACGAGCCGAGCGCGATCCACGCGGCGAGGGCGCAAGCGGCCGCAGGACCGATACGCCCGCGCCATATTAGAAACGCGCCTGCAAGGATCGCCAGCGATGCGGCGGCTGCGCACAACCGCGGCGTTTCCGGCCAGCGAATTGCCATGCCGATGCCAGTTGCGAAAGCTGCCGCGATCCATAGTGACGGAAGTTTCATTCACGCCGGCGAAGCCGGGTTACAGCCTCCATGTGAAATGTCTGCGGGAATAGATCAAAGAGATGCATGTCGACTATTTCGTAGCCAGCTGCAAGCAAGACGGCTAGATCGCGCGCGAGAGTGGGCGGTTCGCAGGAAATGTACGCGATGCGAGCGGGGCGGATTTTTGCGAGCCGGTCGAGCGCGAGCCGGGCCATACCATCGCGCAGCGGGTCGAGAACGACGAATTCGGGTTTTTCCTTGAACCGTTCGAGAAAGCGTTCGACGTCGGATGTGCGGACTTCGATCGTGCCTCCACGAGCGTTGGATTCGAGATCGCGCGAAGCGGCAGGATTCGCTTCGACGGCAATCACCCGCTGAAAGCGCTGCGCGAGAGGCACGGCAAACAACCCGACACCGGCGAAAAGATCGAGCGCGAGGCGGCCACCTTCGTCGCGTTCCACAACTTCGCGGGCGAGTTCATCAACGAGAGAATTGTTGACCTGGAAGAATGAGAAGTGGCCGACGCGAAATGTTTGGCCTCCTGACAGGTATTCGATGAAGCCGGGGCCAAATAGCTCCATGCGCTCGCGGCCCGGATCGTGAAAGAGCAGACTCTCGATTCCCGGGACGAGCGAGCGGATTTTCCCGGCAAGCTCGGCAGCATGCGAAGGGAACCCGGCGAAAGTGGCGGTGAGAAGCAACTTCGAATCGGCCGCATCGCTGAAGGCTTCGATTTCGCGCAACTGGCGCGGCAGCGTGCCGGCGGCCAGGGCATCGCGGAGTGCCAAGAGCGTCTTGAGAAGCAGCGGCGAGAGAATCGGGCAATCACTGACGGCGCAGAGAGCGGTGGAATTGGCACGGAAGTAGCCGATGCCGAGCTTATCAGTTTCGCCTGAAAAAGCGTCGGTTGCAGACGAATCTTTGAGCGGGCGAACTTTCCATTGCGCGCGGTTGCGGTAGTTCCAAGGCTTCGAAGCGTGAACCGTGATTTCGCCGGGCCATTCGATTTTGCCGATGCGGCGAAGAGTTTCACGGAGTATCTCGGTTTTGTATTTGAGCTGGGCTTCGTAGGGAATGTGCTGGTAATCACATCCGCCGCAGCCGCCGAAATGAGGGCAGGGCGGGGCGATTCGTTCCGGTGAAGCATCGAGGACGCGCTCGAGACGCGCGCGAATAAATTTCTTTTTCTGTTCTGTCGGCGCGATCGCCGCCCGTTCAGCAGGGAGTACGAAGGGAACGAAGACGGTCGCGCCTTCGTGGTGCGCGAGGCCCTCGCCGCCGTAGATTAATTTTTCGATTGTGACGTCCATAGTGGGCATTGGTGTTTGTATTGTCCGATTTTCCGGTGGTGCCCGGCTACGTGAGATAGAAAAGGCTCAGCCGGGGAACGTCGAAAAGTTCATACAGGCGCTTTTGGATGTACTGGCGTTCGAGCTGCGCGAGTTGATCAGCAGACATCTTACGCCGGTAGGGAGCGAGGGAGCGATCCATTTCGCGGCGGATGGCGAGCATGGCTTCTTCATCGGCATCGGAGGCGAGCGATGCGGCGACCTTCTCTTCGAGAACGGTGAGGCGGCGTTCGAGATCTTCGAGGTCAAGCGAAATTGCCGCGGCGGGAGCAACGGTAGATTCGAGCAGCGGGAGCATGTCGTCGAGGCGCTTCGCAGTTTCGTGGAGACGAGTTGCCAGCGCGGCGTGGGTGCCTCGGTGCTTTTCTGCGGCGGCGCGGAGGCGGGCCGCATTGCGTTCGAGATACTTTTTCAATTCAGCCCGGGAGAAAGGTTCCGGGGAGGGTTTGGTTCGTTTGACCTCGGGACCTGTGCCTGCGGCGGCTTCGCTTGCTTCGGCGGCAGCGTCGAGGACTGCGTCGACGCAATAGGCAAGGCTTTTCAGCTGTCGGCCACCGGCGGCGCGGCGCGAGCGCGACCAGCTTTCGAAGGCGCGGTCGATTCCTTTCAGGACGGCTTCGAGCGGGACGCCCGCTTTTTGCCAGGTTTCGACGATGGCCCAATCGAGAGGCGAGACGAGGAGATGCGCGCCGCGCTTGCGCCAGAAATATTCTTCGATTTCCGTGAAGTAGTTGAAGTAGTTGAAGGCTTCCATTGAGACCGCGAGACCGGTTAGTTCCTGGGGCGCGCGGAAGGAGCTTTCTTCGGCGCGGGAGCGCGCTCTGGCGCGCCGGTTTTGTTGCGCTCCCAGATGATGCGGAGACCGTCGAGAGTGAGGTATTCGTCGACAGTGTCAATGTGTCGCGAAGCGCCGCCGATTAGGCTGGCCTGTCCGCCGGTAGCGATCACTTTCGTCTTCGCGCCCATCACTTCTTTCATGCGGGTGAGGATGCCGTCAACCATGTCCGTATAGCCGTAGAAAAGGCCGGCCTGCATGGACGCGGCTGTGTTGGTGCCGATGATTTTGCCGGGGTCCTTGATTTCGACGCGGAAGAGGCGGGCAGCGCGGGCGAAAAGCGCGTCGGCGGAGATACCGATTCCGGGACAGAGAGCGCCGCCCAGGTATTCGCCACGGGAGGAGACAGCGTCGAAATTTATGGCAGTGCCGAAATCAACGACGATGCACGGGCCGCCGTATTTGTCGAAGGCGGCGACGCTGTTGACGATGCGGTCGGCGCCGACTTCCTGCGGATTGTCGTAATGCACGGGCATGCCCGTCTTGATGCCGGGCTCGACGAATAGCGCCTTCTTGCTGAAATAGCGATCGGCCATTCCGGCGAGGGTGGAATTGAGCGGGGGAACGACGGAGCTGATGATGACGCCGCCGATCTCGCGCGGCTCGAGATTCGCGAGGGTAAAAAGATCGCGGGTAAGGATGCCGTACTCGTCGATGGTTTGATCGCGCGCGGTGGTGAGACGCCAGTGGGCGACGAGTTCTTTGTCGCGAAAGACGCCGAGGACCGTATTGGTGTTGCCGACGTCCAGGGTTAGAAGCATCAGCCAGCCTCGCTCACGTCGCCCGAGAGGACGGGTTCGATGCCGCGGCCGTCGTCGCGCGCGACGCGCAGCACGCCGCTGGGCTCAAGGCCAGCCGTGATGCCGGTAAAGGTTTCCGTGGCGGTCGAAATTTTCACGTGCTTCCCTTTGAAGTAAGTCGAAACTTCGGCGAAGCGCCGGAGAATCGGTTCGGCGCCGTCGGCGAGGAATTGATTGTAGTAGCGGTCGAGGTAGCGCAGCAACCGAATCAGGAGCTGAAGCCGCGAATGGAATCTGCCGGTTTCGATTCGGAGCGATGTGGCAATGTCAGAGAGCTCCGCGGGCATTTTTGTCTGGTTGACGTTGATGCCGATCCCGATCACGGCATAGTGGACGCGGTCAGGTTCGGCGTGCATTTCGGTGAGGATGCCGGAAAATTTCCGCCCGCCGAAGAGGAGATCGTTGGGCCAGCGGATGTCGGGAGCTGCGTCGAGTTCCTCGGCGCAGGCGTCGCGGGCGGCGAGCCCTGCTACCAGCGTGAGCAGAGGCGCGTGGGCGGGCGGGATCTGCGGCCGGACGAGGACGCTGCAATGGATTCCGGCAGATTTCTCGGAGAGCCATTTGCGTCCGGCGCGGCCGCGACCGGCCGTTTGTTCTTCCGCGAGGACCACAGCGCCGTGAGGCTCGCCTTGTTCGCCGAGCTGCATGGCGACGGTGTTGGTGGAGTCGATTTTGAAAAAATGGTAGATGCGGCGGCCAAAAGCTGTGCCCGAAAGGCGGTTGCTCAGGAGCTGCGGCGCGAGAATATCGGGGACGCGCTCGATGTGATAGCCGGTGGCGGCGTGTCCTTTGACGCGAACGCCGAGAGCGCGCAGTTTTTCAATCCAGCGCCAGACCTGCTGGCGAGTGACGCCGATTTCAGTGGCGATTTTTGCGCCGCTGATCACGATGGTGGAATTTTCGGCAAGGAGAGCGAGGAGCGCGTCAATCCGGCGGTCGGTGGTGCCGGGAAGGGTTGCCATGCGTGTGGTGGCGGCCATCGGGAGCAACGAAGCATACTCGACGGGGCCGCTGGGGACAAGGCGATGGCCGCGCAGGGCTCGAGGGCAGCGTGATCTTGAAAGCGCGAATTTACTGGCGAGTCTTTACGTACGCGAGGAGGAAGAGAATCAGGAAGATCCAGTCGAGGCTGCCGAGAGCGAGGACGCGCGGGTCGACGCGGTGTTGGGTATAGAGGATGGTGAGGGCAAGCGGGTAGCCGAGTTTTTCAAGGATTGCGGGCAGCATTATCGGGCGGTAGCGGATGGGGTCGGTGGCGAGGATTAGAAAGAGGATTTGCCACGCGAGAGCGACGGCGAAGAAGCCGTAGAAGAATTCCGGATGGGTGACTGGTGGCGGGTAGTCGCGGCCGTATTTGGCTTCGAGGAAAAAGGGCGGGATGAGGACGAGAAGGCCGTAGATGGCGGCAATGCGGAAGGTGAGTTTTGCGAAGAGCAATTGCGGCTCCTGTGCCTTAGTCGCACTTTCCCCCAAGCAACTTATTTGTTACATGGTCATAAACGCACCAAGCGATCTTGTAGCCTCCCGCTAATTTCACATCCGCATCAATATATATTTTCTCGTAGAAAAACCCGCCCCTTCTGGTTCTAATGGTTAAATAATACCTCTTGCCGGATTGAAGTTTGATCGGGGTTTCAAAACTTCCAGGCAAGACAGTCCCTAAAGAAAAGTGAACCGGATGCATTATGCTCTCAAGAACTTCATTATTAAATCCGGATACCCCGTGTGGAATTACTTCAAGATCTACATTTACATCAAGCAAAGGAGTTGCCGAATCCGGCTTGTCGTAGATGACTCTGACTGGCCATGGATCTTCTCGTGTTGGATTGTTAGATGGGAACGTCACCAAGAATAATGGGTAGCCGTCTCCACCCATCAGCTGGTTCATATTCTGTTCGTATTTCTGTTGAGCGTCCCTTCGGTCCCTATTCATCGCTCGGTACTCGATAAAAACTAGGAATATGACCACGAATACGTAAATCGCTTTGTGCTTAGGTTTCATGTCGGATAGCAACATGAGAGCGCCTAAGCCAGCCAGCACGAGCAGTGCTGGCCCGGCGCTAGGAGGACAAAAAAGCCAATACAAACAAAATGCTCCCGCCACGGCTTGCAGGCTAAAATGATAGCGATTCGGAGTAATTTGCTTTGAAAGCCGTCGCCGCGACTTTCGAAATTCTTCCCACAGTTCTTTAAGTTCTTCGGGTGGAGTGAGGTCCTCATCTCCAAGCATAATAATCACCCTCAAAGGCGAAGTCCGACGCTCACGCTATCATAGCTTCTTGCTTGAGATATATATTGGCACAGCAGTGCCTGCGCTAACGACGCCTGCCTGAAGGCGGCCGCTATAAAGGCGAGCTACGCGAGCTGTGCGAGACGATCGAGCAGCTTTTGGTGTTCGATTGTGCGTTGGGCGAGCGTGGATTTCAGGTCGTCGATTATTTTGGCGGGGGCTTTGCTAAGGAAGGATTCGTCGGCTAGGCGGGATTTTTTGGATTCGATGTCTTTGGCGAGGCGGTCAGCTTCTTTTTTCAGACGGGCGATTTCGGCGTTTTTGTCCATGGCTTCGCCGTAAGCAATTCGCAGGTCGAAGCGCGCAGTGGAACGAATAACCGCACCCGCAGGATCGAGGCGTCCAGATGAGATCACGAGATCGGAAAGCGCAGCAAGGCGCAAGAGCGGTTCCTGATTCCGCTCTGCGAGATTCCTATCCCACGCATTTCCGATCGACAATTGAGCGGACACCTTTCGTTTCGGGTCAATTTTCACCTCGGCGCGGATATTGCGAGCGGCAATGATTATTTCTTGAAGCAGCTGCATTTCTTGACCGCCCTTAGATTCGATCCACTTCTGGCCGGGAACGGGGAAGCTGTCAAGCGCGATCGAGCAGGCACCTTCGGGTTGGGGCAGCTTATGCCACAGCTCTTCGGTGAGGAACGGCATTATCGGGTGGAGCATCCGCAAAGCGGCGTCGAGGGCTGCGAAGATATTTCGCCAAGCAGCGATCGCTGTCTCCCGATCGGGAGAAACGAGTTCAGGCTTGATCCACTCGATGTACCAGTCGCAGAAATCACCCCAGAAGAATTGGTAGATTGTTTGACACGCCTCATGAAATCGGAAACTCTCGAGTGCAAGATTCACTTCGGTGATGACAGACGAGAGACGCGAGAAGAACCACGTGTCGATTACCGGAAAACTTCCGTCCGACCGGCCATAGGGCGCTTGGGCGCGGATTTCGGGGGAGGCGAGATCTTCGAGAGTTACGCCCTGGGCTTCGATTTTTTCCAGGTTGAAGAAGAGGAAGCGGGCGGCGTTCCAGATTTTGTTGGCGAAGGCGCGGGCGCCGAGGATGCGATCGTCGCTGAGGATGATGTCGGTGCCCGGAGCGGACATGCTGGCGAGCATGTAGCGCATGGCGTCTGTTCCATATTGATCGGTGAGTTGGAGCGGGTCGACGCCGGTGCCTTTTGTTTTGGACATTTTGGCGCCTTCGGCGGTGCGGACCAGGGAGTGGAGGTAGAGGCGGTGGAAGGGGATCACCTGCGCAAGGTTTACCTTAGGGGCTGAAGCCTCCGAATCAAAATCCCCACCCTTCGCAGACGACGCGAAGGGTGGGGCACCCGCAAAATCAACACCGCTCGGCACGGCTGAAGCCGTGCTCTGACGAATGGCGGCGGAATGCGTGACGGGTTGAGACACGTCTCTAGTTTGCGTGAAGCGAGCGGCGCTTAGGTGGAGGCCCATCATGATCATGCGGGCGTCCCAGAAAAATAGGATGTCGTAGCCGCTGATGAGCAGGCTTGTCGGGTAATAGGTGCGGAGGTCCGGGGTGTCGTCGGGCCAGCCGAGAGTGGAGAAGGGCCAGAGGCCGGAGCTGAACCAGGTGTCGAGGACGTCTTTGTCCTGAGTGAGTTTTGCGCCGCCGCACTTCGGGCATTTTGTGGGGACGCTCGCGGCGCGGGCGTGCCCGTCGATGATTTCGACGCGCGAATCGAGCGCGGGAATCATTTCCTTGCAGCCGGCGCAGTGCCAGATGGGGATGCGATGGCCCCACCAGAGCTGGCGGGAGATGCACCAGTCGCGAATATTCTCGAGCCAGTTCAGCAGAATGGTGCGCTGATTATCGGGGACGACTTCGATGAGGCCGTCGAGGACGACTTTTTTCGCGGGCTCGGCGAGCGGCTTCATTTTCATGAACCATTGCGTGGAGAGGCGCGGTTCGACAATCGCCTTGCAGCGGTCGCAGGTGCCAACGGAGTGGGAGTGCTCGGTGATGCGGTCGATGAGGCCGAGAGCTTCGAGATCGGCGACGATGCGGCCACGGGCGGCGAAGCGTTCGAGGCCGGCGTATTTTCCGGCGGCTTCGCTCATGTGCGCGTCGTCGGTGAGGATATCGATTTCTTCGAGATGGTGGCGTTTGCCGACTTCAAAGTCGTTGGGATCGTGGGCGGGAGTGATCTTGACGACGCCGGTGCCGAATTCGCGGTCGACGTAGGTGTCGGCGATGACGGGGATTTCGCGGTTCATCAGCGGCAGCATTACTTTTTTGCCGATGAGGTGCCGGTAGCGGTCGTCGTCGGGATGGACGGCGAGGGCCGTATCGCCAAGCATGGTTTCGGGGCGGGTGGTTGCGACGACGAGGTGTGCGTCGATGCCAGCTTTTCCGCCGACGAGCGGATAGCGAATGAACCAGAGCTGACCGGTACGCTCGTTGTGAACGACTTCGAGGTCGCTGATAGCGGTCTGGCAGCGCGGGCACCAATTGACCATATACCGGCCGCGGTAGATGAGGCCCTCGCGATAAAGGCGAAGGAAAGCCTCGAGGACCGCGCGATAGAGCGCGGGTTCAAGCGTGAATTTTTCGCGCGTCCAATCGCAGGAAGCGCCGAGGCGAATCATCTGCCCTTTGATGACACCGCCGCTTTCCGCTTTCCACTGCCAGACGCGGCGCTCGAATTCTTCGCGGCCGAGATCCTGGCGCTTGATGCCTTCGGCGGCGAGTTTGCGCTCGACGACGAATTGAGTGGCGATGCCGGCGTGGTCCATGCCGGGAAGCCAGAGGGTGCGTTCGCCACGCATGCGGTGCCAGCGGACGAGCATGTCGATTTGGGTGTGCTCGAGCATGTGGCCCATGTGGATCGAGCCGGTAACGTTGGGAGGCGGGAGAGCGATCGAGAAGCGCGGGCCGTCAGCGGTGCCGGAATTTTCGGCGCGGAAGAGACTTTCGTCGAGCCAGGATTTGGCCCAGCGGGCTTCGATTTCCTGCGGCTCGTAGGCTTTGGGTATTTCGCGGGGCATTGGTCCTTTTGCGCGCGTGCTTGAATTTTATGCGAAGGCGAAACTATCAATATAAGCGGGGGATGCGTGGGGCGTCAAATGCGGGGTGTTTGGCGCGGGGCTGAGCTGTGCAGCGCGCCGTGGCACCGGGAATGTTGGCTGAGATCCTTCACCGATCCTGGCCGGATGGGTTCAGGATGACAGCGTTTGACTCGGAGACCGGATTGCAACTAGTGCGGCGGATATTTTCTGGAGTGTCTCCAAATGTTCAGAGCGATTCCCAGCGCGAAGACGATTTAGACCTTGGGCCAGAGGGAGGGGATGAGCGTGGCACGCCGCCGAGAATGAAGAAGGTTGCGCCGACATAAGCGAAGAAGATGACGTTCCATTGACGCTCGGTCGGATACCACATGTATTTGCTAAACGCCTCGGGGTTGGCAGCCCTTTGGTTATTTCTCTTTCTTGGCTAGTTCGTTTTGGAGCATGTTTTCGACGAGAGGCTTCAGGAGGCTCTTCGAGAGCAGCTCGTGGAGCTGAGGTTCGAGGCGCTCGAGAACTTTTTGGACCATTTCGTCGACATTAGCTGCCGCTGCGGATGGCGCCGGCGATTCGTGGAGCGCGTTAACGGATTCGAGGGTTGCGGCTGTGGGCATCAGGAACGGAATGCCGGAAAGGGCTTCGCGATTTGGCGGAGGCGCAGTTGGGATACGGTCGCCGAAGTCGGCAGGCGCGGGAACGTCCACCGTGGGAGTCTCGGTGGCAGCGAACGCGGGATCTTCCTCGTGGTTTGTGCCGACGAGATCGGCCGCCGGCTCGCCATTGACAGGTTCAACCTCGCCGGGCAGCGGGAAGGATTGCAGCGGCGCAATCGTTTCGGGATGCTGGCCGTAGCCGGATGTCGCGTGCGGATCGTCGCGGACGAGCAACGGTTCCGGCGCGACGTGCGCCGGGGGCGGCTCTTCGAGGTCTGGATCCTTGCGCGATGGGGTGGTATCCGCCGGATCAGCGAGGAGCTCTGCTTCGACGCTCGATTTAGTTTGCGAGTGCGAATGATCCTCGAACTGCGAAGCAGTCTGGGCGATTGCCGGCGCGTTCGATTGGACGACGAGCGCTGTGCTAGCGCCTGGCGCGGCATCGGGTTCGGAATCGGTGTGAGACGCGCTGATAGGTTGTTCGACGGGCTCGTTCGACCCGCCATGAACGACTTCACGGACGGCTTCGATGGCGTCCGAGAACCAAGACTTTTTGCGCGGGCGCGATTCTTCGGGGTCGGATTCTCGTTCCTTTGCACGTTCCGAGTGCCACTGCGATTCGGTGGAAGCCGTGGGCGCTGGTTCTGCCTGCCAAGCGGGGGCGGGCGAAAGCCCCGGTGCCATATGCGCTGGTGCAGGAGCAGATGCGACCAGCTCCGGCGCGAACTCGGGCTCAGATGCTTTCGAGGCCGCGGGCTCGGAGACGTGGGAAACAGGCGCGGGATGAGAATCCGTCATCCAGCTGCCTTCGGGATATTCCGACGGCGGAGGCGCCATCAAGTCGGTCCAGGTAGCAGAATGCGCGGGCGCGCTGATGTTTGCGGCAGGCGCTGGCGTGGATTCTTTCGCTTGCGCCGGTGCCGGCGCTTCCTCTTTCGCCGCCGTGGGCGCGGCAGCCGGAGGCTCTGCTTTCGGCGTCGCGGGCTGATTCGAAGCGGATTGAAAAGCCGGGCTCTCGTGCCAGGCCGCAGGCGCATCTTCGGTCGCGGACGGCTCGGTAGAGAGCTTCATGCCGTAAGGCGCGAAGGATTGCGAATCTTGTTGAGGCGCTCCGGAGAGCGCGCTGATGACGGGCTTGGGAGCGATCTGCTGAGCGAGCGGTGCGGGCGGAACGAACGGCACTACCGGTTCATCGAGATCATCGAGTTCGTCGTCTCGGACGCGGATGCGTCTCGGCGGAACTTCTTTTTCCGACGGGAACGTAATGGGCGCCAAATCTTTGCCGTAGGAATAGGCGGGATCGACCGCGGTGTTTTCAGGAATCTCGAAGTCCATTCCACCGGTGCGGCGCCAATCGGTGGCGGTGGCAGCTCCGTCGAAATCGTCCTCTTCGTTGTCGGCTTCCGCTTTTGCAACCGGAGCCTTCGGGCCCTTCGCTTCGGCTTCTTCGGCTTCGTCATCGAGAGAGCGGACGCCTTTGCCGAAACCATAGATGGCGGCAGCTTCTTCCGCCGTCGGTTCGGGGAAATGGGGAAGCGGCTTGGGCTCAGCCTTCGCGGCGATTTCCATCTCGGGCGGCGGAGGCGGCGCGACGGGAACTTCCCGGGCTTTCGCGAGTTCCGCGGCAACTTTAGGATTTTTTTCGAGAGCGGACATCACCATCGCGATCAGCGGGTCGGGCGGAACGAACGGTTTCTTCAAAACACCATCGGCGCCGACGCGGCGTGCTTCCTTTTCATCGAGCGGATCGAAGGCGCCAACCAGAAGAATGACGGGAACGTGAGCGAAGCGAGTGTCTTTCTTGACGAATTCGCAGACTTCGTAGCCGTTGCGAACGGGCATAAAAACGTCGGCAAGAACCAGATCGGGATTCACGTCGGGAATTTTGCGGACTGCCGCTTCGCCGTTGCCGACCGCAACCACTTCGACACCGCGCTCTTCAAACGCCAACACGACCATCTTCTGGATGTTGGTATTGTCGTCCGCGACCAGAATTCTGGGCACTTGAACCACCTCGCGGCGCACCCACACGGCGACACGCCGACCACTTTCGCTCTCCTATTGCAGCATCCCTAAAGGGATGCGTCAACGGAGACGAAGTACAGGCGTGCCTCAGATGTTAGCAGGGGGTAAACAGGGTGTTTACCAGGGAACCAGCTTCCGTATGCCTTTTTTCTTCTTGCTAGACGAGTCTTTGGAGTCGTCTACAGGGGTTTGCGAGGGAGAAGCGGCCTGGTTGTTGGTGGAGCTTGTGGAGTCGGTTGAGGACTGATCTGTTTGGCCGGCTGTTTGAGAACTGCTCGACGATTGGCTGTCGGAACCAGTTTGAAGAGCCGGCGTAGTGGAACCAGAAGTCGAACCAGAAGTGGAACCACCCGCGGCCGCAGGTGCATCTGGCTGACTGGCGGCGGGTTGCGAGGAGCCGGCGGGCGGATTGGGCTGTTCCGACGCGCCTCCAGCGGGCGGATTGGCTGGTGCCGCCCCAGATTCGGTCGTTGCTGAAGTACTGGCGTTGCGCGGCTGAATGATTTGCACGCCGAGCGTAGTGCCCGCCGCGGCGCCAGTCTCGACTACGCCGGTACTAGCCGCGTCCTCTTGCGTGGTTGGAGCGTTCGAAGTACCAACGCCGCTTGAATCCTCGCCGCCCGATGCTTGAGAGCCAGAGATCGAAAAGCCAGAGGCACCGCCTGAGTTGGGTTTCAAGACTTCGCTCGCAGCGAGCGCGTCATCCGGCGGATTCAGGTTCGGCTGACCGACATGGGCGGCGACGGAAACGTCAGGCGCGCCGTGCAGCATGCCCTTCGGACCCTTGAGGACCGCATTCTGATGGTGCAGCCTTTCGTACTCGCGTTCTTTCTGCATGCGGGCGAGGGCGTCGGGATTTGCGGGTGGCACAGGCAATCCCATCTGTTTCAGGCGAGATTTTGCGTCCTGCGCGCGTGGCGAGAGGGGATACTGCTCGACAATGCGGTCGTAGACCTTGCCGGAGAGAGCACCCCAATAATTGCGCACGTCTTCATTTTTCGAGGTTTGCTTGACGTGTCCATAAATATCGCCGAGCATCCAGAGGGCTTCGTCGCTCTGACTGTACAGGGGATAGCGATTCGTGACTTCGAGCAAGCGCGCGGCGGAAGCCCGGTAATCCTGTTTCGCGTAGTAGTAGTGCGCGATTTTATATTCGCCGTCGGCCAGCACTTCTTGCACTTCGCGCAGACGCTGTTCCGCTTGAGGAGCAAGCGGGCTCTGCGGGAATTTCAGGAGCATCGCCTGGAACTCGTCCTCGGCCATCTGCGCCTGAGAGCTGTCGCGGTCGGACTTCTCCATCATTTTGTAATGCGCCATGCCGACTTGCATCTGCGCATAGGCGGCTTCTTCGAGGAACGGGAAAAAGGTGATGAAATCCTTGTACTCAGCGACCGACTGCGTCAAGTTGGACGTGCCGCCCTCTTTGAAGTAGGAATCGGCGACGGCGAGTTTTGCCTTGGCGAGGTATTCGCTGTCGGGATAGGTATTGATCAAAGTTTGGAGCGAAAGGCGCCCTTCGGTGTAGCGGCCGTGCTTGATATCGGCGAGCGCGCGATCGTATAGAATCTTGTCGGGCTCAGCCGAAGCAGTGACGTCCTTGTCCGCGGTTTTGGCCGGCTGTTTCTTCTTTGTTGGTTTTTTGAACTGCGCGTTGGCGTCAGCGCTGACGCCGCAGAACATTACGAAACCGAGCAAAGCGATTAAAAGTTGCCGCTGTTTCATTATTTTCCCGCCATCATTTAGTTTGGGCCAGGCTCGTCTCGCTCAAACCTTCTGGCTGAGAGCATTGTTCGCAAGCTGCCGCAATTGGCGAGCAGAAGCCGCCGGGTCGTTTGTGTGAAAGATGGAAGTTCCCGCAACAAACGTGTTGGCTCCGGCCCTGGCCAGTCCGGTTATGTTGTCCAGATCCACGCCCCCGTCCACTTCGATCCGGAAGGCGCCATTATATCGCGCGCGCCACTCGTTGAGCTGGCGAATTTTCTCGATCGCGCCGGGAATAAATTTTTGGCCCCCGAATCCCGGGTTCACCGACATCACCAGCGCGGTATCCACCTTGTCCAATACCTCGGTCAGCAGCAGGACGGGCGTCGCCGGATTAATCACTACTCCGGCTTCAGCACCGTGCTCGCGAATCATGGCGAGCGCACGATCGAGATGCACGGTCGCCTCCTGATGGACGAGGACGCGATCGGCGCCAGCGCGTACAAATTCAGCGATGTACTCCTCCGGCCGTTCGATCATGAGATGCACATCGAGGGGCAGGCGGGTTGCTTTACGCAAGGACGCGACAATGGGAATTCCGATCGAGATATTCGGGACGAAATGTCCGTCCATCACGTCGACGTGAAGGACATCGGCGCCGCCCTGCTCGACGGTGCGAATTTCGTCGCCTAGCTTCGCAAAATTCGAGGCCAGGATCGAAGGCGCGATTTCGATTCGTGCGTAGGTCATGAGGCCAGCGGGGAGTTTAGCACAAGCGGTTCCAGGCTATCGGCGGCTATTGGGAGAGCTGCAAATCAACCGGCGTGCCGGCTGCCACGCGGGAGCCGCGCGGGATGGGCTGAGTGAGGACGACGCCGTGTGTCGTTCCCAAAGCTGGCGAGAAGGTGAGCTTGCCCAGTCTCAGACCCGTTGCCGACATCCGCGCTTCCGCTTCGGCGAGCGAGAGTCCGGCGAGTTCCGGCATCGCGTACGCAGCCGGGCGGTCGCCGAGGGAGACGAGCAGATTGACGTGCGGGCTCGTAATATCCGATTTGCCGGGAGCGGGATCCTGCCGAAGCACCGTCTCCTCGCTCGCCCCTGGAAGATAGACCGAGGAGATTTCGCCGATCTGCATTCCGCTGCGGAGCAGTTCGATTCGCGCGGCGCGAAGGCTTCGATCTTCGAGCAGCGGGATCGTCGCTTTTTGTGGGCCGAGACTTAGCGCAACGTGCGCATACTGACCGACCTTTACCTTCATTCCCGCGGGCGGACTCTGGCGGACGACCTCGTCGACCGGAAGAGAACTAAAGATGTGGTCTTCGATGCGAATACCGATTCCGCGTCCCTGCAAAATCTGTTGCGCCTCTACGGCCTTTTTACCGACCACATCCGGAACCGCGACTTCGCGGCCCTGGATCGTAAAGCGGACAGCGAGTAACGCGCTTAAAAACGCGACCGAGGCAAGAATAAACAACAGCAGCGCCATGCGAAAAATCCATTCGAGGCGCTCGCGGAATGTCATTCGCAATGCTCCAATCGATTCGAGCCTAGCATGTCGGTCGAACGCCTTCAATGCGCGGGGTTAGCGACGGAGACACAGAGGCATCGAGAGGAAGCGGAAAGCGAACGGATCAGGGTTTTTGCAGGACCACGGCGAAGAAGCCATCGGTGTGGTGCACGGCGGGAGACGTGCGGAATTCGCTCGCGGCGTCGATGAGACCTTGCGGCTCAATTCCGGGAGCGAGGTGAGGCTTGAGCGTTCGCATAATTTCTTCGCGGTCAACTCGCCTGATTGACGGCGCACCGGCCATGGCTTCGGCCGCCACTTGCTCGTTTTCTTCTGGCTCCATCGAGCAAGTCGAATAGACCAGGCGGCCGCCCGGCGCCAATTGATCAAGAGCTGACGCTAACATCGCTACCTGCAATTCGTGAAATCCTGCTAGCTGTTCGGAGCGCAGGCGCCAGCGAATTTCCGGATGGCGAGCGAGCGTGCCGGTGCCGGAGCAGGGCGCGTCCACGAGAATGCGATTGAATGGGCGGCCGAAAGGGAGTTCGCGCGTGGCGTCGAGTTCAACGATGCGGACGCCTGTGAGCGCGAGGCGTTCGAATTGTTTGCGCATCGCGCGGAGCCGATGCGCGTGGCGGTCGGCGGCGACAACGGTTCCGCCGGGGCCGGCGGCGCGGACGAGAGGAGGCGTCTTGCCTCCCGGCGCAGCACAAAGGTCGAGAACTCGGTCGCCCGATTGAACGCCGAGTAGTAAAGGAATGGTTTGCGACGCTTCGTCCTGAATCGAGAGCCAGCCTTTGCGGAAGGCCTCCGTGCGGGCGGGGCTTCCTCCACTGGCGGCGAAGGCGGATGCGAGGAGCTGGCCCGATTCGACGCGGATGCCTGCTTTTTTGAGCGCGGCAAAAATTTCTTCGCGACGCGCGGGATCGTGAAGGGCGCAGCTCAAATGTGGAGGGCGATTATTCGCTTCAATTAACGCGGCCGCGCGCGCCTCGCCGAAATGCGCGAGCCAGCGTTCGACGAGCCACGTGGGGTGTGAATGCAGGATACCGAGCCGGTCGGCGAGGGACAATTTCGGGGGAAGTAGCCGCTCGATTCTTTTTGCGACCGGCTGGGGCGTCGTTTCGTTCGCCTCGGCGGATGCGTGACGCAGCACGGCGTTCACGAGCGATGCCGCCGATGTTTTTCGCGCTCGCTTCACGAGTTCGACAGATTCATTCACGGCGGCGCTAGCGGGAACGCGTTCTAGGAAGTGCAGTTGGTAAAGACCGATGCGAAGGGCGAGCGTTACGGGCAAGTCGAGCTTGGCCGCAGGCTTTTTGAGTTGGCGATCGAGGAGAAAATCGAGCAGCCGCCGCCAGCGCAACACGCCGAAGGTAATTTCGGTCGCGAGAGCCGCGTTTTCAGAGGATACGTGTGGACCGAGCTCTGAGTGCAACACATCGCTCGCATATGCACCCTCAGCTTCGACGCGGCGCAGCACTTCGAATGCGATCGTTCGCGCAGGACTGATGGGCACACAGTTATCAAATCATATTCGCGACGGAACGAGAAGAACGGGCTGCGGAGACACACAGGCCTGGGGGCATGGCTCATTAGCTGCCGAAGCGTTCGCCCGGTTCGATCCTTGCACCATTCATAAATTCGCGATCGGTGATGCGGTTGCGGCCCTCGAGTTGAATGTGTTCTATGCGAAGGATCGTCGCGCCGCCGCAGATTACGAGCAGGCCGTCTTCTTGTGTCGGGAGGAGAATTCCGGGCGCGCCGTCCGCGGCAACGGGCCTGAGCGGCTTACCCCAGATGCGGCAGGTTGCTCCACGAAATGTGGTGAAGGCGCCGGGCCAGGGTTGCAAGCCGCGGATGCGATTGTAGATTCGTGGGGCCGGTAGCCACCAATCGATGCGGCCGTCTTCTTTTTCCAGCGGGGGCGCGAGCGTCGCTTGTGAGTTGTCCTGCGGCGTGGGCGTGATTTCTCCCTGATCGAGCTTCTTCAAAGTTTCAATCATCAATGGCGCGCCCGCATCCGCAAGCTGGGCGTAAAGTTCAGCCGCGGTTTCGTCCGGACCAATCCCCGTCTGGTATTTCAAGAGCATGGGACCAGTATCGAGCCCCGCGTCGATTCGCATCGTGGTGAGGCCCGTTACTTTTTCACCATTCACGATCGCCCAGTTGATCGGCGCGGCGCCGCGATATTTCGGCAGGAGCGAGCCGTGCAAATTGATCCAGCCGAGGCGGGGAATCGCGATAAGCGCGGCAGGGATGATTTGTCCGTAGGCGATGATAACGACGACGTCAGGCCCGAGCCGTTCGAAATAGTCGACCGCCGATTCGGACTTGATTTTTTCCGGCTGGTACACGGCGATGCCGGCTTCGAGAGCTGCTTCTTTCACGGGTGAGCCGGCAGTTTTCTTGCGGCGTCCGCGGGGGCGGTCGGGCTGCGTGACGACGCTTGCGACTTCGAAGTAAGGATCGGCGCGCAACGCGCGAAGCGTGGGGACGGCAAAGGCGGGCGTGCCGCAAAAAACGAGTTTCAGCGGCACGACGGTGCTACCACTCGCCCACTTTTTTCAGCTTGCGGATTTTGCGCTTGATCATGTCGCGCTTGAGCATCCCGAGATGCATGATGAAAAGAGTGCCGTCCAAGTGATCGATCTCGTGGCAGAACGCTCGTGCGAGCAACCCCTCGCCGCGCATTTCAAATTCCTTGCCGCTTGCGTCCTGCGCGCGGACAGTGACGTACTGCGGCCGCGCGACATGTCCCCGGAATCCCGGCAGCGAAAGGCAGCCTTCCTCCTCACGCTGCTCGCCCTCCGCATGGATGATTTGCGGGTTCGCGCAAACGAGTTTTGCTTCGACGTTTTTTCCGTTCGAAACGTCGATCACGGCAACCCGCAAACCGATTCCGATCTGTGGCGCTGCGAGTCCGACGCCATTGGCCGCGTACATGGACTCGAACATATCCGCCACGAGCTTCTGGATTTCATCGTCGAATTTCTCGATTCGCTTCGTCGGCGTTTCCAGCACCGGGTCGCCAAATTTTACTATCGGAAGAATCATTTCGCGTTCGTCCTCAATACCCGCTAGTTCTTAGAAATTGTCGAGTTGACGCTCATAACCTTCAAAATTCCTGCGCGTTTCTTCGAGCGAATCGCCGCCAAATTTCTCGAGGAAGGCGGACGCAAGCTCGAGCGCAACCATCGCTTCGCCCGCCACTCCGCCTGCGGGAACGACGCAAACATCCGAGCGCTCGTAGGCAGCCTTCACGGCTTCTTTCGTATTCAGGTCGGCCGTGAGCAACGGCCGCCGCAGCGTCGAAATCGGTTTCAAGTAGCCGCGCACGACGATATCTTGCCCGTTCGTGATCCCGCCTTCGATTCCACCGGCTCGATTCGACGAGCGATCGAAACGTTTCCGCGAACCATCATAGCGGATTTCGTCCTGCACTTCGGAGCCATAACTTCCTGCGTTGGCGATGCCGACGCCGATCTCGACGGCTTTCACCGCCTGGATCGACATCACGGCGCGGGCGATGCGCGCGTCGAGTTTTTCGTCCCACTGTGCGTGGCTGCCAAGCCCCGGCGGAGTGCCCCGCGCAACCACTTCGAAAACGCCGCCCACGGAATCGCCCGCGCGGAGAACATGGTCGACTTCCGCTTTCATTCGCGCTTCGGCGTCCGCATCGACGCATCGCAGCGGCGAGTCGATATTGTCGCAGACAGCTTCGATCTCATCCCACGTCGCCTCACGGTCAAGTCGTGCGTGGCCGACAGCAATCGTGTGGCTCAGCACCGTTGCTCCGAATTGGTGCAGCAACAACTTTGCGAAAGCGCCCGCCGCAACACGCGACGCGGTCTCGCGAGCGGAAGCCCGTTCGAGAATATATCGCGCATCGTGCAGATTAAATTTCAGTGCACCGGCAAGATCGGCGTGACCGGGGCGCGGAGCGGTCAGGGGGCGTTGCGCGCCCTTCGAGTCGGGCGAGTCTGCCCCCTCGGTGTCTTCCACCGGCAGCGCTTTCTCCCAATTTGCCCAGTCGCGATTCTCGATGCGGATAGCAATGGGCGCGCCGATCGTTTTGCCGTGGCGCACGCCCGCGAGAATGTCGGCCTGATCTTTCTCGATGCGCTGGCGGCCGCCGCGTCCGTATCCGAGCTGGCGCCGGTGCAGTTCGCGCTGGATAAACTCGAGGTCGACTGGCACGCCCAGCGGCATGCCGGAGATCCACGCGATCAGGGCCTGCCCATGCGATTCACCCGCGCTGACAAAACGAAGCATGCTCCCCACATCCCGCCCGCGACGCCGGGCAAATGCGCAATTCTACCGGACGCGTCCACGCGCGTAAAGCGAAGCTGCGTGCAATTCAGGCGGGGCGGATGATTGCTTGACGCAAGTCGTGCCGGACGCTACGCTTCCGTATCGCTGCGGACAGGCCCGTCCTGCAGCGTCCTGACACGATGCTCGAAGCCAGTGAAACCCAATCACTCCCCTCGATCATCGGGGACGCGGTCAAGCGCCAGGTCCAGGCGGTGCAGGACTACTCGCTGCTCACCTTCCGGTCGATCGCAAATATCTTCACGCCGCCACTGTATTGGTTCGATACGCTCGAGCAGATGGACGTGATCGGAGTGGGGTCGCTGCCGATCGTTGTGCTCACCGGATTCTTTATTGGCGGCGTGCTGGTGCTCCAAACCTCATCGCAATTCGAGCGCTTCGGCGAGACGGCGCTCACCGGCGACGCGGTTTCGCTCGCGCTGGTCCGCGAGCTGGGACCGGCGATCACGGCGCTTCTCGTTGCCGGGCGCAACGCATCCGGGATGGCGTCCGAGCTCGGCTCGATGGTGGTGACCGAGCAGGTTGATGCAATGCGGGCGCTTGGCACTGATCCAGTACGCAAGCTGATGACGCCGCGCGTGATCGCGACCATCTTGATGTTGCCATTGTTGGTGGCGGTATCGGATTTCGTCGGTCTTATCGGCGGATTCATCGTTGCTTATTTCACGTTGCGACTCGGGCCAGTGCAGTTCTGGACGCGGGCGATCGATGCGCTCGAGTTCGGCGACCTGGTTCAGGGTTTCGCCAAACCTCTGGTTTTCGCGCTAATCATTGCGACGATCGGCTGCTATCAGGGCCTCCGCGTAAAGGGCGGAACGCAGGGAGTGGGACGCGCGACTACGTCTGCGGTGGTGATTTCGTCCGTGCTCGTCCTCGTGGGAGATTTCTTTCTTTCGCGGCTGTTGTTGTTCATGTTTCACAAGTAGGCTGCTGCCCGCGCGTCCCGCATCCGGCAGACCGACTTTGGAACGACTCCCCTCCACCCAAAATCCGGCACTGCGAATCCGTCTGATTTCCATCTATAATCTCGACATGATTCTTGCAGCCCTTCCCATTCGCCCCTCCGCAGGCCGTGCTCCCGGCACTTTCGATGCGCTCTCGCTCGCCGCGAAATCCAATCGCCGGCGGCCGCGATGACCGGCACAGTCCCAGGCGAACCTCTGATTGTTTTCAAGGATGTACATATGGGGTTCGAGGACAGGGAGGTGCTGCAGGGAATTTCGTTGGAAGTGTCGCCCGGCGAAACGAAAGTGCTGCTGGGCGAAAGCGGGTCAGGCAAGACGCTGATTATGAAGCTCGCGGCCGGATTGCTGCGTGCTGATGAAGGGAAAATTTGGGTGACCGGCCACGAAGTGGGCGAAATGGGCGAGAAAGAGCTCCTCGATTTCCGGCGCCGGATCGGATTTGTATTCCAGGAGAGCGCGCTCTTTGACTCGCTGACCGTGGAAGAGAACGTTGCGTTTCGATTGCGCGAGGAGAATGTGGCCGAAGGAGAAGTCGAAACGCGAGTTCGTGAGGTACTTCGGTTCGTCGAGATGGAAGATGCAATCGAGAAATTTCCTGCGGAGCTTTCAGGCGGGATGCGCCGGAGGGTTTCGATGGCGCGCGCGCTGGTGGACCGGCCGCCAATCGTATTCTACGATTCGCCGACCGCCGGGCTCGACCCGGTCACATCGCAAACGATCATCACGCTGATCCTTCGCGACCGGGATACGCAGAACGTGACGTCGCTGCTTGCGACCCACCGCGTCCAGGACGCATTCGGCCTTTCGCATTTTCGCTTCGACAAGGCGAACAATCGCGTCGAGCGGCTTGACGGCAACGGAGCCCGCTCCGAAACGCACGCGACGAATGTGATCGTGCTGCGCGACGGGAAAATTTACTTCGAAGGTCCCGCCGATGAATTGCTGAAAACATCGGATGGCTACCTGAAGAAATATCTCGCATCGGCGGAATGAACAAATCGGCAGGCGGCAATGATAGAGGAGGAAAGCAATGGCGCAACGGAAGCAGCTAACCTGGACGGAGCTTCGAGTGGGACTGTTCGTTCTCGCGAGCTTGTTCATTCTCGCAGTGGCGATCTTTTACGTGACCGGCGCGGGATTCCTGGGGCCGAAATATCGCGTGATCACGTACCTGCCTGAAGTGGAAGGCTTGCAGTCGGGTGCCCCCGTCCGGCTCGACGGCGTCGAGATCGGCAGCGTGCAATCGATCCAGTTGACGCCGCAGCCGCAGGACCACATGCACAACATCACGCTCGTCCTGCGGATCGAGAAGAAATTTCAACCGGACGTCCGTACCGATTCAAGCGCGAGCCTGATCACCGAAGGTCTGCTCGGTAATCGCTACGTGACCGTGAAGCGCGGCCTCCATGGCACGCCCATTCAGAACGGCGGCATTCTGCCGGGCGGGCGGGAGCCGGCGATGGCGGAGCTCGTACAGCGGTTCAGCACGCTTTCCAATCAAATCGGCGACATCCTCGAGAAGGTCAATACCGGGCAGGGCACGCTCGCCAAGCTGCTCAACGATCCGTCGCTCTACAACCACGTGAACGACACGGTCGCGAAACTCGACGATGTAGTCGCTTCGGTGCAGCGTGGTGAGGGAACCGCCGGCAAACTACTGAAATCTGATGAGCTGTACGACAAAGTGAACGCTTCGATTGATAACGCTCAAAACGTGATCGCGGCCGTGCGCCAAGGGCAAGGTACGCTCGGCAAACTCGTCTACGATCCGAGCATGTACGACAATGCGAAGAAGCTGATGGACAACGGAAACGCGATGCTGGCGGACGTTCGCGCCGGCAAGGGCACCCTCGGCAAGCTCACCACCGACGACGCACTGTACACGAACTTGAAGGATGCGTCGGCCAACTTCCGCGATGCCACTGCCAAGATGAACTCGAACGAAGGCACGCTCGGCAAATTTTTCAGCGACCCCGCGTTCTACGACAATTTCAGCGGGCTCGCGGGCGATTTGCGTTTAATGGTCAGCGATTTTCGCCAGAACCCGAAAAAATTTCTGCACGTGAAGCTGGCGGTCTTCTAGAGGACGCAAAATCGGGAATGTGAATACCTATTTCCGGTTCAGGGCCGCGACACTGCAAATCGATGTCGCGTCCCCGCCCGGGTTGGTTTAGTCATAGGACGATTCCAGTTCGCCCTCCCCGTTGCGTGTAGCAGCTACCGTGTGGAAATCGGCTGCCGTTTCATCAAGAGGCAGGATACACACTGCTCCCTCGTTCGCTATTTCCACGCGATTGCGTTCACGCTTCGGTCTGTAGTCGGTGCATTCGCGCACCCGAAAGAGAACCTCTCGCATCGGGAACGCGTAACCGCACGCGATCAATTCCTCACCCGCTCCGTGACCGCGTACGATGTGCGCGTACACGCAGCTGTAGCAAAGCGGATCGGGCGGGACCGCCATCGGCGCCGGGATTTTCAATTCGATCATCGCGAGCGCTCCCTTTCGCCGTGCGAGCCTCGGCCGGACGCAAACCACCGCGAATCGAATCAGGCAATACGTGATGGTGGCGATCAGAATGAACATGGCGCCCTCACTTTCTCCCGCTTATTCCGGGTCGCTCAAGAAAAGCTCGATCTCCGAGTCGTCTTCCACTTCCTTGCAAGGAACGAAGCCGGCCTTCCGCTTGCCTTCGCGCGGCGCTAGCACCCACGCGATCTTCTCCATCTCATACAGCGTCTGCCGCTTCTTCTCCACGTAACCGCTGCACTCGCGTATTCGGTATGGCACGCGGTGATCGGGAGAGGTGGCCTGGCATACGACGAGCAATTCGCTCTCGCCGTAGCCTCGCTCGATATGAGCTAGCGAACATGTTTCGCAAAGCGATTCGCCGTGCAACGGAGTTCCGTTCTTCACTCGTACGACCATTTGCGCTGTCCTTTCTGGAAGTGCCATCGGACACACTTCGGCTGCCGCACCCGGCTCGGAACTTCGCGGATGCAAATGCGATTTTCGAGACGCATAAAAATACAGCTACGTCCGTGACGGTTGTGGTTGCTCGGAATGAATCAGTTTCGAAGCGGTCTAACTACCGTGAGGGACTGGATGTAAATCGGGTGCAGTCCCAGACAAGCGTCAGTGCCGCCGGTCCAAGCAGCGAGTTGTGGATTCGTCTCTGCATTTCCGAAATACTCTCCAGCTCCCGCAATTTTACGCGCCGGGCGAAACGCTCACAACGCGAAAGAGCCGAGCGGCCGAAATTGCGCAGCGAACGGTTGCAGGAGCCCGCCGAAAGGCAATCCACTCTCGCGTCTACGGGTTCGTCGGGCAGACAGGCCAAAAGAGTAGTCCGTGTACGGACAGGCCATCTCGAAATCGAACAGCGCGACTACCGCCGAACCATGCGGTTGTCTCGTAGCGCGCGTCTTTTCAGTCGAATAGCAACCGGAACTCGTGGAACTAAACTTGCGCTTCGCTCGTTTCTTCTCATAGGTTGGCTTGGCCAGGCCAATACGGGGGGGCAAATGCGAAACATCGTTCAGGATTTCCGCTATGGCTTGCGCGTATTGCTGAAAAGCCCGGGATTCGCGGCGGCAGCCGTGATCGTTCTAGCGCTGGGAATCGGCGCCAACACGGCGATCTTCAGCGTAGTGAACGCCGTGCTGCTGCGCCCGCTTCCTTTCAAGGAACCCGGGCGACTGGCGATGATCTACCACGTCCCGCCGCAGAAGAGTTTTCCGGGGATGAAGATTTTTGCAGTGTCGCCGGCGAACTTCCTCGATTGGCACTCGCAGAGCCACTCCTTCGATGGTATGTCGATTTTCCACGGAACGACCATGACTGTGACCGGCAAGGACCAGCCGGAAGCTGTTCCGGGGATGGTTGTGTCGTCCGAATTCTTTTCTGTGCTGGGCGCATCGCCGATTCTGGGCCGCACCTTCACGCCCGAAGAAGATTCAGACGGCCACGGGACTGAAGTCGTGCTGAATTATTCACTTTGGCAGAGCCGCTTCGGTGGAGACCGGCAAGTGGTAGGGAAGAGTCTGGAGTTCAACGAGCGGCCGTACTCCATTATTGGCGTGATGCCCGCAGATTTTCATTTCCCGGATCAAGGCCAGTTTTTCGTTCCGCTCGGCTGGACGGATCAGGAGCGCGCTGTCCGAAACAATCACAACTATGTGGTGATTGCGCGTCTGAAGCGTGGAGTGAGCCAGCCGCAGGCTCAGGCGGAAATGGATGCGATCTCGACGCGGCTTGAGCAGGCGTATCCCGAAGATGACAAAGGCTGGGGTGCAACCATCGTACCGCTACGCGAGGATCTGGTGGGCGACGTGCGGCCCGCGCTACTGGTTCTACTCGGCGCGGTGGCGTTCGTTCTGTTGATCGCATGCGCCAACGTCGCAAACCTGGTGCTCGCCAAGACGCTCGGGCGTCGCAAGGAAATTGCGATCCGGACCGCCCTGGGAGCGAACTGGAAACGGGTGCTCCAGCAGATGCTTGCGGAGACTGTGATTCTCGCCGTGGCGGGCGGCGCGCTCGGTTTGCTGGTGGCGCGCGCAGGAATCGCGCTAATTGTTTCTTTCTTCGGCGACAAGCTGCCGCAAACAGGCAGAGTTGAACTCGATGGCACGATACTGGGGTTCACGCTCGCGATTTCCATTCTTACCGGGATCGTCGCCGGCTTGGCGCCTGCGTGGCGGCTGGCACGAACGAACGTGAACGAAGGCTTGAAGCAAGGATTGGGACGGACCGATTCGGATTCCGGCGGCCGTGGGACGCGCAACGTGCTGGTGGTCTGCGAAGTTGGGTTGTCGCTCGTACTACTGATTGGAGCGGGGCTGATGATTCGAAGCCTTTGGGCGCTGCATCGGGTCAATCCCGGCATTGATCCGCACGATGTGCTAACGGTTCGCGTGACGCTTCCGCGCGAGAAGTATCCGAAGCCGGAGCAGCAGCTCGCCTTCTACAAGCAACTCGTCGAGCGCACACAGGCTCTTCCGGGCGTTGAATCGGCAGGGACGATCGACGCATTGCCGTTTGTCAGCGATGGCTCCACCCAGCCGGTAGCGATCGAGGGACGCCCAGCCGTCGAGTTCGCCATGCAGCCGGAAGTGGCCGTGCGAACGATTTCGCCTGGTTATGTGAGAACGATGCGTATCCCGCTGCTTGCCGGAAGGGACTTCACGGACGCCGATACGCTCGACCGCCCTGCGGCTGTGGTCATCAGCGAATCGATGGCGCGGGAATTCTGGCCAAACGAGAATCCAGTCGGAAAGCAGCTCACGCTCTCGTTTTATCCCGGTAAGCTGCGCGAAGTTGTGGGCGTTATCGGCGACGTGAAGTTTCGCGGACTGGCTGCGCGGGAGTCGCTGGCTACCGTGTATGTCCCGCTGTCGCAAATTACGTTTTGGAATCAGGCGCTGGTCGTACGGACCACAGGAGATCCGGCGAACGCCACCTCCGCGGTGGCCGCTGCCGTCCACCAACTGGATTCGGACCAGCCCGTTCGCGATGTGCGGACTATGGACGACATACTCGCCGATTCGCTTTCGCAGCAGCAATTCAGCATGCTGCTGCTCGCCTCGTTTGCGGGACTGGCGCTCCTCCTCGCCGCCGTGGGAATTTACAGCGTGCTGGCGTATGCGGTGAAGCGGCGCCAGCGCGAAATCGGAATTCGCATCGCGATGGGAGCTCAGGTTGGCGACGTGCTGCGAATGATTCTCGCCGAGGGCATGCGTCCGACATTGATCGGGGTGGCGCTCGGCCTCGCGGGAGCCCTGGCGCTCAGCCGTGTCGTCTCAAGCCTGATTTATGGCGTGAGCCAATCGGATCCACTCACCTTCATTGGCGTCTCAGCGATGCTGGCGACGATCGCATTGGTCGCGAGCCTGATTCCGGCGTACCGCGCTACGAGGGTGGACCCGATGCGAACGCTCCGCGAGGAGTAGCGAGCGCGTCCGTGTGTGGCGGCTTCACGCCATGATACCGTCCTTTGCTGTTCGGCGGTCTAGTCCTATTCATTCGGGGATCGCTCGACGGCGATCTCGTGCGCGCGGCGCAGGTCGAGCTTGCCGCTGCCGAGATGAGGCAGGTCGTCGACGTGGAAGAATTGATTTGCGCGCGGCGTCCAGAGATTGGGCAGGCCAGCTTCGGGCATTCGTTCGAGGAGGGCCTTCAGCTCGTCGGGCTCGAGCGTGTGCAGGACGGCGAGGCGCTCGCCTTTCTTTCCGTCGGGAACGCCCGTGACGACGAATTTCTGTTCGGTCGCACCGGCCAGTTCGTGCAGTTTTTCCTCCACCTTGATATGTGGCACCATCTCCCCGCCGATCTTGCTAAACCGGCTCAGCCGATCGGTGATCGTGAGGAAGCCGTCCTCGTCTTCGGTCGCGATGTCGCCGGTGACGTACCAGCCGTCGTGCAACACTTCCGCCGTCTTTTCGGGCTTGCCGAGATAGCCTTTCATCACGTTCGGTCCGCGGACGAGCAATAGCCCCGCCGTGCCGACCGGCAGTCGTTCGAGTGTTTCAGGATCAACGATCCGCACGCTGATGCCCGGCAGCGGATGGCCGATGTGGCCGCGCTTCGCGCCCACCTGCCGGAAACCGGGCGCCCGGAAGTCGCGCGTGTTGACGGCGACCACCGGCGAACATTCCGTCGCGCCGTAGCCTTCCAGCGGCCGGATTCCGAAGCGATCCTCGAAAGCGACCGCGAGGCGTTCCGGTAATTTCTCCGCGCCCACAACGACAAATTGCAAGCTTCCAAAACCCTCCGGCGAGCAGCGGCGCACGTACGCCTGTAAGAATGTCGGAGTCGCGAGCAGGAACGTCACGCGATAGTCGCGAACGAGTTCGCTCACCGCTGTGAGGTCGAGGGGGCTCGGGTGATACGCCACGCCACAGCCGAGAACAGCGGGCAGCCACAGCGTCACAGTGAAACCGAAGGAGTGGAAAAACGGAAGCACGCCCAGCAGCACATCTTTGCGATCCAGCATGAACGTCTGGCCCATCTGCTCGATGTTCGACGCGATGTTGTAGTGCGTTAGCATCACGCCTTTCGGCTCGCCCGTGCTGCCGCTCGAAAAGATCACGGTAGCGAGATCGTCGAGCTTCTTCGGCCCAGTCCCGGGATTATCGCGGCTCAAATTGCGCTCGAGCCAGTAACCGGGCAAAAACCAAAGGAGCAGCGCGGCGATCTTCTCCGATACGCGCGGGGCCGCGGCAGCTTCTTCCAGAAGGATCGTTTTTGCCGGCACTTGCAACGGGATGCGTTCGAGCAGGAGCTTCGTAGTGATCACGGTTTTGAGCTTGCACTGCTTCGCGCATGAATCGAGCGTTTCGTTCGACGACGTGTAATTCAGATTCACCGGGATTTTCCCGGAGAGCATCGCCGCGAAATTCACGAGGGCGCCCGGAACAGACGGCGGCAACAGGATGCCGACCATTTCCTGCCCGGCCCATGTGCTGCGCAGCCGTCGCGCGAGAAGGATCGAACTCAGCAGCGCCATTCCCCAGCTCATCCGCGCGCGTCGCTTGTCGCCCATCGCGAACCGGAACGGCGACGCGTGTGCCGTGCGAACGAGCGCGCGAGGAAGCGTGAGCAGCCGGTCCTTGTGATGGCGGTACGCGTCGGTCTGCAGCTGCTGTACGGCTTCGCGCACCTCGAACGGCGTCGAAGTGGGCGGCATCGGCTTGCCGAAACTCACCGTGACGGGATACGGAATCGACCGCGGCATCTTCCACACGAATCGCCCGCGCTCGAAACTGAAAATGCTGCCCCACACGCCGTCGAGATTCACCGGCACGATCGGCGCGTCCACGCCCTTCATGATCCGTTCGATCCCGCGGCGGAAGGGAAGCAGCTGCCCGATGCGCGTAATCTGCCCCTCGGCAAAAATGCAGACCACCTCGCCCCCGCGAATTGCGTTGCTCGCCTCGCGCAGCGATTGCAGCATTTCGCGCGGACGCAGCTCCGACGAAATCGGAATCGCACGAATCATTTTTGCGCCCGGCTTTACATACGGCAGGTCGTAAATCCCCTTGTACATCAGGAAGCGAATCGGCCGGTCAGTCGAAGCGATCAATAGCAGCGCATCGACTAGCGACATGTGGTTCGCTACAAACAGCGCCCCCCCCGTTTCCGGAATATTGTCGCGTCCTTCCACGCGAATCCGGTAAATCGAGTGCGTCACCATCCACAGCACCAGCCGCAAAAGCGAATCCGGCAGCAGATAAATGCAATAAGCCGTCATGATCGCGGTGAGCACGGCGCCGTCGAGGAAGATTCCGGCCGGCGTTTGATGCAGCCCGCTCGAGAAAAGAAAATAAGCCCCCGCAGCAAGAAATACGCCGACGAACGAAAGCAAATTGGCTGCCGCGATCACTCCACCCTTTTCTTCGCGGCGAGGACGGTGCTGAATCAGCGCGTTCAACGGGACGGCGAAGAATCCGCCAAAGAATCCGAGCAGCCCGAGATGCCATGCGGCCGAATCGAGAGTGTGGCCTGGGCTGTAAAGCAATGCGCCGAACACCGTCATGCCGATCGCGCCGATCGGAATCAGCCCGTACTCGATTTTGCCTCCTGACAAATAACCTGCCGCGAAGCTTCCGAGTCCGATGCCGATTCCGACGGCCGCCTGCAGCAGGCTGATGTGCGCTTCGTCGACGTGCAGCACGTCGTGTCCATAAATCACAATCGTGAATTGCAGTAGCGCCGCGAGAAACCAGAGATACGTGTTGCCCAAGACGGCCCAGGTGAGAATGCGATCGGTTCGAATCGTCCTGAGGTTCGAAAATAGATCGCCGAGAGGGTTCCAACGGTAAAGTTTTGCCGGGTCGGCCGGCGGGACGCGCGAGATTCCGAAGCTCGTAGCCAGCCCAAGCAGAGTGCAACCCAGAAGAATTACGCCGGAAACTTCCGGCCGCGCGCGATAACGCTCTGCCAGAAATCCACTCGCCATCACGGCCGTGATGCTGCCGAGAAACGTTCCGAGTTCGAGAATGCCGTTGCCCCACGAAAGGCGCTTCTCGGGAAGAAGCTCGGGCAGCAACCCGTATTTCGACGGGCCAAAAAGCGCCGATTGCGTGCTGATCAGAAATACGGCGGCGCATTCGATTGGGAGACTGCGCATTCCGAGTCCCGCGATCGTTACGCCCATCACGCCGATTTCCATCAACTTCGTGCCGATTACTACGCTGCGCTTGCTGTAGCGGTCGGCGAGGTAGCCGCCGGTCATGGAGAAGAAAATGAACGGCAGCGCGAAGAGCGCTCCGACAATCAGCACCAGAAAGTCCCGCTGCTGCTGTGGAAAATTCATCGCCACAATGATGTAAATGACGAGGAATTTGATTGCGTTGTCGTTGAACGCGTTCTGAAACTGCGTGACGATCAGCGCCCAAAACCCGCGCTGCCAGTTTGGCGGAGGCGCAAGTGCAACGTCGCGGCTCGGCGAGACTTCAGTTTCCGGAGATTTAGGAAGTGTCAATCTGTCGCGAGTCTATCGCAACTGGAAGGATTTTGTACTGCCGCGCTACGGAGGTGTTACGGTGTTCTCGCGGTTGCCTTTGGGTTTCGTAGCGCCGGGTTCCGCAGCCGCATCCGGGACGAAAACGGCGTGCTTCCCGTCGGCGGGTGTTGACGTCGGTTCGGGACGCGCTACAAATCGCGCGTTGCGATCAGGCAATTACGCGAAGCGCAGGCTTCGCCGGCGCAGCAGGCATCGCGGCCGCGGCGGGGAGCGGCGTCTCGCGCTTGTGATATTTCGTGGAAATGTAATCATCCACGAGTGCCTGAAACGCAGTCGAAAGCTCGTCGTAGGTTCCTTCGAGCGTGGTGAAATGCTGGCCGTCGATATAAACCGGGCAGCGCGGCGCTTCGCCGGTTCCTGGCAAGCTGATTCCGATGTTCGACGCTTTCGATTCACCGGGCCCGTTGACGATGCAGCCCATCACCGCGAGTTTCAATTCTTCGACGCCTTCATACTCGCGCTTCCAATCGGGCATCTTGTCGCGAATGTAACTTTGAATGCTTTCGGCGAGTTCCTGGAAAGTGGTGCTCGTGGTGCGCCCGCAGCCGGGGCACGCGGTGACGCTCGGCGCAAACGTACGCAGGCCGAGAGACTGAAGCAGTTCGCACGCGGCGTAGACTTCCTCGCGACGGTCGCCGCCGGGCCGCGGCGTGAGCGAAATGCGAATCGTGTCGCCAATTCCTTCGCCGAGCAAAATTCCCATCGACGCCGCCGACCATACCAGGCCCTTCGCGCCCATCCCCGCTTCCGTCAAACCAAGATGCAGCGGCTGGTCCGTCTTCTGCGCGAGGTCGCGATAAATTTCGATCAGGTCGTGCGGCCGCGACACCTTGCACGAAATAATGATCTGATCCTTGCGCAGCCCGCATTCGAGCGCAAGCTCTGTCGATTGCAGAGCCGATAGCACCATGCACTGATTGATGATGTCCTCAGACGATTTGCCGAGATCGTCGTCCGTGTTTTCCTGCATCTTCTGCATGACGAGCTCTTGATTGAGCGAGCCGCCATTCACGCCGATGCGGACGGGTTTATTATTGTCGCGCGCCACCTTGCAGATCGTCGCAAACTGTTCGTCGCGCCGCTGGCCGTGGCCCACGTTTCCGGGATTGATGCGGTATTTGTCGAGCGCCCGCGCGCAATCCGGAAACTTCGTCAGCAGCACGTGACCGTTGTAATGAAAATCGCCAATGATTGGCACGTTGCATCCGGCATCGAGCAGCCGCTTCTTGATTTCGCTCACGGCCGCCGCCGCTTCCGGCACGTTCACCGTCACGCGCACCAGTTCCGACCCCGCCTGCGCCAGTTCGAAGCACTGCTGCGTGGTCGTCGCGATATCCGCCGTATCGGTATTCGTCATCGACTGCACGACGATCGGCGCGCCACCGCCCACCTGCACGTTGCCGACTTTCACGCCCACAGTCTTGTGCCGTTTCTGCGTCATATATTCATAGTTTAGCGAATTGCCGCGCACCGCGCCACTCGCGCCCAAGCCCGCCGTGCCCGAGAGGCGCCGGGCTATTCGCACCGGTGGGGGCACGGCATGTCGAAGATCCGCCGTAGAGGACCGTGCCCGCGCAGCCCACACCACGCAAACTTATCGGCGAGTCGATCCCCAGAGGACGCTACTTTGCGCCTTGCGCTGCCGCTGCGCGCTGCTTCGCGATCCCGACAATCTCAGCGAACCGCGGATCGCCGTGAAGCGAGCGTAAATCCGCGTCAGATTCGATTTTCAAATCTTCCGAAGGTGCAAGCCCATGCTCGACGGATTGCCGAAGGTTCGAAAGCGCCTCATCGCGTTTGCCTTGAAGCGCGAGGAATGCTGCCAGATTGTAGGTCACATGAGCAGTAGAAGAATCCTCAGGCCCCAGCACGCGGCGATCGAAGTCCGCCAAATCTCTGGCCATCTTCTCGGCGTCCGCATAGCGGTGCTCGAGATACAGGCAGTAAACCAGCGTGTCCATCGAACCCAGCGTGTCCGGATGATTGGGCCCCATCGCGTGCCGATACGCTTCCAACGTGCTACGGGCCAGCGGCTCAGCCTCGCTGAACTTGCCCTCGCGCGCTAGCGCAAGGGTCAAATTATTCATCGCGGCGAGCGTGAACGCATGCTCCGGGCCGAGAGCACGCCGGTCGATCTCGATCGCCTCGCTCCCCATTTGTTCAGCCTCGGCGTATTGGCCCTCGCGCGTCAAAATGTCCGTCAGGTTAATCAGTAGCGAAGCCGTCTCGGGATGCTCAGGTCCGAGAGCGCGCCGCGTAATAGCAAGCGCTTGCCGATCCATCTTCTCCGCCTCTTGGAATTTTCCTTGGCGGGAATAGTCACGCGCCAGATCCCTCATCGATCCCAAGGTCGCTTGGTGTTCGGGGCCAAGTACGCGCGAACGCGTTTCCAGCGTCTCGCGATCGAGCTTCTCCGCTTCCGCATATTTGCGTTCGCCACGAAAATCGTTCGCCAGGCTGTGCATGGTGTAGAGCGTGTCGGGATGCTCGGGGCCAAGATCGCGCCGCCGGATCTCCAGCACCTTGTTATGGAATGGCTCGGCCTCCGCGAATCGGCTTTGCCGGCCCAGAACGTCTCCCACCGTATTCATGATCCGTAGCGTGTCGGGATTTTCAACGCCGGCAGTTCGCTCGGAAAGCGCCAGCGCCTCGCGCGCGAGTTTCTCCGCTTCCGGATATCGCCCTTCGTTCTCGATCGTGACGGCCAGCCCCGACATCGACCGAATCGTCTCAGCCCGCTCCGGTCCGAGCACCCGCCGGTACACTTCCAGATTGTGCGCTTCCAACTTTTCGGCTTCGGGGTAGCGGCCTTCTCCTCCCAAAGTCAGCGCCAGATTGTGGACCGCGGCCAGTGTGTGCGGATCCTCCGGACCTGCGGTGTGAGTCCAAATGTCGGCCGAGCGCTCAAAAAGATGATGCGCGCTGGAATAAAGTCCGAGGTTTCTGTAGACCTGCCCCATCGCGTCCATCATCTGCGCTTGCAGTTCGGGATCCTTCGCCAGCCCGCTATCAATCTCCTTCGACGCTCGATCGAGAATCTCTCGCGCAGTAATGCTGTTGCCGCGCGCTTCGCTGGGGTCGGACACCTTGAACATGCTGGTCATGAAGTCCGTCACGTGGCTGGCGCGATCACGCTCTCGAGTAATGCGTCGAAGTTGCACGGCCTGAATCGCACCGAATGAAATGAGCAGCGCAGCAATCAACGCGGCCGAGGCCACGCCAAGCCGGTGCCGCCGCACATATTTCTGCAATCGATAACCTGCGCTCGCAGGTCGCGCCAACACAGGCTCGTTGTTAAGGTAATGGCGAAGGTCCGCGGCAAACTCCGCCACCGAACCGTAGCGGCGAGCTTGGTCCTTCTCCACCGCTTTGATCGTGATCCAATCGAGATCGCCGCGAAGCTGGCTCACAAGCTGCTTCGGCTCCACGCCGCGCGCCGCCGCCGCAACGCTGCACGTCTCCTGCGCGGCACTCAGCTTCGTGCTCGGAGTCGCGACATCCTCCTCGCGCAGCCTCCGCAACGCTTCGTGCAGCGGCAATTTTTTCCACGCGCTCGCGTCGAATGGCTCGCAGCCCGCCAGCAGAACGTACAGCACGACGCCTAGCGAATAGACATCCGTTCGCGTGTCGACGTCCTGCACCCCCGGATCAGACTGTTCCGGACTCATATATCCGGGCGTGCCCATGAAACCGCCCGCTTGCGTGAAAAATGTTTCGCCTTCGATTTTTCCGCTCACCGCCTTCGCCAGTCCGAAGTCGATAATCCGCGGCATCGGCCTGCCATTCACTTCGACCACTAAAATGTTGGCGGGCTTCAGGTCCCGGTGAATGATGGCTTTCCGGTGCGCATGCTGCACGCCCTCGCACACTTCGATAAAGAGATCAATGCGCTCTCGAATGCTCAGTTTTTTCTGGTCGCAATATTCGGTGATCGGAAGGCCCGCAACATACTCCATCACGAAATAGGGCTGGCCCGCTTCGGTCGTTCCAGCGTCGAAGACTTTCGCAATCGCCGGGTGATCCATGATCGCCAGCGACTGTCGCTCGGACTGGAATCGTTGAAGCAGCGCGCTATCGTAAATCCCGCCGCGAATCAGCTTCAGCGCCACCCGCCGGCGAACGGGCGCGCTCTGTTCCGCGAGCCACACCTGCCCCATCCCGCCCTCGCCAAGTTTTTCCAGCAAATGATAAGGACCGATCACGCGAGGGGCAGCAGCGCCCTCCGCAGCGGCACCCGCCCAGGGTGGCTCGGATAAGCCGGACGGCTTTTCGTACGCGGATAGTAAGGACTCGACTTCGATGCGCAGCGAGTCACTTGACCCGCACGCGTCCCTTAAGAAAGCGCCCCTCTGTTCGCGTTCCACCTCCAGAGCCGCTCCGAAAAGTTCCTTCACACTGTCCCAGTGTTTTGGTGGCTCGTGTTTCTCCAAAATCGCCCCTTCACATCTCACGAATCGGATGCAGCGCTTTGCAGATGGCTCAGCCTCTATCGTATCTCCAGGCGGGTGGAAACACGGCCATTCACGCTCTCACTTCGTATTTTGCGCCACAGCCGCCCGCTCCCGAGCTTTCGCGACGATAGCCTCGAACCTCGGATCGCCATAAACCGGCTTGAGTTCAGGATCCGTTTCCAGCGCCACAGATTGTTGAGGCGTAAATCCGTGTTCTACGGCGCTGCGAAACAATTCGATTGCTTCATCGCGCTGGCCGCGGTGCAGGTCGATGCATCCAAGACTATAGCGAATACTCGCGAGCTCGGGATGGCTGGCCCCGAACACCCGCACCACCGTCTCAAGATTGCCGCGAAGAATTTGCTCGGCCTCTTCGTCACGCCGCTCGTAGATAAGTGTTTCCGCAAGATTGTCCGACGCAACGATTGTTTTTAAATTCTCCGGCCCCAGCACCCGCCGTTCGGTCTCGAATGATTCTCGCTGCAGTTTTTCGGCGTCCGCAAACTTGCCCTGATTGCCCAGCATCGCCCCGAGGTTTTCATATTCGCGAGCGTGCTGGTGTCTTCAGCCCCCAACAAGCGCCGTTGTGCGTCAAGCGTCTCGCGAGCCAGTTTTTCGGCTTCCTCGTGCCGGCCCTCTTGATCGAGAGTCACCGCCAGTCCCATTTTTGTTCCCAGTGTCGTCGGATCGTCCGCGCCTAATTTCTGTTCTTCGATTCGCAGTGCTTCCCGTTGTAATTTCTCCGCGTCCGGAATTTTGCCGATTTGATTTAGGGTCCACGCGAGATCGGTCATCGCGTCAAGCGTTTCCGTATTGGACGGGCCAAAACTTCGACGGTCCACCTGGACAGCCTGCTCGAGCAGCAACTTCGCTCGATCGTTCACTCCCATGTTCTTGTATGCATTTCCCATCACGCGCATCAGTTGCCCTTGCACCTCCGGATCGCCCGAGAGGCTCGTCTCGATGTCCCTCGATGCTTTGTCCAGAACCTCCCGCGTCGAAACATTGCTCGCGTGCACTTCGGTTGGGTCCGATAGCTTGAACATGTTGGTCATGAATGCCGAAATCCGATTCGCCCGATCGCGCTCCCGCGTGATGCGCCGCAATTGCATTGCCTGCACCACACCGAACGAGACGAGCAGTGCCCCAATCACGATCGTAAATGCGACGGCCACCCGATGTCGCCGCACATATTTCTGGAGCCGGTAACCGGCGCTCGCAGGACGCGCCAGAACAGGCTCGTGCTTGAGATACCGGCGAAGATCCGCAGCGAGCTCGGAAGGCGTGCCGTAACGGCGCGAGCGATCCCGCTCGACCGCCTTCATCGTGATCCAGTCCAGATCGCCACGCAACTCGCTGACGAGCTGCCTCGGTTCGCTCGCGCGAGCGCTTGCCGCGAGGCTCGATGCCTCGCGCGTCGAGCCGAGCCTCGTACTCGGCGCCGGCGGATCCTCTTCACGCAATTGCCGCAGCGCTTCGTGCAGCGGAAGCTTTCGCCACTCCGCTGTGTCAAACGGCTCCGCGCCGCTCAACAGCACATACAGAAGCACTCCGAGCGAATACACATCCGTCCGCGTGTCGACATCTTGCACCCCGGCCTCCGCTTGCTCCGGACTCATGTAACCGGGAGTGCCCACAAAACTTCCTGCCTGCGAATACAGCGTCGCCGCCGGTCCATCACCTTGCGGCGCAATCGCTTTCGCCAATCCGAAGTCGATGATCCGTGGCGTCGGCTTTCCATTCACTTCCACCACCAGCACGTTCGCAGGTTTCAAATCGCGGTGAATGATGGCCTTTTGGTGCGCATGCTGTACGCCTTCGCAGACCTGGATGAAAAGTTCGATGCGCTCGCGAACGCTCAACTTCTTCTGGTCGCAATAATCGGTGATGGGCAGGCCGGGAACATATTCCATTACGAAATACGGCTGGCCCGCGGCCGTGGTGCCGGCATCGAAGACTTTCGCGATCGCGGGATGATCCATGATGGCAAGGGATTGCCGTTCCGCCTGGAATCGCTGGAGCAGGGAGCTGTCGTAACTCCCGGTGCGAACCAGCTTCAGCGCGACCCGGCGGCGCACAGGAGAGCTTTGCTCGGCGAGCCACACTTGTCCCATACCCCCTTCTCCGAGCAATTTTTCCAAATGGTAGGAGCCAATGGTTTGAAGGGGAGTGGTTGCTTCAGAGGATTGAGCGGGCCACGGGTGCTGCGACAAGCCGGAAGATTTTTCGTATGAGGAAAGAAGCGATTCGAGTTCGGCGCGGAGCGATTCGTTCGTTCCGCACGCATCCTGCAAGAAGGCGCTCCGGAGTTCGGGCTGGCACTCGAGCGCAGCCGCGAAGAGCTCCTTAATGTTTTCCCACTGCTCCGGTTTTTCCTGATCCTTCACGGGAGCCTCGGCGCATCTCGCGAGCCAGCCACGCCTTGGACATGTTCCAATCGCGTTTCACGGTGGCCGGCGAAATCTCCAGAACTTCGGCGGTTTCTTCGATCGTAAGCCCGCCGAAATAGCGCAGCTCGACGATTCGCGCCTGCTGTTCGTCGCGCCCGGCGAGACAGTTCAACGCGTCATCGAGCGCAACCAGGTCCACACCTTGTTTCTGCGACACCGCGACAGGGTCGTTGTCGAGATCCATATCGACGCGCAAATTCGCGCCGCGCTTTCGAGCGCCGCGAGTCCGCGCATAGTCGATCAAAACCTGCCGCATGAGGCGCGCGGCCACGGCAACAAAGTGAGCGCGATTCTGCGTTTCCGGAGGATTTTGGCTCATGAGGCGCAAGTAGGCTTCGTGAACAAGCGCAGTGCTTTGCAGCGTGTGGCCAGCGCGCTCGCGCTTCAGATGGCGATGCGCGATGTCGCGGAGTTCGTTGTAGACCAGAGGCAAGAGCTCGTGTAGAGCCTTCTGATCTCCACCTCTCCATTTGACGAGTAGCTCTGTAACTGGCTGTGACGGTAGTTGGACCACGCCCAGGCCCTCAACATGGAAACACTTGGCGCAGGATAGCCGCCCCCGCAGTTGGAGTCAATGTTACTGAACGAAACGCCAAATGAGGCGCGAGCCGCGGACCGCTGACGGGGTCGTTGCGGGCGCGGAAATTTCGTGAGCTGTTTCAGTCCTCGTTATCGCATTCACCAGTAGCAGCAAAATGCGGGCGTAAGGCCTGAAGAGCCCGCATCGGCCCCAGCCCAAAGGTGAGCAAGCATGAGCGTATTGAAAGTGTTGCGTATTTCGATCGTCATGCTCGGACTTGGGCTCGCGTGCTTGACGGCGCGACCCTGCCGGGCTCAGGCGGAAATTAATCCCGATCACTATGATGATGCCCCGTCCTCAACTTCGACAGTCCGTCCTGCAACGACCACCCATACAGTCGCGAGCACCCGAACCGATGCGGCTCCGCGGAAGCTCCCATGCGCCGAAGCGGGAACGCCGGCAAGCAGCCCGCAAGCCGGCTGCGGCGCGCACGTGCATTCGGCCCGCAAGGTTGTACGGGCCTCCACGCCGGCAGCGAAAGACAAAGCGGCGCGTGAAGTGGCATCCACTCGTCGGCCGACTTGAGCGCCAGGTGAGTTCGGGCAGGTTGGTTCGCGTTCGGCAGAATTTTCGTGAGCCAATCTGCCCCTGCTTTTCGCATTACCTGGTAGAAGGGGAAAACCAGGCTTGGTTTTCGCAGTAGCTGCTGTAGGAATGAGGTCCCGGCAAACTAAAGAGGTGAACTCGTGATGGGCAAAGCAAACATGCGGAATGCGGCGAAGAAAGGCGCGCGACGGTGGATTGTAATTGCCGTGTTTTTAGGGTTCGGCGGCGCTCTCTCCGCCACGATGATACCGAATCTGTTCCCGTTCTTCGATCCGACGGGAGCGGTTTCGACGTACAACGTGAACGGGCCGATCCGCGAAAACACTCCATTCTTCCAGAGCCTCGGCACGAACGGGCGTTCGTGTGCCACGTGTCATGTGGCGAGCGACGCGATGGGGCTGCGGGGCGACAACGTCCGGCTACGCTACGCGCTCACGCACGGCAAAGATCCGCTGTTCGCGTCGGTTGACGGTGCGAATTGTCCAAACGGTTCCGCAAGTAATCCGGCCGACCACAGTTTGCTATTGAAGAGCGGCGTGATTCGGGTTGGGCTGACGCTGCCTGCCACGACGCAATTCACGATCAAGGCGATTCGGGATCCGTACGGATGCGCGATCGGCACCGATCCAACGACGGGGAGGCCGACGGTTTCCGTGTATCGCCGGCCGCTGCCGACAACCAACCTGCGATTCCTGAGCACGATTATGGTCGACGGCCGCGAATCGGTCACTTTCCCGCTGAATAACGAAGCGACCTTTCTAGCGAATCTCAACACAGATTTGATGCAACAATCGGTGGATGCCACTCTCGGTCACGCGCAGGCCGCCGAAGCGCCGACCACCGCGCAGCAACAAGCAATCGTAAATTTCGAGCTCGGCCTTTACAGCGCTCAGCTGGCCGACAACAAAGCGGGGCTTCTCGAAGCGGACGGAGCGAAAGGCGGCGCGTTGAATACGTCGCAGGAGTCGTACTATCCGGGAATTAATGATTCGCTCGGCAAGGACCCGGACGGCGGGGCGTTTAATTCGACGGCGTTCACGGTTTTCCAGGCGTGGGCGAATCCGGCCAAGTCGTGGAATCCGTTCGAGAAATATCTCGCCGAAACGCGAAAGAAGATTGCGGCCGGAGAGACGCTGTTCAATACGCGCGCGCTGACAATTTCCAGTGTTCGCGGCTTGAACGACAACTCCGCACTGGGCACGCTGCCGATCGGCCCGTTCCAGGGAACCTGCACCACGTGCCACGACTCGCCAAACGTCGGCGATCATTCTTTCCCGCTGCCGCTTGATATCGGCACCGGGCACGACGCCACTAACGAGAGCGACCCGCTGATAGCCAACGCGATCTCGCAACTCGATTTTCCCGATGTTCCCGTGTACGAAATCACCGGCTGCCCGAATCCGTTCGCCGGCTCGCAACCCTCGACCGAGCCGTACGTGATTTACACTACCGATCCGGGCAAAGGTTTGATTTCGGGACTCTGCAGTGACGTAAATCGAATCAAGGGACCAATTCTGCGAGGTCTTGCAGCTCGCGCGCCCTATTTTCACAACGGCGCGGCGCAGAACCTGACGCAGCTCCTGAATTTTTACAACCAGCGCTTCCAGATGAATTTGACGGATGAAGAGAAGTCGGACCTGATTGCATTTTTGAATTCGCTGTAGCAAAGTTAGCCGGCCGGACACCAGAGTTGCCGGGGCGCGCAATCGAGGAGGAGCAAATGAACGCAAGCAAGAACAAGAATTCGAAGACGCTACACCGTGGCAAAAAGCTCGAAGCGCAGAAGCCGCTGAAAGCCTCGCACACGGATATCCCCGTTGTGAAGGTAATGGACAAGAGCTCTCCCTAAACGGTTTAAAGCGAAGTAGCCGTTTTTTGTTACGATTGGAAATTTGATAAGTCGCAGCAGGGAAATGAGTTAAGAGAAATACTGACCTGTTGAATGTTGCGACTAGCCGCCGCGGCGGGTGGAGCGGTGCAGCGACGAGCGACCCGCAGGAGTGACTTGCGCGGGTGATCCCTTCGAATCTCAGGGCAGGTGCGCGCAACCGGTGTGCTCCGGAATGCAAATCCCGTTTGCATTCGTGGCTCCCGACGGAGCCGGTGAATTTTCCGGCGAGGCCGGCGGTAGAAACGCCGAAAGCATAATCCTCAGACCCCCGTTTACCGTAGATTAGAAATCGTCGCGGAGTAATGTTTTCAATGCTTTACGAGGATTTCTAATCGCGCCACCGTAGATTAGAAATCGAGTGGCGTTTCGAGGGCTCGAATCGATCCTGCGGCAGCAGCCTCGCGTCGCGAATTCGGAAATGTAGCGAATTGCGGCACAGGCTGAAGCCTGTGCTACTAAACGACGGGCGCAGCAGGGCGGGTCTAGTTGAAAGAGTGCTTCGCGCCGGCACATTATTTCCGATTGGATTCTCGAGGCTTGGGTCTGATGGTGAAAGTTGGATATCCTCCGTTGAGCCAGAGTCGCGGCCGATAGTGAGGTCTGCGTCGTCATATAAAAACAGGAAAGGGTAGCGCGGATTCGGGCGATTGCCTATCCGTAGAACTACGTAGAGCTGTGGAAAATGGACAATGAGGTCTGGACGCGCGGGAGACGTGAAAAATTGTTTGGCAAAGAAATGATGAACTTCTGTTCCTAGTGACCTGGATTGGGCTGCGCCTGCGAAACTTGGCACAAGCCCTTCGGCGTCCAATTGTGGATTACGGTGGTTGGAGGCTTCGATGATTCGTGAAGGATGAGCGTGAGGGCACGGCGTTCGCCGGTGCCGGTGGCTGTGAGTTGCATGGGCGGACCGCCTGGGACAATCACCGGCGGGCCTCCAGCGCGTCCAACGAGTTTGCCGTTCGGCGTCTCCAAGCAGGTTTCTCCGGAAACCGTGTACCAGGCTTCCGGTCCTGAGTGGGTATGAATCGCTGAGGTGGTCCCGGGAGTAGAAATCGCCTCCATTAACAGCGCCGAGTATGGTTCACCGGCGATGACCGGGAGCGGGCCGATTTCGGCGATGCGTTCCCCGGCAAGATCCGGCCGCCATCCCGCCTTTTCGATTGTGAGCAGCCACACCTTACCCAACGACTCGACGACGGTCCCTCGCGGTCCTTTCGCTTTTTCGGCTAGAGCGTGAGTGGAGTAGATGTCGAGATGCCAGAAGGTTTGCGCTTGGCCAATTGGTCCGATGGGGTGGTCGACAAGGATCCAGCAGCCCATCTCGGTGGTGCGCTCGCTGACCGGTTTGCAAACGCCGAAGCGAGGCAATTGCGCGTTCGACTGAGCGCGCAGGGAGGTCTGGGTCGAGAGGTAGTGAGTGAAGAGGAGCAAAAGGACGAGCAAAGCGATTGCGATGAAAGCAGTGCCGCGGCCGGAGGCAAGCTGTGCAGGTGGGCGCGAGGCCGGAGTTCGCGTAGCGTTGGGCGAAGTTTCTGGGGGAAGTGTAGTCATCGCCGATTACAATTTCCGAAGAGCGGGAGGGAGCGCGGAGGTGAGCGAGTAGGCTCCGGCGCCTGTGATGATCAGGGCTGCTGCCAGGAACAACTGCGTGACGGCGTATTCCATGCCGCCGGCGTTGATGTCGAATCCGTGCGGCAGGTGGACGAGGAAGATTGCGCCGAGCATCACGATCATGACGCAGGCGGCGCCGACGCGAATCAGGATGCCGGTAAGGATTGCGAGGCCGCCCGCAACCTGTGCGAGGCCAACGAGGTAGCCGACAAGGTCAGGGGCCTTCATGTAGGCGGCGAAACCGTGTGGGCCGGGGCCACCGAATGCGCCGAAGAGGATGGCGCTGCCGTGGTAGAGGAACGCGAGAGCACAGGGGATGCGGATGAGCAAGAGCGCGAGGTTGATTTGGGCGGTGGTTGGGATGGTTTCTGCGGAAGAGTCGGGCATTTGCGGTCTCCTCGTGTGCGTGTTTAGCAGATTTTTTGTGACGCGCCAAATAATATTGTGTAGGCGCGATTGAAGCGGCAAGGCGCACAGGCCCTTCGCAGGCTCAGGGTGAACAGGAATGCCTGTACCACGAAAGGCAGAAGCGGATCCTTCGTCCCGCGCTTGCATCCGGGAGGCAAACAGCGCTTCTGAGATTCGCGACTCCTGGGGGAAATTCAAGAGAGCCAACTGGAAGCCGGCGGTAGGAAGGCAGACGCAGATCCTTCGTCGCGCCGCCGGATCCAGGACGCAGAAGACGCGTTGCGCTCAGGATGACAAGCGTGTGGAATAGATACGACTGAAAGAGACTGAGACGCGAGGCGAGTTAGGCGAGGGAGAGATTGGATTCGGCGTTCAGGGTGGCGTCAGAAAAATCGCGATTCAGGAAGCGCGGGTGAGCGGCGGCGGCGATCATGGCGGCGTTGTCGGTGGAGAGTGCGCGGCTGGGGAAGTAAACTTCGATATTGCGGCGCTGGGATTCCGATTCGAGAGTTGCGCGGAGCTCGCGATTCGCGGCTACGCCGCCGGAAACCAGAACGGTGCGCGTATTGAACTGCTCGGAGGCGGCAAGGGTGCGCGTAGTGAGATCGCCGACGACGGCGCACTGAAAGCTGGCGACGAGGTCGAGGGTGGCAGCGGTGGAAAATGCGCGGAGTGCGGCAGCGGAGCGTTCACCGCGGGCGAGGGCTTCGTTGCGCCGCGCGATTTCGGGTTCGAGTTCGGGATGGCGGCGGAGATGGTAGAGCACCGCCGTCTTGATTCCGCTGAAGCTGAAATCGTGCCGATTACTTTTCATTTTGGGCTCGCCGAAGTGGACGGCTTTCGGGTCGCCGTGAAGCGCGAGCTGATCGAGAACGGGACCGCCGGGATAACCGAGAGCGAGCATGCGGGCAACTTTATCGTAGGCTTCGCCGGCAGCGTCGTCGCGAGTGCCGCCAATGCGGGCGTAGGAGAATTTTGCGGCGGCATCGCCATTCACGGATTCCGATTTCACGTAGTAGAGAACCGTGTGGCCGCCGGAGACGATCAGGCAGACGGCGGGCAACTGCGGGCGCCTGCCAGCGGCGTGAGCTTCGAGCAGAACAGCGTGAACGTGCCCTTCGAGGTGATTGACGGCGATGAGCGGTTTATTGAGGGCGAGCGCGAGGACTTTGCCGTACGTCATGCCGACGAGGAGCGCGCCGGTGAGGCCGGGGCCCTGGGTAACGGCGACAGCGTCAATATCGGCGAGGGTGATTTTGGCCTGGTCGAGGGCTTCGCGGACGACCGGAACGATTTTGCGGAGGTGCTCGCGCGAGGCGAGTTCGGGAACGACGCCGCCGTACTTGCGGTGGATGTCGATTTGCGAGGAGACGACGCTCGAGAGGATCTGGCGGCCGCCGGCGACGACGGCGGCGGCGGTCTCGTCACACGAAGACTCGATACCGAGGATGCGATTTTCGTTGCCGGGCGCGTTCAATGCAGTTCCTTGAGTAACACAATATCGTAACATACAGGATTCCGCGGCTTCCGCGGGTGCGCGAGCTTCGGGTAAGATGGGACGCAGCTGCGACGGTGCGAATTCATCGTTGCCCGGGGGCGCGAACTTGCCGCACGACGTTAAAGGAAACGAACAATGACGGGAAAGCCGAGGCGGGTGCGGAAAGCGGTGCTGCCGGTGGCGGGGCTTGGTACGCGGTTCCTGCCTGCGACGAAGGCGATGCCGAAGGAAATGCTGCCGGTGGTCGATAAGCCGCTGATTCAATATGCGGTGGAGGAGTGCATCGCGTCAGGAATTGAAAATATTATTTTCGTGACGGGGCGGCGGAAGAACGCGATCGAGGATCATTTTGATTCGAATCCGGAGCTGGAGCAGTTTCTGGAGGAGCACGGGAAGCCGAAACAGGCGAAGATGGTGCGCGAAATCAGCGGCGGGCTGCATTTCAGTTATACGCGCCAGAGTGAGGCGCTCGGCTTGGGGCACGCTGTGTTGACCGCGCGAGAATTGGTTGGCGACGAGCCGTTCGCGGTGCTGCTGGGCGACGTGATTATGGATGGAGCGGTGCCGGCGACGCGGTCGCTGATTGAGATTTACGAGGCGACCGGCGTGGGCGCGATTGCGGTGGAAGAAGTGCCGCGCGAGCGTTTGCATTTTTACGGAATTGTGGATGCGGTGGCGGAAAAGCAAGAGCGCTGGGGCGACCGGTTGCTGCGAATCAAGGATCTCGTCGAGAAACCGGAGGCGGATAAGGCGCCGTCGAACCTGGGCGTGACGGGGCGGTACGTGCTGCCACCGGAGATTTTCGACTTCCTCGAGAATACGAAGCCCGGGGCTGGTGGAGAGATTCAGTTGACAGATGGGCTGCGGATGCTGGCGAGCGAAAAGGGGTTGGGATTGTACGCGTACGTGTACGACGGGAAGACACACGATGCGGGCGACAAGCTGGGGTTTTTGAAGGCGACGGTAGAGATTGCGCTGAAGAACGCGAATTTCGGAAAAGAGTTTCGCGAGTACCTTCGGGGATTGAAACTTTAGAAACTTTGCCCGTCTGACCTTCGTGCGGCTCAGGGTGAAAAGGCGGCCGGTACCACGTCATCTGCGCCGGGTTACTTCTTGTCTTTCTTCGAAACGGATTTCTCCGACGACGATTTCGATTCACTGGAGTTGCTTTCCGATTTTGCAGACTTTTCGGACTTCTCCGACTTCTCGGATTTATCCGACTTCGAGGAGGAGCCGTCGCCGGAATTTTCGCTGGAGGATGACGACGAGCTCTTGCCGCCGTAATCGGTGACGTACCAGCCAGAACCCTTAAACTGGATGCCTGGCGCGGAGAGTTGGCGGGGAGCTTTCGCGCCGCATTTCGGGCACTTCTTCACTTCCGAGGCGGAGTGCTTTTCGATCAATTCGAAGCGGTGGCCGCATTTTCCGCACTTGTATTCGTATAACGGCAAGCTGGACCCCTCCATGTGGTGAAGAAACTAAAATATTAGCATGAGTGCGGCAGTTGCTGCGGGAGCAGCTTGTAATCGTCCCTGGGGACGGGCAGATTCAGGGAGTGGTGGCGCGCGGCTTGCGATAGGCAAGACGCGGCGTCGGGATCGTTCGGGCATCCTGGTCGGATGCCTTCAGCATGACAAGGGTACGCTGCGCAGGTTCGGGCATTGTCGAGCGGTATGACAAAAGATCGCGGCGGCTTGCAAGATGGTGCGGGGGAGCATAGGCTCGTGAGACGGACCAATGGCAAAAACTACAAAATTTAAAGAGCCAGAGGCGGGCTGCCTTTACGTGGTGGCAACGCCGATCGGGAACCTGGAAGATATTACGCTGAGGGCGCTGCGTGTGTTGAAGGAAGCGGACGTGATTGCGTGCGAAGACACGCGCCAGACGATGAAGCTACTGGCGCACTTCGATATTCAGAAGCGGCTGGTAAGTTATCACGAGCACAACGAGATTACGCGGGCGGCTGAGATTGTGATCGATCTGGAGCAGGGCGCGAAAGTGGCGCTGGTGAGCGATGCGGGGACGCCCGTGGTTTCCGATCCGGGGCACCATCTGGTGAGTTTGTGCTTGCGGCACGGAATTCAGGTAGTGCCGGTGCCGGGGGCGTCGGCATTTGTGGCGGCGCTGGCGGCTTCGGGAATGCCGATTGAGGAGTTCGCATTTATTGGATTTTTACCGTCGAGGCCGACGGAGAGGCGGAAGGCGTTGCGGGCGCTGGCAGCCGAGGGGCGGACGATCGTGCTCTACGAAGCGCCTCACCGGTTGCTCGAGACGCTTGAGGACTCGCTGGAGATTTTGGGAAACCGTCCGGCGGTGGTGGCGCGCGAGGTGACGAAGCTGTATGAGGAATTTCTGCGCGGGCGGATTGAGACGTTGCTGGAGGACGTTCGGAAAAAGGCGCCGCGCGGGGAGATTACGCTCTTGATTGGACCGCCGGACGGTGAGACGGCGCACGCCGACGCGGCGGAGAACTCCGCTGCTGCGGCGTTGCCTCTGGCACGGCGCGTGGAGGAGATTGCGCTAGAGCGGGGCGTTGATAAAAAGGCGGCGCTGAAGGTGGCGGCGCGGGAACGCGGTTTGACGCGGAGAGAGGCTTACAAGCAGCTTTTGATTACGCGGGATGAGTAGGGTGATCGAATTTCAAGTTTGAGAATTTGAAGTTTCAAGTCGATTCAGGAAAAGAAGTAGATCCCTCGCTTCACTCCGAATCACACTTCAGTCCAACGATTCTTCATGGCTTGCCTTTGCAGTCCTTGATGCGGGGACGGCATGCGGCACCCCTACTGGAAAAATTCAATCGTGATTCGATTGGCGACGGCTAGCCGGCGGAGGATGCAGTTACGTTGGCAAAGAAGGCGTCTACGCGATCGAGGATTTCGGCGCTTGTTTGCGCGTGATGAACCGAGTGGCGGAGTTCGGCGCCGTTGCGGACGCCGTGGGTGAAGAGGCTGGCGAACTGTTTCATTTTGCCGGTGGCGTCGGGCATTTCGGCTGCGATCAGGCTGCGAAAATAGCCGGAGAGAAGGCGGTAGCGGTCGAGTTCGGTGGGCTCGTCGTAGCTGCCGGTGGCGACGTACTGAGCGATCTGGCGGAAGATCCACGGATTGGACGAAGCCGAGCGGCCGATCATCACCGCGTCGCATCCGGTTTCAGCGACCATGCGAACGGCGTCTTGCGGAGTGCGGATATCGCCGTTGCCGATGACGGGAATCTTCACGGCTTGCTTCACGTCGCGAATCACAGTCCAGTCGGCTGCGCCGCTATAACCCTGCATGCGTGTGCGCGGATGGATGGCGATCGCTTCGATGCCGGCTTGTTCCGCCATGCGGGCAACGTCCACGGCGACGATGTTCTTTTCGTCCCATCCCGAGCGGATTTTGATCGTGAGCGGAATTCGGACGGCAGAGCGGACGGCGCGGAAAAGAATTTCGAGATGCGGAAGATCGCGCAGAAGGCCGGAGCCGCCGCACTTGACGACCTTTTTCACGGGGCAGCCGAGGTTGATGTCCACATGATCGAATCCGAGATCTTCGGTGAGCGCGGCGGCGGAGGCCATGACGTTCGGATCAGAGCCGAAAATCTGCGCGGCAATCGGATGCTCGTCTTCGTCGAAATAGAGATAGTGGAGAGTGCGGGCGGAATTGCGCGTGAGTCCTTCGGCGCTGGTAAATTCCGTCATGATCAAGCCGCAGCCGCCGTGGCCTCGGATCACGCGACGGAAGACGGTGTCGGTTACGCCTGCCATCGGCGCGAGGATCGTCGCGGGGCGAATGGCGAGATTGCGGATTGTGAATTCCAGCGGAAACATTAGAGCAGGGTATCGTCAATGCGTTCGGAATCAGCACCGTTGCCAGAGCGAGGCTGCTGGCCGCTATTCCCGGCTGCCGGCGCTTGAGGAGCGGCGGCAGTCG
>JBARFX010000069.1:0-5416 GCA_049797655.1 Candidatus Acidiferrales bacterium | reverse complement strand
TGAGCGGCAAAAGGTAGACATGATTTCCGATCCGGCGTGGCGGATTCTCATGAACGCGCATCGCGAACTCGACGGGATAGACCTGGAGCGCTTTACGTTCGAGCTCGATGACGCCATAGGGGAGATTTTCGAGTTGGTGTCTACCGTTTTTGGTCCTGCTCCGGTGCACGCCTGAAATACCGGTGGGAAGCTGTAAATCCGCTGGGCCGATCGCCTTCCGTCTTGTGAGACTTGCGGAAAATCAACCGGCGACTCGCGCGCATCTGCGGCTTACTGGATTAGCTGACTTCGAGGGAGATGATAAGGGGCTTATCTTCGAATTGGAGTCTGACTTCCAGAGGAGGCGAGTCGGCGAGTGAATGGAGGCTGTAGTCGTTGCCCGTGATTACCGTGGGGACTGACAGCATGCAGCCTTCACCCAAGCCGGAGACTTTGTTCTTGAAGTTGCCTGCCACCATGTTGCAAATCTCACCGAACGCGTCTCTCACTTCCGGGCCGTTCTTATCCGCTTCGGCGCCGAGCATCTTGAAAGCCATCAGCGCCGCGGCTTCCTTGCTGGAGCGAATGCTCATGACGCCGCACAACTGCCCGGCGAGGCCAACCATGGAAGTAATGTCGAGGCCTGTTTCAGGAACCGTTTCGAGCGGTTGCAACTGGCAGCCCAGCATCAGTTCGAATACTTCGCGCGCCGAAAGCCCGAGTAGCGGAATCCATTCGGCATGTTCTTTCGATATAGCGAGTATGTCGTTAGCGGATTTCATGTTTTCACCGCCAGGACGGGGAGCACGTGCTCTTTCACCTGGTCGGCCGTAAAGGGTTTGCGGATATATCCGCGCGCCCCGCACGAAAGCGCCTGCACCACGTGCGACTCGCTGCCTTCGGTGGTGATCATGACGACGGGGACACCCTTCGCGTTCCCAACCCCGGCAAGCTGTTTCACAAATTCCAGACCGTCCATGACCGGCATGTTGATGTCGCAGAGGATCAGATCGACCTGATTTTCCTGCAAGACGGCGAGCGCTTCGGCGCCGTTGCCTGCTTCCAGCACTTGCGTCAGGTTGATGCCTGCCTGGCGAAGCGAGCGCTCCACGATTTTTCGCATAACCGAGGAATCGTCCACGATGAGAGCGCGAATGTCGGGCATCAGTGGGCGCTCGATTGTGGCCGTGTACTGCTCACGGTTGTGTGCATTTGCGTTCCCAATTGGGTATATCGGCGCGAAACCAAAGGAGTTTAGCTGGCGAACCCCGACATCCGAGAAGAAGTAAACCCTCCAGCAAAGTTCAGTGCTGGGTTGAGACAGCGCTCGCGAGGCCTTGGAAGCGATATCTGCTGACGGCGGACGGTAGAAGGACGCCTCGGAATGAATGGTGCCGGCGGGGGGAATCGAACCCACGGCCTAGGGATTATGAGACCCTCGCTCTACCACTGAGCTACGCCGGCACGCGGGCAGTATTCGATGCTAAGGTTCGCTCTGAGAAGTGTCAAGACATCACGACAGACATCACGACGGGCGAATCGCTGCTTCGAATCTTTGCGGGGCTGGCGGCGGTTATACTACGATGGCCGCGCAGGCGAGTTTGCTAGACTGCGGCCGCCCTGAGATCCCGCAGCTTCGAAACTTTCGAACATGACCGACATCGCTTCCGCTTCATCCGAATCAAGGGACCGCACCGCTGAATTCCTGTGGGGATTCTGGTACCCCGCGCTGCGGAGCGAGCAGGTGCTGGGACGCAAGCTCGTGCGCGCGACGCTTCTCGACGTGCCGCTCGTTTTAGGACGCGATGTCGCCGGCGAGCCGTTTGCGCTGCGCGACGTCTGTCCGCACCGCGCGTTCCCGCTTTCCTTTGGGCAATTTGACGGCACGGCAGTCGAGTGCGCCTATCACGGCTGGCAGTTTGACGCGCATACCGGCCAGTGCCGCACAATTCCGTCGCTCACCGACGATTCGAAATTGAAGTGCGAGCGAATTTATGCCGGCAGTTTCCCTTGCGCCGAACGTGGCGGCTATCTTTGGGTCTTTATGACGAATCCCGAAGGGCGCGCGCCTCAGAGCGTTCCGCCGCCCGCGCCCGAACTTCCCACGTTCAGCCCGGGCTATCAGATCGCACATCTGGCGGCCGACCTTCCCTGCACGGTGGATCACGGAATTATCGGCCTGATGGATCCCGCTCACGGCCCGTTCGTTCATCAAGCGTGGTGGTGGCGTTCCCGTCGGAGCATTCGCGAAAAATCAAAACAATTCGAGCCCATTCCTAACGGATTTCGGATGAGCCCGCACGCGCCATCGGCAAACAGCGCGCCCTATAAGATTCTGAAAATCATCACGGGCGAGCCGGCGACAACGACAATCGATTTCGTTTTGCCCAATCAGCGCTTCGAACTAATCCGCGCCGGCCGTTACTGGCTATCGAGCCGCACGACCGTTACTCCCGTTCGTCGCGACATCTGCCGCCTGGATTTCTGCGCCGCGTGGAACATTCTTCCGTGGTTTCCGGTCGTCTTATTCATCATTCATGTGCTCGGCCCGCGCTTCATTCGCCAGGATACCGAAGTAATCGAGAAGCAGTCGCTGGGGCTGAAATACGGAGACAGGATGATGCTGGTGGATGACGCCGACCGCCAGGCGCGTTGGTATTTCGAACTGAAAGCCTCGTATCTGGAATCGCAGCGAACTGGCGAACCCATGCGGCATCCGATGGATGGTCCCGTGACGCTTCGCTGGCGATCCTGATCGTTCCCGCAACGCTAGTCGGTGATGCTGCTCAGGAACGGATAGTGATCCGCGGCGCCCATGAAAAACAGCATCGGGAACGACAGCCAGAATCCCACGCGCGACGCGATGTAAGACCAGCGAGCAAGGCGCTCGGCTTCCGCGGGCATCGGCGTCCCCTGTTCGACGCTCGCACGCGTCCACGCAATCAGCCGCTTCTGCGCGCGCCACACCACGCCCCACGTATTCATCAGCATCAGCAAGCCAATCCCTCCGCCGACGCTGATTGCCAGATGCCCATTCGATGACTGCGGCCCGCCGTTCAAATCGAGCGCGGTCCACGACGCTGCAATCACGATGATGGCGATAGCAATCGTGCGCACCCGCGGACTATCGAGCAGTCCTTTGCTCGGAAGCTGAAACGGGTAGATCAGTGCGTACGCAACGAGCCATACCACGAACCACTCGCCGAACCAGCGCAATGCAAGTCGCGGGTTGCCGGCGTTTTGCGCGTCGGCCGCCAGGATCATCCAGTAGTAGCGGAGGCCCGCGGCGACCGTCCAGAAAGCCGACCAGCGGAACCAGCCCATTGCGCGCGACATCAGCACGGGAAACAATTTTCCCCGCACCGATGCATCCAGTTGCTTCATCGTCGGGAAGCCCACCAGATTGAAAAAGTACAACAGGCCGATCCAGATGATGCCCCCGACGAAATGCAGCCAGCGCAGCGTTATCTGCTCGGTGGCAACACCCTGCGGAAAACTGAAATGCGGTCCGAGCGCGTGAAGAATAATTGTGCAGACCAATGAAAACATGGTCAACCTCCTGCCAGCGTGGGCGGCTCTGATTTGAGCGGGACGGGCCGCACCGTGAACTTACCGGAGTTCAGCGCCAGCAGTCAACGAACAGCGGCTACTTCGATAGCCGGGCGAGCGCCCAGCGAGCATGGCCGGCAATCAGCGCGTCATCGGACTCCGCTAGACAACCCAAAAGCAACGTGACGCGCTGCCACGCCTCCGATTCGCGCTCGATGCGCGAATTTCCGAGCGCGACGCAGGCATTGCGTACCAGTCCGCGCCATTTGGCGCGCTTCACAGCGCTGCCGCGAAAAATCCGGCTGAACTCCTCTTGTGTAAGCGACGCCAGCCATTCCAGCTCTGGCGAGAACAATGAGCGCCCACCATTTTCTAATTTCTCTTTTCCATTTTCCCGCTTGGTAATCTGCCGCGGCTGAAATGCGGCAAGCTTCGTTGCGGGCGCCTTGCGATTCCACGGGCAAACGTCCTGGCAAATATCGCAGCCAATCACGGCCCGGCCCATGTCCGAGCGAAGGTCCTCGGGAATCGCGCCGCGCAGTTCAATCGTGAGATAGGAAATGCAGCGTCGCGCGTCCAGCACGTACGCCTCGGGAAACGCCTGCGTGGGGCACGCATCGAGGCACAGCCGGCAATTTCCGCACAGGTCGGGCGCAGGCGGTTCGCCGGGCTCGAGCGATGGCGCCAGCTCGAGCGTCGTCACAATCACTCCCAAAAACAGCCACGAACCAATCTCCTCGTTGATCAGGCACGTGTTCTTCGCAAGCCAGCCGAGCCCCGCAGATTTCGCAGCGATACGCTCGATCACCGGGCCAGTATCGACGTAAAACCGCGCTTCGAACGGCTCCGCAACTTCTGCGCGCATCGAGGCAACGAGTGCCGCCAATTTCTCGCCCAGAATGTCATGATAATCATCGCCCCACGCGTATCGCGAGATCCACCCGCGCGGTGATTCGTCGGGAGATCCGTTTGCCCGTGTTTCATTCGACGGCACGCCAGCCAGCACGTCGGTCGAGTAGGGATGCTCCGTGTTGTAATTCAGCGCCACAACGATCAGGCTTCGCGCGCCGTCAAGAACAAGCGCCGGGTTAGCCCGCCGCGGATCGTTCAGGTACTCCATTTCGCCCGCGTAGCCGCGCGCCAGCCATTCCGGCAACCGCGCAAGCTCCTCGAGCGCTCCCACCGCTTGATTGTCCGGCGCGCCGGCTGCCCCCGCTACAGAAACCACGCCGCACAGGTCAAACCCAACAGCACGCGCTCGCTTGCAAATCCACCGAGTTCGTTCCGCCGGAGTCATGCGCCAATCATGCCATGACCTTGCGCTTCGGCGGCGCTTCCGCGAACTTTCCTCCATTGGCCTAGGTGTCCATAGGCGCTACAATGCTTCCACATGGCTGATTGGCGACAGATTCAAGCGCGCATCCGCAAGGCGAAGAACAGCCCGGACGCGCCTTCCAAACTCTCCGAACTTTACCAGCGCACGCGCGACGCAATGGTCGCATGGGAACTCGGCGCGATCGAAGAAAAGGCCGGGCGCATCGAAGAAGCGGGCCGCTGGTACATCATTTCCGCGCAACGTTTCCGGCGCGCCGACTGGAAAAAGAAAGCCGAAGAAGCGCTCGCGCGCCTGGGAATCGAGCTTCCCGCTCCCGGCGCAGAACCCGCTCCCGAACCGCAGGTAGCTCGCGCCAGCATGCGTGAAGAATCCGAGCAGCCAATCGAAGTTCCCGTGCTTGGCGAAATTCCGGACGTTAGCGCCGATGCGAGCGAAGAAGCCGCCGAATCGTCAGAAGCGGCGCCAGGGAATAGCGCGGACGCAACGTCCGTCGCCGGCGGCGCCAAGAAAAAACGGCGCCGGGGACGTCGCGGCGGACGCGGCCGCCATCGC